>NZ_JBFAML010000001.1:0-686902 GCF_040660295.1 Micromonospora sp. NPDC049891
GTATGGCCGCGCGAACCTCGACCTCCTCCGCAAACGCGTCCTGACCACCCCGTGAGCCATCAACAAGATCAATCACAGAATGTGTGCCAGAGCCAAAGTTCAGCCGGCGTTGACACAGCGCGGGCCGTCCAACCAACTATGGTCAGGTGCAGCACATCCACCAGCATGAGTTGGACTTGAACGACGTTGAAGCCTTGATCCGCCCACTTCTTCGGTGGCGACTTGGGGAACTGAGAAAGGTCAAAGCGCAACGTAGCGCGTGGCCCGTCGCGATGAAGGACCAACTCATGAAGGTCAACCGACGTCAGCGCCGGCAGGTCCTCACCGTAAATCGCCCGAATGCCGTGCGACTCACTCAAGAGATCAACCCAGCCAGACATCCTGGTGCCTCCCGTTGCTCGTCAGAACGAGGCCAATCCTGCCATCCCGTCTGCCGCCGACCCGCCCTCCTGGGGAGCGGGCCGCCGCCCGGTCCGCCACGTCAAGCGAACCTTGACGGCTCGTACCGGACGCTGGCGGGTCGGGCGGTGGTCTGCTCGGCTCGCCCGGGTCGGCGGCAGACGGGATGGCCCTGCGCAACCACCCACGGACCGCAACGCGCGGACGGAGCCCCGGCCATCCTGGAGCCGTTGCGCCCCCGCCGGAGGCGCACTGACCGCGATCCGGCGACCGGCGCGACCCGCCGCGCGGACCCGGCGTGCCCTTCCCTGCGCCGCGTCGCTCGGGCGCGGCGCGGCCGGCTGCCGGCCAACGAACCTCGACCACTCTCGGCGCTACCGTCTGCGGCGGCCCCGGGCACTCCGCTCTCCGCGCCAGCCGCCGGGCGTGTTGCGTGGCCGACGCGGAGCGACAGCGGAGCGTCGGACGCGCGCCCAGGCGGCGGCGCGCGCGGCCCGTTCAGGGCCGCCTTGATAGACGTACAGAAAGTCCTCCCACACCGGCCGGCTGCCGGCCGTCCCGCCCCGGCCGTAAGGGTCACGGCGGGTTGACGTGTCGGTACCCGGTGCTACCCTGACGCTTGTCGAGGACGCCAGCGCGGCCTTCCTGCCGGATCGCTGGACTCGATTTCAGAGATGTCGAGCGGCCTTCCTGCCGCTGATGCGGGTCACGTCCCGCCGCCTCTCGATCGCCCCGACCGCTGTGCCGGTCGTCCGAATCCGCCGAGCGGCCCAGTACGGCCTTCCTGCCGTCCACGATGGCCCGGATTCGCTCACCTTCACGGGTGGGTGCAGCCTGCGGCAACCTGCCGAATGCCGATATCCCAGGCTCCCCACCCGTGTCGGCCCCGTGACGTCCACGAACGCGAGAGGACATGACCCATCGGCGGAACGTGGCACCACCACGGACCCGCCCTCCGGCGTCAGCCGCCCTTCCGGCGGTGCCAGGAGACACGACGAACACCACCAGCGGACAGATGTCCACGACTGGTGGTGCTTCGTCTCCCGTCCCTGTCACCTCGTGAGGAGAGCGTCGTGTCCACATCCCTTGACCTGTACCGTCCCGGCCTCGCCGTCGGCCGGGACGCCCAAGCGCTGCACCGCGCTGGCACGCCGGAGTTCTCCGGTTGGCTGGAGCACACCCGCACCGCTGGCGGCTGTACCCGACCTGTCCGCCTTACCGGCACGATCGCCGCTGTCGAACGGCAGACCGGCCGGGTCCTGGGCGAGCAGCACACCGACGAGCTGCCCGACGGGGCGCTCTACAAGGCGTGCGGCAACCGCCGCGAATCGCACTGCCCCGACTGCGCCTGGGTCTACGCCGGTGACGCCTACCAGGTTGTGCGCTGCGGCCTGAGCGGCGGCAAGGGCGTCCCCGACTCGGTCGGCCGGCATCCGGTCGTCTTCGCCACCTTCACCGCTCCGTCCTACGGCGCGGTTCACCACCGGCACATTCCCCGGCACACCTGCACCAATCGGCAGCGCTGCGACTGCCGTCCGGCTCCCTGTCGTGCCCGGAGCAACGCCGGCACCTGCCGGCACGGGCAGCCTGCGGCGTGCTTCGCCCGTCACGACGCCGACGATCCGCGGCTCGGGCAGCCGTTGTGTCTGGACTGCTACGACCACGCCCACCAGGTCGTCTGGAACTACCTCTCCGGCGAGTTGTGGCGGCGCACCAAGCAGGCCATCGAACGGCACCTCGCCGCGTTGTGCCGCCGTCGCGGCATCCCCTTCGCCCAGGTCGCCACCAACTCCGGCAGGGTGCGACGGGTGCCGCCGGTGCGGGTGTCGCACGGGAAGGTCGCCGAGATGCAGCGCCGGGCGGCCGTGCACTTCCACGTCTTGCTGCGCCTCGACGGGATCGCCCCCGACGACCTGGGTGCCCTCGTGCCGCCGCCGGCCGGCATCAGCGTCGACGACCTTGAGGAAGCCGTCCACGCCGCCGCTCGCCAGATCACCGTCACCACGCCTCCGCACCCCGACCGTCCGCTTGGCTGGCGGGTCGCCTGGGGCGAGCAGGTCGACGTCCGGCGCATCAACAGCGCCAGCGGCGAGCTGACCGACGCAAAGGTGGCCGCCTACCTCGCCAAGTACGCGACCAAGGCCACCGAAGCCACCGGCCACCAGTCGACCCGACTCACCTCTGCCACCGTGGACGACTACGCCGACCCGGAGGGCGACCACCTCGCCCGCCTTATCGACGCCTGCTGGCACCTTGGGCGGCCCATTGCCACCGACACGACTAGCGGCGCCGCAACGGCCGAAGACCGTCAAGGCAGCCTTGACACCACACCGAACTCCTACGCCGGGCTGCGCCGCTGGGCGCACATGCTCGGCTTCGGCGGCCACTTCCTTACCAAGGCGCGCCGCTACTCAGTCACCTTCGGCCTGCTCCGCGACACCCGCGCGACCTACCGCCGCGCCGAGGACGACAACCCTACCGACACTGTGACGGTTGGTGTTCTCAGCTACGTCGGCTCCGGCTGGCTCACCGACGGTGATGCGCTCCTGGCCAACACCGCCGCCGCCAAGCGTCGGCAGGCCAGGCGCATCGGCCGGGAAGAGCTGGCGCATGAAGCCGGGCTCGTCGGGGCCGCCGCATGAACCACGACCTCCGTCCCCGCTGGTACTCGCCTGCCGAGGTTGCCGTCCTGCTCGGGTTCGGGATCTCCAAGGTCAAGATGAAGATCGCCACCGGCGAACTGCGCTCCATCAAGGACGGCAAGTACCGCCGCATCCTGCCCGAATGGGTCGACGACTACATCCGTGACCAGGTCGAGCGGCAGGAGGCGGCCTGATGCCCGGACGATCTCGCGCGAATGGCGAAGGGTCGATCTTCCCGTATCGGAACGGGTTCGCCGCGTACGTCTGGGTCGAGAAGCCCGATGGCAGGCGGGGCCGCAAGTGGGTCTACGGCAAGACCCGCGAGGAGGTCCACGACAAGTGGATCAAGCTGCACGGGCAGGCGAAGGCCGGCCCAGTGGCGACCCGCTCTCCGACGGTGGGGGAGTACGCCGGCTATTGGCTGCGCGAGATCGTCAAGCCGAACCTCACCCCGGGCAGCTACGTCACCTACGAGGTGGTGGTCCGGCTCTACCTCGTGCCAGGGCTGGGCCGGAAGCGACTCGACAAGCTCCGGGTCAGCGACGTGCAGACCTGGATCAACGAGGTGGGGCGGACCTGCCAGTGCTGCGCCCAGGGCAAGGACGAGAGGCGGAAGCCCGATCAGCGTCGCTGCTGTGCCCTCGGCCGTTGCTGCCGAGATCTGCCCTCGCCGACCAGCGTCACGCATCTGCGGACCGTGCTCCGGACGCTGCTGTCCCAGGCGATCACCGAAGGGCTGATCACTCGCAACGTCGCGGCGCTGGTGAAGCTGCCACCGGTACGCAAGCGCAAGCGGAAGGCGTGGACGAGCGACGAGGCGCGGCGCTTCCTGGAGTCGGCCCGCGCCGATGACGACCCGC
Organism: Micromonospora sp. NPDC049891; assembly: GCF_040660295.1. Taxonomy (NCBI): domain Bacteria; kingdom Bacillati; phylum Actinomycetota; class Actinomycetes; order Micromonosporales; family Micromonosporaceae; genus Micromonospora; species Micromonospora sp. NPDC049891. The sequence goes on from NZ_JBFAML010000001.1 coordinate 3,902, forward strand.
TCTACGCCGCGTACGTCCTGGTCCTGGTGCTCGGTCTGCGCAAGGGCGAGATGCTGGGGCTCACCTGGTCTGACGTCGACCTCGACGCGGGGGAGTTGACCATCGATCGGCAACTCCAGCGGGTCGGTGCCGAGTTGCTGCACCGGGAGACGAAGACTGCCGCCTCGGACGCCACCCTGCCGCTGCCAGACATCTGCACCGTGGCGCTGGGCCGCCGCCGTGTCGCCCAGACCGCCGCCCGGGACGCCGCTGGCCCGGCCTGGCAGCCGTCGGACCTGATCTTTACCACCCGGTACGGGCGGCCGATTGAGCCGCGCAACTTCAACCGCTTCTGGGACCGGCGCTGTAACGCGGCGGGAGTCCGGCGGATCACCGTGCGGGACGCTCGGCGGACTTGCGCCTCACTCCTGGCGGACCTGGACGTGCACCCCCGGGTGGCGATGCAGATCCTCCGGCACGCCCAGTTCGCCATCACGATGGAGATCTACACGGTGGTCTCCTCGGCGGCCACCCGCGACGCTCTCAAGCGGCTCGGCAGTGCACTGGACCGGTGAGGCGGCTACTGCTGTACTTCGCTGCTGTACGAGCCGTGCTGACGAAGACAGCGGCCCCACAAAGGGCCGCTGAACTGCGGGAGAGTGGGCCGCCAGGGACTCGAACCCTGAACCTATGGATTAAAAGTCCACAGCTCTGCCATTGAGCTAGCGGCCCGCGCGCTCAGGTTACCGGACACCTGCGGGAGCGGGCTCGCGGCTTCCGGCCCGGCTGTCGATGCGTGGTGGCGGCAACTCCCGCCAGGGTACGGGGTGGACGTTGGCTGGCAGGATCGGCTGGGCCGGCGCGCGGACCTCGTGGCTGCCGGGCTGGCCCGCGTCCTGGAGGTGCCGCATGTCGGAGCCGATCCGCCTCGCCGTCCTGGCCGGGGCGACGCTGACGACCGGGCTGGTGGCGGGGCTGTTCTTCGCGTACGCCTGCTCGGTGATGCCGGGTCTGGCCGCGACCGACGGTCGGACGCTGGTCGGCACCATGCAGTCGATCAATCGGAAGATCATCAACGGCTGGTTCCTGTCGGCGTTTCTCGGTGGGCCGCTGCTGGTGGCGGTGGCCGTGGTCGGGCATATCGGCGCCGACGGTGCGGTGCTCGGCTGGCTCATCGCCGCGTTGGTCAGCCATCTGATCACGCTCGGGGTCACCGGGCGGTGCAACGTGCCGCTCAACAACCGGTTGGAAGCTGCCGGGCCGGTCGACGGGATCGACGATCTGGCGGAGGTACGGCAGTGGTTCGAGGCGCCGTGGGTGCGGTGGAACCTGGTCCGGGCGGTCAGTTCGGCCGCCGCCTTCGCCTGCCTGATCGGCGCACTGCTCGCCCGCTGAGCGGTCGTCGGTCCGACGGCGCTGACGATGCCCGGACGGGGTGCTTGGAAAGCGGCTGACCGGGTACGGACCGGGCATGCGGATCGTGGTCGTGGGGGCGAGCGGGAACGTCGGGTCGGCGCTGCTGCGTCGGTTGCGACGCGAGCGCGACGTGGAGATTGTCGGGGTGGCGCGACGGTTGCCGCCTGCCGGGGCGGGTGAGCCGTACGGCGGGATGCGGTGGCACTCCTGCGACATCGGTCTGGCGGGCGCGGCGGACGAGCTTGCCGGCGTCTTCGCCGGTGCCGACGTGGTGGTGCACCTGGCCTGGCAGATCCAGCCCAGCCACGACCAGCACGTGTTGCGCCGTACCAACGTCGGCGGCAGCCGGGCGGTGGTCGACGCGGTGCTGCGCGCCCGGGTGCCGGCCCTGGTGTACGCCTCGTCGGTCGGCACCTACGCGCCCGGTCCGAAGGACGTGCCGATCAGCGAGCGCTGGCCGGCCACCGGGGTGCCCGGGTCGTCGTACAGCCGGGACAAGGCGACGGTGGAGGAGATGCTCGACGGGATCGAGCGGAGCCACCCCGACCTCCGGCTGGTCCGGATGCGACCCGGGTTGATTTTTCAACGGGAGGCCGGCACCGAGATCAGCCGCTATTTTCTCGGCCCGTTGGCGCCGGTGCGGCTGCTGCGGTTCGGCCGGCTACCGCTGGTACCGACCAACCGGCGGCTGCGGATGCAGGTGGTGCACGCCGACGACGTGGCTGACGCGTACGCCCGGGCGATCATGGGTGACGCCCGCGGCGCCTTCAACGTCGCCGCGGACCCGGTGCTGACTCCCGAGCTGGTGGCCCGGCACTTCCACGGCTGGACGGTGCCGGTGGCCGCCCCGGTGCTGCGGGCCGCCGCGGCGCTCACCTGGCGGGCGCGGCTGCAACCGGTCGACGCCGGCTGGGTGGAACTGGCGCTCAACGCGCCGCTGATGTCCAGCGAGCGGGCCGAGACCGAGCTCAACTGGAGCCCGAGTGTCGACTCGGTGAGCGCGTTGCGGGAGCTGTTCAGCGGCATGGCCGAGCGGGCCCGCACCGTCAGCCCGCCGCTGTCCGCCGCGCCCACCTTCCCCGCAGGCGAGGGTAACCCCTACTGACCCCGGGTCAGCGGATGGTGGAGGCGGTGAATGTCGGTTTACCGGAGCCTTGGAAGAAGATGCCGGGGTGGGTCTGGAAGCCGCGGCTGGGGTTGCGGCGCAGCGTCGAGTTCTCGATGCGCAGGGTGCCGGTGCGGTCGTTGCTGACGAAGAAGATCGCCCCACCGCCCTCCCGGGCGTCGTTGTCCTCGACGACGGTGCCGGCGACGCGTACGGAGAACTTGTTGCCGTCGCAGTAGATCGCCCCGCCGCTGCCGCCGCCAGGCGTGCCGGAGCGGGCCGGGTTGGCGCCCTCGCCCACCGCCTCGTTGTCCCGCAGCACGCTGTTGAGGACCACCCAGGACACACCGATGCTGCTCAGCGCGCCGCCGTTGGCGCAGGAGCCGCCGGTGAAGGTGCTGTTGACCACGTACACCGGCTGGTCGTCGTGCTGGTCGAGGACCCGGATCGCGGCGCCGCCCAGGTCCGGGCCGGTGCGGTCGCAGCGGTTGTCGACGAAGCGTGAGTTGACCACCTTGAACCGGCCACCCCGGACGAAGATCGCCCCACCGCCGCCGCCGTCGGTGCGCTGACCGGTGGCGTCGCCATCGGCGAAGGTCAGGTTCTGCACGGTCAGTCGCGGGTGATCCTGGTTGTCGCAGTGCGAGGTGGTCCACCCCTGCAACGCGTCGCAGGTGTTCATGTAGAGGATGCGCCGCTTGCCCTGCCCGCTGAGGGTCACCTTGCCGCCACCGTCGAGCACCACCTGCGGGCCGTTGGCGTTGCGCACCTTCGCGGTGGCGGTCATCCGGATGGTCACCGGGTCGGGGCCGCAGTCGAAGGTGATGATCCCGCCGGCCGCGACCGCCCGGATGACGGCTGCGGAGGTGCAACTGGCGGCGGTGCCGTTGCCGACGGTACGGGTCGGCTTCGACGTGTCGACCGCCCGCCCCGCCGCCGGTACGGTCACCCGTCCGGTCGGGTTGCCGGTGTCGCGCACCCCTCGGGGTGCGCCGGACGGGGTGGGGCTGGCACTTGGGCTCGGGCTGCCCAACCCGGTCTGGGCCGCCGGAGTGGCCTGCGCGCCCGGCTCCTGCCCTGGCGCGCTGGGCGTCGAGGAGGCGCCGTTCACCGGGGCCTGCGCACCGCGTGGATCGGCACTCGGCACGGATGGGCTGCACGCGGTCACCGTGGCGATGGCGACGCCGAATGCGACAATGGCGGTGGAGGGTCTGAGGCGCACCCCGTGATGCTAGGGCCTGTGTCAACGACGCTGAGCCCGCCGTGGGCCGGACGGATCAGGCGATCGGCACCTGGTGCAGGTGCCGCCGCCGACGCAGCCGGACAGCGAAGACACCCGCCACCGTCGCGATCAGCAGCACGGTGACCACCAACCCGTGCAGGACGCCCCGGGTCAGGTAGCCGTCGTCGGTGTGGTCCACAGCCCAGGTGCCGATCTCCCGGCTCGACCAGAACGGCGTCAGCTTCGCCCCCGCATCGGCCGGGTCGAGCAGCATCTGCATCGCCACCACGGTGAGCAGCAGCAGCGTTCCCTCCAACTCGCGGGGCAGCAGGGCACCGATCAACATGCCGAACGGCGCCGCCACGGCCACGCAGCAGAGCATCGCCACGGCGATCCCGCCGTACCGCAGGTTGTTCGCGTCGACGACGGTGAGCAGGAAGAACGGCACCGCGATGGCCAGCCCCAACGCCCACAGGCCGAGCATTCGGCCGATGTAGAGGTGGTGCGGCCGGTAGCCGGCGAGCCGGAGCCGGGGCTCCAGTTCGCGGGCGGCGCTGGTGGCGAAGAGCGCCGCGGTGCTCACCGCCCAGCTGATGCCGAGCAGCAGCGCACGCACGGACTGCCCGACGTAGGAGTCGCGCCGGATCAGCCAGAAGGTCAACGGCATCAACAGCAGGAGCAGGAGTACGCCCCGGCGGCGCGCCAACTCCCGCAACGTCATCTCGGCCACGGTGACCAGCCGGTTCACGATCGGCCTCCCTGGTGGGCGGGGGTCAGGTCGAGCACCACGTCGACCCGGTCGAGCTGGTTGAGCAGGTGGGTCACCACGACGATGGCCCGCCCCTCGTCGCGCAGCCGGGTCAGCTGGTCCCAGAGGTTGACGTAGCTGCCCTGGTCGAAGCCCTGGTACGGCTCGTCGAGCAGCAGCACGTCCGGCTGCGTGAGCGTGGACATGGTGAGGTTCAGTTTCTGCCGCGTACCACCGGAGAGGTGCCGGGCGAGCGCGGCGTCCTCGGCGTCCCAGCCGAGGTTCCGGGCCGCCGCCCGGCCGGCCTGCCGGGCGGGCCCCCGTGGCACGCCCTGACCGGCACCCACGAGCACGAAATGCTCGTCGGGCAACAGGAAGTCGGCCGTGCCGCCCTGCTGCGGGCAGTAGCTCAGCCGACCCGACACGGCCACCTCCCCGGCGTCCGGCGAGACCAGGCCGGCGCAGATCCGCAGGAAGGTGCTCTTGCCGCAGCCGTTCGCTCCGACCACGGCGGCGATCTGCCCGGCCCGTACGGTCAGCGACGCGTCGCGGAGCACCACGTGCCGGCCGTACCGCTTGGTGATGCCCCGGGCGTGCAGCCGGACGGGGCCCGGGCGCGGGCCGGGTGCGGTGCCGATGCTCTCCACGATCGCGGCGGCGTACGCCTGCGGCGAACCGAAGACCAGCCACGGATCACCGCCACCCTCGCGGAGGTGGGTGGCCGCCTCGGCGACCACGTGCCGGGCGGCGTCGCCGCCCACCCGGCGCTGGTACAGCTCGGCCGCGAACGCCCGCAGCCAGTCGTCGGCGTTCACCCGTCGACCCCCTTCGTGACGATGCTGGTCACCGGGGCCACGAACGCCAACCAGGCGTTGCCGCCCTGCCGCAGCGCCGCTCGCCCGTCGTCGGTGAGCTGGTAGTACTTGCGGGCCGGACCGGAACCGCCCTCCCGCCACTGTGCGGTGACCAGCCCGGTGCGTTGCAGCCGCAGCAGCACCGGGTAGAGCGTGCCGCCCTGGATCGGTCCGACACCCACGGCGTCGAGTGACTGGGCGAGCTGGTAGCCGTAGGACTCGCCGTCGCGCAGCAGGGCGAGTACGCAGAGGTCGAGCACCCCGCGCAGCCACTGCCCCCGACGGTCGGAATCCACAGGCCGAACCCTAGTGCCGCTACCTAGATGGCACAACTACTTAGTCCGGTACGGGCCGGCCCGTACCGGACCGGCGGTGGCGCGCGCCGGACCTGCCTGTCCTGTCCGGGAGCGGGCGGAGGTCCGGTGGATGTCGCCGGACGCCCCTGTACCGCGGTCCGGGTGCCGGCGCGCCTCAGCCGGTGACGACGTCGGAGATCACCACTGTGACGTTGTCCGGCGCACCGGCCTGGTGGGCGAGCTTCACCAGCTGTTCGCCGCACTGGTGGCGGTCGGCGTGCATGCCCAACGTGGCGGCGATCGCGTCGTCGGCCACGTAGTCGGAGAGCCCGTCGCTGCACAGCAGCAGTCGGTCACCGGCGGACAGCGTCACCGCGCCCATCGTCGGCGGCGCGTCGGCACCCTGCACCGCCCGGGTCACCAGCGAGCGCTGCGGGTGGTGGCGGGCCTGCTCGGGGGTGAGGGCGCCCTGGTCGACGAGCGCCTGCACGAACGTGTCATCCCGGGTCAGCTGGCGCAGCTGACCGTCGCGGAGCAGGTAGCAGCGGGAGTCGCCGACCTGCGCCAGCACCAGCGTGTCCCCGGCGAGCAGCGCCGCGGTGAGCGTCGTACCCATGCCGTCGCGGGCGGGGTCGGCGACGATCGCGGCGTGGATGCGCTGGTTGGCGGTGCTCACCACGGCGCGGAGCGCCTCGGCGGCGGCGTCCGGTGCGGTAGGCGGGACCAGCTCGTCGAGGATCCGGATGACGATCTCACTGGCCACCTCACCGGCGGGCAGCCCACCCATGCCGTCGGCCACCGCGACGAGGCGCTCGCCGGCAAGGGCGGAGTCCTCGTTGTTGGTCCGGACCAGACCGATGTCGTTGAGGATGGCCGAGCGGAGGATCAGCGTCATGGGACAAGCTTGCCAAGAAGACCCTTCCCGCGTCTCTACGCACTACTGCGTAGGGTTGAGGAATGTTGCCGGTGTCCATGGTCGGGCGTGCCGGTGAGCTGGCTGAGCTGGACCGGGCCTGGTCCAGCGTGGTCGTGGGCCGCCGCCGCTCCCCGGCGGTCGCGGTCGTCACCGGGGGACCGGGCGTGGGCAAGAGTCTGCTGGTCGCCGCCGCCCTGGACGGCTTCACCCCGCGACCGGAGGTGGTGCTCAGCGGCACCGCCCGGGTGCACAGCCCCGCACCGTACGACTGGTTGGCCGCGGCGCTGAGCGGACGCGACACCACCCGGCTCGATCTGCCGGCCGACGCGCTGGCCTGGCTCGCCCAGCAACCCACCGCGCCGCGCGAGCGTTACGCCCCCGGCACCCTGCTCCGGCTGGCCGTGCGTACCGTCCGGGTGCTGGTCGGCGCCGGTCCGGCGGTGCTCGTGGTGGAGGACCTGCACGCCCTCGACCCGGCCAGCCTCAACCTGGTCGGCGAACTGGCCACCGCCGACGGGCTGCCGGCGCTGCTGGTGGTGGCGACCAGGCCCGCCGCGCGCGCGGTCTCACCGGAACTCGCGGGCCGCACCCTCGCCCGCCTCTGCGGGGTACGCGGCGTGGTGCGCCAGCATCTCGGGCCGCTGCGTCCGGCCGAGGTCGCCGAGGTGCTGAACCAGGTGTACGCGGACCCACGCCCCGAACTGGTGCACGAGGTCTGGCGGCGCACCGACGGTAACCCGTACGCGCTCACCGAACTGCTCGCCGCCCACGCCGGGCAGGACCTCGACGCGTTGCTGACCGCGCCGGATCCGGCCGGGCTACCCGAGTCCGGTCCTGCGCTGTCCCCGTCCCGTCCGGCCGTGCCGGTGTCCCGTGGCGCCGCCCCGGAGCCCCGTCCCGGCCTGTTCGCGCCCCGCCGCCCTGCCGTGCCGGGGCCCGGGCCCGCGCCGGAGTCCGGGCCTGCGCCGGGGTCCGGGTCCGGGTCCGCGCCGGGGTCGGTGTCCCCGCCGTCGGTCTACCTGACCGGCCGGGAGGTCGAGGTGCTCGAATGCCTGGTCGCCGGGATGTCCAACAAGCAGGTGGCCCGGGCCCTGGGCATCTCGGTGCGGACGGTCACCGTGCACGTCTCCAACCTGCTGCGCAAGACCGGCACCGCGTCACGTACCGAGGCCGCGCTCTGGGCGGTCCGCCGCCGACCCACCTCCCAGAGCGTCGATCATGAGGTTGTTGCCCGAGCAAGCGCTTACCCACCGCGATAACTTCATGATCGACCCGGCGAAGGGGGTGGGGTGGAGACGGGGTGGGGCGGGTCAGGCTTCTGGGGGGAGGGTGGTGGCGGGGGTGTTGAGGGTGACTGTGGTGGGGGTGACTGCGGAGATCTGGTCGGCCAGGACGTAGACGGCGCCGGTGGGGACGAGGTCGGTGGAGACCTTCAGATAGCCGGTACGCAGCAGTCGGGCCGCCAGGTCCGCTGGCACGTCCGGCTCCTCCACCGCTGCGGATTCGATAAGTTCGTCCAGGCTGCTGCCGGGGTCGGTGGTCGGTGCCCCCTGCACTGTCACCGCGTTCGGGTCACCGCGTTGGACGAGGTCCACGGTGCCCACGTCGAGGCCGGCCGAGTCGACCACCCGCATGCCGGTGGTGACCTGCGAGAGGGTTGTCCGCTGATCGATGCCCTGCTGCTCCATCCCCGCGCGGTTCCCGCCCTCCCCCTTCCCTAAACCCCACCCCACCCCACCCCACCGTCAGGCCCCGTTGATCAAGAAGTTCTGGTCGGGATCCACGCCGATCCCGACCAGAACTTCTTGATCAACCTGAGCGGGGGCGGGGGGTCAGTTCGCGCCAGGTGTCGGTGCCTTGGAGCAGCGCGCGGATGGTGTCCTCGGCCTCGTCGACGGTGTCGTACTCGTAGAACCGGGAGATGCCCTCGGCGCCGCCGGCCCGCTGCTCGACGAACCATCGGTCGGCATCCGTCCGGAGGAAGACGTCCCGCCGGGCCAGCCGCCCCCATTTCCCGTTCCACAGGTGTTTCCGCTGCTCCATGGGGGGACTCTATCGAACATTTGTTCGACAGAAGCCGGCCCCTGCGGGATTCCCACAGGGGCCGATGTGCGGTTGCCGGATTCAGCGCGCGGCGGGCGGTTCGTCCCGACGGCCGAGCACGTCGTCGAGGGCACCGCGCTGCTGGGCCGGGGTGGTCCGCCCGGCGGCGACGAGCGCGTCCCGGATCTCGGTGAGCAGCTTGACCTCTTCGCTCGGCGCGGCCGGCGGCGGCTCCTCGCCCCGCCGGCGCCGCTCCGCCAGCCGGTTCATCGGGTAGACCACGAGGAAGTACAGCGCGGCGGCGGTGAGCAGGAACGTGATCAACGCGTTGAGAAAGACCCCCCAGGTGACCGGGTTTTCCTCTCCGAGACTGAACTGGGCCCCGTCGCCAGCAGGGCCGGGGCCGATCAGGTTGATGATCGGTTGGAGGAACGAGCCGGTGAACGCCGTGACCAGCCCGGTGAAGGCGGCGCCGATGACGATACCGACCGCGAGGTCGACGACGTTGCCGCGCATGATGAAGTCTTTGAAGCCCTTGAGCATCCGTACTCCCGAGGTGTCCCGTTTCCGTCGGGGACAACCTATGCCCCGGGCGGGGGCTCCAGAAAAGCGCCGGCCTCCCGGGCGGCCAGCTCCGGATCGCCGGCCCTGATCGCGGCCACCAGCCGGGCGTGGTCGACGTGCCGTTCCGGGGTCAGCGCGTCGCCCATGGCCTGGGCCAGGGTGCTGCGCATCGCGGCGCCGACCGAGGCGTACAGCTCGGCGAGCATGGCGTTGTGCGCCGCCGCGACCACCGCGGTGTGCAGCGCGGCGTCGGCGGCCACGAACTCGGCGACCCGGCCGCCACGCCAGGCCGCCTCGCGGGCGGCCAGCGCGTCGTCGAGGGCGGCCAGGTCCTCGGGGGTACGCCGCCGCGCGGCGAGCCGCGCGGCCTCCACCTCGAAGGCGCGACGTACCTCGATCACCTCGGTCATCCGGTCGTCGGTGAGTCGGCGGGCCACCACCGGGGCGAGTTCATCGGTGGAGAGCACATAGGTGCCGGAGCCCTGGCGGCATTCCAGTACCCCGGCGTGGGCCAGGGCCCGGACCGCCTCGCGCACCGTGTTGCGTCCCACGCCGAGTGCCTCGACCAGTTGCGGTTCGGTCGGGATCCGACCGCCCACCGGCCACTCCCCGTCCATGATCCGTTGCCGGAGCTGGGCGATCGTCTCCCGGACCCGGCGGCCGCGCGGCGGCACCGGGGTGGAATCGACTGCGGGTGGCACTGGTTACAACCTCTCGCCGGAATTCATCCCATGATTGTAGGTTCGAGATCATGCCGCCGTCACCCCCCGGCCCCCCCGTCCCCACATCCGCCGTCGAGGGGCAGACCACTTCGACCAACGAGACCGGGGTGGGTGAGCGGTTCCCGGCCGCATCGCCCCCCGCCGACGTCCCCACCGCACCCGCCCCGCGTACCGGTGGCGGGTGGCTGGTGCTGGCCGGGATGCTGCTGGTGGCGCTCAACCTGCGAGCTGCGGTGACAAGCCTCGGCGCGCTGCTCGACGAGGTACGCGTCGGCCTGGCCCTGTCCGGGACGATGGCCGGCTTCGTCACCACCCTGCCCACAATCGCGTTCGCCGGGCTCGGGGCGGCCACCCCGTGGCTGGTCCGCCGGTTCTCTCCGGCCCGGCTGCTGGTGCTGGCGATGCTGGCCCTCACCGTCGGGCAGGTGCTGCGGGCGGTCACCGGTTCCGCAGTGGTGTTCCTGTTCACCAGCGCGCTCGCGCTGGCCGGGATCGCGGTGGCGAACATCCTCCTGCCGATGCTTGTCAAGCAGCACTTCCCGCACCGCACCGGGCTGGTCACCGGGGCGTACACGATGGCGCTGACGGTGGGCACGACGGTGGCCGCCGCCTCCGCGGTGCCGGTGGCGCACGCCTTCGGCAGTTGGCGGGCCGGGCTGGGCATCTGGGCCGGTATGGCGGCGGTGGCCGTACTCCCGTGGCTGCCGGCGGCCCTGCGTGGCCGCACCGCCGCCCGGCGGAGTGGCACCGCCGCCCGGTCGGGCGTGCGGCCGGGACGCACCCGGCTCGGCTGGGCGATGGCTGTCTACTTCGGGGCGCAGTCGCTGAGCGGGTACGCGATCATGGGCTGGTTGGCCCAGATGTTCCGGGACGCGGGTTTCCGCCCGCAGGACGCCGGGCTGCTGCTCGCCGGGGTGACCGCGCTCGGGGTGCCGATCGCGCTGCTGATGCCGACGCTGGCCGGCCGGCTGGGCAGTCTGCGGCCGTTGGTCTTCGGGTTGACCGCCGCTTCCAGCCTGGCGTACCTGGGTCTGGCGTTCGCGCCGCGCAGTGGGGCGCTGGTGTGGGTGGTGCTGCTGGCGTTCGGGCAGGGCGCGTTTCCGCTCATCCTGGCCACCATCGGGCTGCGGGCCCGCACCGCCGACGGCACTGTCGCGCTGTCGGCATTCGCGCAGAGCACGGGTTACGTCATCGCGGCGCTGGGTCCGCTACTTGTCGGAATCCTGCACGACGCGACCGGGGGATGGTTGGCACCGATCGGCTTCCTGCTGGCCGCCCTGGCCGTGCAGACCTGCGCGGGCGTGCTTATCGCTCGCCCCCGCTACATCGAGGACGAGCGTTGAGTCGTCGGGGTCAGGAAGAGGCCGGCGTCGGATCGCCGGCGACCGCCTGCTCGACGGTGGGGTACGTGTGCAGCACCTCGACCAGGCCGCTCACCTCCAGGATCCGCAGCACCCCGCGCTGTGGCGCGGCGAGTCGGACCACTCCGCCGGCCTCGTCGCAGCTGTTCTTCGCGCGGACGAACACCGACAGACCGGTAGAGTCGCAGAACGAGACGTCCGACAGGTCGAACACGAGGCGACTGCGCCCCTTGTCGAGCAGGTCGGTGATCTGGTCCTGCAACTGCGGTGCGGTGGCCATGTCCAGCTCGCCAGCGACCGACACGACGACCACGTCACCGCGCTGTTCCGTGTGCACCGTCAAGGACATTCGCCAGACCTCCTGTTTATCGGTGGAACGGTATCCCACGCGGACCGTGGTACGCAGAACGGGAGCAGGATCAGGTGTCCACGGTCATTCCGTTGCTCTGCGACAAGTAGTTCGTCGGACCCCGGTGATAGAGTCCGGCCGGTCCAGGTCTAGGGGGTATTGCCATGGCGCTCAGCGCTGACGAGAGCGGCCGGTTGAGTGAGCTGCTGACCAGCCGGTCAGAGCAGGTCACCCAGCGGTGGACTGAGATCATCGCCGGGCAGTTGCGGGGCAGGCTCAGCCAGGCCGAGCTGGTCCGGCAGGTGCAGGAGCTGCACCGCGCCCTGGTCGACGCCCTCAGCAAGGGCGCTGTCGACCTGAACGCCGAGGACGCCACCGAGCTGCGGGCCGTGCTGGCCGAGTTCTCCCGCGGGCAGGCCCGGCAGGGCTTTTCCGCCACCGAGACCGCCACCGGCGTGTTCGCCCTCAAGGAGGCGCTGCTCACCGCGCTGGAGGCCGACCAGAGCGTCGCGACGCTGCGCGACTATGTCTCCTTCTCCGCGCTTGTCGACCAGATGGGCCTGTTCACCTTCGAGACCTTCGTCCGCACTCGGGAGAGCCTGATCGCCGACCAGGCCGAGCAACTGCTGGAGCTCTCCACCCCGGTGGTCAAGCTATGGGAGGGCGTGGTGGCGGTGCCGCTGGTCGGCACGCTCGACTCGGCCCGCGCCCAGGTCGTGATGGAACGGCTGTTGCAGACCCTCGTCGACACCGGCTCGCCGTACGCGATCATCGACATCACCGGCGTACCGGCGGTGGACACGCAGGTGGCCCAGCACATCCTGAAGACAGTGGTGGCCGCCCGGCTGATGGGCGCCGACTGCATCATCTCCGGCATCCGGCCGCAGATCGCGCAGACCATCGTCGCGCTCGGCATCGAGTTCGGTGACATCGCCACCAAGGCGAGTCTCGCCGACGCGCTGCGGCACGTCCTGCGGCTCACCGGGGTCGAAACCTCCCGCCGCCAGTCGCGTCGGGAGGCGTGATGGAGCGGGTGCCGATCCTCAAGATCGGCGACATCCTGCTGGTCTCCATCCAGGTCGACATGTCCGACCAGACGGCCGTCGCACTCCAGGAGGACCTGGCGGAGCGGATCGTCGCGACGGGCTGTCACGGCGTGATCATCGACATCACCGCGCTGGACATCGTCGACTCGTTCGTCGGGCGGATGCTCTCCACAATCGCCTCGATCTCCCGGGTGCTCGACGCGGAGACGGTGGTCGTGGGGATGCGCCCGGCCGTCGCCATCACCCTTGTCGAGCTGGGGCTGTCGCTCAACGGCATCCGTACCGCGCTGAACGTCGAGCGGGGGATGGAACTCATCGCTATCGACCGGGCCGACGACGACCATCACGACGAGCGGGACGACGGCCCGGTCCCAGAGCCGACGGCGTCACCGTGACGAGCGGGGTCGACCTGGGCCGCCCCCAGACGCAGACGGTGGGCAGCGACGAGGACGTCGTACGCGTCCGCCAGTTGGTGCGTACCGTGGCCGTGGCGGTCCGGCTCTCCCTGGTCGACCAGACCAAGGTGGTCACCGCGGCAAGCGAACTCGCCCGCAACACCCTCGTCTACGGCGGTGGTGGGACGGTCGAGGTGGCAGCCGTCGACAACGGCCGGCGACCCGGCATCAGGATCGTCTTCGCCGACACCGGGCCCGGCATCGCCGACCTGGATCTCGCGCTGACCGACGGATACACCACAGGTGGTGGCCTCGGCCTCGGTCTCAGCGGTGCCCGCCGGCTGGTCGACGAGTTCGACATCCAGACCGCGCCCGGTCAGGGCACCCGGATCACGATCACCAAGTGGTCCCGGTGACCGCCGAACCGGTCGCCGACCGGGGCACCTGGTTCCGGGTGGAGAACGGCAGCACCGGCAGTGCCGTGCGCCGGGCCGCCGAGCGGATGGGTGCCCAGTTGGGCCTGCCCGCCGGGCGGATCGCCGACCTGGCCATCGTCGCCGCCGAGTTGACGAGCAACCTCATCAAGCACGCCGACGACGGGTTGCTGCTGCTCCGGCCGGTACGCCGCGAGGTGGACGCCGGGGTGGAGATGATCGCTGTCGACACCGGTCCGGGCATGGCCGACCTCGCCGACTCCGCCCGCGACGGGCACTCCACCGCCGGCACCCTCGGCATCGGTCTGGGCGCGATAGTCCGGCAGGCGAGCTGGTTCGACGCGTACTCGCGGCCGGGTCGGGGGACGGTCATCGCCGTGCAGGTCTTCGCCGAGCCGGACACCGGAGCGTCCTGGGCCGACGGCCTGACCCGGCCGTTGACCGGTGAGACGGTCAGCGGGGACGGTTTCGCGGTCCGGATCGTGGGCGACCGCCGCCAGGTGATGGTCACCGACGGTCTGGGGCACGGGCCGCTGGCCGCCGCGGCCACCGACGCCGCGCTCACCGCCTTCCGGGACGCCCCGGCGGCGTCGCCGGCGGAGGTGGTCGGTCACCTGCACCGGGCGATGTCGCACACCCGTGGCGCGGCCCTCGCCGTGGCCGAGCCGGATCCGGCGGCCGGCGTGCTGCGCTATGCCGGGCTGGGCAACATCACAGGTGTGGTGGCCACCGGTGACGGTCAGCGCCGTGGACTGGTCTCGCTGCCCGGCATCGCCGGGCACCAACGACCGGTGATCCGACAGTACGACTATCCCTTCGAGGCCGGCAGCCTGCTGGTCATGCACACCGACGGCGTGGTCGACAGGTGGCAGCTCGCCGACTACCCGGGTCTGGCCGGGCGGGCGCCCCTGGTGGTGGCCGCCACCCTGTTGCGCGACGCCGGCATCCGGCGCGACGACGCCGGGGTGCTGGTGGCGAGGTCCTGGTCATGACCACCACGCCGCTGCTCCAGATGGGGCTTCGGGTGGAGCAGGACATCTTCGTGCTCCGCCAGCGCGGCCGGGAGGTGGCCGCAGTGGTCGGACTGGAGCATCAGGACCAGGTCCGGATCGCCACCGCGTTGAGCGAGGTCGCCCGTGACCTGCTGCGGTCGGTCGGCGGAGCCGACGTGGTGTTCGCCGTCGCCGACTCGCCGGACGGGCGTTGTCACCTGCGTGTCGATCTCACTCCGGTGGCACCTCTGCCAGGCGGGCGGTACGAGCCGGAGTCGGGCGCGGTGGCACGCCTGGTGGACACATTGAGCGTGCTGACGGTCCAGCGGGATACGGTCGTCAGGATGTCCCGACGGGTTCCGGCCACCGCCCGGACGCTCACCACCGAGCGTCTGACGGAGCTGCGCGCCCAGCTCGGCGAGAGCGCACCGGGCACCGCCGAGGAGGAACTCGCCACCCAGAACCTTCAATTGATCAACGCTTTGGACGAGGTCCGCAACCAGCGCGACGAGCTGGCCCGACTCAACGAGGAGCTGGAGCAGACCAACCGGGGTGTGATGGCGCTCTACCAGCAGCTCACTGACGAGCTGGAGGCGACAAACCAGGGTGTGGTGGCCCTCTACGCGGAGCTGGACGAGAAGTCGGCGCAGCTGGGCGCGGCGAGCGAGTCCAAGAGTCGGTTCCTGGCCAACGTCAGCCACGAGCTGCGGGCACCGGTGACCGCGATCATCGGGCTGGCCCGCCTGCTCGGCGACTCCGCGTCCGACCCGCTCACCACCGAGCAGGAACGCCAGGTCGGGCTGATCCGCTCCTCGGCGTCGGATCTGCTCACGCTGGTGAACGAGCTGCTCGACCTGGCCAAGGCGGAGTCGGGCCGGATCGAGCCGGAGTGGGCCGAGGTGGACCTGCGGGCCGTCTTCGGCCAGCTGCGCGGCACGCTGCGGGCGTTGCCCTCCGCTGCGGAGGTCGAACTTGTGGTGGAGGAGCCGGCCCCGCCGGCCACGGTGCGTACCGACGAGGTGCTGCTCGCCCAGGTGCTGCGCAACCTGCTGCACAACGCCCTGAAGTTCACCGCTGCGGGCGAGGTTCGACTGCGGGCCGAGCGGCACGCTGACGGGTGGCGGCTGACCGTCTCGGACACCGGTCCGGGCATCCCACCTGAGCTGCACGATCGGGTGTTCGAGGAGTTCTACCAGGCGCCCGGCCCGGCCCGGGTCGGTGGCACCGGCCTCGGTCTGCCGTACGCCCGGCGGCTGGTGAACCTGCTCGGCGGCACTCTCGAACTGGCCAGCGAGCCGGGTCGGGGCAGCACCTTCACGGTCTGGCTGCCCGTGGACGGGACGTGACGTGGACGGCGCGGCGACAGTGCTGGTGGTCGACGACAGTCGGACCAAGCGCTACCTCCTGGTGAACTGGCTGACCCGGGCCGGTTTCACGGTGTTGGAGGCGGAGACGGGTGGCGAGGCGCTGGATCGGGTCGGGGTGGAGCCGATCGAACTGGTCGTGCTCGACGTCCGGCTGCCGGACCTCAGCGGCTTCGAGGTGTGCGAGCGGATCAAGTTGGCCCACCCGGCGCTGCCGGTGATCCACGTGTCCGCGCACGCTGTCGACACCACCGACCGGACCCAGGGCCTGACCCGAGGGGCGGACGCGTACCTGGCTGAGCCGATCGAGCCGGAGGAACTGGTCGCCACCGCCCAGTCGGTGCTGCGGTACTACCAGGCCCGGCGGCGGGCCGAACTGCTCGCCGAGCGGCTCACCGGGCTGGCGGACACCACCGTCGCGGTGCACGCCGCACCGAGCTTCACCAGGTTGCTTCAGGCGGCGGCCGCAGGTGCCGCGGAGATCTTCAAGAGCCCCGCCGCAGTGGTCGCCGAGACCTTCGACGGCGACTGTATCGCCGGGGTCTGCGCCGGTCCCGGTGCCGAGGCCCGCGTGGTGCCCTGGATCGTCGACGACACCGGGGTGCCGACCGGTGCCACGGTCGTGGTGCAGGAGCCGGCCGACTGGTCGCTTGTCGACTGGCCAGCCGACGACACAGTCACCGTCGCGGCCGCCCGGCTGCGCGAGGACCGTGCGCCGCTCTACGTCGTGGTGCCCACCGCGACGCAGACCGCCCGTACCCCGGTGCTGGTCCAGCTCGCCCAGGCGGTGGCCTCCGCCGTGGAGGCACAACGTTCCTTCGACGAGGAGCACCGGATCGCGGTGACGCTGCAACGCAGCCTGCTGCCGCGGCAGATTCCGCAGATCACCGGTCTCGACCTGGCCGTGCGCTACGAGCCGGCAAGTGCCCAGACCGAGGTGGGCGGCGACTTCTACGAGCTGGTGATGCTCGACGGTCATCTGTTGCTGGCCATCGGGGACGTGGCCGGTCACTCCCTGCACGCCGCCACCGTGATGGCCGAGCTGCGGCACGCGCTGCGGGCGTACGCGGTGGAGGGGCACCAGCCGGGCGAGATCCTGCACCGGGTCAACGAGCTGATGCGTACGCTGCTGCCCACCGAGCTGGCGACCATCTGTGTGCTGCTGCTGGAGCCGACCACCGGACACATCCGGCTGGCCAGCGCCGGTCACCTGCCCCCGTTGATCGTTCAGGACGGCAAGGCGGAGTACGTGCACCATGCCGCGCCGCTGCTCGGGGTGCGCGCGCCCCGCCCAGCCGACCTGGAGTTCGTGCTGCCGGCCGGGGCGACGATGGTCTTCTACACAGATGGTCTGATCGAGCGGCGGGACGCCACCATCGACGAGGGCCTGACCGCCCTCGCGACGTGTTCCGCCCGGGTCGATGACGACCTCGACCGGTTCTGCGAGCGGCTGCTCGTCGAACTGGCGCCGGACGAGATCCAGGACGACGTCGCAGTTGTCGCCCTTCGCCGTCGCTGATCCGCGACGACACCTGGCGCATTCACCAGACCGTGCCCGACCGCCGCCTGGGCCGTGGCCCGCTCGGGCGAGCCTCAAGCCCAGCGTCGGCCGGTCTGGGCGTACGCCGTGGGGGAGACACCGGTCGCCGCGGTGAAGTCGCGTACCAGGTGGGCCTGATCGCTGTACCCGAGTTCGGCGGCGAGCCCGGCCCAGTCCGGAGGCCCGCCCGCCGCCCGCTCGATCGCCTCGTGCAGCCGGTAGCGCCGGATCACCCACTTGGGACCGACCCCGACGTGGGTGAGGAACAGCCGCTGCAATCGGCGGACGGAGACGCCGTGCTCGCGGGCGAACTCGTCGACCCGGCGGACGTTCCGGTCGGTCCGGATCGTCTCGACCAGGCTCATCACCTCGTCGTTCACCGGATCCGGTCGAGGTGCCCAGCCGCCCAGCAGCGCGTCCAGCGCCTGGCAGCGTTCGGCGTCCGTGCCGGCGCAGACCGCGTGACCCGGCGGGCCGCCGACGTCCGCCAGGTCGGCGATCGGACGCCTCCGGCCGGTCAGCTCGGCGACCGGCCGCCGCCAGAACGGATGGAACCCGCCGGGCCGGAACTGCACCCCGCTGACCCGACCGGAACCGGTCAGGGTGATCGAGAAAAGTTCCTGGCCGACGCCGGCCAGCTCCGCGCGCTCCGGGCCGTTACCGTCGCGTTGGAACACCAGGTTGACCGCCGGATGCGGGACGATCCGCTGCTCGAACGGTTCGCCGAGGTCCCAGTCGATCAGCCAGTAGTGCTCCACCCACCGGTGCAGCGCAAGTGTGGGCAGGTGCCGTCGGAACCGCACCTGCCGCGCCAACCGGGCCGGGTCGAGGATGCCCCGGCTGTCTCCGCGCGGCTGTCGCATTTCTTCAAGACCACCCTCATACGCTGGCCCTATGGCCACACAGACTAGCGACCTGCTGGCGGCTGCGGCGCCGCGAACCGTGGCGGTCGTCCGGCAGATCACCGATGACCAGCTCGACCTGTCCACCCCCTGCCGGGACTATCGCGTCCGTGATCTGCTCAACCACCTGTACGGGGTGGTGGTCAATTTCCAGGCCCTCGCCGGGCGCTCGCCGGTGACCTGGGCCGACAAGCCTGACCACCTCACCGACGGCTGGCGGGACCGGTTCGACGCCGAGACCCGCCGGCTGGTCGAGGCGTGGTCGGACCCGGCCAGCGAGCAGGGCGTCTCGCCGGGAATGGGGATGCCGCAGCCGATGGTGGGTGCGATGGCGCTGCTCGACCTGACAGTGCACGGCTGGGATCTCGCGGTCGCCACCGGTCAGGCGTACGAGCCGGCACCCGAGACGCTGCCCGCGCTGCACGAACTGGCCGGTCAACTCGCGCCGACCGCCCGGCAGATGGGTGTGTTCGCCGAGGCGGTACCGGTCGACGGCACCCTGCCGGAGCTGCCCCGGCTGCTCGGCATGACCGGCCGCGACCCGGCCTGGTCGCCGGTCGGCTGAACGGCGAAACACCGGCGCGAGCTTGACGGCCACTATTCACTGAGTGAATAGTGGCCTGGTGTCCACACCGCACCTGCTGCTGGGGCTGCTCGCCACCGGCACCATGCACGGGTACGAGTTGAAGCGGGCCCACGACACGCGACTGCCGCAGGCCCGCCCGCTGGCGTTCGGGCAGGTCTACGCCACGCTTGGCCGGCTGCTGCGGGACGGGTTGGTGGCATCGACCGGGCCGGAACGCCTCGCCGGCCCGGATCGGACGACGTACACGCTCACCGAGCAGGGGCGGGCCACGCTGGACCAGTGGTTGAGCAGCATCGAGCCACCGATGCCGTACGTGAGCAGTCCGCTGTTCGCGAAGGTCGTGGTGGCGCTGCTGGTCGCCGACGTGGACCGGGCGCGCGCGTACCTTGTCGCGCAGCGCCGCGCGCACACCGAGCGGCTGCGTGAGCTGACCGCGTTGAAGACGGCCCCGTCGGCCACCGTCGACGACATCGTGGCGGCCGACTACGCCATCGCCCATCTCGATGCCGACCTGCGGTGGTTGCACACCACCTTGGACCGGGTCGCCGACTGGCACCGGGAGGTGCACTCGTGACGCAACTTCAGGCTCGCGGTCTGGTGAAGTCGTACGGACCGACACCGGCACTGCGTGGCATCACCCTCGACATCGGCCCGGGGGAGATCGTCGCGGTGACCGGGCCGAGCGGCTGCGGCAAGTCCACCCTGCTGCACTGTCTCGCCGGCATCCTGCGGCCGGACGCCGGCGAGGTGAGCTGGCGTGGGCACCGGCTGGACACCTGGTCCGAGGCGGCCCGATCGCGCCTGCGGCGTACCGAATTCGGGGTGTTGTTCCAGTTCGGTCAGCTCGTCGCCGAGCTGACCGCGGCGGAGAACGTCGCCCTTCCGCTGTTGCTCGCCGGCACGGGGCGGCGAGCGGCGCGGACGGCGGCGCTCACCTGGCTGGAACGGCTGGGTGTGGCGGAGTGCGCCGACGTGCGCCCCGGCGAGATGTCCGGCGGTCAGCAGCAACGCTGTGCGACCGCCCGGGCACTCGTCACCGAGCCTCGGGTGCTCTTCGCCGACGAGCCGACCGGTGCGCTGGACACCCTCACCGGGGAGCAGGTGCTCACCCAACTGGTCCGGCTGGCCCGGGAGCAGCACACGAGCGTCGTCCTGGTCACCCACGAGCCACGGATCGCCGCGTACGCCGATCGTGAGGTCGTCCTGCGCGACGGCGTGATCGACCACACCGGCCTGGGCCTCGACGCGCCGCTCGCCGGCGGCTCCCGGTGAGCGGCGCGACCCTGACCAGGCTGGCCCTCGCCGGCAACCGCACCGACGCCGCCCGGGTGGCGTTGACCGCGCTGAGCGCCCTGCTGGCCACCCTCGCCGGGCTGGCGGCGATGACGGTGCTGGCCATCGAGAAGCCCCCCGGTGACGAGTGGGCGCAGTCCGAGCAGTACACGAACGCGCTGCTGCGCGAGCCGGGGCTGCGTGGGGGCACGGCGTTCGCGCTGGTGCTGCTGGCCGTACCCGTGCTGGCCCTGGCCGGGCAGAGTGCCCGCCTCGGTGCCCCGGGACGGGACCGCCGTTTGGCCGCCCTGCGCCTGGCCGGTGCGACCCCCGGCCAGGTCACCCGGGTCGCGATGCTGGAGACCGGCCTCGCCGCGCTGGTCGGGACCCTGGTCGGACTGGCGGTGTACCTCGGCGGGCGGGAGCTGCTGCACCGCCCGGACGCCAACGGTCAGCTCGCCCTGCCCACCGACGTCCTGCCCACGGTGCCGGCGATGGCGGCGGTGACGCTGGGGCTGCCGGTGCTCGCCGCGGCGAGCACGGCGCTACTGCTGCGCCGGGTCGCCACCACACCGTTGGGCGTGTTCCGGCGGGCCGGTCGGACCCGATCACCTCGGCCCTGGCCGGCGCTGCTCATCGGGATCGGTGTGCTGGCGGCCGCGTTGGCCGAGCCGCTGCGGCAGGCCCTCGAAGGCGTCGGTACGGACTGGATCGCGATCCTGTTCACCCTGGGCCTCTTCGCCGCCGTGATGGGCGTGGTGCTCGGGACCGGATGGCTGTCGTACGCCGCCGGGTGGCTGCTGCACCGGTTCGCCCGGGGACCGGCGACGCTGCTGGCCGCCCGCCGGTTGACCGGCGATCCGTGGAGCAGCAGTCGCACCTTCGCGGCGCTGCTCGCCAGCGTGCTCATCGGTGGCGGTGCGGCGGCGTTCCGCGCCTACTTCCAGCTCGGGCAGCGGATCGAACAGGAGGAGAACCAGGCGGCCGGATTCGGCGGCTTCGTGGGCGACGGCCGATCTTTCTATCTGAACACGATGGACCTGATCGACCTGGCGGTCCTCGTGGCGGTCGCCATCGCCACGGCGGGCCTGCTGGTCACGCTGGTGGAGGGGATCGTCTCCCGCCGTCGGGCGTACGCCGCGCTGGTGGCCACCGGGGTGCCCCGGGCCACCGTCGGCACGTCGATCCTCATCCAGGTGCTGGCGCCGGTGGTGCCCGCCGTGCTGCTCGCGGTCGGCGTCGGGTACTCGATCGGGCGGGTGTTCACCGGTGACGTGACCAGCGGCGGCTACACCCAGGAGGTGTGCCGGGCCAGCGTCGAACTGTGCCAGGACCCGGCGACCCGCACCCAGCACGTCGAGTTCGCGGTGATCGAGCGCGTGATCCGCACGCCGGACGTACCCCTGGAGCAGCTTGCGTTGGTCGGTGGGGGCGCGCTGCTCGCGGTGCTGGTCACGGTGGGGCTGGGGGTGCTGTTCCTGCGGGCCAACACGGCGCTGGAGGAACTGCGCACCACCTGAGACGTGTGACGGTCCGCCTTTCGGTCAGCCTGTGGCATCCCGCCTTGCGCTGCCCGGATGACATCTGTCATTCTCGCTTCCCCACCGGTGATGATCACCCGGTCGGTACATGGGGGACAGAATGCTTACCCGCTCGCGCCCACTCCGACGGATCGTGGCGCTGCTGGCCGTGACCGCACTCAGCGCCACCGGGACCGCCGTACCGGTGGCCGCACCGGCCTTCGCGGCCGGCACCACGCTGCAGTCCGAGCAGAGCGAACGACCCCCGGCAGTGAGTTCGTCCGCGTATCCGGCGTACCCCAACTCACCCAACCTCGACTACACCGTCGGGGTGGCAGGCAGGTTCACGTTCCTCTCGTGGCGCACCGACACGGTGGGGTTCGCCTGGCGGCTCGGCGAGGACGGCCCATCCGGCACCGTCCCAGTCGCCGCGCGCCAGGGAAGTGCGTCGATCACCCCGGACCGTGCGGGACGGCAGACGCTGTACGTCCGGGACGTGACCGCCGACGGTGCACAACTGACGGAGATGGCGTACGCGTTCGATGTGGACAATGGCCCACGGCTCGTCGATCCGGGCGAGGACGGGACGGAGTTGGTGGTCGGGGAGTCGCGCACGGTACGTCTGCGGCCGGGGGCACCGGATGTCGTGTCCTACACGTACCAGATGCGCGACGTGTGGGGGCAGACGCGCGGCACGGGTAGCGTGGCCGCGCGCCCGGACGGGACCGCAGATCTCACCTGGACGGTCACCCACCACGAGATCAGATCCTTGCTGGTCCAGAGTGTGAGCGCCGACGGGACGGTCTCCGTGTCCCGCTACCTCGGGTACATCGTCGACGGTGCGGCACCGACCGTCTCGCGGACCCCCGGCGTGGGCTGGGTGGAACCAACCACCTTCACCGCTCGTACCCGAATGGCGAACCCGGTCGAGTACGTGGTCACGGTCAACTCCGACGCGGCGAGCCGTCAGACCCTGACGCCCGGGGCCGACGGCAGCGCCACCTTCGAGCTCCTGCCCACCGTCAAGGGCTCCCACTACATCACTGTCTACGCCCGGAACGCCGCCGGTGTGCAGACGAGTACCGCCACCATCCTCTGGTCGGTCTCCAACCGCCCCCCGGTCACCTCGACCGCGTTCCCGGCGGACGGCGTCGGCCGGGTGTGGCCGGGCTCCTTCACCTTCACCGCCGGGATGCCCGGTACGACCGCGTTCCGTTACCGGATCAACGAAGGTCCGGTGACCACCCTCCCGGCCGGCCCGGACGGAACGGCCACCCTCTCCTGGACGCCACCCGGGGTCGGCGAGTACGAGCTGCTCGCCTGGAGTACGACGGCGACGGGCAGCACCTCGTCGGTCACCGAACACCGGTTCCGGATCGCGCATCGCCCGGTCTCCCTCAGTGACGTGAGTCCGCCCTCGGTGGCCACCGGCAAGGTGCACATGCTGGAGCTGACGGGCTTCGACCTGCACAAGGACGACGTCGTCGAGGTCACGCCGGCCGGTGGGAAGCCGGTGCGGGCGCAGGTCCACCAGGTGACCGGGGATCGCGTACGGATGCTGGCCTTCGTCGACCTGGCCGGTGCGGCCACCGGCCCGGCGACGGTGACGCTGACCCCGCACGACGAGCTCGGGTACTCGGTGACGATGCCCGTCACGCTGCAGATCGTCGCTCCGCCCCCGCCGAAGGCCACGACGCTGCCGGCGATCACCGGGACGGTCGCCGTCGGCCGCGTCGTGAAGGCCGGTACCGGGACCTGGACGCCCAGCCCGACGTCGTACCGGTACCAGTGGGCGGCGAACGGCACCGCGATCAAGGGTGCCACCGGTGCGTCGCTCACCATCCCCGCCTCCCTGCTCGGCAAGAAGCTCACGGTCACCGTGACGGCAGTCCGGGCCGGTCACCCGAACGGCACGGCCACCTCGAAGTCCACAGTCGCGATCGCCAAGGGCGTGGCACCCAAGGCGACGAAGAAGCCCAAGGTCACCGGTACGGCCAAAGTCGGCCGGACGGTGACCGCCTCCGTCGGCACCTGGTCGCCGAAGGCGGACTCCTACCGGTACGAGTGGCGGCTGAACGGAAAGGTGATCAAGGGTAAGACGGGCAAGACGCTGAAGCTGACGTCCTCGATGCGCAACAAGAAGCTCACCGTCACCGTGATCGCCCGCAAGGCAGGGTACGCGGACGGCAAGTCCACAAGCGCGTCGGTCACCGTACGCCGCTGAGCACGCCATCGGTCGACTGCTCAGCGGCAACCTCGGCCGGGGCGGTCGGACGCTCGGCGTACCAATTGGGCAGCTGGCGTTGCAGGGTGCCGGCGCGATCGTCGCGGTGCTTGTCGTGGTCGGGCTGGGGGTGCTCTTCCTTCGGTCCAACACGGCGGTGGAGGAGCTGCGCGCCAGCTGAGCGACTCGGTTCGCCACGGGCGAGCCTCCTCAGACAGGCTTGGCGGACCAGGTGGCGTCGGCCCGTAGGTAGGTGAGCGTCGCCAGCACCCGGCGGTTGGTGCCGTCGTCCGGTGGCAGGCCGAGCTTGGCCAGGATGTTGCCGATGTGCTTGCCGACCGCCGCCTCCGTGACGTGCAGGCGGCCGGCGATCGCCGCGTTCGACCGCCCCTCGGCGACAAGTACGAGCACCTCCCGCTCGCGGGCGGAGAGGGCGGCGAGCGGGTCGCGGGGGCGGTGCAGCAGCCGGCGGACCACGTCGGGATCGACCACCGTGCCGCCGCCGACGACGGTACGCAGGTTGTCGACGAACTCGGTGACCTCGGCGACCCGGTCCTTGAGCAGGTAGCCGACCCGACGGCCGTCGGCGCTGGCGAGCAGCGCGGAGGCGTACTCGGGCTGCACGTGCTGGCTCAGCACCACCACGGCCAGACCGGGCTGCTCGGCGCGCAGCTCCACCGCCGCGCGTAGCCCGTCGTCCCGCTGCCGGGGCGGCATCCGGATGTCGGTCACCACCAGGTCCGGCCGGTGCGCGCGGACGGCGTCCACAAGTGCGGGGGCGGTGCCGACGGCGTCGAGCACGTCGAAGCCGAAGCGGGCGAGCAGGGCCACCAGTCCTTCCCGCAGCAGCACCTCGTCCTCCGCGAGCACGACCCGGGTCACGCCTTGCACGGTAGCTCCACCCGGACGACAGTGGGGCCGCCGGGCGGGCTGGCCAGCAGCAGCCGGCCCTCGGCGGCGGCCACCCGGTCGGCGAGCCCGGTCAACCCGCTGCCCCGCGCCGGGTCCGCGCCGCCCCGGCCGTCGTCGCTGATCTCGACGACCAGCTCGGTGCCGGTGTCGATGAGCCGGACCTCGGCGCGAGTCGCCCCGGCGTGCCGGGCCACGTTGCCGAGCGCCTCCGACACCACGAAGTACGCAGTCGTCTCGACCGTCTCGGGCACCGCCCGCCGCAGGTCGGCGTGCACCTCGACGGGGATGGTCGCCTCGTCGGCGAGTTCCCGGACCGCACCGGCCAGCCCCAGGTCGGTGAGGCTCTGCGGCCGGATGCCCTGGACGATCTGCCGGAGCAGCACCATCAGTCCCTTCGCCTGCTCGTGTGCCACGGCGAGCGGCCGGGCGGCCGGCGAGTCCTCCGGCACGTCCAGCCGGGCCAGGCCGAGCTGAAGGCTGAGGCTGGTCAGCCGGGGATGCGCGCCGTCGTGCAGGTCACGTTCGATGCGCCGCCGTTCCGCCTCGTAGGCGTCGACCAACCGGGCGCGTGACCGGGTCACCTCGCGCAGCGCGAGGCCGTCGTGGGCGCCCCGCAGCAGCCACCGCGCCACGGTGGCCTGAGCCGTGGCGAGCACTCCGGCCGCGTACCAGAGGACCGGCACGAGCAGCACCCCGACGATCGCGTGCGGGATCGTCTCGACGGTCGTGTCCGGGGTGGCCCAGAGCAGGACCACCTGGTCGCCGTTGGCGACCAGGAAAGGGCTGGCGATCAGTACGGCGTCCAGCAGCACCACTATTGTGAAAAGCCAGTACACGGCAGGGACCAGGCCGCCGAGGACGAACAGGTAGGCGGCCTCCCGCCAGGCTGCGCCGGTGGTGTAGCGGGCGGCGAGTCCGCGCCAGGGCGCCGTGGGTAGGTGCCGATTGTCGACCAGACCGAGCCGGTAGCGTTCGAACGCCGCCACCGGCGCGCTGAGCAGCGGTGCCAGCGCCACAATTGTCAGTGCGCCGACGGTCAGGAAGACGGTGAGCGCCAGCGGCACGGGCCGGCCCTGCCGTGCCGCGTTCGTGGCGGCGACAAGGGGTGCCAGCAGGACGAGCAGCCCGAGCGAGAGCACCCCGGCCAGCGGCACGCTTGTGAACAGGTACGCCAGGGCACGCCACGGCCAACCGGTAAGCGAGTAACGGGGCTGCCGCAGGGCCTGGGCGAGATGGGTCGGTGCGGCTGATGTCATACCGCCGACGCTAGTGATCCGACCAGGTCGCCCCCAGCCCGCTGGACACCCTTTCCCGGGTATGGCCAGCACTACCCCGGTCCTCGCCGCAGCGGTAGTGCGCCCGCACCACGGCATCGACTGAACTGGACGCATGCCTGTTCACCGTCTGGGTCCCTACGCCCTGCTGCTCGCCGCGCCGCTGTTCGCCGCCGGGATCGCGGTGACCGGCCGGGGATGGCGGCATCCGCCGTACGACTGGCGTACCCACAACATCAGTGACCTCGGGAACGTCGCCTGTGGCGTCTGGGACAGCAGCCGACCACGTCCGGTCTGCTCGCCGTGGCATCCGCTGATGAACGGCACGATGATCGCGACAGGGTTCCTCATCATCGCCGGTCTGCTGCTCAGTTGGTCGATGCTCGGCCGTGGTGCGGCCGTACGGGCCGTGCAGCTCGCGGCGCTGGCAGGTGCCGGCGGATACGTGTTGGCCGGCGTCTACCCGGCGGACGTCGACGAGAATCGGCACTTCCTGGCCGCGTTGCTGGTGTTCGGTGCGGGCAACGGGGCGCTGCTGCTCGCGGCGCTGCCACAGCGGTCCTCGGTGCTCGGTCCGGCCCGTCGGATCAATCTTCTGCTCGGCCTGACCGGGGCCGCCGGAACGCTGCTCTTCCTCGGGCAGGTGGATCTCGGCCTCGGCGTCGGCGGGATGGAGCGGGTGGCGGTGCTGCCGTTTCTGCTCTGGACGGTCGTTATCGGGAGCGGGCTCGGTCCTCGTCCCGAGGCGGAGCGGGCGGCCCGGCCTGATGTCCCGGCGACGCAGTCGCGTCACTGAGACACCAGGCCGGTGGACGGTCAGGCGCGGCCGAGGCGGTCCAGGGTCCAGGCGTTTATGAACGCCTCCTCTCGCCAGGCGTCGTAGCGCCCGCTCGGTCCGCCGTGACCCGCCTCCATCTCGGTCTTGAGCAGATACTCGCCCTGCGGCGCGACCGCCCGCAGCCGTGCGATCCACTTCGCCGGCTCGTGGTAGAGCACCCGCGTGTCGTTGAGGCTGGTCATCGCCAGGATCGCCGGGTAGTCCAGGGCGGCGACGTTCTCGTACGGGGTGTACGACTTCATGTACGCGTACACCTCGGGGTCGGCCAGCGGGTTGCCCCACTCCTCCCATTCGGTGACGGTGAGCGGCAACGACGGGTCCAGGATCGTGTTGAGCGCGTCCACGAACGGCACCTGCGCGACGATCCCGGCGAAGGCGTCCGGCGCCAGGTTGGCCACCGCGCCCATCAGCAGCCCACCGGCCGAGCCGCCCCGGGCGACCAGCCGGTCCGGCGCCGTCCAGCCCGCCTTGGCCAGGTGCCGGGCGCAGGCCACGAAGTCGGTGAAGGTGTTCTTCTTGGCGAGCATCTTGCCGTGGTCGTACCAACGGCGACCCAGCTCGCCGCCGCCCCGGATGTGCGCCACCGCGAAGATCACCCCACGGTCCAGCAGGGACAGTCGGCCGACCGAGAACCACGGGTCCATGCTCGCCTCGTACGAGCCGTAGCCGTAGATGACGCAGGGCGCCGAACCGTCCCGGGGGGTGCCACGCCGGTAGACCAGCGAGATCGGCACCTTGGTCCCGTCGTCGGCAAGTGCCCAGTCGCGCTGCTGCTCGTAGTCTTCCGGCCGGTACACCTGACCGTCGGGCCCGGGCAGCACCGGCCGCTGACGCAGCAGCGTCATCTCGCGGGTGACCAGGTCGTAGTCGTACACCGAATCGGGCGTGACGAGCGAGGTGTAGCGCAGCCGCAGCCGCCCGGTGCGGTACTCGGGGTTGGCGTCCAGACCCACTGTGTGCAGCGGCTCCGGGAACTCGATGTCGTGGGCGTCGCCGCCGCCGACCGGCAGCACCCGCAGCCCGGTGAGGCCGTTGCTGCGTACCGTGACGACCAGGTGGTCGGCGAAGGCGTCGACCGACTCCAGTCGGGTGCCCGGGGCGTGCTCGATCAGCGGCACCCAGTCGCCCGGGGCGTCGGCAGAGGTGTACGCCAGGGCGAAGTCCTCGGCACCGTCGTTGTGCAGGATCAGGAACCGGTGACCGTGGTGCTCCACCGAGTACTCGACACCCTGCCGGCGGGGCGCGATCACCGCGGGCTCGCCCGTCGGGTTGCCGGCCGGGATCACCCGTACCTCGCTGGTGAGCTTGCTGGCGATGTCGATGAGGATGAACCGCTCCGAGCGGGTCAGCTCGACCCCTACCCAGAACCGCTCGTCGTCCTCGGCGTGCACGATCACGTCCTCGGCGGCGGCGGTGCCGATCACGTGTCGCCAGACCCGGTGGGGCCGCCACGCCTCGTCGACTGTGACGTAGAACAGCACCGAGGCGTCGGCGGACCACGCGGTGCCGTAGAACGTGCCGGGAATCTCGTCGGGCAGCAGCTCACCGGTGCTGAGGTCCTTGACCCGCAGGGTGAACCGCTCGTCGCCGGAGAAGTCGGTGGAGTAGGCCAGGTAGCGCCCGTCGGGGCTGATGTCGAAGGCGCCCAGGGCGAAGAAGTCGTGCCCCTCGGCCAACTGGTTGCCGTCGAGCAGCACCTGCTCGCCGTCCAGCGGGGCACCGTCCGCGCTGATCGGCGGGGTGGTCTCGTCGGGGCGGACCGCCCGGCGGCAGTGCACGCCGTACTGCTGGCCCTCGACCGTGCGGGTGTAGTACCAGTGCGCACCCTTGCGGGTCGGCACGGACAGATCGGTCTCCTGGGTACGTCGCCGGATCTCCTCGAACAACTGTGTTCGCAGCCCGGACAGGTGTGCCGTCCGGGCCTCGGTCCAGGCGTTCTCGGCGTTCAGATAGTTGATCGTTTCGGGATCGTCCTTGGTGGCGAGCCAGGCGTACTCGTCGACGAAAGTGTCGCCGTGGTGGACGCGTTCGGTCGGCACCCGCCTGGCCGCGGGAACGGGGGTCTCGGTGGTCACGGCGCCACGTTACCGGCCGTAGCGGCCTGTGGTGCGGCGCAATTGTGCACCCGATCGTTCGAACACATGTACGATCGCCGGCATGGTGCCACCCCGTTCCACCGGTGCGTCCGGTGTCCGCGACATCACCCGCCGGCTGACCGAGATCTGCGGCCCGCGCTTCGCCCGCCTCGCCGGCCCCGCCGACGAGGTGGCCGGGAGCACGGCCCGCTGGGTGGCGGTGCCGGGCGGCCCGCACGCCGCCGCGCAGGTGTTGCGGCTGGCCGCCGGGCACGACCTGACCGTGGTGCCCCGTGGGGCCGGCACCAAGATCGACTGGGGTGCGCCACCAGAACGGGTCGACATCATGCTCGACACGGGGAGACTGGCCGGCATCGGCCACCAGCCGCCGGACCGGGGCACGGCCGAGATCGGCGCCGGCACGCCGCTGCGCGCGGTACAGGCCACCCTGGAGCGCACCGGCCAGCGGCTCGCGTTGGACGCCCCCTCGCCGGGTGCCACCCTCGGTGGGGTGCTGGCGGCGGATGAGGCCGGCCCGCTGCGACACCGCCACGGCACTGCCTGTGACCAGCTCATCGGCCTGCGCTACCTGGCCGCCGACGGTGAGTTGGCCGAGGTGGCCGGCGGGGCGGCCGGGCTGGCCGAAGCGCGTCTGCTGTGCGGCTCGGAGGGGGCGCTGGGCGTGCTGGTCAGCGCAACGCTGCGGGTGCAGACGGTGCCAGCCGCTCGGGTGTGGGTGACCCGACCGGTGTGGACCCCGCTGGAGGTGCACGATCTGATCGGGGCGGTGCTCGCCGCCCGGCTCGACCCGGCCGCGATCGAGATCGACCTGCCGGTCGGCACCGGCTGCCGGCCACGGCGGGACCGTCGCGCCGAGTCGATGGCGCTCCACCCGTCGATGACCGGGCGCGCGTCCACCGGTCCGACGGGTACCGGTTCGCTCGTGGTGCTGCTGGAAGGCGGTCCCGCCGAGGTGGCAGAGCGCACCGACCGGCTGGTCGCCATCTTCGGCTCCGGCTCGACGGTCGCGCGGACGGCACCGCCGTGGTGGCGCAGCTACCCCTTCGCCCCCGGCGACACGGCACTGCGACTGGAGGTGCCGATAACCGACCTGCACGCCGCCGTCTACGCCCTGCGCGACGCGGCCGGCGGGCCGGTGCCGGTTCGCGGCTCGGCCGGGCTCGGGGTGGTGCACGCCGCCCTGCCCGGCACGATGTCACCGGGTCGGGTCGCGTCGATCCTGGCCGCGGTGCGTGGCGTGCTTCTCGCCCGACGGGGCCGGTGCGTGGTGCTCGCCGCCCCGCCGGCCGTCCGACGCACAGTCGACCTCTGGGGCGAGCGGGCCGACCTCGCCCAGCTACGCGCCGTCAAGCAGCACCTCGACCCGGCCCACCGCCTGGCCCCCGGCCGCCTCCCCGGCGGCCTCTGACCCGCCCCGACCACCCCCAGCCCCGCGCGGGGCGCGGGGTCAGACGGCGACGGCGTCGTTGCGGAGGACGAGGATGGCGATGTCGTCGCGGGGTTCCTCGACCGAGAAGTTGATCGCGGTGGCGCGCAGTCGGGCCGCCACCACGTCCGCCGAGTAGCCGGCCAGCGGGGCGGCGGCGTCGCGCAGCCGTCCGGTGCCGAACAACTCCCGGCCGCGGCGGCGCTCGGTCACGCCGTCGGTGTAGAAGACCAGGCAGTCGCCCGGGTCGAGGGCGAGTTGCGCGGTGGGTGAGGCGATCGTGTCGAGCAACCCGAGTGCGGTACCGCCGGTGCCGACGAACGCGGCCGGTCCGCCGCTGGACCGCAGCAGCACCGGCCGGTCGTGCCCAGCCAGGTGCAGCCCGACATCGAGTCGGTCGCCCTCACCCGGCCCGACCGCTGCCAGCGCGAGGGTGCAGTAGCGGCCGGCGCCCCGCTCGACGAGCGTTTCATTGAGCCGGGCCAGCACCTCGGGCAGCGGCTTGCCGTCGCCGGCCAGCACCCGGATCACGTCCCGCACCAGCCCGGTGACCGCTGCGGCCTGCACTCCCTTGCCGGAGACGTCGCCGATCACCACCAGCCAGCGTCCGTCCGGCAGCGGCACCACGTCGTAGAAGTCGCCACCGACGTCGACGTCCCCGCCGGTCGGCACGTACTCGGCGGCGAAGCCGATGCCCTCCACCACCGGCAGGACCGGCGGCAGCAACGACTGTTGGAGGGTCTGCGCCACCCGGCGGCGTTCGGCGTGGATGCGGGCGTTCTCGATGGCGAGGGCGGAGCGTCGGGCCACGTCCTCCAGCACCGCGATCTCGTCCGGGTCCTGCCGGTGCCGCTGGTGCCGTCCGACGGCCAGCGTGCCGAGGCGCTGACCACGGGCGATCAGCGGTACGGCGAAGCCCTCCATCGGCGCGCCGAGCGGGGTCCGGGTGCCGTTGCGGCTGGCCTCGCGCAGCCGGGCCTGGATGGAGTCGGGGCCGGCCTCGCGGAGCGTGGCGTGCAGTTGCGGCAGCATCGACTCGTCGGCGTGGCTGGCCGCCGCGAGCCGGAGCCGACCCCACTCGTCGGTGGTGTGCACCGCGCACCACTGGCCGAGCCGGGGCACCACGAGCTGCGGGATGAGCGCCATTGTCAGTTCCACGTCCAGCGACTGGGCGAGCAGTTCGCTGGCCTCGGCGAGGAATGTCAGCCACGCCTGCCGGCGTACGTCCGCGCGGCGCAGCCGGTCGTTCTCCAGGTGCAGCGAGAGCCGCTCGGCGGTCAGCACCGCGAGCGGCTGGGCGTACGCGGTGGGCGCGGCGTCCAGTTCCAGTTCCCCGGCGTACGGGCGGTGCACCGCCAACGGCACCCGGAGCAGGTCGTTGCCGGCCCGGGGCTGGCGGCCGTACCGAGCGAGGATCTGGGGTCCCTGGCCGTCGCCGCGGTCCAGTCGGACCACCCCACCGGCGGCGCCGACCATCTCCGCCACCCGGGTGAGCAGTCCGGCGGCGAAGTCCGGCAGCGGGTCCTCGGCGTACGGATCAGGGGTGGTCTGCATCAGCGCGTTCATCGCACCGGCGCTCGGCACCCCGGTCTGCCCGGAGTTGTCCACGGGGCCGGCGCTCGCTGGTGGCGCGGGTGTCGCCGGTCCCGTCTCCTTGCGGTCGGCCCGGTCCAGCCGGAACCACACACCCTTGCCGGTGCGCAGGTAGGTGGTGCCCCACCGGCTGGCGAAGTGGTCGACAAGCAGCAGCCCGCGCCCCCGTTCGGCGACCTCGGCGATGTCGGTGGAGAGGTTGCGTACGCCGACGGTCAGCTCGTCGACCGGACCGGCGGCGAAGTCGGAGACCGTCACGGTCAGCCCCGCCTGGTCGGCGGTGACCTCGATGTCCAGTTCGGTACGGGCGTGCTCGACGGCGTTCGTGGACAGCTCCGTGGTCAACAGGAGTGCCTCGTTGAGCAGTTCGTCCAGGTCCGCCTCCGCGAGCACGGACCGGACGACCGCGCGCGCGGCGGCCGGCGTACGGCGGTCGGCGGGAAGCCGGACGCGCCGCACGTGCTCGTCTGGGCCCGTCTTCGCCGCGGGCCCCGCCTCCGCTGACACCCTCGTATCCTCCACCGACACCCCTGAAGTGCCAAGCCGATCACCACCGGTTCTTTGCCGTCTGGCGGTGCCGTGCCGTGGCGTTTTCGAGGTCACGGGGACAATGATGGGGTGGCCGGCGGGAGCCGGTGGACCCCGAGGTGAGCGAGGAATGATGACCACGGCGAAACAGTCGGTGACCGCGGAGACCTCCGCCGCCGACCACGAGGCGGTCCTCACCGAGCTGGCGGAGGCGCTGCGGCGGGTCCGTGGCGGCGACCTCAAGGTGCGGTTGCCCCGGCGCTCGGGCGCGGCCGGCGAGGTGGCGGACGCCTTCAACGACGTGGTGTCGCTCCAGGAGCGGCAGCATCTGGATCTGCGCCGGATCAGTCGGGTCGTGGGCCGCGACGGCCGGCTGACCGAGCGGCTGGACGAGGAGGGCCTGGACGGCTCGTGGGCGGAGGGTCAGCGGGCGGTCAACTCGCTCATCGACGACCTGGGCCGACCCACCACCGAGATCGCCCGGGTGATCGTGGCGGTCGCCGACGGTGACCTCACCCAGCACATGGCGCTGGAGATCGACGGTCGTCCGCTGCGTGGTGAGTACCTGCGCATCGGTCGCACGGTCAACACCATGGTCGACCAGCTCTCGTCCTTCTCCAACGAGGTG
The DNA here is from genome assembly GCF_040660295.1 of Micromonospora sp. NPDC049891. Classification (NCBI taxonomy): domain Bacteria; kingdom Bacillati; phylum Actinomycetota; class Actinomycetes; order Micromonosporales; family Micromonosporaceae; genus Micromonospora; species Micromonospora sp. NPDC049891. Next base: position 37,047 of record NZ_JBFAML010000001.1, read on the forward strand.
ACCCGGGTGGCCCGGGAGGTGGGCACCGAGGGCAAGCTGGGTGGCCAGGCCGACGTCCGCGGCGTCGCCGGCACCTGGAAGGACCTCACCGACTCGGTGAACACCATGGCGTCGAACCTGACCGGCCAGGTCCGGTCGATCTCCCAGGTGGCGACGGCGGTGGCCAAGGGTGACCTCTCCCAGAAGATCACCGTCAGCGCGCGCGGCGAGGTCGCCGAGCTGGCCGACACGATGAACTCGCTCACCGACACGCTGCGGCTCTTCGCCGAGCAGGTGACGCGGGTGGCCCGTGAGGTGGGTACCGAGGGCAAGCTGGGCGGTCAGGCGGAGGTGCCGGGCGTCGCGGGCACCTGGAAGGACCTGACCGACAGCGTCAACTCGATGGCGTCGAACCTGACCGCCCAGGTGCGCAACATCGCCCAGGTCTCCACGGCGGTCGCCCGCGGTGACCTGTCGCAGAAGATCACCGTGGCCGCGCAGGGCGAGATCCTGGAACTCAAGGACACCGTCAACACGATGGTGGATCAGTTGTCGTCGTTCGCCGACGAGGTGACCCGGGTGGCCCGTGAGGTGGGTACCGAGGGCAAGCTGGGCGGTCAGGCGCAGGTGCGCGGCGTCTCCGGCACCTGGCGGGACCTCACCGAGAACGTCAACCAGCTCGCCGGCAACCTGACCAGCCAGGTCCGCAACATCTCCCAGGTCTCCACGGCCGTGGCCAAGGGTGACCTGAGCCAGAAGATCACGGTGGACGCCCGGGGCGAGATCCTGGAGCTGAAGAACACCGTCAACACGATGGTGGATCAGTTGTCGTCGTTCGCCGACGAGGTGACCCGGGTGGCCCGTGAGGTGGGTACCGAGGGCAAGTTGGGCGGTCAGGCGCAGGTCAAGGGCGTCAGCGGTACGTGGCGGGATCTGACCGACAACGTGAACTCGATGGCGTCGAACCTGACCAGTCAGGTGCGGAACATCGCCTCGGTCACCACGGCCGTGGCGCGGGGTGACCTGTCGCAGAAGATCACGGTGGATGCCCGGGGTGAGATCCTGGAGCTGAAGTCGACGGTGAACACGATGGTGGATCAGTTGTCGTCGTTCGCCGACGAGGTGACCCGGGTGGCCCGCGAGGTGGGTACGGAGGGCAACCTCGGCGGTCAGGCGCAGGTCAAGGGCGTCAGCGGTACGTGGCGGGATCTGACCGACAACGTGAACTCGATGGCGTCGAACCTGACCGCCCAGGTGCGGAACATCGCGCAGGTTTCCACAGCGGTGGCCAAGGGCGACCTGAGCCAGAAGATCACGGTGGATGCCCGGGGTGAGATCCTGGAGCTGAAGTCGACGGTGAACACGATGGTGGATCAGCTGTCGTCGTTCGCCGACGAGGTGACCCGGGTGGCCCGCGAGGTGGGTACCGAGGGCAAGCTCGGTGGTCAGGCGCAGGTACGCGGGGTCGCCGGCACCTGGCGGGACCTGACCGACAACGTGAACTCGATGGCGTCGAACCTGACCAGTCAGGTGCGGAACATCGCCTCGGTCACCACGGCGGTGGCCAACGGCGACCTGTCGCAGAAGATCACGGTCGACGCGCAGGGTGAGATCCTGGAGCTGAAGAACACCGTCAACACGATGGTGGATCAGTTGTCGTCGTTCGCCGACGAGGTGACCCGGGTGGCCCGTGAGGTGGGTACCGAGGGCAAGCTCGGTGGCCAGGCCCAGGTCAAGGGGGTCTCCGGCACCTGGCGGGATCTCACCGAGAACGTCAACCAGCTCGCCTCGACGCTCACCACCCAGCTCCGGGCGATCGCCCGGGTCTCGACGTCGGTGACCCGGGGCGACCTCACCCAGCGGATCGCGGTGAAGGCGCAGGGCGAGGTCGCCGAGCTGAAGGACAACATCAACCAGATGATCGTCACCCTGCGGGAGACGACCCACAAGAACGCCGAGCAGGGGTGGCTCGACTCCAACCTGGCCCGCATCGGTGGCCTGCTACAGGGCCAGCGCGACCTCGGCGAGGTCTGCCGGATGATCATGCAGGAGGTGACTCCGCTCGTCGACGCGCAGCTGGGTGCCTTCTTCCTGGCGGACAACTCCGAGGGGGTCATGCGGCTGCGCCTCACCGCCTCGTACGGCTACGTCTCGCGGGGCCACGACGTGACCTTCGGGCCGGGCGAGGGGCTTGTCGGCCAGGCCGCACTGTCCCGGCGCACCATCCGGGTCGGAGCCGTACCGGACGGCCGGATCACGTTGCGTTCCGGGCTGGCAGACACGCCACCGGCGGACCTGGTGGTCCTGCCCGTCCTCTTCGAGGGTGAGCTGCTCGGCGTGATCGAGTTCGCCACCGTGACGCCCTTCTCCGAGCTGCACCTGTCGTTCCTGGAGCGGCTGGTCTCCACAATCGGCATCGCGGTCAACACCATCCAGGCGAACCGGCGTACGGAGGAACTGCTCGCCCAGTCGCAGCGGTTGGCGCACGAGTTGCAGGAGCAGTCGGCCGAGTTGCAGCGGACCAACGCCGAACTGGAGGACAAGGCCAAGCTGCTGTCGGAGCAGAAGGCGAACATCGAGACCCAGAACCGGGAGATCGAACTGGCCCGGCTCGGCCTGGAGGACAAGGCGCAGCAGTTGACCCGGGCCTCGGCGTACAAGTCGGAGTTCCTGGCGAACATGAGCCACGAGCTGCGTACGCCGCTGAACTCGCTGCTGCTGCTGGCCCGGCTGCTGATGGAGAACTCGGAGCAGAACCTCACCCCGAAGCAGATCGAGTTCGCCCGTACGATCCACGGCTCGGGGTCGGACCTGCTGCGCCTGATCGACGACATCCTGGACCTGTCGAAGATCGAGGCCGGGCGGATGGACGTCGAGCCGACCGAGGTCCGGTTCACCGAGATCTGCAACTACGTGGAGCAGGCCTTCTCCCCGCAGGCCGAGGAGAAGGGCCTGGACTTCCAGGTACGCATCGGCAAGGACCTGCCGCCGGCCGTGGTGACCGATGCGCAGCGGCTTCAGCAGATCCTGCGCAACCTGCTGTCCAACGCGGTCAAGTTCACCGACAACGGTGCGGTGACCCTGCGCATCTCGCGGGCTCCGGAGCACGCGGTGTTCGACGTGCCGGCGCTGATCAACGCCCGGCAGGTGATCGCCTTCACGGTGATCGACACCGGTATCGGCATCTCCGACGACAAGCTGTCGCTGATCTTCGAGGCGTTCCAGCAGGCGGACGGGACCACCAGCCGCCGCTACGGCGGCACCGGGCTGGGGCTGTCGATCAGCCGTGATCTGGCCCGGCTGATCGGGGGGACGATCACCGTCGCCTCGGCACCCGGTCAGGGTTCGACGTTCACGCTCTACCTGCCCGACGTGCTGGCACCCGACGCGGTGGTGGCGCCCGCGCCACCGTCGCCGCAGCGGGCGGGCCTGCCGTCGTCGCTGTTGATGCCGCCGATGGAGTTGCTGCCCGAGGCCCCCGAGGCGCCGAGGACCCGTCAGCTGGACGGTGCCACCGTGCTGATCGTCGACGACGACGTGCGTAACGTCTTCGCGCTGACCAGCGCGCTCGAACTGCACGGCATGACGGTGCTGTACGCCGACAACGGAGCCGACGGGGTCCGCCTGTTGGCCGAACACCCGGAGGTCGATATCGTCCTGATGGATGCCATGATGCCCGATCAGGACGGTTACGAGACGACCCGGCAGATCAGGCGCAACCACCGGTTCGCGGACCTGCCGATCGTGTTTTTGACCGCGAAGGCGATGCCGGGGGACCGGGAGTCGGCGATCGCGGCAGGGGCCAGCGACTACATCACCAAGCCGGTCGACCTGGACCAGCTGATCGAGCTGATGGGTACCTGGATCAGTGGCAGCCGTACCGAGGAGGGCTCGTGACGCAGGTGGCGAAGGCGCTGCTGGTCGATGATCGCCGGGAGAACCTGATGGCCCTGGAGGCGATCCTCCAGGGGCTGCCGGTCCAGTCGGTCGCCGTGGAGAGCGGCGAGGCGGCCCTGAAGCAGTTGCTGGTGGACGACTTCGCGGTGATCCTGTTGGACGCCCAGATGCCGGACATGGACGGTTTCGAGACGGCCAGCCACATCAAGCGGCGGGAGCGTACCCGGCACGTCCCGATCATCTTCCTGACCGCTGCCGACCGGGATGCTCAACTTGCCCTGCGTGGCTACGCGGCCGGCGCGGTGGACTACCTCACCAAGCCGTTCGACCCGTGGGTGCTGCGGGCCAAGGTCTCCGTCTTCGTCGATTTGTGGACCAAGACCCGCCAGCTGGCGGCGCAGTCGGAGATGGTGCGCGAGCGTGACGCCCAGTGGCGGCTGCTGACCGACGCGGTCGACGAGGCGACCACGCTGCTCCGCAACGTCGACGACCCGGAGTCCCAGGCCCGCGCCGTGGCCCTCCTCGAACAGGCCCGCTGGGGCACCACCCCCGACTGACCCCCCGCCCCCAACCGCTCACCCCGCCCTTGTTGATCATGAGGTTAGCGGCACGGATGTCTCATTTGTCTGCCGCTAACCTCATGATCAACGAGGTGGGAGCGGGGGTGGGGCAGGGTGGGTGGGGTTAGGTGGTGGTGGCGTCGTTGCGGATCATCAGGGCGCTGCGTAGGCCGGTGATGTCCAGGACGCGTAGCAGGAACTCGCCCACGTTGCTCAGCACGAGCAGGCTCTGCGCGTGGCTGGCCTTGCGGCTGAGGACGACCAGGGTGCCCAGCCCCTGCGAGTCGCAGAACGTCACGCCACCGAGATCGAGGACGATCCGCGGTGGTGGCTCGGTGAGCACCTCGTTGACGACGGTCGACAGCTGGGCGGCCGTTTGCATGTCGATCTCACCGGCAAGGCGCAGCACTGCTTCGTCGCCCGTGCGGTGTACGGTGATGGACAGTTCGGCACGATCCACCGGGTCAGCCTATCGCGATCTCGGTCGCCCGGCCTGTTGAGGCGTGCCGTCCCCGTGCAGCGTGCCGGGGGTGAGCCCGGTAACCCCGGGCCGGGGTGCCTGCCGATCCGCCGTCGGACGCTGACACAATGGCGGCATCGTGACCGAGGTGTTTACCGCCGGATCCGACCGTTACCCGGTCGAAGCGCCGGCCTCAGCGGCCCTGTTCGACCGCGCCTGCGCCATCGTGCCGGGCGGGGTGAATTCCCCTGTGCGCGCCTTCCGCGCGGTCGGCGGCACACCACGCTTCATGGTCCGGGGTGAGGGACCCTGGCTCCACGACGCGGACGGTCGCCGCTACGTCGACCTGGTCTGCTCCTGGGGGCCGTTGATCCTCGGACACGCACACCCCGAGGTGGTCGCGGCGGTGCAGGCCGCCGCCGCGCACGGCACCAGCTTCGGTACGCCCACTCCGGGCGAGGTCGACCTGGCCGACGAGATCGTCGCGCGTACCCCGGTCGAGCAGGTCCGCCTGGTCAACTCGGGTACCGAGGCGACCATGTCGGCGATCCGGCTGGCTCGCGGCTACACCGGCCGGTCGAAGATCATCAAGTTCGCCGGCTGCTACCACGGGCACGTGGACGCGCTGCTGGCCGCCGCCGGTTCCGGCGTGGCCACTCTCGGCCTGCCCGACTCGCCGGGGGTCACCGGCGCGGCGGCCAGCGAGACCATCGTGCTGCCCTACAACGACGTGACCGCCGTCGAGGCGGCCTTCGCCGCCGAGGGCCAGCACATCGCCGCGGTGATCACCGAGGCCGCCCCGGGCAACATGGGCGTGGTCGCCCCCCGCGACGGGTTCAACGCGCAGTTGGCCCGGATCGCGCACGCGCACGGCGCACTGCTCATCGTCGACGAGGTGATGACCGGGTTCCGGGTCTCCCGCGCCGGCTGGCACGGTCTCGACCCGGTCGAGGCGGACCTGTGGACGTACGGCAAGGTCATGGGTGGTGGCCTGCCCGCCGCGGCGTTCGGCGGGCGTGCGGAGATCATGTCGCGACTGGCTCCCGCCGGCCCCGTCTACCAGGCCGGCACCCTCTCCGGGAATCCGCTCGCCTGCGCGGCCGGGCTCACCACGCTGCGGCTCGCCGACGACGCGCTCTACCGCAGGCTGGACGACACCGCCGCCACGGTGGGCAAGCTCGCCACCGACGCGCTGGCCGCCGCCGGGGTTCCGCACCGGCTGTCGTACGCCGGCAACATGTTCTCGATCTTCTTCACCGACGCCGACGTGGTCGACTACGACAGCGCCCGCACCCAGCAGGTGCCGGCGTTCAAGGCGTTCTTCCACGCGATGCTCGCGGCCGGGGTCTACCTGCCGCCGAGCGCGTTCGAGTCCTGGTTCGTCTCGGCGGCGATCGACGACGCGGCCCTGGAGCAGATCGCCGGCGCGCTGCCGGCGGCGGCCAACGCGGCGGCAGCGGCAGGTCACGGGGGGTAGCAGTGAGTAAGACTGTGGTCCACGTGCTTCGGCACGGCGAGGTGTACAACCCGGACGGCATTCTGTACGGCCGCCTGCCCGGTTTCCGCCTCAGTGAACTGGGTGTTCAGATGGCCAAGGCCGCCGCTCAGGGGCTCGCCGAACGTGAGGTCGTGCACGTCGCGGCCAGCCCGCTGGAACGCGCCCAGCAGACCGCCGAACCGATCGCGGCCCAGTTCCGGCTCCCGGTCGGGGTGGACGATCGGCTGATCGAGAGCGCCAACTGGTTCGAGGGCAAGAAGGTCTCGCCCGGCGACGGCTCCTTCCGCGACCCGCGTAACTGGTGGGTGCTGCGTGACCCGGTCACCCCGTCCTGGGGCGAGGCGTACCGGGTCATCGCCGAGCGGATGTTCGCCGCGCTGCACGCCGCCCGGATCGCCGCCGAGGGCCGGGAGGCCGTCCTGGTCTCGCACCAGCTGCCGATCTGGACGCTGCGCCGCTACGTGGAGCGCAAGCGGCTGTGGCACGACCCGCGTCGCCGGCAGTGTTCGCTGGCCTCGCTCACCACGTTCCACTTCGACGGTGCCAAGATCGTCGGGATCGGCTACTCCGAACCGGCGGCACACCTGGTGGCGATGTCGCCGACCGCGCGGACGGCCAAGGGGGCCTGAGATGGGCGTCCGGAGGCTGGCCGCCGGCCTGCTCGCCACCGCGACCACCGCGGTGCTCCTGACCGGCTGCACCGCCGACGGTCGGGAGTCCGCCTGCGACAGTGCCGGCGGCATCGTCGAGTGCGCCCCGGAGCAGCGGTCCGCCGCCCCGAAGATCGCCGGTGAGCTGCTGGCCGGCGGGTCCTACGACGTGGCCGGCCAGCGGGGCCAGGTCGTCGTGGTCAACTTCTGGGGCTCCTGGTGCGCGCCGTGCCGGGCCGAGGCCGACGACCTGGAGAGCACCTACCAGGCGACGAAGGACGCCGGAGTCACCTTCCTCGGCATCAACGTGCAGGACAGCCGGGACAAGGCGATCGCCTTCGAGGAGGGCCGGGTCAGCTACCCGAGCATCTTCGACCCGGGCAGCCGGCTCGCCCTCGACATGGACATCCCGCCGAACACCATCCCGGCCACCGTCGTGCTGGACCGGGAGGGCCGGATCGCCACGGTGATCCGGGCGGCGGTCCGGCAGGAGGGGCTGCAACCAATCGTCGAGCGGATCGCCGCCGAGGCACCCGCGCCGGCCGGTCAGCGCTGATGGGCGGGACCTTCGGCCAACTCGCCGAGTCCGGCCCGTTGCTGCTGGCGTTGGGCGCGGCCGCCCTGGCCGGTCTGGTCAGCTTCCTGTCGCCGTGTGTGCTGCCGCTGATGCCCGGCTACCTGTCGTACGTCACCGGCCTCGCCGGCGCGGACCTGGAAGGCCGGCGCGAATCGCCAACTGCCGGCGAGACACCGGTAGGCGGTGGCGGGACATCCGGCGGTGGTGGTGTCGGTACGGCGGTACGGCCGGACACCCGGGTCGCCCCGGCGGTGAAGGGGCGGGTGCTGGCCGGGACGCTGCTGTTCATCGCCGGCTTCACAGTCGTGTTCACCGCCACCGCTGTCCTGTTCAGCGGGGTCGGCCGGGTCTTCTTCGACCACGAACGGACCCTGGAGATCATCGTCGGCGGGCTCATCGTCCTGCTCGGCCTGGGCTACCTCGGTGCGCTGCCCGGGTTCCAGCGGGAGTTCCGGATCAACCGGCTGCCCGCCGCCGGCCTGCTCGGCGCACCCGTGCTCGGTGCCGTCTTCGCCCTGAGCTGGGTGCCCTGCACCGGGCCCACGCTGGCCGCGGTGCTCGGCATGGCCACCACCAGTGGCCAGACCGACCGGGCTGTGGTGCTGGCGGTGGCGTACTGCCTCGGGCTGGGTCTGCCGTTCGTCGTCTTCGGGCTGGGCTTCAACCGGCTGCTCGGGGTGTTCCGCACGGTGCGTCGGCACAGCCGCTGGGTCACCCGGATCGGCGGGGCGCTGCTGATCCTGATCGGCCTGGCGCTGCTCACCGGCGGCTGGACCAACGTGGTGATCTGGTTGCAGACCACGGTCGGGGTGGGCAACTTCGAGGTGGGCATCTGATGACCGCCGTGGACGACCGGCCGGCCACCCCGGCCGAGGCACCCCGGCGACGCGGCAACCCGCTGCTCGCCCTGTTGCGCAACTCGTGGCGGCAGCTCACCAGCATGCGTACCGCGCTGGTGCTGCTCTTCCTGCTCGCGGTCGCCGCGATCCCGGGCTCGGTGCTGCCGCAGCGCGGGGTCAACCCGGAGGACGTACGCGACTTCTACACCGCGAACCCCGACCTGGCCCCGGTGCTGGATCGGATCGGCGCCTTCGAGGCGTTCAGCTCGGTCTGGTTCTCGGCGATCTACCTGCTGCTGTTCACCTCGCTGATCGGGTGCATCACGCCCCGGCTGCGCGACCATGTCCGGGCGCTGCGTGCCCGTCCGCCGGCCGTACCGAAGCGGCTGGAGCGGCTGCCGCAGCACGCGGTGGTGCCCGCGCCCGAGGGCGGCGCGGCGGCGGTCGCCGAGACGCTGCGCCGACGGCGGTGGCGGGTGGCGGTACGCGGCGACGAGATCTCCGCCGAGAAGGGCTACCTGAAGGAGACCGGCAACCTGATCTTCCACACCTCGATGGTGGTGGTGCTGATCGGCGTCGCGCTCGGCTCCTGGTACGGCTGGCACGGCAACCGGCTCCTGGTCGCCGGTGCGGACCAGGTCTTCTGCAACACCCGCCAGCAGTACGCCGAGGCGCGGCTCGGCCCGCGTGTCGGCGACGATCTGCCCCGGTTCTGCATGCAACTGGACGAGTTCGACGCGCGGTTCCTGCCGAACGGACAGGCGTCCTCGTTCAACGCGAAGGTGACTGTCGACGAGGACGGCGGCGCTCCGCGGCAGGCCGAGTTCTCGGTCAACTCACCGTTGCGCCTCGACGGCGCGAACGTCTACCTGCTGGGGCACGGCTACGCCCCGGTGATCCGTTACACCGACCGGTTCGGCGGTACCCAGACCAGCACCGTGCCGTTCCTCACCACTGGTGACATCGGGCTGACCGGTGAGGGGCTGGCCGCCTTCCCGGACGCCAACGTCAATCCGGAGACCGGCGAACGGAACCCGGATCTCCAGGTGGCCTTCTCCGGGCTCTACCTGCCGACCGCGCCGCAGGAGCCGCCGTTCGTCCGCTCCGAGCACCCGACCGAGCAGAATCCGCTGCTCGACCTGGTGGCGTACCGGGGGAACCTGGGGCTCGACGCCGGCATCCCCGGCTCGGTCTACCAGCTCGACCAGCGTCAGGTACGCAACGGCCGGCTCACCGAGATCGGTGCGAAGCAGCTACGGGTCGGCGAGAGCTGGACGCTCGACGACGGCACCACAGTCGAGTTCGCGGGTACGCAGCGGTACATCGTGCTGTCGGTGCGTCACGATCCGGGCATGATGCTGCTGCTGGTCAGCTCCATCGGGCTGGTGCTGGGGCTGATGGGCTCGCTCTTCGTCAGGCGTCGACGGGTGTTCGTCCGGCTGCTGCCGGCCGGGCCGGGTGACCCCGACAGTGGATCTCCGACGGACGGTAGTAGTTTGGTCGAGGTGGCTGGTCTGCCGCGTACCGAGCATCCCGGGTTCGCCGCCGAGTTCGCCCAACTGGTCGCCGCGATCGGCGCCGGTGGACGACCCGGCGACGCCGGCACCGACCCGGGCGCGCCGGCCCGGGCGCGGGAAGGAGCCGAGTGATGTCCGCACTCTCCGATCAGCTGGTCTCGTTCGCCACGCTGGCGTACCTGCTGGCGATGATCAGTCACGCCGTCGAGTACGCCCTCGGCAACTCGCGCGCCAGGGCGGTCGCGGCACCGTCCCGTGAGCTGGTCGGCGCGGCGGTGGGCAGCGCTGCGGCCGACGGGACCGCGTCCGGCACGGTTGGGGACGATCGCGACGCCGCAGGTGACGCGGACACCGCCGGTGCATTGGAGGCGGGCGGCGGGCTCGGTGCCGCCGTGCCGGGTGCGGGGGCACCGAATCGGGCCGAGCGCACCGCGCGGCGGGCGGAACTGGGCGGCCGGATCGCCGTCGGGTTGACCGCCGTGGCCGCCGCGCTGCACCTGGCGGCACTCGTCACCCGTGGCCTCGCCGCCGACCGGATGCCGTGGGGCAACATGTACGAGTTCGTGCTCACGGTCTCGTTCATCGGGGTCGCCGCCTGGCTGGCGGTGCTGGTCAAGTGGCCGTACCTGCGCCGCCTCGGGCTCTTCCTGACGCTCGTTATGGTGCTGCTGGTGGCCACCGCCGAGCTGGTGCTCTACACGCCCATCGTGCCGCTGGTGCCGGCGCTCAACTCGTACTGGTTCATCGTGCACGTGTCGACGATCGTCTTCGCGTCGGGTCTGTTCCTGCTGGGCGTGGTGCCGGCGGTGGCGTACCTGATGCGGGCCGGGTACGAGAGCGGCAAGCGCAGCTTCCCGTACACCCTGGCGAAGCGGCTGCCGGCGGCGGCCGGGTTGGAACGGCTCACCTTCGTGCTGCACGCCTTCTCGTTCCCGATCTTCACCTTCGCGGTGATCGCCGGGGCGATCTGGGCCGAGGCGGCCTGGGGTCGCCCGTGGGGCTGGGACCCGAAGGAGACCTGGGCGTTCATCTCCTGGGTGGTGTACGCCGGCTACCTGCACGCCCGCGCCACGCCGAGTGTGAAGCGGAACGTGACCGCCTGGCTGGCCATCCTCGGTTTCCTGACCGTGCTGATGAACCTCTTCGGCGTGAACATCTTCTTCGAGGGTCTGCACTCCTACGGCGGCCTCTGACCCGCAAGACGTATAACTACACTTATAATAACTGTGGTTATACATCTTGCAGGATGGTGGTCGTGGTCGTGAACCTGATCAAGCCTCCGGGGATCTTCGATCGGGACGTCGAGTGGGCCGAGCTGGCCCGGTTCGCCACCGATGATCGGCTCGGCGCCACGTTGGGCGTGGTCAGCGGTCGCCGCCGGCAAGGCAAGACTCTGCTGCTGTACGAGTTGGCCCGCGCCACGGGAGGCTTTTACTTCGGGGCTACCGAGGCGACTTCGACAGAGTCGCTTCGGCGGCTCGGAGAGGCGCTAGGCCGGTACACGGACAGCCCAGGTCCGGTGCATCTGGCGGACTGGTCGAACGCTGTCGACGCGCTGTTGGCCTTGGGCCGGTCTCGGCCGGTCCCGGTGGTGATCGACGAGTTCCCCTACCTGGCTCGGGTGAGCCGCGACCTGCCGTCGGTGATCCAGCATGCGTTCACGCCGGGCCGACCCCAGCGGACCGGCTCGCATACCCGCCTCCTACTGTGCGGCTCCGCGCTCTCCTTCATGGGCGGGTTGCTGGCCGGCTCCGCGCCGCTGCGAGGGCGGGCCGGGCTCGAACTGCCCGTCGCTCCCCTGGACTATCGGGCGGCAGCGGCCTTCTGGGAGATCAGTGATCCGTTGCTCGCGGCCAAGGTGTTCGCAATCGTGGGCGGCACGCCGGCCTATCGCCGGGAGTACGTCCAGGACGACGCACCGGAAGGGCCGGACGACTTCGATGACTGGGTGGTGCGCGCCGTGCTGAATCCCGCTCGGCCGCTCTTCCGCGAGGCGCGGTATCTCCTCGCTGAGGATCCGGATCTGCGGGACTCGGCGCTCTATCACTCCGTTCTTGCGGCGGTGGCCGAGGGGAACGGCACGCGAGGCGGGATCGCCGGCTTCATCGGGCGCAAGAGCACTGACCTGCACCACCCGCTCACCGTGCTGGAGGATGCCGGCCTCCTGGTTCGGGAGCCGGACCCGCTGCGCAGCGGCCGTAGTCGCTACCGCATCAACGAGCCCTTGATCACCTTCTACCAGGCGGTCATGCGACCGGCCTGGACGGCATTGGAGCAGCGGCGAGGTTCGGAGGTCTGGCGACGTTCCCAGCGGCGGTACGCCAGCGCGGTGCTCGGCCCGTCATTCGAGGAGATCGTCCGGCAGTGGGCAGTACGTTTCGCCGCTCCCGAGACGTTCGGCGGCATCGTCGCCGAGTCGAGTCCCGCCGTTCTCGCCGATCCGGTCAGCCGGACGAGTCTGGAACTGGACCTCGTCGCGCTCGGCGAGCCGCCTCTCGGCGACGGGCCCCGCCCGCTGCTCGCCGTCGGCGAGGTCAAGTGGGGGCGGGTACTGGGCCTGGCCGACCTGGACCGGCTCGCCCGGGCGCGTGACCTGCTGGTCGCCCGCCCCGGTCTGGACGCCCAGGACACCCGGCTGCTGCTTGCCAGCGGCGCGGGGTTTACCGATGACCTGTGGGCGGCCAGCCGTCATCGGTCCGACGTGATCCTCGCCGACCCCACGCGCCTCTACACCGCCGACTGACGCGCGACCTGGAATGGTCGCACTTCCGCCGCTACTGCGGTGACCAGCGCACCCATGACCGCCGTACCACCGGAAGGTGTCGACATCAGCTCCGAGGCGGCGCCGACAGCGGCCGGTCCCGCCGCAGCGTTTCGCTCACTCGCAAGGTGACCTGGTAGGCGACCTCCGGTACATCGGACAGCTCGATGCGCTCAGACCGCAGTGCGAGCTGTGCGTGCAACTCACGGGCGATGGCGTCGCGCAGCTCGACCTGTAGCGGCGACAGCCCGTCCGCTTCTCCGACGACGTACGCGTCCGACATGCGTTCAATGCTGTCGCGGCCCAGCGTCCCGGTCCACACCCGGTGAGATTTCTCCCCGCCCTTGCTGCCCCCGCGCCTGCCCCTGCTGCTAGGCCGCTGCGTGGTCGCCGCGCGAGGCCGCTGCCGCGAGGCTGTCGCCGCTGCGATGTCGTTGGTGGCTGTCGCTGTGGCCGGGTGGGTGAGGTCATCGGCGGGGGTACGGGTTCGGGTAAGGGGAGTGCGGCGGTCAGTCGGTGGGGTGCGGGCGGTGGGTGCGCGGGGCGGCCCAGCCGAGGAAACGGTCGTGCAGCGCGGCGGGCTTCGGCGCGTCGTGGGGGCTGAGGCGGTACAGATCCTCGACCGCGTCGTACAGCAGCCCGGCGAGGTAGATCGACAGGGCCACGTGACTGTCCCGGTACTCGGCGAGCAGGGCGAGGCGGGCGTTGGCGCAGGGCCACGGTGCGGCGCAGGCCCGGCACAGCCAGAGCGGCCGGAGCGCGACGTGGATCTGCGACGTCATCTGCGTACTCCTGTCTGCCGGCCGGCTGGAGGCGGGGCCGTCCGTCGCCGACGTGCCGGACGGCCCCGCGTCGGTCGCGCCCGTCCTTTCCGGTCGGATCCGGGCGGTTCCGATGGGGACAGTCTGGTGCGCCGCCGACTACTCTCGGAAGGCGTCCGATCGCCCTGTGTGCCTGGTCTGTCCCCCGGTGAGGGCGGTGAGAAACGCGGATCGTCCTGGTGAGGAGTGGTGCGGGTGGACGAGCGGTCGCGAGTGTTGATCGAGGAGCTGCGGTACATGCGGGCGGCGCGCAAGGTGACGCAGGAGGACCTGGCTCGGGCGATCAACTATTCGCCGTCGACGGTGGCCATGGTGGAGACCGAGGCGCGCAAGCCGCCGCCCGACTTCTGGGAGCGGGCGGACGCGGCGCTGGACACCGGCGGCGCGTTCGTCCGGATGCTGGCCCGACTCGGCTCGCCGCAGTGGATGCGGGAGTGGGAGGCGAACGAGCGGCAGGCCAGCGTGCTGCGGTCGTTCCAGAACACCGTGGTGCCGGGGCTACTGCAAACCTCGGCGTACGCCCGCGCGCTGTTCCGCAGCGTCGGGCTCTACGACGAGGCGGAGGTGGAGCGGCGGGTGGAGGCGCGGTTGGCCCGGCAGGCGGTGCTCGCCGGCGAGCGACCGCCACAGCTCGTCACGGTGCTCGACGAGCACGTGCTGCGCCGGCCGGTGGGCGGGCCGGTGGTGATGCGCGAGCAACTGCGGCGGCTGGTCAAGCTGGCCACCGAGCATTCCCGGGTACGGCTGCACGTGGTGCCCGCCTCGGTCGGCGCGTATCCGGGTGTCGCCGGGGCCTTCGTGCTGGCTACCCTTCCCGGTGGGGAGGATGTGGCCTATCTGGACGATCAGCTCAAGGGCCAGGTGATCGACCACACCGTGGACGTGCTGGCGATCCGGGCCTCCTGGGAGGCGATCCAGGGTGAGGCGTTGCCGCCCCGGCAGTCGATCGAGTTGGTGACGGAGGTGGCGGAGTCATGGCGGAGCTGACCGGCGCCCGGTGGCGCACAAGCAGCCGGAGCAGCACCAACGGTGGAGACTGCGTCGAGGTGGCGGACAACCTGCCCGGCCTGGTCGCGGTGCGCGACAGCAAGGACCGCGACGGCGCGGTGCTGACCTTCGGCCCGGCGGCCTGGCGGGCGTTCCTGGAGGTGCTCCCGGTCAGCCGGTGAACCACCCGGGGACGTCGAGCCGGAACCAGTTGGCGGGGGTGACGGTGCGCAGGTCGTCCTCGATGGCCGCCACCCGGTCCGCGCCGAGCGTCTGCGTCCAGCGCTGCCGCAGCCCGTCGAAGATGACAGCCGACCGGCGCAACCCGTCGAGCCCGTGCGGGGTCAGTCGGACCAGCTTGCGCCGGGCGTCGCGGCTGTCGTCGGCGCGTTCCAGGTAGCCGAGGGCGACCAGCCGGTCGACGGTCTTGCCGGCGGCCTGCTTGGAGACGCCCAGCCGGTGGCCCAGCTCGGAGGCGGTGGTGCCGTCGGTGCCGACGGCCTGGAGCACGAAGCCGTGCAGCGGACGCAGCTCCGGGTGGCCCTGCCGGGCCAGCTCGGTGTGCAGGTCGTCGATGAGCGTGCGGAAGCCGGCAAGCAGCAGCAGCGGCAGGACGAAGCCGGGGCGCTGTGGTTCAGGTGTTGGCAATTTCGACAACCTGGTTTACGGTTTGGTCAACCACGTTGACTAACCTACGGGAAGGGATGTCGCCATGTCCACGTACGTCTTCCCCACCCACACCATCGACACCGCACCGGAGGCCGCCCGGGCCACCATGGACGGCGTACGCCGCAGGCTCGGCCACCTGCCCGGGGCGGTCGGCCTGATGGCCGAGTCCCCCGAGCTGCTCAAGGGCTTCCTGACCGCCAACGCGAACTTCGAGAGCTGTGGGCTGGACCCGATCCAGCGGGAGGTCGTGGTGCTCACGGTCGCCGGCCGGAACGAATGCCACCTCTGCGTCGCCATGCACACCGCCACCCTGGTCCGGCACGGCGCTGCCGCCGAGCTGATCGACGCGCTGCGCGCCGGCACCGACCTGCCCGACGAGCGGCTGGAGGCGTTGCGGCGCTTCACCCTGGCTGTGCTCGACAACCGGGGTGCGGTGCCCGACGAAGAACTGTCCGCCTTCCTGGCCGCCGGCTACCAGCCCCGGCACGCCCTGGACGTGGTGCTCGGCGTCGGCACGTACACCATCTCCACCTTCGCCAACCGGCTCACCCGGGCGCCGATCGACCCGCCCCTGGCCGCGTACGCGTGGCAGCCGATCGCCTGACGGGGTCGGTCGTCACACCGGTTCGTAGCGGTCGCGCACTTCGTTGCGGACCATGGCGGGGACGTTCAGCCGCTCGTCCGCGTACAGCAGGCGTAGCTCGTCCGCGTGCTCGTCGGGCTCGCGGGTGAGCCGGGCCAGCTCGTCGAAGAGTGCCGCCCGCTCATCGTCGATCTTCTCGAAGGGGGCGGGCATCGCGCCCCAGGCGTCCCACGGCAGCAGCTCCACCCCGTGCAGCGCGGCGGCGTCGCGCATCAGGTTGCCGGCGATCCACCACCAGCCACCCTCGTTGACCACGCTCAGCCCGAAGGTGTCCGGGTCGGCCTCACCAGCCCGGCAGCGGGCCCACGCCTCACCGGCGACCAGGAACCGGTCCCGGGGCACGTCAGTGGTGTCGAAGTCGATGCCGAACAGCTCACGCTGGCGCGCGTCGAGCTGGGCATCGACCATGATCCAGCGTAGTTGCTCGGCATGCCAGTACTCCGCGACCCAGTGGTCCTCGTACCTGCCGTCGACGAAGTAGTCGCCGAAGCCGCAGCGGGCGCGGGCCGGCACACCCCGGGCCCGCAGCGCCGTGACCAGCAGGAGGGAGTAGTGCCGGCAGTTGCCGGCGACCCGCTGATCGGGGGTGCGCGGGACGGTCAGCGGCTGGGCGTCCGGAGTGTCGGCGATGCGGGCGAGAATTTCGTCGGCGGGCCGGAGATGGACGGTCTGCCGCTCGTCGTCGGTGAGCGTGACCCCGTACACCCCGGCGACGTGCTCGTGGATCAGCAGCCCCTGGATCGTCCCGGCGAGCCCGGCCGGGTCCGACGGCACCGCTTCGAGCAGCGAAGCGAACGACCCGGCAGAGGTCAGCCGGCCCGGCCGCGCGAAGCGGGAGACATCCGTCCGGTCCTGGTCCATCTGTCACTCCTCGGGAGAATGAGGCGTAGAGATCGGTTGTGGCCGCCGCCGCTGCCGGCTGGGTGGTCTGTCCCCGGCTGGGCGGTAGCAAGCATCCCAGGATTCGCCGGAGCGCGGTGTCCCCTGCGATCCGTTCGCGCTCTCAGCTCGACAGGCTCGAACCCGCTCAGTCCCCGTACCGAAGTCGCTTGCCGGCACGGGTCCGGCCGCACGAGACGCACCAGCCCACCCGTGCCGGGGGCCGCGCGACGAGCCGGGTGCCGCGCGGTGGGGCGCGCCACAGGGTGTACGGCCACCCGGCGTGGGCAGGAGCAGCGGGCGTAGGACAGACTTGCGGGCATGGCGGCTCGTGGCTTCCCGTACACCGATCTGAAGGATTTTCTCGCGGCGCTGGAGCGCGAGGGCGAACTGCGGCGCGTCAGCGTCCCGGTCGACCCGACGCTGGAGATCAGCGAGATCGTCACCCGGACCGTGCGGGCCGACGGGCCGGCGCTGCTGTTCGAGCAGCCCACCCGGGGTGAGATGCCGGTGGCGATCAACCTCTTCGGCACCGAGAAGCGCACCGCGATGGCGCTCGGCGTCGAGTCGCTAGACGAGATCGGCAACCGGATCGGCGAGATGCTCAAGCCGGAGCTGCCGGTGGGCTTCGCCGGCATGATGGGCGGCCTCGGCAAGGTCATGCAGCTCAAGTCGATGCCGCCGAAGAAGGTCAGGACCGCGCCCTGCCAGCAGGTGGTCTACCGGGGTGACGACGTCGACCTCAACCGGCTGCCCGGGCTACAGGTCTGGCCGGGTGACGGCGGGATCTTCCACAACTTCGGGCTGACCCACACCAAACACCCGGAGACCGGCAAGCGGAACCTCGGCCTCTACCGGCTCCAGCAGCACAGCCACAACACCCTCGGCATGCACTGGCAGATCCACAAGAACTCCACGGCACACCACGCCGTCGCCGAGCGGCTCGGCCAGCGGTTGCCGGTCGCCATCGCCATCGGCTGCGACCCGGTGGTCAGCTACGCGTCGAGCGCGCCGCTGCCGGCCGACATCGACGAGTACCTGTTCGCCGGCTTCCTGCGCGGCGAACGGGTGGAGATGGTCGACTGCCTGACCGTGCCGTTGCAGGTGCCGGCGCACGCGCAGGTGGTGCTGGAGGGCTACCTGGAGCCGGGTGAGCGGCTGCCGGAGGGCCCGTTCGGCGACCACACCGGCTTCTACACCCCGGTCGAGCCGTTCCCGGTGCTGCACGTCGAGGCGATGACCATGCAGCGCGACCCGGTCTACCACTCGATCGTCACCTCGAAGCCGCCGCAGGAGGACCACGGTCTCGGCAAGGCCACCGAGCGGATCTTCGCGCCGCTGCTGCGGTTCCTGATCCCGGACATCGTCGACTACGACCTGCCGGCCGCGGGCGTCTTCCACAACTGCGCGATCGTGTCGATCCGCAAGCGCTACCCGAAGCACGCCCAGAAGGTGATGAACGCGATCTGGGGCGCGCACATGATGTCGCTGACCAAGCTGATCGTGATCGTGGACGAGGACTGCGACGTGCACGACTACCGCGAGGTCGCCTTCCGCGCGTTCGGCAACGTCGACTACGCCCGCGACCTGCTGCTCACCGAGGGCCCGGTGGACCACCTGGATCACTCGTCGTACCAGCAGTTCTGGGGTGGCAAGGCGGGCGTCGACGCCACCCGCAAGCTCCCCGAGGAGGGCTACCACCGGGGCTGGCCGGAGGAGATGACCATGGCCCCCGAGGTCGCCAGCCTGGTCGACAAGCGCTGGAAGGAATACGGCATCTGATGGCGACCGACGACTCCGCCCGCGATCTTGCACTTTCGGTCGCTGATTCGTCCGCTTCGCCCAGTTCCGCCCCGACGGAAAGTGCAAGATCGCGGGGGCGGGTGAAGGCGTTCCTCAGGCTCGTGGCGATCGAGCACTCGGTGTTCGCGTTGCCGTTCGCGTATCTGTCGGCGTTGGTCGCGATGGCGGTCAACGGGGGGCGGGTTCGGTGGCTCGACCTGCTCTTGATCACTGTGGCGATGGTGGGGGCGCGGACGTTCGCGATGGCGGCGAACCGGATCCTGGACCGCCGGATCGACGCGCGGAACCCGCGTACCGCCAACCGGGAGCTGGTGACCGGGGCAGTGAGCCTGCGGACGGCCTGGACCGGCGCGGGCGTCGCGCTTGTGGTCTTCCTGGCCGCCGCCGCCCTGCTCAACCCGCTCTGCCTGGTGCTCGCACCGCTGGCCGTGGTGCCGTTGGTGGTCTACCCGTACGGCAAGCGGTTCACCAACTGGCCGCACGCCATCCTGGCCGTCGCGCAGATGGTCGGCCCGGTCGGCGCCTGGCTCGCGGTCACCGGCACCTTCGCCGGCTCCGGGCCGGCCTGGTTGCTCGGCGCTGCCGTCGGGCTGTGGATCGGCGGCTTCGACCTGATCTACGCCTGCCAGGACGCCGAGGTGGACCGGGAGATCGGCGTGCACAGCGCGCCGGCCCGGTACGGGCTGCGCTTCGCGCTGCACGCCTCCACCGTGGCGCACGTGGTCACCTTCGCGCTGTTCGGCTGGTTCGGCGTGCTGATCGGCTTCGGCTGGCTCTGGTGGATCGGGCTGGCGCTCACCGCCGTCGCCTTCGGCTACCAGCACCTGGTGGTCACGCCCACCGACCTGAGCCGGGTCAACCGGGCGTTCTTCACCGCCAACGGTTTCGTCGGCATCGCGTTGTTCGCCTTCGCCCTGCTCGACCTGGTGGTCCGGCTCGGCCTGCGCGCCTGAGTCGTCCGCGTCGGCCTGCGGACCGGGTCAGCCGCTGGTCGACACGGCGTAGCGGGCGCTCTCCAGGGTCCAGTCGATGGTGCCGCGAACTGCCCGGGCCACCCCGTCGAGGTGGGCGGTGACGGCAGGATCCAGCGCCGGACCGAACGACGGCACGCGGGCCCGCAGGCTGACGAAACGGCGCATCGACTCGTGCCAGCGCTCGACCGCCAGATCGACGGCGGTGGGCACCGGCACGTGATGTTCGGCGGCCAGCGCCAGCACCAGGTTGTGCCCACCGGAGACGGCCGCGTCCCGGTCCAGCGAGGCGATGTCGTTGTACCAGGAGAGCAGGTCGTTACCGATGGCGCGCAGCTCGCTCAGCCGTGGGTGGTGGTAGACCGGGTCGGGCAACGGCCGGCCGCTGACGAACTCCACAAGCGGATACGACACGTACGCCGCCGAGGTCGCCCGGCGTAACTGGACATACTCCTCGACGCCGGGCGCGTGCCCGGTCGCCTTGTTGACCGCCTCCTGCCAGGTGCCGTCGAGGTGATGGGCGACCGCGTCGGCGAAGCGCAGCCGCCAGCGGGCCGGCATCCGCCGGTGCGGCTCCCGCCAGGCGCTGACCAGCAACCGGCGTAGCGGACCGGCCAGCCCCGGGTGCCGCGGCCGACCACCGCCGCGCAGCAGCGCGACCGCACCGTCGCGCAGCGCCCGGATCTCGTCCAGGCCACTCCGGTCCGGCCCGTCGCAGGCGTCGTCGACCAGGAAGAACCAGGTGAACAGCGCGGTCAGGATGCGCAGGTCGGCCTCGGTGGCATCGGGATAGAGCCGACCCGCGTAGCGGGCGAAACCGGCCCGCCCCAGCCGCTCGCGCGTCGGCGCGTCCAACGGCAGCTCGGACACCAGCCATTCCTGCACCCCGTCGGCATGCGGGGAGAGCTGCGGTGGGATGGGACAGGCGGCACGCAGGGACGGCAGGATGTGGTGGGCACGGCCGGTCGACGACGAGATGATCTCGTCGCTCATCTCACGTCCCCTCTGCCCGCCCCACGCGTCCGTCACCGGGCAGCATGCCAGCTCCCGGTGGCCCCCGCAGACCCGCCGGGCATCGGTGGCGTAACGGCTCAGCCTGCGGCGATCATGGGCACCTCGGACACGCTTTCCGGGGTGCCCGACCGGGGCCGACGGTGACCAGGCAGGCTGAGGGGATGCGCGAACCATGGGTGGTCGGGGTGTCCGGGGCTTCCGGCACGCCGTACGCGGCAGCAGTCGTACGCGGGTTGCTCGACGCCGGGGAACCGGTGGACCTGATCGTCTCCCGAGCCGCCCGGCTGACCGTCCTCGACGAGACCGGACGGCCGTTCCGGGACGCTCACTGGGCCGAGGACCTGGCCAGCTGGCTCGGGCGGGACGTCACCGAGGCGGACCTGCGGCACTGGCCCGCGGGTGACCTCGCTGCCGGACCGAGCAGCGGTTCCTATCCGGTACGCGGCATGGTGGTGGTGCCGGCCAGCACGGCGGCCTGCGCCGGTATCGCCATCGGCCTGTCCAAGGACCTGTTGCAGCGGGCCGCCGAGGTGAACCTCAAGGAGCGTCGGCGGGTGGTCATGGTGCCCCGCGAGACGCCGGTGACCCGCAGCCACCTGGAACACCTGATCGCGCTGCATGACGCCGGCGCGGTGGTGCTGCCGGCCAGTCCCGGCTTCTACGGTGCTGGCGCCGCCGCCTCCGCCGCCCAACTTGTGGACTTCGTGGCGGGCAAGGTGCTCGACGCCCTCGACGTGCCGCACACCCTGTTCAAGCGGTGGGCCGGAAAGTTGAACGCGGACCGGACCTGACGGCCGGCCCGCGTCCCGACCCGCACTTCAGTACATGCCGGCGTTTGCCGGGCCGGCAGAGCCGGTCGAAGCGGCCGGGCCCGCGTTGCGCGGCCTACCCATCTCGTCCGCCTCTTCCAACATGCCCTCCCCTTCAAGCAGGGCCCGCACCTCGGATTCCCGAAACCGGCGATGCCCTCCTGGAGTCCGGATGCTGCCGATCCGGCCCGCCGCCGCCCAGCGCGTCACGGTCTTCGGGTCCACCCGAAACAGCGCGGCGACTTCACCCGGTGTCAGCAGGCGATCTCCAGTGTCCACAGCCCCCTCCTCGCATCGACGAAGCCCCCGGCTGAACACACTGCCCCCGGCCGGTGCGAGCCCAGAGCCGTCATGAGGGACGTATGGCAATTACAGCACCAGCGACCTGGCCTGTCCGCCAAACGCGAAAAACGCACTGAGTGGGAAGTTAGTAAATGGTACCGGCGTCGCGCCCTCCGAACCCCGGGTATGCGAACTGTCACCCGCTGCCAGGTCAAACGGATACCGGAGTCCGGGTGTTACGCCACGCCGACTAGGGTCTACAGTCCGTGGACGCCATCGACCTCAACCTCGTGGACCTGCTCCGCGGCAACGCCCGCCTGTCGTACGCCGAGCTGGCCCGCCAGGTCGGCCTTTCCGCTCCGGCAGTGCACGAAAGGGTCGGCAAGTTGGAGTCCGGGGGCGTCATTCGGGCGTACCGCGCCGAGGTCGAGCCGGAAACCATCGGGTTGGGTGTGACAGCCCTTATCGGCATCGTGGAGGACTCCGGAGCGGACACCGACGACGTGCTGGAGGCGTTCCGGGTCATGCCCGAGATCGAATCCTGCTACTTCATGGCCGGCGTCGAGTCCTTCCTGCTCAAGGCCCGGGTGGGCACCATCGCCGAGCTGGAGCAGCTGATCGTACGGCTGAACCGGACGCCCGGGGTCGCCTCCACCCGTACCGGCATCGCCCTGTCGACCAAGTGGGAGAACCGCCCGCAGTCGGTCGCTCCGCCAGCGGCCTGAGCCCCGGCGCCGCCTGTCGGCTTGCTAGGTTTCCGGCGTGACTCATCTCGACCGGTGCGACGAGGCCAGCCGGCGGTGGGTGACCGAGGCGATCGCGGCCGTGGAGGCGGACGCCAACCGGTCCGCCGACACCCACCTGCTGCCGTTCCCGCTGCCCCGGCAATGGGGGATCGACCTCTATCTCAAGGACGAGTCGGTCCACCCGACCGGGTCGCTGAAGCACCGGCTGGCCCGCTCGTTGTTCCTGTACGGGCTCTGCAACGGCTGGATCGGGCCCGACACCACGATCATCGAGGCGTCGTCCGGCTCCACGGCGGTCTCCGAGGCGTACTTCGCCCGGATGCTGGGGTTGCCCTTCGTCGCGGTGATGCCCGCCTCCACCTCGCCCGAGAAGATCGCGCAGATCGAGTTCCAGGGCGGCCGGTGTCATCTCGTCCAGGACCCGGCGAAGGTGGTCATCGAGGCACGCTGGCTCGCCGAGGACTCCGGCGGGCACTACATGGACCAGTTCACCTACGCCGAGCGGGCCACCGACTGGCGCGGCAACAACAACATCGCCGAGTCGATCTACGCACAGCTCGCCCTGGAACGGCATCCGATACCGGCCTGGATCGTGGTCGGCGCGGGCACCGGCGGCACCAGCGCCACCATTGGTCGGTACGCCCGCTACCGGCGGCTGCCCACCAAACTCTGCGTGGTCGATCCGGAGAACTCCGCGTTCTACCCCGCCTGGCAGGCGGCCGACTGGTCGGTACGCACCGGACGCGGCTCCCGGATCGAGGGGATCGGCCGCCCGACCGTCGAGGCGTCGTTCCTGCCCTCGGTGGTGGACCGGATGGTGCAGGTGCCCGACGCGGCGTCCCTGGCGGCCATGCGGGCCGCCTCGGCCGTGCTGGGTCGACGGGTGGGCGGGTCGACCGGCACCAACCTGTGGGGTGCCTTCGGCCTGATCGCGGAACTGCTCGCCGCCGGCCGGACGGGCTCGGTGGTCACCCTGATCTGCGACGCTGGTGACCGGTACGCCGACACCTACTACGCCGACGAGTGGGTGGCCGGGCAGGGCCTCGACCTGGCGCCGCACCTGGCCACCGTCGACCGTTTCCTGACCGACGGCTCCTGGCCAACCTGACCGCCGGCCCTGACCGACAGCTCCCTGGCCGGGCTGAGCGACCGGCCGGCTCGTCAGCGGATGTCGGTCAGCGTGTCGGCGCGCGCTCGGCCAGCCCTGGGTAACGCAGCACGTAGCCGTCGGCGTCCACCTCGACCTCGACGCTGAAGCCACCGCTGGCGTACCGGAAGCGGTTCGGGCCCAGCCCGGTGTACACCTGCTCGGTGGGCAGCACCGTCAGGCTGGGCAGCAGCACCCAGGCCACGCTGATCCGGTGCACGGTGTCGGGCGGTGCGGTGGTAAGGCCGAGCCGGCGCAGCGGCAGGGTGTTGAACAGCGGCGAGCCGCCCAGATCCACGTCCAGGGCGTCGGCCAGCCGATCCTGGTCCTCCAGGCCGGGCAGCCCGGCCGGGGCGTGCCCACCGGCGGTCAGGACCGCGTCGAGGTCACCCTGCTCGGCGGCGGTCACCCGCCACCGCTGCGTCGCCCGTTCGAGCCGTACGCTGCGCCGCCACCCGGCTCCCTCGACCTCCACCTCCAGGCGGACACTCGACCAGTCGGTGTCGGTGGTCACCTGGTAGCGACACGTGTAGGGAACCGGGTCGACGGCCAGCTGGGTGCCCTGCGCCGTCAGACCGTGACCGTCGTCGACCACGGCGTGCTCGGCACCTGCGGTGTCCGTACGGGTCCACAGCAGCGACTTCGGCGTGGTCGACATGAGCCGGACGTTACGCCACCCGGCAGAGCCGGGCAGCGTATGCGCCGAAGACCAGCACCGCGAGCGGCGCCCTGTGGTCAGTAAGTGCGGGCCCGCGGTCGGCCGCCCGTGCCACGTCGATCGTCGCGTGGCCGGTCGTGCGAACTCCAGCCCTCCGACCGACCGCCCCGATCACTGCCGAAGCGGCGCTCGCCGCGCGGGTGGTCGTGGTAACGGCGGTCGCCGGGTGCCTGCTCCGTGAAACGGCGCTCACCCCGGTGACCGTGGTCGGCGTAGCGGCGCTCGCCGGTGGGCCGGTCGCCGAAGCGGCGGGGGCCGCCCGGCCGGCTGCTGCGACGGGGCTCTTCCGGCTCTTCACGAACCGGTACGCCGCTCGGCTCCCGCGCGCCGGTCAGCTCAGCCAGCACGGGGTCACCGAGGCGCACCCGGGACTGGGCCGGCTCCACGCCTGCCTTCTCCAGCATCGCCAGGGTGGTGCGGCGCTGCTTCGGCAGCACCAGGGTGGCCACCGCGCCGGACTCACCGGCCCGGGCGGTACGCCCGGCGCGGTGCAGGTAGTCCTTCGGGTCCTTCGGCGGGTCGACGTGCAGCACCAGCGAGACCCCGTCGACGTGGATGCCCCGCGCCGCGACGTCCGTGGCGACCAGGACGTTTGTCCGTCCCTCGCGGAACTCGGCGAGCGTGCGGGTGCGCATCCGCTGGGTCTTGCCCCCGTGCAGCCCTCCGGCGCGTACGCCGACGGCGGCGAGCTGCGTGACCAGCCGGTCCACGCCCAACTGGGTACGGGCGAACACGATGGTCCGGCCCGCCCGAGCGGCGATCGACGCGGTCACCGGGAACTTCTCCTGCGGCGGGATGAGCAGCAGGTGGTGGTCCATCGTGGACACGGCTGCGGTCGCCGGCGCTGTCGAGTGGGTGACCGGGTCGGTCATGAAGCGCCGCACCAGCGCGTCGACGTCACCGTCCAGAGTGGCCGAGAAGAGCAGTCGCTGCGCGTTCGCCGGCGTCTTCGCCAGCAGCTCGGTGACCTCGGGCAGGAAACCCATGTCGGCCATCTGGTCGGCCTCGTCGAGCACGGTGATCTCGACGTCGTCGAGCTGGCAGACACCCCTGTCGATCAGGTCGGCGAGCCGGCCCGGGGTGGCCACCACCACCTCGACACCGCGCCGCAGCGCATCGATCTGCCGGTCGTACGGGACTCCGCCGACGGCGGTCTTGAGGAACACGCCGACGGCCTTGCCCAGCGGCAGCAGCGCGTCGTTCACCTGCATGGCCAGTTCCCGGGTGGGCACCAGGACCAGCGCCCGTGGGTGCCGGGGCCGGGCCCGCTCGCCAGCGGCGACCCGGGCCAGCAGCGGCAGCCCGAACGCGAGGGTCTTGCCGGAGCCGGTCTGCCCACGGCCGAGCACGTCGCGTCCGGCGAGTGCGTCCGGCACGGTGGCCTGTTGGATCTCGAACGGGGTGGTGATGCCCTGCCGGTCCAGCGCCCGGACCAGCGGCCGGGGAAGCCCGAGCGAGTCGAAGGTGACCGGGGTGGGAGTTGTCGTGCCAGCCGGCTGCGGCGCGGCGGGAAGGTCGGGGGAGAACGGGGGCATGCCGAGGTCAGCGGAGGTGGTCAAGAAATGCCTTTCGAGCGGGGCGCATCTTCGCGATGTCCCGCTGCGGCCGTGGCCGCCGGATCTTCCGCAAGATCGCCCATGGGCGCGTGGTCACGCGCCAGGTCAGTGATCACCCACCAGTGTACGGCGGTCGGCGCGTACCCACCCGCGCCGGAGTCGGGTAGTGGGCGGACTCACCAACGATCCGGGAGCGGTCGGTCACCCGGACAGGCCACTGCCCGCCAACGCGTCGTTCGCGAACAGCACCACCAGTACGCTGATCGCCACCAGCACCCCCAGCGCGACAGCCATCAGGATCACGACGCGGAGCGTGCTGCTCGACCTCTCAGCCGCCGTGTCCGCCCAGCCCTGAGCCAGGATGTGCCCGGTCAACGAGCCGGAGGTCTCCTGTTCTCCCGTCGGGAAGGCCACCGTCGCCGAACTTTCCAGCCCGGCGTAGTACGCGCTCAGGTCGGAACCGCCAGGACGGTGCGTCTGCCCTGCCTCGGCCGGACGGTCCGTCTGTCCTGCCCTGACCGGAGGGCGCGTCTGCCCTGCCTCAACCGGACGGTGCGTCCGCTCGGCCTCTCCCGGCGACCGGACAGCCGGCGTCGATTCGGGCGTGGACGTGCCGACCCGGGCGGCGGGTTCGGACGTGCTGGTCGGAGGTCGGGTCGTACCCGGACCACTCCCCGCAGCGGTGACCGCCGCGAGCGACGCGGCTGAGCCCGGACGCAGCCCCGGGCGGGACGACGGCCGCGGCGCGACCCCCGCTGAGCTGGGTGCGGGCTCGTCCCGGCGGCCGCCGGGGTTTGTCGGTGGCGGCCAGACAGGCAGCGCCGGTGCCGGCACGACAGGAGCCGCGTCGGCTCCGCCCGACGCGGCGGGCGGGACGGTCCGGGGCGCGGCGGCGGGCGGAACGGTCAGCGGCGTGGCGGCGGAGGACGGTGCGACCCCGGTGGTGCCGGCGGTCGCCGGCGGCGGCGGAAACGGCGGTGCCGGCATCGGACCTGGCGGCGGTGGTGGTGCCGGCACGGGCGGGCCGGGAGGCGGCGTCGGTGGGCCCGGAACCGGTGGCGCGGGCCGGGGGCCGGGTGGCGGAGCGGGGACCGGTTCCGGCGGGTACGGCCCGGGCGGCGGAGCGGGGACCGGTTCCGGTGGGTACGGCCCGGGCGTCGGCGGCACCGGGGTCGGCGCGGGCGGTTCCGGGGCTGGCGGCACCGGGGTCGGCGAGGGTGGTTCCGGGGTTGGCGACGGCTGCGGGGTCGGCCCAGGTGGGACCGGTCCGGGTACCGGGGGTCGGGGTCCGGGCTTCGGCTCAGGAGCGGGTGGCGGCGGCGGTTCGGCCGGCTCCGGTGGCCGGGCGGGCTCCGGCGGCTTGACCGGCTCCGGTTCGACCGGAGCGGACCGGTAGACACCTGATGCCTTGCCACCGCTCCCGGCGGACTGCGCCTCGTCCACGCTCACCTGGCTGAGTCCAGGAACCCGGACACTGGCCCGAACCGGTTTCGGTGTTCCCGGGTCCCGGTTCGACTGTCCAGCCTCCCGCTGGCCGGGAACGCCGGCCGGGCCGGTCACCGCGGTCGCCCCGGCGGGGGCGGCCACAGCTCCGCCGGTGCTCACCGGCCCCGCGGTGGCTGTGGCGCGGTACGTGGTGCCCGCTGCGGATCCGGGCGCTCCGGCGGTCGCCGGTGGCTGGCCATGAACCACCCCACCGGGCGTCGTCACCCGGGCGACACCTGCCCGGCCTCGGGCCGGTCCCGCCGACCGGTCAACCGTGCCTGCCGTCGACCGGTCAGCGCCTGCTGTCGGATGGTCGGCGGTGCCGGCTTGCCGGCGATCGGCGGTGCCGGCTTGCCGACGGTCGGCGGGCGACGAGGTGACGGCAGACTCTGGGGCAACCTCATCGGCTGCCTGGTCGGAGGCGGTGCCGGCGGGCGGTTCCGGCTCGGCGGTGGCCGCAGGGGTCGGGTCCACCGGCCCCGCCGGAACCTCGTGCTCCGTCATCGTCGCCTCCGCGCCACGCTCGCAACCGGACCCGTACCGCGGGACCGGGAGTGCCTGAGAGACACCGTGCCACATTCCACCCGTGTGGCACACCCGGAGCGCGTACCCGCGTCCCGGGTGTCATCGGCCGCGCGCAGGCCGGACATCCACAACTGCCGATGCTGATCGGTGTCGTGACTTCCACGCCTGCACGGCGGGCATCTCTCCCCCGAACGTCATGTCTCCCAGACCTGAAATGTCGGCGAGACATGACGGTGCCGTTCGGACTCCCCGCCCGGCTCCGTCACTGTCGGCGATCGACGGTAGGCGGGCGCAACCGGGCCCGGTGTCAGCGCCGGTGCTGGTCAGCGTCCGCCGGCGGCCGACGGGCTGGCCGAGGCGCTGTCCTCCGGCGCCGCGCTGCTGGCCGCCGAGGTCGGATCGGCAGTGCCGGCCGAGGTGGTCGGCGCGAAGCTGCTGGCGCCGAGCGTCGGCGAGGCGGTTGACGAGGGGGTCGCCGACGGGGTGGTGGGATCCGACGGGGTCGCCGACGGGGTGGTGGACCCCGACGGGCTCGGCGTCGGCGACTGGCTGCCCGACGGGGTGGGCGAGGGAGTCGGTGACGTGGTCGGCTTCGGCGTCTTGGAGGGCGTCGGCTTCGGCGTCGGCTTGGGGGTCGGCTTCGGCTTCGGGGTCGGCGGCTGCGACGGGGTGGGCGAGGTCGTCGGTGCCGGAACCGCCCCCACCACCCGGGTCGCGGCGTAGAGCCGGGACCAGCGGACCGTGGAGATCTTCACCACGTCACCTGTGGTCGGCGCGTGGATCATCTTGCCGCCGCCGATGTACATCCCCATGTGGTGGATGGTCCGCCAGCTGCTCCCGGAGGCGAAGAAGACCAGGTCGCCGGGGAGTAAGGCGTCCCGCTGCACGGTGCGCGACCTGGTCGCGTAGTACTGGTCGCGGGAGACCCGGGGCAGCTGGTAGTAGCCGGCCGACCGGTACGCCGACCAGACCAGGCCGGAGCAGTCGAACGAGTTCGGCCCGGTGGCCCCCCAGACGTACGGGTCGCCGAGCTGCTTGCGGGCGTACGCGACGGCGGCCAGTGCGGTGGGATGGGCGACCATCCCGCCGGCCGACTGGTCGACGTAATCGGCGCCGAGCTGCTGCTCGGCGGCCTCCTGCTGGCGGGCCAGCTCGACAAGTTGCGCGGAGTTCTCGTCGCGCAGCTTGATCAGCTTCGCCTCGGCGTCACGCAGCGCCTGCTGGGTGGCGGTGTACTGCTGCTCGACGCCCTGGAGCCGGGACTGTGCGGCCGTGTACGCCTGGGTCGCCACCTGCTCGTCGGCCCGGGTGCGGGCCAGCTCACCGGCCGCCGGACCGGTGGCGTGGTCGACTTTCTCCCCCCGGTTCGCCCGGCGGAGCAGCTCCAGGTCACGCAGATCGGTGGCGAAGCCGCCGGGCGGCAGCGCGGCGGCAGCCTTGATCGCCTCGGCGGCCACCTGGTCCGCGCGCTGCTGTGCCTGCTGGACCGCGCCCCGGGCGAACTCCAGGTCACGCTCGGCGGCGAGGAACTGCGTCTGCACCTCGTTGCGCTGCTGTTCGAGCTCCAGCAGTCGGGTGCCCAGCTCGGCGACGCGGGCCTCGGCGGCGTTGATCTGGGTTTCCAGTGCGCTGGCACCCGGGGTGCCGAGCGCCGGTGGCACCAGGCCCGGGGTCGTGCCGGCGGGCGCGCCGGGCAGCTGGAGCGGGCCGGTGACGACCGGACGGGAGCCGGTGTCGGGCACCGTGACGGGGATGCCCGGCTCGGCGTACGCCGGTGCGGCGAGGACCGTGCTGGCGACCGCGGCGAGCAGGGCGGACCAGAGCGCCGGCCGTAGTACCGGCGAGACCGCCGGACCCCGTCGCCGCTGCCGTCCGTCCGCGCTGTCGATCATTCCGCTCCCCGTCCGGCGTTGCTCTGCCACGCTCGGTCGGCGCGGCGGTTCGGGACGCTACCAGTGTGTGTCGTGCCCCACCCTGTCTTACCTCACCCGGTGCACTGATGTCGATGTCTGGCCGGATAACGGGAGGCTGAGAGTCTGCTGCCGACGACCACGGTGTGAGTTGCCGGCGCGACCGACGTAGGCTCGGGTGGCGACCGCGTTCCGGTCGCGACCGCAGGTGGAAGGGGACGGGGCTTTCGATGGACGCCGGACTCAAGCGCGAACTCGAAGCGAAGGTGTACGCGGGGGAGCGGCTGACTCGTGAGGACGGGATCGCCCTCTACTCCAGCGACGACCTGACCTGGTTGGGGCGGCTGGCCCACCACAGGCGCACCGAGATGAACGGTGACCGGGTGATGTTCAACGTCAACCGGCACCTGAACCTCACGAACGTGTGCAGCGCGAGCTGCGCGTACTGCTCCTTCCAGCGCAAGCCGGGCGAGAAGGACGCGTACACGATGCGCATCGACGAGGCGGTCCGCAAGGCCAAGGAGATGGAGGACGAGCAGCTCACCGAGCTGCACATCGTCAACGGCCTGCATCCCACGCTGCCCTGGCGCTACTACCCCAAGGTGCTGCGCGAGCTGAAGGCCGCGCTGCCGAAGGTCAAGCTCAAGGCGTTCACCGCGACCGAGGTGCAGTGGTTCGAGAAGATCAGCGGGCTCGGCGCCGACGAGATCCTCGACGAGCTGATGGACGCCGGTCTGGAGTCGCTGACCGGTGGCGGCGCGGAGATCTTCGACTGGGAGGTCCGTCAACACATCGTCGACCACGCCTGCCACTGGGAGGACTGGTCACGGATCCACCGGCTGGCGCACAGCAAGGGCATGAAGACGCCGTCGACAATGCTCTACGGCCACATCGAGGAGCCCCGGCACCGGGTCGACCACGTACTGCGGCTGCGCGAGTTGCAGGACGAGACCGGCGGCTTCCTGGTCTTCATCCCGCTGCGCTACCAGCACGATTTCGTGGACTCGGCGGACGGCAAGATCCGTAACCGGATCCAGGCCCGCACCACGATGGCCTCGCCGGCCGAGTCGCTGAAGACCTTCGCGGTCTCCCGCCTGCTGTTCGACAACGTTCCGCACGTCAAGTGCTTCTGGGTGATGCACGGCCTGTCGGTGGCCCAGCTCTCGCTCAACTTCGGAGTGGACGACCTGGACGGCTCGGTCGTGGAATACAAGATCACTCATGACGCCGACTCGTACGGCACGCCGAACACCATGCACCGCGACGACCTGCTGCACCTGATCTGGGACGCCGGGTTCCGCCCGGTCGAGCGCAACACCCGCTACGAGGTGGTCCGCGAGTACGACGCCGCCCCCACGCTGGCCGAGCGTCGGGCCGAGCCGCAGCAGGTCTGGGCCTGACCGACGCGTACCCTGGCACGACGATGACCGAGCAGCAGAGCGCGTTTCCCCGCCGGGATGCCGAAGGACGGATCCGGACCCTGGGGGACCTGATGGGGGTCGGCCTGGCCGGCGTGGTCATCGGGCTGTTGGTGCTCGTGCTCTTCGACGTGGCCTTCGCCTGGTTCGGTGCCGGTGAGTTCGGTCAGGCCAACGGCTGGCTCGCGATGATCCTGCCCGCCTGGCTGTTCTGGGAGGACTTCCGGGCCTGGGGTTTCGGTGCACCCCGGGTGGTGGCCGCGCTGGTGGCCGTCGCGATGGCTGTGGTTTCCGGGCTGCTGGTGGCCGGCGTGGCGACGGCGCTGCCGCCGCTGCTGTCCGGCGTGCTGGCCGCGACCACGTTCACAGTGGTGTACGCGATGATCTGGTTTCCCGGCGTGCGCTGGCTGGCCAACCGGACCAGCTGAAACGGAGTGTGGTGACGTGAGCGAGCGGAGCGAACGAACGTGAGTGCGGCGGTCAAGTACACGCTCGGCCGGATCGGTCTGTTCGTGGTCGTGGTGGCGGCCCTCTGGCCTGTCGACATGGACATCTTCCTCAAGTTGATCCTGGCGTTGCTGTTCTCCGCGGCTGTCTCGTTCTTCCTGCTCAAGGGGTGGCGCGACGAGATGGCCGAGGAGATGGCCGCCGCCGCCGAGCGCCGCCGTGTGGAGAAGGAGCGCCTGCGGTCCGCGCTGGCCGGTGACGACCAGGCCGACGGCCCGGCGGGTGACCGGCCCGCCGACGAGAAGGGCTGAACGCCCGGCAGGCTGGCACCAGGCTTCGTGGCGGGCCGGTCTGCGGAAACATGTCGCCGGCATGAGGATCCGGCTGGGATGGACCAAACAACGATCAATGTTGATATGACCATGTGACCGGTGGTGGGCTGTCCGCTACCGAGCGGGGGATCCCCGCGCCTGCAGGAGGTTGTCCATGGCCTTCCGTTCCATCCCTGTCCGCCGTGCTCTGGCGCTCATCGTCGCCGCCGGGCTCGGCCTGCTCACCATCGCCGCACCGCCGGTCTCCGCCGAGCCGGCACCCAACCGGGACGAACAACCGGCCGCCGTGCCCTACCGGGTGCTCGGCCCGAAGACTCTCGCCGACCGCAACGCGGTCGCCCGTACGGGCGCCGCCATCGACTACTCCGAGCACGGGGTGCTGCACGTCTCGGCCACCCGGGCCGAGGCCGCCGCCATCACCCGGCTCGGGTTCCGGCTGGAAGCGATCGCCGCGCTGCCGACCGACCGGGGACAGGCGGACGGCGACGTCGGGATTCTCGGCTTCCCGTCGGCCGACGCCAACTACCACGACTATCCGGAGATGATCGCGGCGGTCAACAAGGTGGTGGCCGACCACCCGACGATCGCGCGGAAGGTCAGCATCGGCAGTTCCTACGAGGGCCGCGACCTGGTCGCGGTGAAGATCTCCGACAACGTCGCCACCGACGAGAACGAGCCGGAGATCCTGTTCAACGCCCAGCAGCACGCCCGCGAGCACCTGACCGTCGAGATGGCGCTCTACCTGCTCAACCTCTTCACCGACAACTACGGCTCCGACTCGCGGATCACCAGCCTGGTCAACAACCGGGAGATCTGGGTCGTGCCGTCGGTCAACCCGGACGGCAGCGAGTACGACATCGCCACCGGCTCGTACCGGTCGTGGCGCAAGAACCGCCAACCCAACAGCGGATCGTCGTACGTCGGCACCGACCTGAACCGCAACTGGAGCTACAACTTCGGGTGCTGCGGCGGCTCGTCGGGCTCCACCTCCTCGGACACCTACCGGGGTCCGTCGGCGTTCTCCGCGCCCGAGACGCAGGCGCTGCGCAACTTCGTCAACAGCCGGGTCGTCGGCGGGGTGCAGCAGATCAAGGCCAACATCGACTTCCACACCTACTCCGAGCTGGTGCTCTGGCCGTACGGCTACACGTACAACAACACCGCCCCGGGAATGAGCGCCGACCAGTACAACACCTTCGCCACCATCGGCCAGCAGATGGCGGCGACGAACGGTTTCACCCCGCAGCAGTCCAGTGACCTGTACATCACCGACGGCAGCAGCATCGACTGGATGTGGGCGACCCACGGCATCTGGGCGTACACCTTCGAGCTGTATCCGGGCTCGGCTTCCGGCGGCGGCTTCTACCCGCCCGACGAGGTCATCCCGCAGCAGACCTCGCGCAACCGCGAGGCGGTGCTGATCCTCTCCGAGTACGCCGACTGCCCGTACCGGGCCATCGGCAAGCAGGCGCAGTACTGCGGTAGCGGTGGCGGCGGGACCACTGTCTGGTCGGACACCTTCGAGACCGCGACCGGCTGGACGATCAACCCCAACGGCACCGACACCGCGACCTCGGGTCAATGGGAACGGGGTGCCGCGCAGGCCACCAACTCCAGCGGAGCCAAGCAGCTCACCCCGTACGCGGGCAGCAACGACCTGGTGACCGGTCGGCTCGCCGGTAGTGGTGCGGGCGACTACGACGTCGACGGCGGGGTGACAAGCGCCCGCTCGCCGGCTGTCACGCTGCCGTCCAGTGGCACGTTGACGCTGTCGTTGGCGTGGTACCTGGCGCACGGTTCGAACTCGTCCTCGGCGGACTACCTCCGGGTCAGCGTGGTGCACAACGGCGGCACCACGGCGCTGCTCACCCAGGCCGGTGCGGCCAGCAACCGCAACGGTGCCTGGACGGTGTCGAACCTCAACCTCACCCCGTACGCCGGCCAGTCCGTCCGGATCCTGGTGGAGGCCGCCGACGCCTCGACCGCCAGCCTCGTCGAAGCGGCTGTGGACAACGTCACCATCACCTCCTCCTGAGGTCGGTACGGGGCCCCGCCGCACCCCTCGCGGGGCCCCGTTCCCGGGACCAAACGGGCAGACCGGCCAACTCCCGGCCGGGTCTCCGGCAGCGCGACGGCCTGCTCGGCGGGGCGCCGCCGCAACGTGCGCTACGGTCTTACCGACCCGTTCCAGCGAAGCCGGTGAGACACCGGCGCTGTCCCGCAACTGTGATGCCCCGAAATCGGGGACGAGCCAGGTCGCCTGGGGCGCGGTCGCGATCCGCGCTCTCGAGGAAGGGCGCCTCGCGGACGGGTGCCTCGGCTCCCTGTCGGCGAAGCAGCACACTCCTCGACCGACAGGAGGACCGATGTTCAGACGTACCCCCGTGGTTTTCGCCGCCAGCCTGGCGGTGGCCGCGCTCGCGCTCGGTGCCTGCGCCGAGAAGACCACCGACACCCCCGCCACCGGCGGCAGCCCGAGCGCCGCCGCCTTCCCGGTGACCGTCGGCAAGCTGACGTTGGAGCAGCGACCCGAGAAGATCGTCTCGCTGTCCGCGACGGCCACCGAGATGCTCTTCGCCATCGGCGCCGGTCCGCAGGTCACCGCGGTCGACGACCAGTCCAACTTCCCCGCCGACGCACCGAAGACGGATCTCTCCGGCTATCAGCCGAACGCTGAGGCGGTCGCCGCGAAGGACCCCGACCTGGTGGTGCTCAGCGATGACCGCAACAAGATCGTCGAACAGCTCACCACGCTCAAGATCCCGGTCTACCTGACCCCGGCGGCGCAGACCCTCGACGACTCGTACCGGCAGCTCACCGAGCTGGGCACGCTCACCGGCAACGCCACCGAGGCGGCCGACGTGGTGCAGCGGATGAAGGACGACATCGCGAAGATCGTGGCCGAGGTGCCGCAGCGGGCCAAGGCGCCCACCTACTTCCACGAGCTGGGTCCGGAGCTGTACACCGCGACCAGCAAGACCTTCATCGGCTCGATCTACAGCCTCGCCGGGCTGGAGAACATCGCCGACGCGGCCGACGCCGACGGTAAGAGCGGCGGCTACCCGCAGCTGTCGCAGGAAGTGATCGTCAACGCCAACCCGGACTTCGTCTTCCTCTCCGACGTCAAGTGCTGCCAGCAGAGCGCCGCGACGGTCAAGGCCCGTAGCGGCTGGGCGTCGGTCAGCGCGGTGCAGAAGGACCAGGTAGTGGAACTCGACGACGACATCGCGTCCCGTTGGGGGCCGCGCGTGGTGGACCTGCTGCGGACCATCGTGGACGCCACCGCCAAGGTGTCCCAGTGACGCTGGCCGCCGGACGGTGACAGGTTCGCCGTCATGCGCCTCGCGCTGAGGAAGAGCCCGTCCGTCGCGCCGGCCGGGGCGGTCACCCCGCCCCGGCCGGCGGGTCTGCGGAAACGCTGGCTCGCGGCCGGCGTGTTCGCCGTGCTCGTCACGCTTGTGGCCGGGGTTTCGCTCGGCCCGGTCAGCCTGCCGCCCGGCAGCGTCGCGATCGAACTGCTCAACCTGCTGCCCGGGGTACGCCTGGACAGCGGACTCACCGAGCGGGAGATTGCCATCGTCACCGAGCTACGGCTGCCCCGGGTGGTGCTGGGCCTGCTGGTCGGCGGGCTGCTCGCCCTGGCCGGCGGCGCCTACCAGGGGGTGTTCCGCAACCCGCTGGCCGACCCGTACCTGCTCGGCGTCGCGGCCGGGGCCGGGCTGGCGGTCACCGTGGTGCTCACCCTGGGAGTGGGGGCGGGCGGAGCGTTGACCGGACTGCCGGTCACCATTCCGCTCGCCGCCTTCGTCGGCTCCCTCGGTGCGGTGGCGATGACCTACCTGCTCGGCTCGGCCGGCGGGCGCAGCCGTTCCCCGGCGACCCTGATCCTGGCCGGGGTGGCCGTCTCCGCGTTCCTCAGCGCCGGGCAGACGTACCTGCTGCAACGGCACGCGGAGAGCATCCAGCAGGTGTACTCCTGGCTGCTCGGGCGGCTGGCCACCGCCGGCTGGCAGGACGTCCGGCTGGTCCTGCCGTACTTCCTGTTGACCAGCCTGATCATCCTGCTGCACCGGCGGGAGTTGGACGTGCTCTCGGTCGGTGACGACGAGGCGGCCAGCCTCGGCCTGCATCCGCAGCGCTCCCGGTACCTGCTGATCGCCGCCGCCTCGCTTGGCACCGCCGCCGCCGTTTCCGCCTCCGGCCTGATCGGCTTCGTCGGCATCATCGTGCCGCACACCGTACGGATGCTGGCCGGGGCGAGTTACCGGGTGATCCTGCCGCTGTCGCTGCTGTTCGGGGGTGCCTTCCTGGCCCTGACCGACGTGGTGGCGCGGACCGCCGCCGCACCACAGGAGATCCCGATCGGGGTGGTCACCGCGCTGCTCGGCGGCCCGTTCTTCGTGGTGGTGCTGCGTTCGGTCCGCCGGGTGCTGACATGAGCGCCTCGTCGCCGGTGCCGCCGCCGGGGGCCCTGCCCGCCCCCGCCGTCGACCTGCGTGACCTGCGGATCAGCCTGGACGGTGCGCCGATCCTCGCGGGTGTCGACCTGACCGTCGCCACCGGTGAGTGGGTCACGGTGATCGGTCCCAACGGCGCCGGCAAGTCGACGCTGCTGCGCGCCGTCGGCGGCCTGCTGCCCGCCCCGGACGCCGTGCGGCTCTTCGGTACGCCCCTCGGTGAGCTGCGCCGCCGGGAACGGGCCCGGGTGGTGGCCACTGTCGCCCAGTCACCTGTCGTACCGCCCGGCATGGCGGTGCTGGACTACGTGCTGCTCGGTCGTAACCCGTACATCGCGCCGCTCGGTCGGGAGTCCGCCGCCGACCTCGCCGCGGTGCACGAGGTGCTCGACCGGTTGGACCTCGCCAACTTCCACGCCCGGGAGCTGGCCACCCTCTCCGGCGGCGAGCGGCAGCGGGTCTTCCTGGCCCGGGCGCTGGCCCAGGGCGCCACCCTGCTGCTGCTCGACGAGCCCACAAGCGCCCTCGACATCGGCCACCAGCAGGAGGTCCTCGAACTTGTCGACCAGCTGCGCCGGACGCACGGCCTGACGGTGCTGGCCACCATGCACGACCTCTCCATCGCCGGCGAGTACGCCGACCGGATGGTGCTGCTGGCCGACGGCCGCATCGTCGCCACCGGCACCCCCGACGAGGTCCTCACCGAGGACCTGCTCTCCCGCCACTACCGCGCCCACGTCCGCGTCATCCCCGGCCCCCACGGCCCCCTCGTCCTCCCCACCCGCCCCACCCGCCCCACCCGCGCCGATCATGCAGTTGTGGCACCTGATAAAAGCCGCGAAAGATGACAAAGCGACAACCACAACTGCATGATCGGCGGGGTCGGGGGTGGGGTGGGGTCGGGGTGGGTCAGGGTGTGAGGGCGATGAGGGAGAAGAGGGCGCCGTGGGGGTCGCGGAGGGCGGTAACGCGGCCGGCGGGGATATCGCGCGGGGGAACCAGGATGGTGCCGCCCAGTTCGGCGGCGCGGGCGGCGGCGGCGTCCGCGTCGGCGACGGAGAAGTACAGCGTCCAGTAGGCCGGCGAGTCGGCCGGGAATTCGCCACTCAGTGGGGGCATCATCCCCGCCACCAGGCGGTCGCCGAGCCGCCATCCGGTGTAGGCGACCTGGCCCATCGGCTCCTCCTCCGGCTGCCAACCGAAGACCAGCTCGTAGAAGATCCGCGCCCCGTCCGGATCGGGGGTGACCAGTTCGGTCCAGCTCATCGCGCCGGGCACGTCGAACACCTCGGCACCGGCGAAGGTCATCGGCTGCCAGACGCTGAACGCGGCTCCGGCGGGATCGGTGAAGACCGCCATCCGGCCCCGGTCGAAGACCTCGAACGGCGGCACCACCACCTGCCCACCGGCCCGCTCCACCCGGCCGGCGACCAGATCCGCGTC
The DNA here is from genome assembly GCF_040660295.1 of Micromonospora sp. NPDC049891. Classification (NCBI taxonomy): domain Bacteria; kingdom Bacillati; phylum Actinomycetota; class Actinomycetes; order Micromonosporales; family Micromonosporaceae; genus Micromonospora; species Micromonospora sp. NPDC049891. The sequence goes on from NZ_JBFAML010000001.1 coordinate 74,847, forward strand.
GTCGGTCGCGACGTACGTCGACCAGATCGGCACCTGGTCCGGTACGGCCGGCGGGCCCGCCCCGGCCACCGCCCGGCCATCCAGCAGGAAGACCGTGTACCCGCCCGCCTCCGGCTCGGGGTCCACCCGGCCGGTCCAGCCGAACAGTTCCGGATAGAACCGCCGGGCGGCGTCGAGTCCCGGCGTCGCCAGGTCGGCCCAACAGGGCGTACCCGGCGCGACGCTGACCACGGCCACCCCTCTCGACCTGCGGCGACCACCGGCCGACCGCTCTCCTGGGCATGGTGGCACCGGTCCGCCGCAGCCCGGGGTGGAAACGGGCGGAACATCAACTGAACCGGCGACCCCGGCCGCGTCAGCCCAGCGGTGCGGGCAGCGGCTCGGCGTGCAGCACGGACAGCCGGGAGACCGCCCGGGTGAGCACCACGTACAGCCGGTGCAGGCCGCGTGGCTCGGCGGCCACGATGGCGGCCGGCTCGACCGCGATGACGTGGTCGTACTCCAGGCCCTTGACCAGGGTCGCGGGCATCACCGTGACGCGCGCCCCGGCCGCCGGCCCGTCGGCGGTCGCGGTCTCCACCCCCGCCTCGGCCAGCGCCGACCGCAGCCCGTCCACGGCGTCGTCGGCGGCGATCACGGCGATCGACCCTTCGTGGGTGAGCGCCGCCCGCACCTCGGCCACCGTCGCACCGGCAGGATCGGTCACGGTACGCACCTCAAGCGTGCCGTCACCGCGCAGCGACTCGGCCGGCGGCACGTTGACGGCGAGCGCCGGAAGCAGCCGGTTGGCGAAGGCGAGCACGGCGGCGGGCACCCGGAACCCGATTGTCAACGGCACCACCGTGGCGTCCGGCTTGCCCAGGTGACGCAGGCTCTCCCGCCAGTCGGTGGCCGCCCACGGCGCGGTGGCCTGCGCCAGGTCGCCGAGGAGGGTGAGCGAGCCGTGCTCGCTGCGCCGGGCGATGACCCGGCACTGCATCGGGGACAGGTCCTGGGCCTCGTCGACCACCACGTGTCCGTAGCCCGCCGACCGTTCGAGCAGGCCGGCCGCCTCGTCGATGAGCACCGCGTCCGCGGCCGTCCAGCGGGTCGCCTTCGCCGTCCGCCCCAACCCGGTGCCGGTGGCGCGCCCGGTCCCGGGTGCCGGGTGGGTGAGCAGGCGCTGCTCGTCGGGCGTGAGCAGGCCGTCAGCGGCCTGGGCGAGCCGGTCCGGGTCGGTGTACAGCGCGTGCAGCAGGCCCTCCGGGGTGAGCGCCGGCCAGACGGCGTCCAGGAACCCGGTGACCGGCTTCGACCGGCTCATCCGGCGCAGCCACGCGTCGCCCGGCGACTCCGCCCGCCGGGCCTCGGCCTGCCGTTGCAGCAGTCCGACCACCCGGGCCCGGACCCGGTCCCGCCCGACGGCGTACGGCAGTCGCTCCGCGCGGGTGTCGTGGACCAGCCGGTGCAGCGGCTCCAGCCCGATCCGCCAGCGGAACGAGCCGTCGGAGACGAGCACCGGTTCCGCCGGCTCGCCGATGTACGCGTCGACGGCCCGGCGCAGCACCTCGGCCATCCGCGCGTCGTGTTTGAGCGTGGCCACGGCCGGCGGATCCACCGCCCGCACCGTCACGCGGTCGACCAGATCCTCCACGGTGGCCTGCTCCACCTCGACCTCACCAAGCGCGGGCAGCACCGCCGCGATGTAGCCGAGGAAGGCCCGGTTCGGACCCACGACCAGCACCTTCGACCGCCGCAACCGCTCCCGGTGCAGGTAGAGCAGGTACGCCGCGCGGTGCAGCCCGACGGCGGTCTTGCCGGTGCCCGGGGCACCCTGCACGCAGATCGAGTCGGCGAGGTCGGCCCGGACGAGTTCGTCCTGCTCGGGCTGGATGGTGGCGACGATGTCCCGCATCGGCCCGACCCGGGGACGTTCGATCTCGGCGGTGAGGATCCGGCTGGCCGTGCCGAGTTCCTCGCCCCGGTCCAGGTGTTCGTCCTCGAAGCTGGTCAGCTTGCCGTCGCCGAAGCCGAACCGGCGGCGCACCGCCAGGCCCTGTGGTTCGCGGGCGCTGGCCCGGTAGAACGCGCGGGACACCGGCGCCCGCCAGTCCAGCACCAACGGTTCGCCCTGCTCGTCGGTGACGTGCCGGCGACCGACGTGGTAGCGGCGGCCGGCATGGTCGGCCTCCGCGTCGCCGAAGTCGAGCCGGCCGAAGAAGAGTGGGGTACGCGGGTCGTCGGCGAGTTCGGCGACCCGCCGGGCCAGGTGTCGGCCGAGCTGTTCGGCGGTGTACGCGTCGCCGGCCACCTTGTCGCCGGTGGCGAAGAGCGCCTCGGCACGTTCCCGCATCCGGTGCAGCGCCGCCCGTGACCGGGTCAGGTGCGCCCGTTCGGCGGCCAGCTCGTCGTCAAGTCCGTACGGCTGGGGGATTTCTTGGGCGTGCAGGCTCATCCACGTACTCCTCGACACGGGAAGAAGGCTGCCGCTCGCGTTTCCGACTCGTGGGTCGGCGCGGGGACGTCCGCTGCGGTGCTACTCACCGCGGCCGTCAGGCGGAACGAACAGCCTACTGGAGGGCGTGCCGTCGACAACCGGTTTTCCCTCCGGCCAGGGATCATGGGGGTATGACGCAGGCGCACTCCGAGCCGCCCCGGGTGACGATCAGCGACCCGCAGACGCTGCGGGCGCTCGCCCACCCGGCCCGGCTCGCGATCATGGAACACCTGGCCACGACCGAGGGCGCGGTGACCGCCACCGAGTGCGCCGAGGTGGTGGACCTGTCGCCGAGCGCGACCAGCTATCACCTGCGGGCACTTGCCAAGTTCGGCCTGGTGGAGCAGGCGCCGAGCCGGGGGGACGCCCGCGAGCGACTCTGGCGCGCCGCGGTCCAGCAATGGACCATCGACGCCGGCCGGGACGCCGACCCGTCGGTACGCGACGCTGAGCAGACCCTGGTCGAGGTTTTTCTGGCTCGGGGACTGGAGCGTAGCCGGGACTGGCTGCGCCGGGCTCCGGACGAGTCCGAGGAGTGGTACCGCAGCGCGATCCTCAGCGAGTCGTTGCTGCTGCTCACCGCCGAGGAGTTGGCGGAGTTGAACGAGGCCGTGATGGCCCTGCTCAAGCCCTACCGCAAACGCACCCGGACCGACCCGCCGCCGGGCGCGCGTCGAGTGGCCGTCCAGTACCGGGCGGTGCCGCTGGCCTGACATGCTTGCGCCAGACAGATGTGAAGCATTACTTTCGAAGTATGTCCTTCACATCTGGCGAATCGCGGTGGGCCGACGTCGCCCTGGCCACCTCCGCCCGGGGGTTCGCCACCTGCGGGCAGTTCCTCACGGCCACCACCCTGACGCTGAGCCTGCAGACCTCCGGCGCCGGCGGCCGTGCCGTCGCCGGCATGCTGTTGGCGGCCACCCTGCCGCTCGTGGCGCTCGCCCCGCTGACCGGGCGCCTCGCCGATCGGGTGGACAGCCGGGTGCTGCTGATCGGCGCCGGGCTGGCCCAGTCGGCGATCTGCGTCGCGCTGGCGTACGCCGGGCACCCGCTGCTGGTGGTGGGTCTGGTCGCGCTGCTCGCCGCCGGCCTGGCCGTCGCCCAACCGGTGCTCGCCGCCCTGGTGCCCGCCATGGTGCGCGCCACGGACCTGCCCAGAGCCACCGCCCTCAACCAGACCGCGGGCATGCTCGGCGTCCTGACCGGGCCGGCCCTGGCCGGGTTCCTGGTAGGCGGCTTCGGCACCCGGGTACCGCTGCTGATCGCCGCGATCGGCTACCTGGCGCTCGTCGTCGCCGGCCTGCTTGTCCGTACCCGCCGGGGTGGCCCGCGGCAGGTGACGGTGACCGGCGGCGTGGCGATCGTGGACCGCGACGCTGAGCCGGCTGGAAGCTGGCGGTTGCGGCGGGACCCGTTGCTGGTGGCGATGGTGGCGACCCTGGCCGGTGTGATCGCGGCCATCGGCGCGATAAACGTCATCGAGGTCTTCTACGTACGCGAGACCCTCGGCGCTTCCGCCTCCGTCTACGGCCTGGTGACCGGTGCCTGGACGCTCGGGGTGCTCTGCGGTGCCTGGATCTTCGCGCGGGTGGCCGGTCGGCTCACCGACGACGGCGCCCTGGTCCAGGGCGGCCTGCTGCTGCTCGGCGGCTGCTGCGTGGCGGTGCTGGTCTCGGTGACGGTCCCCACCGCTGCACTGCTGGTGCCGCTCTGGCTGCTCGGCGGCCTCTGCAACGGCGGCGACAACGTCTTCCACAACCTGGTGGTGGCGCGGCGGGTACCCGAGGCGGCGCGCGGGCGGGCCTTCGCCGCCGTGGGTGCCTCGGTGCAGGGTGCGGCGATGGTCGGTTACCTGCTCGGTGGCCTGCTGCTGGAGGCGACCGAGCCCCGCCCACTGATCGTCGGCTGCGGCGTGGCCGGTCTACTGGTGCTGCTCGGCTTCGTGGTACCTGTCCGCCGAGCGGTCCGGGCCGAGCGCTCCCGCGCCCGGCAGACGCAGGCACCGGCGGGCCTCGGACGCACCGGGCCGGCGGGAGCCGAAGCGCCGGACGCGGAGTCGTCACCTGCGGGACCACCGAGCGTCGGGTCGCCGGGTGCCGAGCCGTCGGGTGCCGGGTCGGGTGCGGGGTTGGCCACTTCGTCGGCGTCCGGCTGAGCAGGTCACGGGCGTCGGGGATACGGTCGGGGCATGGTCGAGCGCCTTGCCCGCCCCCGCGTCGGGCACATCCAGTTCCTCAACTGCCTGCCCATCTACTGGGGGCTGATGCGCTCCGGCGCCTTGCTCGACGTCGACCTGCGCAAGGACTCACCGGACCGGCTCAGCGCCCAACTCGTCGCCGGTGACCTGGACATCGGGCCGATCACCTTCGTCGAGTACCTGCGGCACGCCGACGAGCTGCTGCTCCTGCCCGACCTGGCCGTCGGCAGCGACGGGCCGGTGCTGTCGGTGAACCTGGTCAGCACCCGGCCGCTTGCCGACCTCGACGGCGCACGGGTGGCACTGGGCTCCACCTCGCGGACCGGAGTGCTGCTCGCCCAGTTGCTGCTGCGCGAACGGTACGGGGTCCGTCCGGAGTACTTCCGGTGTCCGCCGGATCTGACCCAGATGCTGCTGGAGGCCGACGCCGCGGTGCTGATCGGCGACGTGGCCCTGCGCGCGATGTACGAGGCACCCCGGCAGGGGCTGACCGTGACCGACCTGGGTCAGGCGTGGCGGGAATGGACCGGGCTGCCGATGGTCTTCGCCGTCTGGGCGGTCCGCCGCGACTTCGCCGCGGCCCATCCCGGCCTGGTCAAAGAGGTGCACGAGGGGTTCCTGCGCTCACGTGACCTGTGCCTGGCCGAGCTGGATCAGGTCGCCGAGTCGGCGGCCCGGTGGGAACCCTTCGACGCGACCACTCTCGCGGAGTACTTCCGGACCCTGGACTTCTCCCTGGGCGACCGCCAGATCGCCGGCATCCGCGAGTTCGCCCGCCTCACCGCCGCCCTGGGCGAAACCCCACCCCTCCCACCCACCGGCCCCACCTTCTTCACCCGCTGACCCCCCGCCCCACCCCTGCCCGTCTCCGCGATCTTGCACTTTTGGTTCGCCGCTTTTCCGGCATAAGCCGTGTTTCAGCGACCAAAGTGCAAGATCGGCGCGCGTCGAGGAGAGGGGAGGGAGGGGGCTAGGGGGTTTGGGTTAGGAGGGCTTCGGTGATTTTTTGGCAGTTGTCCATGCCGTACTCGTAGCCCTTGTTGATGGGGTACTGGAGCATCACGCCCATCGTCCAGGTGTCGCCGATCGCCAGACAGTTGACGTGGATCTCCTGCTCACGGGTGCGGTCGACCCAGCCGTTCTTGATGGCGATCTTCTTCGCCTCGGCGGCCGGGAACGCCTTGCGGATGCCGAAGTCGCCGGCACCGCGTACCTGGCGCATCTCGCTGAGCAGCCACTTGGTCCACTTCGGGCCGGCGGCGGTGCCGTCGGCGATGCACTCGCCGAGGCGGGCGGTGTCCCGGGGGGAGAGTTCGGTCCGGCTCCAGCCGAGATCGCTCGACACCTTGCTGTCGGTCAGCTTGCAGGTCGACAGCAGCCGCTTGATCGAGGCCGACCGGCCGATCTGGGTGTAGAGCTGCTCGGTCCGGGTGTTGTCGCTGTCCCGGATGATCCGGGTCAGGTCGTCAAGCTTCGCGTCACTCGGGGTCTGCCCGGCGTCGGCGGTACGACGCAGGTAGTCGGCGACGATCCAGGACTTGATCAGGGAGGCGGTGGTGCTGGTCTCGGCCATGTTGTCCGAGCCGATGATCTCGCCCGACCGGCGGTCCAGCACGCTCCACGCGTACCAGCCGTCGATGTCCAGGTCGATCTCCTTCGCCTCGAAGGGCAGCGGCTCGGGCTCCGGCGAAGGGCTGGGCGACGGCGACGGTCGTACGCTGCGGTCGGTCCGGGTGGCGTCCCGGGCCGCCGGTGACTCACCCCGGCCCCACTGGGCGGCGGCGGTGGACTCGAAGGGCGAGCCGGGCAGCAGACGGAGTGAGACCAGGACCAGCCCGATCAGCACCGCCGCGATCGCGATCAGACGCAGTGGCGATGTCTCGCCGTCACGACCACCCCGGCTGCGGCGGGCCATCAGAGCTTCCCGATCGGCTGCTGCGGCACCTTGAGGGCGCCGCCCGGCTGCGGTGTCACCAACTGGCTGGCGACGCTGGCGCAGACGTCGGATCCGTAGTCGAGCCCGCTGCCGCGGGGGTAACGCAGCATCACCGCGAGGCTCCACTTCTCGGTGACGGCCAGGCAGTTGACGTGCCAGTTGCCGTCGTAGTTGAGAACCGTCCAACCGTTCTTGATGCTGACCGGTCCCTGGCTGGTGATCGACTCCGGCAGGCCGTCGATGATGCCCCATCGACCGCCGCCCGAGCGGGGCCCCTGGTCCTTGGCGGCGGTGCTGCCGCGAACCTTGCTCATCTCGCTGAGCAGCCACTTGGTCCACTTCGGGCCGGCGGCGGTGCCGTCGGCGATGCAGTCGCCGAGACGTACGGCGTCACGCGGGGACATCCGGGTGAAGCTCCACCAACCCTCGTAACCCTTGACGTTGCCGCGCTTGGTGTCGGTGAGATCGCAGGTGCTGATCGCACGCTTGATCACCGGACCCGGCTGGCCACCGGCGGGCACCGCGTAGGACCCTCCCGACGCCCGGTAGATGGCGTTCGTCGCGTCGTCGTCGCTGTCCCGGATGGCCCGGCTGGCCGCCTTCTTCATCGCCGCGGGCGGCTCCTTGTCGCCGAGTTGGCGCAGGTAGTCCGCGACGATCCAGGCCTTGAGCATCGACTCGGTCGAGCTGGTCGCGGCCATGTTCTTCGAGCCGGACAGCTCGTCGGTCTCCCGGTCCAGCAACGCCCAGGAGAAGAACTCACCCTTGAAGTTCACCGAGACCTTGCCGGCGGCCAGGGTCGGCAGCGGCGGTGGGGCGGGCGTGGGCGCGGCGACGCTCTCCGGGCCGGCGTTCGCCTCGCCAGCGGAGAGCCGGGCGTACGCGGCCGGCACCAGCATGACGCCGCCGAGCAGTACCGCCGTAGCGGCAAGCACCATGGTCACGCGAGATCGCATGAGCGGGTGAGCTCCAGATGTCGGGGCCGGGGGGACCGGCTTGTTGCCAGGACTGACCGGTGTGGATCGCCCGGGCCGGGGGAAGCGGCCCTGAGCTGGCAATCGTCATCAGCCGATCGGTGTGACGGAGGAAGTCTACGTGCGGATCGGCGTTATGCCAGGACTCGACACCGGGCAACTCGCGGTGAAGGCGGGATAACGAACCGCTATGTGGTCGTTGCGAGGATTTGTCGCTGGTTCGTGACCTAACTCATAGTTACCGACGCCACTGATGGCGACCGGCAGGTGACGGTGGGGAGTCCGGGATTTGTATGACACCCTCTGGTGTCTTTGACGGCTAGCTGTAACACTGGTGACATGTATGGCAATGACTTCCCGGGCGAGGACCCGCCCGGCGGCCTGCTCGGTGAGGTCGAGGCCGCGGAGGCGGCGTTGCGGGCGGCCGCGGAGCGTGGCCGTGACGCCGCCGAGCCGGGTGCGGACCTGGCCGCGTACTTCGCCGAGGTCGTCGACGCCGACCAGAAGATCGAGCCCCGCGACTGGATGCCGGAGGCGTACCGGCGGACGTTGATCCGGCAGATCGCCCAGCACGCCCACTCCGAGATCATCGGCATGCAGCCGGAGGGCAACTGGATCAGCCGCGCCCCGTCGCTCAAACGCAAGGCGATCCTGCTGGCGAAGGTGCAGGACGAGGCCGGCCACGGCCTCTATCTCTACGCCGCCGCCGAGACCCTCGGCGTCAGCCGGGACGAGCTGGTCGACCTGCTGCTCAGTGGCCGGCAGAAGTACAGCTCGATCTTCAACTACCCCACGCTCAGCTGGGCCGACGTCGGCGCGATCGGCTGGCTGGTGGACGGCGCCGCGATCGTCAACCAGGTGCCGCTGTGCCGCTGCTCCTACGGCCCGTACGCCCGGGCCATGATCCGGGTCTGCAAGGAGGAGTCGTTCCACCAGCGTCAGGGGTACGAGATCCTGCACACCCTGGCGCACGGCACCCCGGCCCAGAAGGCGATGGCGCAGGACTCGGTGGACCGCTGGTGGTACCCGTCCCTGGCCATGTTCGGCCCACCCGACGGCGACTCCACCCACTCCGCCCAGTCGATGGCCTGGAAGATCAAGCGTTTCTCCAACGACGACCTGCGGCAGCGGTTCGTGGACATGTGCGTCGGCCAGGCCGAGGTGCTCGGGCTGACCCTGCCCGATCCCGACCTGCGCTGGAACGACGAGCGCCAGGCGTACGACTTCACCCAGCCCGACTACGACGAGCTGATGCGGGTGATCAAGGGCAACGGGCCGTGCAACCGGCAGCGGATGGAACACCGGCGCCGCGCGCACAGCGACGGTGCCTGGGTGCGCGAGGCGGCGGCCGCGTACGCCGCCAAGCGGACGGCGAAGGAGAAGGTGGCAGCGTGAGCCAGCAACACACCCCGCTCTGGGAGGTCTTCGTCCGGGCCCGGCGCGGGCTGGCGCACACCCACGTCGGCAGCCTGCACGCACCCGACGCGGAACTGGCCCTGCGTAACGCCCGTGACCTCTACACCAGACGTCAGGAGGGCGTGTCGATCTGGGTGGTGCCGGCGAGCGCCATCACCGCCTCCAGCCCGGACGAGAAGGACGCCTTCTTCGACCCGGCCGCCGACAAGGTCTACCGCCATCCCACCTTCTACGAGGTGCCGGAAGGGGTGGCCCACCTGTGAGCGCGAGGAGTGAGCCGGGCCTGCGAGCCCCACAGTCGCGAACGGAGACGGCTCGGTGAACGGTCCCTTCGCCTTCACCCTCGCACTCGGCGACGACGCCCTCATCGCGGCGCAGCGGTTGGCCGAGTGGACCACCCGGGCGCCGGAGATGGAGGAGGACATCGCGCTGGCCAACATCGCCCTGGACCAGCTCGGTGCCGCCCGCCTCCTGCTGTCGTACGCGGGTGAACTGGAGGGTGCCGGCCGGGACGAGGACGCGTTGGCCTACCTGCGCGACGACCGGGAGTTCCGCAACTGCCTGCTGGTCGAGCTGCCGAACGGCGACTTCGCGGTGACCATGGCGAAGCTGCTCGTCCTGGCGGCCTACCAGGTTCCGCTCTACACCGCCCTGGCCGGCTGTCCGGACGAGCGGCTGGCGGCCATCGGCGGCAAGGCCCGCAAGGAGTCCGCGTACCACCTGGACCACGCCGCGCTGTGGGTGAAGCGGCTGGGCGACGGAACCGAGGAGTCGCACCGGCGGATGCAGGCCGGCGTCGACCAGATCTGGCCGTACGCCGACGAACTGTTCGCGGCACGGCCGGACGCCCCGGTCGACCCCGCGACCCTGCGGGCCGACTTCGACGACACCGTGACCGCCGTGCTCACCGAGGCGACCCTCACCGTGCCGGAGCCCGGCTGGACGCCGGCGGGCGGGCGCGACGGGGTGCACACCGAACACCTGTCGTACCTGCTCGCGGAGATGCAGGTGCTGCACCGCGCCCATCCCGGGGCCCGCTGGTGAACCGATGAGCAGGGCGCGGCAGGCCGTGGCGGCGGTGGTGGATCCGGAGATCCGGGTGGTCACCATCGACGACCTCGGCATCCTGCGGTCGGTGCAGGAGGACCCGGCCACCGGCCGCGTGGTGGTGACGATCACCCCCACCTACACCGGCTGCCCCGCGATGGATGTCATCCGCGCCGACATCCGTAGCGCGTTGGCCGCCGCGGGTCATCCGGACGCCGAGGTGCGTACGGTGCACAGCCCGGCCTGGAGCACCGACTGGATCAGCGACGCCGGGCGGGCCAAGCTGGCCGCCGCCGGTATCGCCCCACCCGTACCGGTCCGGCGCGACGGGGTCGTGCCGCTCACCCTGGCGGTGCGTTGCCCGCGCTGTGGTTCGCCGGAGACCGAGCAGCTCAGTCGCTTCGGCTCCACCGCGTGCAAGGCGCTGTGGCGGTGCCGCTCCTGCTCCGAACCCTTCGACCATGTGAAGGCCCTGTGACTGTCACCATCACCCGCCCGGTCCGCCGCCGGCCGGTGTTCCACCCGCTGCCCGTCGTCGCCGTGGACCGGCTCACCGCCGATGCCGTCGCGATCACCTTCGCCGTGCCCGAGGAGCTGCGCGAGACCTTCGCCTTCCGCGCCGGCCAGCACCTGACCGTACGCCTGCCGGCGTCAGCCGAGGCCGCGCGGAACGGTGGCGGCACGGGCGAGGGCGTCTCCGACGGTGCGGCCCCGGTCGGGGACGTGCGCCGCTCGTACTCGATCTGCTCCACCCCGGCGGAGCTGGCGCAGCACGGGCGGTTGCGGATCGGTGTGCGGGAGATCCCGGGCGGGGCCTTCTCCGGCTACGCCTGCGGGGCGCTGCGGCACGGCGACACCATCGAGGTGCTGCCGCCGCTCGGGCACTTCACCACGGCGTACCGGCCGGACCGGGTTCGTCGCTACGGCGCGGTGGTCGCCGGCTCGGGCATCACCCCGGTGCTGTCCCTGATCGCCACCGCGCTGGCCGTCGAACCGGCCAGCACCTTCACGCTTGTGTACGGCAACCGCACGGCCGGCAGCGTGATGTTCGCCGAGGAACTGGCCGACCTCAAGGACCGCTACCCGACCCGGCTGCACCTGGTGCACGTGCTCTCCCGCGAGCAGGGCGATTCGCCGCTGCTGTCGGGCCGGATCGACGCCGAGCGGCTGGGCCGGCTGCTGGCCACCATCGTGCCCGGTGACGCGATCGAGGAGTGGTTCCTCTGCGGCCCGTACGGACTGGTGGTGGATGCCAAGGCGGTGCTCGCCGAGCGCGGCGTGCCCGAGTCGGCGGTGCGTACCGAACTGTTCCACGTCGACGCGCCGCCGGAGCCGGTGCGTCGCAGCGATGACGCGTCCGGTGGTACCGACGTGACGATCATGCTCGACGGACGTTCGTCGAGCTTCACCATGCGCCGCGACGAGCGGGTGCTGGACGCCGCGCTCAAGGTCCGGGGCGAGCTGCCGTACGCCTGCAAGGGTGGGGTCTGCTCGACCTGCCGGGCCAAGGTCGTCTCCGGCGAGGTCGAGATGGCCCGCAACTACGCCCTGGAGCCCGACGAGGTGGCCGCCGGTTACGTGCTGACCTGCCAGTCCAGCCCGCTCACCGACACCCTCTCCGTCGATTACGACGCGTGACGTGTAGAACGTTTCGTTCTACACTCGTTCCCGTGGAGCAGATCGCAGTGCGGGAGTTGAACCAGCACACGAGCAAGGTGCTGGCGCGGGTGCGCGCCGGGGAGACAGTCGAGGTGACCGACCGGGGCGAACCGATCGCTCGGCTGGTGCCCGTGGTAGCAGGCGACGTTCTGCTGGGCCGGTTGGTGGCAGAGGGGCGCGCGATCGCCCCGGCCTCCACCGGGCCCCTGCCCCTGCCTCCCGTACTCGGTGATCCCACGGTCGACGCGGCAGCGGTCCTCGCCGCCTCGCGGGACGAGGAACGCTGGTGATCTACCTCGACTCGGCGGCCGTCATCAAGCTGCTCCGCCGGGAACCAGGGACCGAGGAACTCGTCAGCTGGCTGAACGACCGCAGCTCGGCCTCGCTCGTCTCGTCGGTGCTGGCCGAAGTGGAGGTGTCCCGGGCGTTACGCCGCGCCGCCCCTCAGGCGCTGGTGGGGGTGCCGACCGTGCTGTCCCGGCTCTATCGGGTCGAGATCGATGCCACCGTCCGGGCCACTGCCGCCGCCTACCCGGAACCGCTGCTACGCACTCTCGATGCCATCCATCTGGCAACGGCGGAGATCCTGGCCCAGCAGGCGGGCGCAGACTTCGTCGCCTTCGTGACGTACGACCGTCGACTGCTGGACGCTGCCAAGAGCATCGGGCTTCCAACAGCCAGTCCCGGGGCCGCCTGAGCACGTCCCTCCGTACCGGAAGACGGACGACAGGCCCCATGCCGGACAGGGGATGGATCACAGCTCAGGTGCGCCCCTGAGAGCCGAGCGGCTGGTCGGCGTACGCTCGGGGACGTGACGGTGAACCGGGAGATCGACGACATCCTGCAGCGCGGCGCCGACGGCGGGCGGATCACGCCCGAGGAAGCTCTGCTGCTCTACACCGACGCCCCCTTCCACGCCCTCGGCGAGGCGGCGGACGCGGTCCGTCGGCGGCGGTACCCGGACAACATCGTCACGTACCTGATCGACCGCAACATCAACTACACGAACGTCTGCGTGACGGCGTGCAAGTTCTGTGCCTTCTACCGGGCGCCGAAGCACAAGGAAGGGTGGACCCACCCGACCGAGGAGATCCTGCGTCGCTGTGGCGAGGCGGTCGAGCTGGGCGCCACGCAGGTCATGCTCCAGGGCGGCCACCACCCGGACTACGGCGTGGAGTACTACGAGGAGCTGTTCTCCTCGGTCAAGAAGGCGTACCCGCAGCTCGCGATCCACTCGATCGGGCCGAGCGAGATCCTGCACATGGCGAAGGTCTCCGGGGTGAGCCTGGACGAGGCGATCGCCCGGATCAAGGCCGCCGGGCTCGACTCGATCGCCGGTGCGGGTGCCGAGATGCTGCCGCAGCGGCCCCGCAAGACCATCGCGCCGCTGAAGGAGTCGGGCGAGCGCTGGCTGGAGGTCATGGAGCTGGCGCACCGGCAGGGCGTCGAGTCGACCGCGACGATGATGATGGGGACCGGCGAGACGGCCGCCGAGCGGATCGAGCACCTGCGGATGATCCGCGACGTGCAGGACCGTACGCAGGGCTTCCGGGCCTTCATCCCGTGGACGTACCAGCCGGAGAACAACCACCTCAAGGGGCGCACCCAGGCGACGACCCTGGAGTACCTGCGGCTGGTGGCGGTGTCCCGGCTGTTCTTCGAGACCGTTCCTCACCTACAGGCGTCCTGGCTGACCACCGGCAAGGACGTCGGCCAACTGGCGCTGCACATGGGCGTGGACGACCTCGGCTCGATCATGTTGGAGGAGAACGTCATCTCCTCGGCGGGTGCCCGGCACCGGTCCAACCTGCACGAGTTGATCGGGATGATCCGTTCCGCCGACCGGATCCCCGCCCAGCGGGACACGCTCTACAACAGACTGGCCGTGCACCACACCCCCGACGACGACCCGAGCGACGACCGGGTGGTCTCGCACTTCTCGTCGATCGCCCTGCCCGGCGGCGGCGCCGGCCGATCGCTGCCACTTGTCGAGGCGCGCTGACCGACCCGCGACCCGACGCGCGACAGCGCGAGGTGCGGTGTCCTGGGCCTCTTGACGACGCGGTACGCGCTGGTTGCGGTGCCCCGGGCCGTCCGGCGACGCGGTACGGACGAGTTGCGGTGTCCCGGGCCTATCCGGTCAGCGGAACGGCGCGCGTCGCGGGGGCTCCGGCATCTGTCGTCGGGCGGCGTCGATGGGTGCGGTGCCAGCGGGGGTGAGATCACCGCGGGTCATCGCGGCCCAAGCGCTGTGTCACTGAGGTGGCTCGACGGGTTGTCAGCCGAACGGCTCGCGTGGACCATCCATCCGGTTCGAAGCGGCGGGCCGGCCTGGCCGGGTGCCGGGGTGCGACCAGGTAGCAAGACCCATCAATCCGGACAATCCTTAAGTGGCCATTAGCTGAGCAGCTTGTGACAGGTGTGTTCCAGGGTGGCGCGGGTGATCGCTGACCGCTAACGTCCCCGCCCGTACCTTTTCATTCACCCTACGGGGGAGACCATCACATGATCTTCCGAACCCGCCGGGCTGCCAGCCTGGCTGCGGCCGCGCTGCTCGCCTCGGGCGCCTTCACCGCCCTTGGTGCGCCGGCCTACGCCGCTGGCACCGAGACGGACCTGGCCCTCACCGCCGCCGGCACCCGCGCCACCGACGGCGTCGAGGGCAAGGTCGGCTGGGCCAAGATCGCCAACCAGGGCGAGGGTACGCCGACCAAGGTGCTCGTCAAGGTCGACACCTCCAAGGTGGACGACACCAAGCTCGTGGTGGGCGCGTTCACCGAGGGCGGCTGTGACGTCACCGGTGACACCAAGCCCGAGCTGTGGGTCTGCGAGCTCGACAAGAAGGAGATCCCCGGCCCGGGCGAGACGACCGAGGTGCCGATCGTCCTGTTCAAGGCGGCCGAGGGCGTCACCGGCCCGTACAAGGCCCCGGTGACGATCAGCATCGAGTCGCCGGACGACACCGACGAGAGCAACAACAGCGTCGAGGTCGACGTCGAGTTGACTCCGGAGAGCGGCGTCGACCTGGGTGTCATCGTCCCCGACGTGAAGACCCGCATCGACCTGGACACCTTCGAGGAGGACGGCCCGGTGCGTCCGGGTGACACCGCCCTGCTCTGGAGCGAGATCGCCAACCAGGGTGACCTGACCGCTCAGGGCATCAAGCTGAGCTACCAGCTGCCGAAGGGTGTCACCTTCCTGCCGATCGAGGGTTGCGAGATCAGCTCCGACAAGCGCGGCGCGGTCTGCGAGGACGACGCCTTCCTGCTGGAGCGGGACACCGTGCTGATCGTTCCGCTGGCCGTCGAGGTGGGCAAGGGCGTCGAGGCTCCGGTCACCCTGAAGGGCGGCTCGCTGACGGCCGAGGCGTTCGGTGCGCTGTCGCCCGAGGCCCGGATCAGCCAGCAGGCCACCAAGCCGACCTTCGGCAAGGCCGAGGTGCGGGAGATCAAGGAGTCGGAGTTCGCCGACATCGACCCGACCGACAACTCCGATGACTTCGCCGTGGTGGTCACTGCCACCAACGGTGGTGGCGGCGGTGGCGGTGGCCTGCCGGTCACCGGTGTGCAGGCCGGTCTGATCGGTGGCGTCGGCGCGGGTGTGCTCGCCGCTGGTGTGGCCATGTTCCTGGTCGCCCGCCGTCGCCGGGTGGTCCTGGTGACCCCGGGTGACGAAAAGACGAACGCCTGAGGTTCGTCCTCTATCGGCCCGCGCGGGCCGTTCACATAACGCACGGCAGTGAGGGCGGGATGGGTGACCATCCCGCCCTCACTGTGTCGCCTCGACCCTGTCCGGGGCGTCGACGACCGGGCTGGCAGAGTGGAGGGGTGAGCAGCCGTACCCCGCAGGGCCAGCGCGCCAGTCTGGACAAGCAGCCGCACGAGGTCGCCGCGATGTTCGACGGTGTCGCGGCCCGTTACGACCTGACGAACACCGTCCTCTCCTTCGGTCAGGACCGGTTCTGGCGGCGGGCCACCCGGGCCGCGCTCGACCTGCGGCCGGGCGACCGGGTGCTGGACGTCGGCGCGGGCACCGGCGTCTCAACCGAGGAACTCGCCCACTCCGGGGCGTACGCGGTCGGTGCCGACCTGTCCCTCGGCATGTTGCACGCAGGTAAGCGGACCCGCCCGCAGGTGCCGTTGCTGGCCGGCGACGCCCTGCGGCTGCCCTTCGCCGACGCCAGCTTCGACGCGGTGACCATCTCCTTCGCGTTGCGCAACGTCAGCGACACCGATGCCGCGCTGCGTGAGCTCGCCCGGGTGACCCGTCCGGGCGGCCGGCTGGTGGTCTGCGAGTTCAGTACCCCGGTGAATGCCGCGTTCCGCACCGTGTACCTGTCCTACCTGATGCGCTCCCTGCCGGCCGTGGCCCGGACGGTCTCCAGCAACCCCGACGCCTACGTCTACCTCGCCGAGTCGATCCGGGCCTGGCCGGACCAGCCGGCGCTGGCGGCGCGGGTGGCCGCGGCGGGATGGGATCGGGTGGCGTGGCGCAACCTGACCGGCGGGGTGGTGGCGCTGCACCGGGCCGTCCGGAGGTGACTTTCCGCCCCCTGATGTGGCGGTGCAGACATGAACACCATCATTTAGGGGAATAAGGCGATTATGTCGCCTTTGCGGCTTAGGCTGGCCGGCATGACGGATCCGAAGAATGTGGCCATCGGCGATGCCGCGGAGCTGGTCGAACAGCTCAGAGGGCTGGCCGGGGCGGATCCGGCCGACGTGCGTCAGGTGGTGACCGAGGTGCTCGCGGCCCTGGACCGGGCCGCTGGTGGCGCCCTGCGCGAGCAGTTGCCGGAAACCATCCGGGCCGGCCTGGACGGTGCCGGCCCGGCCCGGTGTTGAGGGACTGTCGGCCCGCAGATCCGTTTCCAGCAGGTTAGGTCGACCTAACAAGGCGAGCTTACGGTGCCGGTCATAGACTCGTCCCGGCTGGCTTGTGAAGCATTTCACGAGCAGGGCGGGGAGGAGGCGCTAATGACCGCGGTGGAGAACGACGCCGACGTTATCGTCGTGGGCGCCGGTCCCGGTGGTTCGGCGACCGCGTACCACCTGGCTCGGCACGGCGTACGCGTGCTGCTGCTCGAGAAGACCGAGTTCCCCCGGGAGAAGGTCTGCGGCGACGGGCTCACCCCGCGCGCGGTGCGGCAGCTGATCCGGATGGGTGTGGACACCTCTCCCGAGGCGGGCTGGCTGCACAACCGTGGCCTGCGGGTGATCGGTGGCGGCGTCCGGCTGGAACTGGACTGGCCGGATCTGGCCAGCTTCCCGAACTACGGCCTGGTACGCACCCGACTCGACTTCGACGACCTGCTCGCCCAGCGTGCCGTGGCCGCCGGGGCCAAGCTGCGGACCAGTGTCAACGTCATCGGTCCGGTGCTCGACGGTGACGATCGGGTGATCGGGGTGCAGGGCGAGGACGGCCCGGACAAGGCTCCGGTCACCTTCCACGCCCCGCTGGTGGTGGCCGCGGACGGTGTCTCGGGCCGGTTCCCGCTCGCCCTCGGGCTGGCCAAGCGGGAGGACCGCCCGATCGGTGTCGCGGTCCGGCGCTACTACCGCTCCGAGGCCCGCCACGACGACGACTACCTGGAGTCCTGGCTGGAGCTGCGGGCCAAGGGTACGAACGAGCTGCTGCCCGGGTACGGCTGGATCTTCGGCCTCGGTGACGGCCGGGTCAACGTCGGGCTGGGCATCCTCAACTCGTCCTCGGCGTTCGGCAAGACGAACTACCGGCGGCTGCTCACCGACTGGCTGGCCAACACGCCGCCGGAGTGGGGCATGACCGACGAGACGAACGCCGAGGGGTCGATCCTCGGTGCCGCCCTGCCGATGGGGTTCAACCGGGTGCCGCACTACACCCGGGGCGTGCTGCTCGTCGGTGACTCCGGCGGCATGGTCAACCCGTTCAACGGCGAGGGCATCGCGTACGCGATGGAGTCCGGCGAACTGGCCGCGGAGGTCGCGGTCCAGGCGCTCGCCCGGCCCGCCGGTGCCGAGCGGGAGCGGGCCCTGATGGCGTACCCGCAGGAGTTGAAGACCCGGTTCGGCGGCTACTACCGGCTGGGCGGGATCTTCGTGAAGCTGATCGGCCGGCCGGAGATCATGCGCGTGGCGACCAAGCACGGCATGCCCCACCCCACGCTCATGCGCTTCGTGCTCAAGTTGCTGGCCAACCTCACCGACCCGCGTGGCGGTGACGCGATGGACCGGGTCATCAATGCGATGACCCGGGTCGCGCCCGCCGTGTAGGGGCGCGGAACAGGCAAGGTCCACCCCCGCCGAAGGGTGCGGGGTGGGATGTGAATAGTGTGAATTTCGCCAACCACCGAGGGCAGGGAAGGACGAGCAGGAGAAGAAATGTCGCTCTCGCCTTACGTACCCATCATCGGGCTGTTCGCCCTCGCCGCGGGTTTCGCGCTGTTCTCGATAGCCGCCGCCCGGTTCGCCGGCCCCCGTCGCTACAACAAGGCAAAGCTCGAAGCCTACGAGTGTGGGATCGAGCCTAGCCCGCAGCCGATCGGTGGCAGCCGGTTTCCGGTCAAGTTCTACCTGACGGCGATGCTCTTCATCGTCTTCGACGTGGAGATGATCTTCCTTTACCCGTGGGCTGTCTCCTTCGACATCCTGCCGGTCTTCGGGTTCGTCGCCATGTTGGTGTTCATCGGTGCCGTCTTCGTCGCGTACGCCTACGAGTGGCGGCGTGGCGGCCTGGACTGGGACTGAGGGAGGAACGGCTATGGGTATCGAGGAGAAACTTCCCGCCGGCGTCCTGCTCACCTCGGTGGAGAAGCTGGTCAACTGGTCGCGCAAGTCGTCGGTCTGGGGTGCCACGTTCGGCCTGGCCTGCTGCGCGATCGAGATGATGGCCGCCGGTGGTCCGCACTACGACATGGGCCGGTGGGGCATGGAGGTCTTCCGGGCCTCGCCCCGGCAGGCCGACCTGATGATCGTCGCTGGCCGGGTGAGCCAGAAGATGGCCCCGGTGCTGCGCCAGATCTACGACCAGATGGCCGAGCCCCGCTGGGTGCTCTCCATGGGCGTCTGCGCCAGCAGCGGCGGCATGTTCAACAACTACGCCATCGTGCAGGGCGTCGACCACGTCGTGCCTGTCGACATGTACCTGCCGGGCTGCCCGCCCCGGCCGGAGATGCTCATCGACGCGATCCTCAAGCTGCGCGAGAAGATCGGCCACGAGCCGCTCGGCCCGAACGGCCGCAAGATGCTGGCCGCCCGCGAGGCGCGCGGTGACGTGCCGGTGGTGCCGTACGGCTCGATGCCGTCGTCGTACCGCAGCGACAAGGCCCGGCGGGCCGAGTGGACGAAGGCCGTCCGCGAGGGCCGCGAGGAGCAGCTGCGGATCGAGAACTGGATGAAGGCCCAGAACCACCTCCACCCGTACGGGGGGATCAAGTGACTGACGACAAGCCGACCACCGGTGGCGTACCGGTCCCGGTGACGCCGGCCGGTGCGACCAGTGGCGCGCCCGCCGAGTTCCCGCCGGCCGCCCCGGCCGGTCGGGGCATGTTCGGCAACCAGGGCACCGGTGACGTCTCCGGATTCGGTGGGCTGGTCCGCCAGCACCGCGAGATCGAGGACTCACCGCGACCGTACGGCGGCTACTTCGACGAGGTGCGGGACGCGCTGGAGGAGGCGTACCCGGCGTTCGGCGAGGCGATCGAGAAGGTCGTGGTCGACCGGGGCGAGCTGACCCTGCACATCCGCCCGGAGCGGATCGCCGAGGTCTGCCAGGTGATGCGGGACGACCCGGCGCTGCGGTTCGAGCTCTGCTCCTCGGTGTCCGGAGTGGACTACCTGGGTGCCGACGCCCGCCGGCTGCACATCGTCTACCAGCTCACCTCGATGACCTACCGGCGGCAGGTCCGGCTGGAGGCCGCGGTCAGCGTCGAGGAACCGCACCTGCCCAGTGTCACAGCCGTCTACCCGACCGCCGACTGGCAGGAGCGGGAGGCGTACGACATGTTCGGCGTCATCTTCGACGGCCACCCGGCGCTGACCCGGATCCTCATGCCGGACGACTGGGAGGGCCACCCGCAGCGCAAGGACTACCCCCTCGGCGGCGTGCCCGTGGAGTACAAGGGCGCCGAGATCCCGCCGCCCGACAAGCGGAGGTCGTACCAATGAGCGCGTCCAACTACGCCACCGAGCGCGAGACCACCGAGGGTCGGGTCTTCACCGTCACCGGTGGGGACTGGGACGACGTCGTCTCCGGCGTCGATCCGATCAACGAGGGTCGGATCGTCGTCAACATGGGCCCGCAGCACCCGTCCACGCACGGCGTGCTCCGGCTGATCCTGGAGCTTGAGGGCGAGACGGTCCGGGAGGCCCGCTCGGTCGTCGGCTACCTGCACACCGGCATCGAGAAGAACCTGGAGTACCGCAACTGGGTCCAGGGTTCGACGTTCGTGACCCGGATGGACTACCTCTCCCCGATCTTCAACGAGACGGCGTACTCGCTGGCCGTGGAGAAGCTGCTCGGCATCACCGACGACGTGACCGAGCGGGCCAACACCATCCGGGTGCTCATGATGGAGCTGAACCGGATCTCCTCACACCTGGTGTGGCTGGCCACCACGGGCATGGAGCTGGGCGCGATCTCGATCATGCTCTACGGCTTCCGGGAGCGCGAGTACATCCTGGAGATCTTCGAGCTGATCACCGGCCTGCGGATGAACCACGCGTACGTCCGGCCGGGCGGCGTCGCCCAGGACGTGCCGGACGAGGCGATCGTCAAGATCCGTGAGTTCCTCAAGGTCATGCCGAAGCGCCTCAAGGAGTACGAGGACCTGCTCTCCGGCCAGCCGATCTGGCTGGAGCGGACGCAGAACGTGGCGGTGCTCGACGTGACCGGCTGTCTGGCGCTCGGCGTCACCGGGCCGGTGCTCCGCTCCGCCGGTCTGGCCTGGGACCTGCGCAAGACCATGCCGTACTGCGGCTACGAGACCTACGAGTTCGACGTGCCGACCCACCCCGACGGCGACGTCTGGGGCCGCTACCTGGTCCGGCTGGCCGAGATCCGCGAGTCGCTGAAGCTCGTCGAGCAGGCGCTGGACCGGCTCAAGCCCGGCCCGGTGATGGTGGCCGACAAGAAGATCGCCTGGCCGGCACAGCTGGCCATCGGCGTCGACGGCATGGGCAACTCGCTGGAGCACGTCGCGAAGATCATGGGCCAGTCGATGGAATCCCTGATCCACCACTTCAAGCTGGTGACGGAGGGCTTCCGGGTGCCGCCGGGCCAGGTGTACGTGGCGATCGAGTCGCCCCGCGGCGAGCTGGGCGTGCACGCGGTCTCCGACGGCGGGACCCGGCCGTACCGGGTGCACTACCGGGAGCCGAGTTTCGTCAACCTCCAGGCCCTGCCGGCGATGGCCGAGGGTGGCCTGATCGCCGACGTGATCGCCGGCGGCGCCTCGCTGGACCCCGTCATGGGAGGTTGTGACCGGTGACTGTCTTCACCGAAGAGACGCGGACCCGGGCGCGGGAGATCATCGCGCGCTACCCGGCGGACCGGTCCCGCTCGGCCCTGCTGCCGTTGCTGCACCTCGTGCAGGCCGAGGAGGGTTACGTCTCCCCGGCCGGCGTGGCGTTCTGCGCCGAGGTGCTCGGCCTGAACAAGGCCCAGGTCGGCGCGGTGGCCAGCTTCTACACCATGTACAAGCGCCGGCCGACCGGTGACTGGCTGGTGAGCGTCTGCACCAACACCATGTGCAACGTGCTCGGTGGCCAGGAGGTCTACGACACCCTCGCCGAGCACCTGGGCGTCGGGCACGACGAGACCACCGCCGACGGCAAGGTCACCCTGGAGCACGCCGAGTGCCTGGCCGCCTGTGACTACGGCCCGGTGATGACCGTCAACTACGACTTCTTCGACGGTGTCGACCCGCAGGCCGCGGTCGGGGTGGTCGACGAGCTGCGCGCCGGTGGCCGGCCCACGCCGAGCCGTGGTGCCCGCCTCTGCACCCTGAAGGAGATGGCGGTCCAGCTCGCCGGCTTCGCCGACGAGCGGGAAGGTGCCGTCGCCGACGGTGTGCCGGGCGAGCCGACGCTGCGCGGTCTGCGGCTGGCCCAGCAGCACGGCATCTCGGCGCCGGGCTTCGACCCGAACACCCCGATCCGCAGCGGCCGGGACGGCGACAAGCCCGCGCCGGCCACCCCGGCGAAGTCCGCGCCGACCGGCAGCACCGCGCCCGACGTTCCGGCGCCGGACCGCAAGTCGCCGCAGGTGCGTACCGCCGAGACCCGGCAGCCGGACGCGAAGACCGCAGTGCCGGACGCCCCCGGCACCAAGGTTCCCGTCGACGGGCAGCCGCCCGCGTCGGGCGACGCCCGGGCGGCGGAGGCCGCCGGTGCGGCAGCCAACAAGCCGGCGGGCGACGCCAAGCCGGCCGGTGACGACACCGGGGCGCAGGAGCGCAACCTCAGGGAAGCGGAGTCGGCCGGCGGCGGTCAGGACTCCGCGCACGACAAGGGGGCTCAGAAGTGACCACGCCTGCGCCGGAGACCCTGGCCAAGTTGACGCCCGTGCTCACCAAGCGCTGGCTGTCCCCTGACGCCTGGCGGATCGACACCTACGAGAAGCTGGACGGCTACGCGGCGCTGCGCAAGGCGATCAAGGCGCACCCGGACGACCTGATCCAGCTGGTGAAGGATTCCGGGCTGCGCGGTCGCGGCGGCGCGGGCTTCCCCACCGGTCTCAAGTGGGGCTTCATCCCGCAGGGCGACGGCAAGCCGCACTACCTCGTGGTCAACGCCGACGAGGGTGAGCCCGGCACCTGCAAGGACCTGCCGCTGATGACCCACGACCCGCACTCGCTCGTCGAGGGCGTCATCATCGCCTCGTACGCGATCCGGGCCAACCGGGCCTACATCTACATCCGGGGCGAGGCCGTGCACGCCGCCCGCCGGCTGCGCAACGCGGTGAACGAGGCGTACGCCAAGGGCTACCTCGGGCGCGACATCCTCGGCTCCGGTTTCGACCTGGACCTGGTGGTCCACTCGGGTGCCGGCGCGTACATCTGCGGGGAGGAGACGGCGCTGCTCGACTCCCTGGAGGGCTTCCGTGGTCAGCCCCGGTTGCGCCCGCCGTTCCCGGCCACCCACGGGCTGTACGCCAGCCCCACCGTGGTCAACAACGTCGGCACCATCGCCAGCGTGCCGTACATCGTGCTGGGCGGCGCGGACTGGTGGAAGTCGATGGGCACCGAGAAGTCCGCCGGCCCGATGATCTACTCGCTCTCCGGTCGGATCGCCAACCCCGGCCAGTACGAGTGCGGCCTCGGCATCACCCTGCGCGAGCTGATCGAGCTGGCCGGTGGGATGCAGCCGGGTCACAACCTGAAGTTCTGGACCCCGGGCGGATCGTCGACCCCGCTGCTCACCGCCGAGCACCTGGACGTGCCGCTGGACTTCGAGGGGGTGGCCGCCGCCGGCTCGATCCTCGGCACCACGGCCACGCAGATCTTCTCCGACCAGGACTGCCCGGTCTACGCGACGTACCGGTGGCTGGAGTTCTACCACCACGAGTCGTGCGGCAAGTGCACCCCGTGCCGGGAGGGCAACTACTGGATGGTCCGGGTCTACCGGCGCATTCTGGCCGGCCAGGGCACTCAGGACGACCTGGACACCCTGCTCGACACCTGTGACAACATCCTCGGCCGCTCGTTCTGCGGCCTGGGTGACGGTGCCACCAGCCCGGTGACCTCGTCGCTGAAGTACTTCAAGCAGGACTACCTCGACTACATCGAGGGACGGACCGCGCCGAAGTTGTCCGACAAGCAGTTGGTGGGAGCCCACTAATGACGGACGTTGCCAAGCCGACCGAGACGGTCACCCTCACCATCGACGGCGTCGAGGTCACCGCCCCCAAGGGGGCGCTGCTGATCCGGGTCGCCGAGCAGATGGGCACCGAGATCCCCCGGTTCTGCGACCACCCGCTGCTGGCTCCGGCCGGTGCCTGCCGGCAGTGCCTGGTGGAGGTGGAGGGGCAGCGCAAGCCCGTCGCCTCCTGCACCCAGACGGTCGCCGACGGCATGGTGGTCCGTACCCAGCTCACCTCCCCGGTCGCCAAGAAGGCGCAAGAGGGGATCATGGAGCTGCTGCTGGTGAACCACCCGCTCGACTGCCCGATGTGTGACAAGGGCGGCGAGTGCCCGCTGCAGAACCAGGCGATGTCGACGGGCCGCACCGACTCGCGGTTCCACGAGCACAAGCGGGAGTACCCGAAGCCGCTGCCGATCAGCACCCAGGTGCTGCTCGACCGCGAGCGCTGCGTGCTCTGCCAGCGGTGCACCCGGTTCTCCGAGGAGATCGCCGGCGACAAGTTCATCGACCTGATGAACCGCTCCTCCGCCGAGGAGATCAACATCTACCGGGACGAGGACTACGGGACCGAGGGCGAGGACGGCGACGTCCCGTTCAACTCGTACTTCTCCGGCAACACGGTGCAGATCTGCCCGGTCGGCGCGCTCACCGGCACCCAGTACCGCTTCCGCGCCCGCCCGTTCGACCTGGTCTCCAGCCCGAGCGTGTGCGAGCACTGCTCGGCCGGCTGCGCCCAGCGCACCGACTGGCGTCGGGGCAAGGTGCTGCGCCGCCTGGCCGGCGACGATCCGCAGGTGAACGAGGAGTGGAACTGCGACAAGGGGCGGTGGGGCTTCCAGTACGCCCGCGCCGCCGACCGGCTCACCACCCCGCTGGTCCGCGATGAGCACACCGGCGAGCTGCGGGAGGCGTCCTGGAGCGAGGCGCTGAGCGTCGCCGCCGAAGGGCTGCGGGCCGCCCGGGACACCGGACAGGGCGCCGCGGTGCTCACCGGCGGTCGGCTGACCGTCGAGGACGCGTACGCGTACGCCAAGTTCGCCCGGGTCGCGCTGCACACAAACGACATCGACTTCCGCGCCCGCCCGGTCTCCCGCGAGGAGGCCGACTTCCTGGCCAGCACGGTCGCCGGCAGCACCGACGTCACCTACACCGACGTCGAGAACGCACCGGCGGTGGTGCTCGTCGGCCTGGAACCGGAGGAGGAGTGCCCGATCCTCTTCCTGCGGCTGCGCAAGGCGTACCTGAAGAACAAGCTGAAGGTGTACGCGATCGCTCCGTTCGCCACCCGTGGCCTGGAGAAGCTCGGTGCCAAGCTGGCCCGGGTGGTGCCGGGTGAGGAGGCCGGGGTGCTCGCCGAGCACGCCACCGTCGCCGAGGCGCTCAGCGCCGAAGGGGCGATCCTGATCGTCGGCGAGCGGCTGGCCACCGTCCCAGGTGGCCTCTCCGCCGCCGCCGAGGTGGCCGCGCGTACCGGGGCGAAGCTGGCCTGGGTGCCGCGACGCGCGGGTGACCGCGGTGCCGTGGACACCGGTTGCCTGCCCAACCTGCTGCCCGGCGGCCGACTGGTCACCGAGCCGGCGGCCCGCGCCGAGCTGGGCGAGGCGTGGGACATCCCGGCCGGGGTGATCCCGAGTCAGGCGGGCCGGGACACCGACGCGATCCTCGCCGCCGCGGCCGGGGGGCAGGTCGGCGCGCTCGTGGTGGCCGGGGTGGATCCGGCCGACCTGGCCGACCCGCGGCTGGCCGAGCAGGCCCTGGACACGGTGCCGTTCCTGGTCAGCCTGGAGCTGCGGGCCAGTGCGGTCACCCGCCGGGCGAACGTGGTCCTCCCGGTCGCGCCGGTGGTGGAGAAGGCTGGCAGCTTCCTGGACTGGGAAGGCCGGCTGCGCCCGTTCGACGCGGTGCTGCACACCGCCGCGATGACCGACGGCCGGGTGCTCGACGCGCTCGCCGCCCAGTTGGACGTGCGGCTGGGCACCGGGGACGTGCTGACGGTCCGGCGTGAGCTGGGCAGCCTGCCGGTGACCCGGGTGGGTCGCCCGGCCGCCCCCACCGTCGCGCCGACGTCGGTGCCCCAGCCGGGTGCCGGCGAGGCGGTGCTGGCGACCTGGCACCAGCTTGTCGACCTGGGCAGCCTCACCGACGGCGACGAGCACCTGGGTGGCACCGCCCGCCCGCCGGTGGTCCGGCTCGGCAAGGGCAGCGCGGAGGCGCTCGGCGTCGCCGACGGCGACCCGGTCACGGTGGGCACCGACCGGGGTGCGCTCACCCTGCCGGCGGCGATCACCGAGATGCCTGACGGTGTGGTCTGGCTCCCCACCAACTCGCCCGGTTCGACGGTGCGGCGCAGCCTGGGTGCCACCTCCGGTGCGGTGGTACGGATCTCGGCACCCGGCACCACCGGGCCGGTCGCCGCCGACGCGGCGGGCCGGCCGGGCCCGATCCTCAACTCCTCCGGGGGTACGGCATGAACTACCTTGCGCAGGCGCCGTCGCTCAGCGACTTCGGCCACGACCCGTGGTGGCTGATCCTCGGCAAGATTGTCTTCGCGTTCGTGGTCGCCCTGCTCGGCACGCTGCTCGGCGTCTGGTTCGAGCGGCGGGTCGTCGGCTTCATGCAGGTCCGGCCCGGGCCGAACCAGCTCGGCCCGTTCGGCCTGCTCCAGACGCTCGCCGACGGCCTGAAGATGGCCTTCAAGGAGGACATCCTCCCGCGCTCGGCGGACAAGGTCATCTACTTCTTCGCCCCGGCCATCTCGGTGATCTGCGCGGTCACCGCGCTGTCGGTGATCCCGTTCGGCCCGATGGTGAGCATCTTCGGCCACCAGACGCCGTTGCAGGTCACCGACGTGCCGGTGGCGGTGCTCGTGGTGCTCGCTCTCTCGTCGATGGCGGTCTACGGCATCGTGCTCGCCGGCTGGGCCTCTGGCTCGACCTACCCGCTGCTCGGCGGCCTGCGGTCCGCCGCCCAGCTGATCTCCTACGAGGTGGCGCTGGGCCTGTCCATCGTGGCGGTGTTCATGCTCGCCGGCACGATGTCCACGAGTGAGATCGTGGCCGCCCAGGGCAGCAAGACGGAGCTGAGCCTGTTCGGCGTCGACATCCCGGCGCCGGGCTGGTACGCGCTGCTGCTCTTCCCGAGCTTCATCGTCTTCTTCATCTCCATCGTCGGTGAGACCAACCGGCCGCCGTTCGACCTGCCGGAGGCGGAGTCGGAGCTGGTGGCCGGCTTCATGACCGAGTACAGCTCGCTCAAGTTCGCGCTGATCATGCTCAGCGAGTACGTCGCGATGGTGACCATGTCGGCCTTCACCGTGACGCTCTTCCTGGGCGGTTGGCACGCGCCGTGGCCGATCACCATCTGGTCGGGTGCCAACTCCGGCTGGTGGCCGCTGCTCTGGTTCTTCGGCAAGGTCATCCTGCTGGTCTTCGTCTTCGTCTGGCTGCGTGGCACGCTGCCCCGGCTGCGGTACGACCAGCTGATGCGCTTCGGCTGGAAGGTGCTCATCCCGATCAGCCTGGTCTGGATCGTGATCCTCGCCGGTCTGCGCACCATCGACGACTGGGACACCCAGAGCCGGATGTACGCCATCGGCATCCCGGCCGGCATCGTGCTGCTCGCCGCGCTGTTCTGGCCGAGCCGCAAGGCGGCCCCGAAGCCGACGCTCGTCGAGCAGGTCGAGAACCGGCCGCCGGGCAGCTTCCCGCTGCCCCCGATGGATCTCCAGGTACCACCGAGCCCGCGCACCCGGCGCATGGTCGCCGAGCGGGAGCCGGCAAACGCTCCCGCCGGCCAGGACTCTGAGGAGGTGTGACGTGGGCGCGATCACCGGAACGTTCAAGGGCTTCGGGGTCACCTTCTCGCACATGTTCAGGAAGGTCGTCACCACCGACTACCCGTTCACCCCGCCGAAGCCGGCGCCGCGCTACCACGGGCGGCACATCCTCAACCGGCACCCGGACGGGCTGGAGAAGTGCATCGGCTGCGAGCTGTGCGCCTGGGCCTGCCCGGCGGACGCGATCTACGTCGAGGGTGGCGACAACACCGACGAGCAGCGCTTCTCGCCGGGCGAGCGGTACGCCAGCGTCTACCAGATCAATTACGCCCGCTGCATCTTCTGCGGGCTCTGCATCGAGGCGTGCCCGACCCGCTCGTTGACCATGAGCAACGAGTACGAGCTCGCCCGGGACAACCGCCAGGACCTGATCTTCACCAAGGAGCAGTTGCTGGCGCCGCTGCTGCCGGGGATGGAGCAGCCGCCGCACCCGATGCGGCTGGGTGACAGCGAGAAGGACTACTACATCGGCAGCCTCACCAACCCGGGCACCTCCGCCGGGGCGGAGCGCTCCCCGATGGGGCCGGGCCGCTACCAGGTGGACGAGCACCCGGGCGTCACCTTCCCCGGTGCCGAGCAGGCCGCCCAGCGGGCCGAGGCGGAGAAGGGGGAGCCGGCATGAGCGCCTCGACGCTGCTCGCCGCCTCCGGTGCGGTCTCCGGCGGCGAGGCGGTGACCTTCTGGATCCTCGCTCCGCTCGCGCTTGCCGGTGCGATCGGGATGGTCGCCGCCCGCAACGCGGTGCACTCGGCACTGTGGCTGGTGCTGACCATGCTCAGCCTCGGGGTGTTCTACGTGCTCCAGGCGGGGCCGTTCATCGGCATGGTGCAGATCATCGTCTACACCGGCGCGATCATGATGCTCTTCCTGTTCGTGCTGATGCTTGTCGGTCGGGAAGCCTCCGACTCGCTCATCGAGGTGCTGCGCGGCCAGCGGATCGCGGCGATCGGCCTGGGGCTCGGCTTCGCCGGCCTGCTCGGCAGCGGGGTTTACCGGGCCACGCAGGGCAGCACCCCGGTCGGCCTGGAGCAGGCCAACGCGGGCGGCAACGTGGAGGGCATCGCCCGGTTGCTCTTCACCGACTACGTCTTCGCCTTCGAGCTCACCGCGGCGCTGCTGATCACCGCAACCATCGGCGGCATGATCCTCGCGCACGTCGAGCGGCGCAAGGAGGACAAGCGCGACCAGGTGGCCACCATGAAGGCCCGCTTCGCGCCCGGCAACTACCCCGGCCCGAAGCCCGGCCCGGGTGTCTTCGCCACCTCCTCGTCGGTCGCCACCCCGGCCCGTCTGCCGGACGGGCGGCTGAGCGACCGCAGCACGCCGGACATCCTGCCGGTACGGGAGCTGACCGCCGAGGAGACCACGCTGAAGGGCACTGAGAAATGAGTGACTTCTTCTCGGTCGAGCCGAACTACTACCTGGTCCTCGCCGCGGTGCTGTTCACCATCGGCGCCGCCGGGGTGCTGGTCCGGCGCAACGCGATCGTGCTGTTCATGTGTGTCGAGCTGATGCTCAACGCGGCCAACCTGGCGCTTGTCACCTTCAGCCGGATGAACGGTGACCTCAACGGCCAGATCATGGCGTTCTTCGTGATGGTGGTGGCGGCGGCCGAGGTCGTGGTCGGGTTGGCCATCATCATGGCGATCTTCCGCACCCGACGCTCCGCCAGCGTCGACGACGCCAACCTGTTGAAGTACTAGAGGGGCCCACCGGTGGACGAAATCATGACGTACGCCCAGGCTGCTCCGGCCGAGACCGTCTCGTACGCGACGGCGGACGGGCTGCTGAGCAGCGTCTGGCTGCTGGTGGCCATCCCGCTGGCCAGCGCGGCGATCCTGCTGCTGCTCGGCCGGCGGGCCGACCGGTGGGGGCACTGGCTCGGGGTGGCCGCCGTCGGCGCCGCCTTCCTGCTCGGCCTGAGCTACTTTCTCGGTCTGCGCGGCCTGGAGAACAGGTCGGTCGAGCTGAGCCTCTGGGACTTCATCGCGGTCGGCGGCCTGCAGGTGGACTTCGGTCTGCTGTTCGATCCGCTGGCCGGGGTCTTCGTCCTGCTGATCACCGGTGTGGGCTTCCTGATCCACCTGTACGCGGTCGAGTACATGGCGCACGATGAGCGCCGCCGACTGTTCTTCGCGTACTTCAACCTCTTCATCGCCGCGATGTTGCTGCTGGTGCTCGGCAACAACTACGTGATGCTCTACTTCGGCTGGGAGGGC
This sequence comes from Micromonospora sp. NPDC049891, assembly GCF_040660295.1. Classification (NCBI taxonomy): domain Bacteria; kingdom Bacillati; phylum Actinomycetota; class Actinomycetes; order Micromonosporales; family Micromonosporaceae; genus Micromonospora; species Micromonospora sp. NPDC049891. Next base: position 104,446 of record NZ_JBFAML010000001.1, read on the forward strand.
GTCGGTCTGGCGTCGTACCTGCTGATCTCCTTCTGGTACACCAAGCCGGCCGCCGCCACCGCTGGTAAGAAGGCGTTCCTGATGAACCGGGTCGGCGACGCCGGCCTGGCCATCGCCATCTTCATCATGTTCGCCACCCTCGGCACCACCCAGTACGACGAGGTGTTCAACGGCGTCGGCGCGCTGGCCGGCGGCACCGTGCTGGTGCTCGGCGTGCTGCTGCTGCTCGGCGCGGCCGGCAAGTCCGGCCAGTTCCCGCTCCAGGCGTGGTTGCCGGACGCGATGGAGGGCCCGACCCCGGTGTCGGCGCTGATCCACGCCGCGACGATGGTCACCGCCGGTGTCTACCTGATCGCCCGCTCCAACATCATCTTCTCGGCGAACGCCACGTTGCAGCTGGTGGTGGTGAGCGTCGGCGCGCTGACCCTGCTGATCGGCGCGATCATCGGCTGCGCCAAGGACGACATCAAGCGGGTGCTGGCCTGGTCCACGGTCAGCCAGATCGGCTACATGTTCCTCGGTGTCGGACTGGGTGGCGCGGCGTACGCGCTGGCCATCGTGCACCTGCTGGCGCACGGCTTCTTCAAGGCCAACATGTTCCTCGGTGCCGGCTCGGTCATGCACGGCATGAAGGACCAGGTGGACATCCGCCGCTTCGGTGCGCTGCGGAAGTACATGAAGATCACCTGGCTCACCTTCGGCGCGGGCTGGCTGGCCATCATCGGCATGATCCCGTTCTCCGGCTACTTCTCCAAGGAGCCGATCATCGCCGCCGCCTTCGAGCGGGAGGGCTGGACGGCCTGGCTGTTCGGCGGGGCGGCGGTGCTCGGTGCCGCGTTGACCGCCTTCTACATGACCCGGCTGTTCGTGCTGACCTTCCACGGGCCTAAGCGTTGGACCGAGGACATCGAGCACCCGCACGAGTCCCCGCCGCTGATGACCATCCCGCTGGTCCTGCTCGGCATCGGCTCGCTGGGCGCGGGTTGGCTGCTGGCCACCTCCGTGCCGGACTGGCTGACCACCACCGCCGGGCTCGGCACCGCCGAGGCGCACCACGACGCGGTGCTGCCGCACTGGGCGATCGTGGTGCTGTCGTTGGGCGTCACCGTGCTCGGTGCCGGGCTCGGCTGGTTCCTGTTCCGCAACGGGACGGCGACCTCACCGCAGCCGGCCGGGGTGCTGGTCACCGCCGCCCGCAAGAACCTCTACACCGACACGGTCAACGAGGCGGTCTTCGAGAAGCCCGGCATCTTCCTCACCCGGGCGCTCGTCTACCTCGACAACCGGGGCATCGACGGGCTGATCAACGGCCTGGCCGCGGGCGTCGGCGGCGGATCGGGCCGGCTCCGGCGGCTGCAGACCGGCTTCGTCCGGTCGTACGCCACCTCGATCCTGACCGGCGCGCTGCTGGTGGTGGCCGCCTTCCTGGCCGTACAGGCGGGGTGGTTGGCGTGATCGACCTCTTGAGGCTGTCGGCCTCTCAGGCGGCCGTCGCCGGCGGACCGCACAGTGACGACGGAGGTAAGGCCGCATAATGTCCGACTTCCCGTTCCTCTCGGTGCTCACCGTGGCGCCGCTTGTCGGCGCCGTGGTCGTCGCCCTCCTGCCGCGCAGCCGGCCGACGCTGGCGAAGCAGGTCGCGCTCGGCTGGTCGCTGCTGGTGCTGGCGCTGTCGGTGGTCATGTGGGTCACCTGGCAGGTCGACGGCCAGCGCTTCCAGTTCCGCGAGTCGTACCCGTGGATCCCGAACTGGGGGGTCAACTTCACCTTCGCCGCCGACGGCATCGCGCTCGTCATGCTGATGCTGATCGCGGTGCTGGTGCCGTTGGTGATCCTGGCCTCCTGGCACGACGCCGAGTCGTCCAAGCGCTCGGTGCCTGTCTACTTCGCGCTGCTGCTGGTCCTCGAATGCACGATGCTCGGTGTCTTCGCCGCCGCCGACGTCTTCCTGTTCTACGTGTTCTTCGAGGTCATGCTGGTGCCGATGTACTTCCTGATCGGCAGCTACGGCGGCCACCAGCGGCAGTACGCGGCGGTCAAGTTCTTCCTCTACTCGCTTGTCGGCGGCCTGTTCATGCTGGCCGCCGTGATCGGCCTGTGGGTGGTCGGCGGAAAGACCTTCGACTGGGTGGCGCTGTCGGAGGTGGACATCTCCACAGGTGCCGAGCGCTGGATCTTCCTCGGCTTCTTCATCGCCTTCGCGATCAAGGCGCCGTTCTTCCCGTTCCACACCTGGCTGCCGGACGCCGGTGGCGCGGCGCCCGCCGGAGCCGCCGCGCTGCTCGTCGGCGTCCTGGACAAGGTCGGCACCTTCGGCATCCTGCGGTACTGCCTGCCGCTGTTCCCGGACGCGGCCCAGTGGTTCGCGCCGTGGGCGCTGGGCCTGGCGGTGATCGGCATCATCTACGCGGCGCTGCTTGCCGTCGGGCAGAACGACCTCAAGCGGCTGGTGTCGTACACGTCGATCGCCCACTTCGGCTTCATCGGCGTGGGCATCTTCGCCTTCACCACCCAGGCGGGCACCGGGGCCGTGCTCTACATGGTCAACCACGGTCTCGCCACCGGGCTGCTCTTCCTGGTGGTGGGCATGCTGATCGCGCGCCGGGGCTCGGCGCTGGTGAGTGACTTCGGTGGCGCGGGCAAGCTGGTGCCGGTGCTGGCCGGCGTGCTCTTCTTCGCCGGCCTCGCCTCGCTGGCCCTGCCCGGCACCGCGCCGTTCGTCTCCGAGTTCCTGGTCCTGATCGGCACGTTCACCGTGAACAAACCGGTCGCCGTGATCGCCACGCTGGGCATCATCCTGGCGGCTGCGTACGTGCTGTGGATGGTGCAACGCACCACGCAGGGCACGCTCAACCCGGCGCTCACCGAGATCGACGGCATGAAGCGTGACCTCAACCTGCGCGAGAAGGTCGTCGTCGCCCCGCTGATCGCGCTGATCCTGGTGCTCGGCTTCTACCCGAAGCCGGTGACGGACGTGATCAACCCCGCCATCCAGGCGACCATGGAGGACGTCGGCCGGACCGACCCGGCCCCGTCGGTAGACACCGTCCAGGAGGCGAGCCGATGACCGAGCTTGAACTGCCGCCGATCGACTACGCGGCGATCGCGCCGATTCTGATCATGCTGGGCGCGGCGGTGGTCGGGGTACTGGTCGAGGCGTTCGTGCCTCGGCGGCTGCGGCATCCCGTGCAGCTGCCGCTGGCGGTGCTGGCAGTGCTCGCGGCGCTGACCATGGTGGTGGTCAACGCCGACAAGCGGGTGATCACCATCGGGGTGATCGCCGTCGACGGGCCGACGCTGTTCCTCCAGGGCGCGATCCTCGCGCTGTCGGCGGTGGCGCTGCTGCTGCTCGGCGAGCGGGCGGTCGAGCGGGGCGGCGCGTTCGTCGCCCAGGCCGCGGTGACAGCCGACTCGCCGGAGGACCGCCGGCAGGCGGAGAACGCCGGTGGCGCGGGTGAGGTGTACCCGCTCACCACGTTCGCCATCGCCGGCATGCTGATCTTCGTGGCGGCGAACGACCTGCTGACCATGTTCATCGCGCTCGAGGTCTTCTCGTTGCCGCTCTACCTGCTCTGCGCGCTGGCCCGTCGCCGGCGGCTGCTGAGCCAGGAGGCGGCGATGAAGTACTTCCTGCTCGGTGCGTACGCCTCGGCCTTCTTCCTGTTCGGGCTGGCGCTGATCTACGGCTTCACCGCCGGGCTCGGTGACCGGCAGGCGGGCGTCGACTTCGCCACGATCAACGCGGCAGTGGCGAACTCGACGGCCAGCCCGGTGCTGCTCTTCGCCGGTATGGCGCTCGTCGCGATCGGTCTGCTGTTCAAGGCGGCCGCCGCGCCGTTCCACGTCTGGACGCCTGACGTCTACCAGGGCGCTCCGACGCCGCTGACCGGGTTCATGGCGGCCTGCACCAAGGTCGCCGCGTTCGGTGCCCTGCTGCGGGTGTTCCATGTGGCCTTCGAGGGGGCCCGGTGGGACTTCACCCCGGTGCTGGGCGCTGTGGCGGTGCTCACCATGCTCGTCGGTTCGCTGTTCGCGGTGACCCAGACCGACATCAAGCGGCTGCTGGCGTACTCGTCGATCGCCAACGCCGGTTACCTGCTCATCGGGGTGCTGGCGCCGGGTAGCGAGGGCCTCTCCGGCACCATGTTCTACCTGGTCGCCTACGGCTTCACGGTGCTCGCCGCGTTCGCCGTGGTGACGCTGGTACGCGACGCCGACGGTGAGGCGACTCACCTGTCCCGCTGGGCCGGGCTGGGCCGGCGGTCGCCGGTCTACGCCTCGGTCTTCACCTTCGTCCTGCTCGCCTTCGCGGGTATCCCGCTGACCAGCGGCTTCATGGGCAAGGTCGCGGTCTTCGGTCCGGCGCTCGACGGTGGGCAGGTGTGGCTGGTCATCGCGGGTGTGCTGACCAGCATGGTGCTGGCCTTCCCGTACCTGCGGGTCGTGGTGCTGATGTGGCTCTCCGAGCCGGGTGACAGCACGCCGACGGTGGCCGTTCCGGGTGCGCTCACCTCGGCCGCACTTGTGATCGGGGTGCTCGCCACGCTGGTGCTCGGTGTCGCGCCGGCGCCGCTGCTCGACCTGGCATCCTCAGCCGCCGACTTCGTTCGGTAACGGCTGACCTGCCGTTCGAGGGCCGGCCCACGCGCTGTGGGCCGGCCCTCGCCGTGTATCCCCGGTCCGGTGCAGGTAGAACGTGTGTGGCATGGTGGAGGCGTGGTGATTAGGGGTGGCGAGGGTTCAGGTGTCACCGGCTCCGGTGGTCGCCGGAGCCGCTCCGGCGCGGCTCAGTTCGGCGCGCTCGGCCTCCACCTCGCCGACCCGCGTAGCGAGGAATCCGTCCTCGGCGTGCTGGCGGCGGTGGAGGCGGAGCTGCTGGCCAGTGTCGCCAGCGCCGACCCGTTCGTCACCGAGGCGGCCCGGCACCTGGTGGAGGCCGGCGGGAAGCGGTTCCGCCCGCTGCTGGTGGCCCTGGGTGCCCAGTTCGGCGACCCGGCCCGGGCCGAGGTCGTCTCAGCGGCCGTGGTGGTGGAGCTGACCCACCTGGCCACGCTCTACCACGACGACGTCATGGACGAGGCGCCGGTGCGCCGGGGCGCGCCCAGCGCCAACTCCCGGTGGACCAACTCGGTGGCCATCCTGGTCGGCGACTACCTCTTCGCCCGGGCCGCGGACGTCGCGGCCGAGCTGGGTCCGGAGGCGGTACGCCTCCAGGCGCGTACCTTCGCCCGGCTGGTCCACGGTCAGATCGCCGAGACCGTCGGCCCCCGTGCCGGCGACGACCCGGTGGCCCACTACCTGCGGGTGATCGCCGAGAAGACCGGCTCCCTGATCGCCACAAGTGCCCACTTCGGCGCCCAGTTCAGTGGGGCCGCGCCGGAGCACGTGGCAGCGCTGGCCGGGTACGGCGAGACCATCGGGGTGGCCTTCCAGCTCTCCGACGACCTGCTCGACATCGCCAGCGAGTCGACGGAGTCGGGCAAGACACCCGGCACCGACCTGCGGGAGGGGGTGCCCACCCTGCCGGTGCTCTACGCCCTCGCCTCCGACGACGCGGACGCCTCGTCCGTGCGGCTGCGGGAGATCCTGGCCACCGGGCCGCTCACCGACGACGCCCTGCACGCCGAGGCGCTCGGTCTGCTCCGGGAGAGCCCGGCGCTCAAGCGCTCCCGCGAGACCGTCCGCAGCTACGCCGAGGACGCCCGCGCCCAACTGGCACCCCTGCCGCCCGGCCCGGCCCGCCGCGCCCTCGAATCCCTCTGCGACCACATCGCCGACCGCACCAGCTAACCCCACCCCACCGGGTTGATCAAGAAGTTCTGGTCTCCGTGCGCGCGAATCCAGACGCAAACTTCTTGATCAACTGGGTGAGGCGGGTGGGGTGGGGAGTAGGCGGGTGGCGGTGAGCATGAGGGCGGCGGCGGCGAGCATGGCGACGGCGGCGGTGAGCCACATCGTGGGATAGCCGGCTGCGGCGGCGAGCGGGCCCAGGGCGAGTGGGCCGAGGCAGCCGCCCGCGTACACGCCGGTCTGGGTGATCGAGGTGGCCGCGGCCGGTGCCTGTGGATGCAGTCGGACCACCGCGAAGTTCATCAGCCCGGGCCAGGACCAGCCGAGGCCGAAGCCGAGCACCACGCCCACCACCAACGGCCCGGGGCCGCCCGCCGCGAGCAGGCTCAGCCCCACCGCGCCGGCCACCAGCAGACCGGCGATCACCGCGACGTGCCCGCCGGTGCGGCGGTCGGCCAGCCACCCGACCCCGATCCGGGCCGCCACGCAGACCGCGCTGCCGAGGGTCAGGGTGAGCCCGGCCATCCCCGGGCCGAGGCCCCGGTCGACCGAGGCGTCGACCACGAAGGTGCCCAACGCGTTCGCCGCCCCCGCGGCAAGCGTCGCGGCCACCCCGACCAGGACCAGTCCCGGGCTCGCGCCGCCGGCCCGTCCGGTGCGCCGGTGCGCGGGCCGGGTGCCGTGCGAGGGTACGGCTGGCAGGGTGGCCAGGGCGGCACCGGCGGCTGCCACGAAGGCCCAGCGCCAGCCGACGGTCAGCGCGAGGGTGGGTACCGCCACGCCGGCGAGCAGGGTGGAGACCGGGATGGCCGCCTGCTTGACGCCGAACGACAGGCCCTGCCGACGGGGCGGGACGTGCCGGGCGAGCAGCGCGTTGCTGGACAGTTGACCGAGGGCGTTCGCGGTGCCGGCCACGGCGAGCAGACCGACGAGCACCGGGTACGACCGGGCCGCCACCGCCACGGCGAGCAGACTGCCGGCGGAGACCACGATGCCGGTCCGGGCCACCACGGCGGCGCCCCACCGTTCGACGAGCGCACCTGAGGGAACCGAGGCGAGGGCGCCGACGGCGAAGTAGACCGCCACGACGAGCCCCAGGCCGGCGGGGGAGAAGCCCAACTCCTGCCGCATCTGCACGGCGAGACCGCCGACCAGGAAGACCGGCAGGACACAAGCGATCGTGACGCTTACCGCGACCGCACTGGCCCGGACGGGGTGTGCGGCGGTCGCCGAGGTACGCGGAGGGGCGATGTGGGTCATGGTGCGGCCAACCTACGCCAGCCGCATCTCGACGACGGAAAGTGCGGTCCACCTCACATCCCGTATCTGATGACCTTGGATCCTCCACCCGATCAGGCGTTTCGCGGCGGGCCGCTTTTTCATATGGTGTAAGTCCCCGGTGGCGGAGGTGGTTGTGCGTGACCCCCTGGCGGAACCTTCGGACCTGATCCGAAGTGTCTCCCGCGCGCTTCGAGTGCTCGAGTCGGTCGGTCGTGCCCCACGGGGCCTCACGGTCAAACAGATCGCCCGCCGCTGCGAGCTGACCGTGGCCACCACCTACCACCTGGTCCGCACCCTCGCGTACGAGGGCTACGTGATCCGTCGGGAGGACGGCACGTACATCGTGGGTCTTGAGGTGGCCGACCGCTACCGCGAACTGGTTGCCGCGTTCCGCGGCTCGCCGGCCATCGGGGAGAGCCTGCGGCGGGCGGCCCTGGAGACCGGCTGGAGCCACTTTCTGGGCCGGTTCGTGGGTGGCCAGGTGGCGATCACCGCCGTGGCGGAGGGGAACCGCTCGCCGTATCTGGAGGATCTCGTCCCCGGGTTCGACGAGGGCGCGCACGCGACAGCGCTCGGTAAGGCGCTGCTCGCCACGCTCACCACCGAGCAACGCCACCGCTACCTGCGGGAGTACGGCATGCGTCCGTTCACCAGCGCCACCCTCACCACCCCCGAGGCGTTCGAGGCGGACCTGACGGCCGGGGAGCGACGCGGGATGCAGCTGGAACTGGGCCAGTTCCGGCAGGGAGTGGCCTGCGCCGCCGTGCTTGTCAGCCCGGACAAGGACATGGAACGGCGGACGGTGCTGGCCTGTGCGCTGCCGGCCAGCGAGATGATGACCTCCGCCCGGGTGGTCCGGACGAAACTGCTCACCGCCGCGCGCACCATCGCCGACGGCCTGGCCGCCGACACCTGACCGCCGTCAGCTGCCGAGACGGCCCCCTCCCTGGTGGGGAGAGGGCCGTCGGAATGGCGGCCGGCGCGGTGCCGGGGCGGGGTCAGCTTCCGACCGGTCCGCCGTCCAGCCGCCAGGTCACCACCACGCCCGGCTTGGCGTAGTCGCCGTCGGGCCAGGTGGAGGCCGGCTTGTCGACAGTGGCACCGGTGATCTCACCCGGGTGCTGCACGGCCACGAAGACCGAGCGGTTGTCGTCGGTGATGAACGGACCGCAGGTCTCCGCACCGACCGGCACGGTCAGGAACTGCTTCAGGTGGCCGCGCTCCGGACCCTCGGTGGCCGTGGCGAAGAGGCCGTCGTTGCTGCCCAGCGCGTTACCGTCGGTGGAGATCCAGAGGTTGCCGGTGGCGTCGAACGCCACGTTGTCCGGGCAGGAGATCGGCGACACCTTGGTCTTGTCGTACCCGGCGAAGTAGGTCGACGGGTCCGCCGGGTCGCCGCAGACGATCGGCAGCGACCAGCTGAAGGCATCGGCGGTGTTGTCCCCCCGGTCCTCGACCAGTTCCAGGATCTGCCCGTGCCGGTTGGCGCTACGCGGGTTGGCCTCGTCCGCCGCCGGGTTGCTGCCGACGCCACGGTTCGTGTTGTTGGTGAGCGCCACGTACACCTTGCCGGTGAGCAGGCTCGGCTCGACGTCCTCCGGACGGTCCATCTTGGTCGCACCGACCTTGTCCCCGGCGAACCGGGTGAAGGTCAGCACCTCCGCGGCGGTCATCCCGTCCACGTAGGACCGGTTGCCGCTGACCAGCTTGATCCAGCGACCCTTGCCGTTGAAGGCACCGTCGCTGGGCAGGGTGCCGGAGCCGTCGATCTCAGCGGCGCTGGTCTGGTCGAGCTTGGCGACGTAGAGCGTGCCGGACTCCAGCAGCGTCAGGTTGTGCTTACGGGCGACCCAGGAGTCACCCTTCATGAACTTCTTGTCCGACACGAACTTGTACAGGTAGTCGAAGCGTTCGTCGTCACCCATGTACGCCACGACGTGCCCGCTGCGCGCGACGATGACGTTCGCGCCCTCGTGCTTGAACCGGCCGAGCGCGGTGTGCTTGCGCGGGCGGCTCTGCGGGTCGAACGGGTCGATCTCCACGATCCAGCCGTGCCGGTTGGCCTCGTTGGGGTGCTTGGCGAGGTCGAAGCGGTCGGCGACCCGGTCCCACTTGCGGCTGCCGCTGGGGTACCGGGCGGTGGTGCTGATGCCGTAGCGCGCCAGCCGGGCCTTCTCCGACTCCGGCGCCGCGTCGCCGCCGACGAAGTACTGGTTGAAGTTCTCCTCGCCGGAGAGCACCGTGCCCCACGGGGTCACGCCGCCGGCGCAGTTGTTCAGCGTGCCGATGACCGTACGGCCCTTCGGGTCGGCGGCCGTCTTCACGAACGACGAGCCGGCGGCCGGGCCGGTCAGCTCGAACGCGCTGCTCAGCGCATCGACCCGACGGTTGTACGGCCGGCGGCCGGAGCCGACGACCCGCCACTGACCGGAACCGGCGACCCGCTCGATCTCCACCACGGACATGCCGTGCGCGGCCATCGCCACCTTCACCTGCTCGACGGTGAGCGCGTCCTGGCTGGTGAAGCCGGGGAACATCAGGTCCTCGTTCGTGTACTCGTGGTTGACCACGAGCAGTGCCCGCTTGCCGCCCTTGTCCAGCGGCAGCACACCGACGAAGTCGTTGTTGTAGCCGAACTGCTTGGCCTGCGCGGCGGCGGTCTGCCGGCGCAGGTTGAACTCCGGCGCGCCTGGCACCACCGGGTCGCCCCAGCGGATGACCACGGCGTGGTCGTAGCCGTTCGGGACGACGAACGTGTCGAGGGTGTTCGGCGGGATCGGCTTGAAGGTCAGGGCACCGCTGCCCGGACGACGGCCGGTTGCCGCCGGCTGACCGGCCGGAGGCATCGGGGGGACCGGGGCGGCAGCGGCGGGAGCCGCGCCGGCCAGCGCACCGGCCGCGGCGCCGCTGAAACCGAGCACCAGGGCGCCGACCGCCCCGGCGCGGACCACACCGCGGCGGCTGACCTCGGCGTTCACCACGTCACCGAAGTAGGCGTTGTCGGAGGTGTTGGGTACCGGGTGGTCACAGGCGTTGCCGCAGCGGTAGAGGCAGGTCATGGCGTCGCGGCTGCCGTGGCGGGGGGTGCCCAGCAGCGGGAGCAGCCGGGGACGGTCGCTCATGGGGAGGATCCTCCTGAGGGTCGGTGCACGTCGGTGCAGGTCACCGACGCGTACCCGGCGGACGCTAGGGCGGTGCGGTGAGCGTGGGTCGGCGTCGATGTGAACCAGCGATGAACTCCACCCCGCGGGAATCCCAGGTTTGAGCTGGGAATGAACCGATAGGCGTGACAGCACGTATCTCAGGTCGTAACACCGCGCCCGCTCGCGCCGAGAGCGAGGAGAAAACCATCAGCGACCACGACGCACACCTGCTGCGCGCCCTGCATGACGAGCATGCCGAGGCGCTGTACGCGCACGCGCTGCGGCTGGTCAACGGCGACCGGCAACGCGCCGAGGACCTGGTGCAGGAGACGCTGCTGCGGGCCTGGCGGCATCCGGAGTCGCTCGACCCCCGGCGCGGTTCGGTACGTGCCTGGCTCTTCACCACCGCGCGCAACCTCGCGATCGACGCCTGGCGGCGGCGGTCCACCCGGGTCGGCGAGGTCTACACCGACGAACTTCCCGAGCCGCCGGAGGTCGTCGACGAAACCGAGCGAGCCGTCGAGGCGTGGACGGTCGCGGAGGCGCTCAACCGGCTCAGTCCGTCGCATCGCGATGTCCTGGTGGAATGCTTCTACCAGGGGCGATCGGTCTCCGAGGCGGCCTCCCGGCTGGGGGTGCCGCCGGGCACGGTGAAGTCCCGCACCCACTACGCGCTGCGCTCCCTGCGGCTGGTCCTGGCCGAGATGGGGGTGACCGGATGAACCGTTGCGAGTTCGCGTTCGACGACGGGGCGTACGTGTTGGGCGCGCTCTCCCCGGCCGATCGCGTGACCTACGAACGGCACCTCGTCGACTGCCCGGCCTGCCAGCAGTCGGTTTCCGAGATCGCCGTGCTGCCCGGCCTGCTCGGCCGGTTGGATCCGGCCAGCCTGGAACAGTTCCTGCCGCCGCCGGAGAACCCCCGGGTGCCCGAGCTGCTCAACGCCGCCCGGGAGCGCCGCCGCCGCGAGCGGCAGGCCGGTCGGCTGCGGTACGCGGTCATCGGGCTGGCCGCCGCCGCGTTCGCCCTGGTGGTCGGCTTCGGGGTGGCCACGGTGCTGCCCGGGCAAGGGCTGGACGGGCCGGGGGCCCAGGTGCGGATGGTGCAGATGCAACCGGTCGCCGGAACGGTCCCGGTGCACGCCGAGATCGGGTTGACCGGCACCAACTGGGGCACCGAGGTGACCATGCACTGCGGCTACGACGAGCGGGCCGGATACGGCAAGGCGAACGCCTTCCGGCTGGTGGCGCACGCCGGCGACGGTTCGCAGGAGCAGATCGGCTCCTGGCTGGCCGCCCCCGGCGACGACCTGCGGATCACCGGGGCGACCCGGTTCACAAACGCCGAGCTGGTCCGGCTGGAACTGATCCGTGCCGACGGCACTCCGGTGCTCGCCTACGAGGTCCGCTGAATCGGGGCCCCAGCGTCCGGCAGCCCTCAGCGTCCGGCGGTCTCAGGGTCCGGCGGTCTCAGCGGCTGGTGGCGACCGCCGCCGTGGTCGGCACGGTGCCGTCCAGGCGCCGACGGCGGGTGTGCCGGGCCTGGCGTACGGCGTCGGCGGTGAAGACGATCAGAGCGAGCCAGACCAGGGCGAAGCCGGCCATCCGGGCCGGCGGCATCGGCTCGTGGAAGATCAGTACGCCACAGCCGAGTTGAAGGATCGGCGCCACGTACTGGAGCATGCCGAGGGCGGTGAGTGGCAGCCGGTTGGCGGCGCCGGCGAAGAGCAGCAGCGGGATGGCGGTCAGTGCCCCGGCGAGCACCAGCAGGGCCGTGTGCCCGGCCGAGACGTGGCCGAACGCGGCGTCACCGGTGGCGGCGAGCCAGCCGAGGTAGCCCAGCGCGGGCAGCGACAACACGGCCGACTCGACGAACAGACCCTCCGCCGCGGGCAGGCCGAGGCGCTTCTTCACCAGGCTGTACCCGCCGAAGGAGAACGCCAGGACGAGCGCGAGGTACGGCAGCCGACCGTAGTCGACGGTGAGTACGGCCACCGCCACCGCGCCGACGCCGAGCGCCGACCACTGCGCCGGGCGCAGCCGCTCGCGCAGCACCAGCACCCCGAGCAGGACCACCACCAGCGGGTTGATGAAGTATCCGAGGGCGGTCTCCACCACCCGGTCGGAGTTGACGCCGTAGATGTAGGTGAACCAGTTGACGGCGATCAGCGTGGCGGCGGCGCCGATCCCGGCCAGCGTTCGTGGCCGGCGCAGCAGGGCACGCAGGAAGCCGACGTTGCGCAGCGCCACGAGCAGCAGTGCGACGAACGCGACGGACCACACCACCCGGTGGGCCAGGATCTCCAGCGGGCCGGCCGGGCGTAGCAGCTTGAAGTAGAGCGGGAAGAACCCCCACAGCAGGTAGGCACCAAGTCCGTAGAGGTATCCGAGGCGGAGCGGCGTCACAGCTCCACCGTAAGGGGCGGGCTGGGTTGTCGATCCTTGCTGGTGAGCGGGCTCACGGCCTGGTCGCGCTGGTCGAGCTCCATCCACCTGTCGGCGACCACGCCACCGAAGCCGACCTTCTCGTACACCCCGTGGGCGTCGTTGGTGGCCAGCAGGATCCGGCGTACACCAAGCTCGGCCAGGTGGTCACGGACCGCGCCCGCCAGCCAGGTGCCCAGCCCGCGACCCCGTTCGGCCCGGTCGACGAAGACGTCACAGAGGTAGGCGAAGGTGGCCCGGTCGGTGATGACCCGGGCGACGGCGACCTGCCGGCCGTCCGCCGGCCGGTACACACCGAACCCGATCGAGCCGGCAAACGCCCGCGTCACGGTCTCCCGGTCACGCCCGAGCGCCCAGTACGCGTCCCGGCAGAGCCAGGTGTGCACGAGATCCAGATCGAGCCGGGCCGGATCGGTGCTGATCGTGTAGCCGTTTTCGTGGGTGAGGGTGAACACCCCGCCGAAACTAGCGCCTCAGATCAGGGGGGCCAGCAGCGAATTCCCGCGATATGGCCGGGCACCGGTGCCCCCGGTGGTCACCGCCGCAGCGGAGACCACCGGAGGCCGTGGCGGGTAGGAGGTGGTCAGTCGCGGTCGAGGATGGCGCCGAGGATCCAGGTGACGACGCCGACGAAGAGCGCCCCCAGCACCGCGGCCGGCCAGAAGCCGTCGACGTCGAAGGGCAGCCCCACCTGATCCGCGATCCAGCCGGTGAGCAGGAACAGCAGACCGTTCACCACAAGTGCGATCAGGCCGAGGGTGAGCAGGTAGAAGCCGCAGCCGACGGTCTTGATGATCGGCTGGAGCACCCCGTTGACCACACCGAAGATGACCGCGACGAGGACGAGCGTCAGTACCGTCTCGGAGACCGAGTCCGCGTCGAGCGAGATGCCGGGAATGAGCAGCGTGGCCAGCCAGAAGGCCACCGCCGTGGCGCCGACCCGGATCAGTAGACCTTTCAGAAAACCCATGGCGGGCATGGTGCCACGGCGGGCGCGCGGGCGGAACCCGCGAGATCAACCGGCTCGGCGCAGGGCTCCGGCGCCAATGAGCTGCACCTCGATCGGGGTGCAGCCGAGCAGTGCCCACCGCAGGGCCCGACGGTTGACCACCGCGACCATGTCGGGCCGGATCCGGGTCAGCAACTCCGCCGCGTCGCCGAGCCCCAGCGCACTGCCGGCGACCGTGGCTTCAGCCCGGCTCAGCGGTTGGAACACCGCCAGGTCGGCCCGGGCCAACGCGTCCCCGTCGGTCGGGGTCAACACGTCGCGGACCAGCAGCGTGGTCTGCCAGGCGGTGCCCGGTCGGGGACCCGCCAGCGGTGGCGCGTCCAGCACCACGAGCACCGGGGCAAGCGGCGTGCCGGGTTCTCCCGTCACCGGGCGGTCCGGTGGTATCAGCGGAACCGGTCCGCCCGGCCCCCCGATGCCCCGCACGAACCGCTCCCAGGCGTGCGGCCGGGCCGTCTGGACGATCACCCGGGCACCGAGTGCCATCGCACGCACGGCGACCAGTTGGGCGACCGGCACTCCACCGACGAGCATTAGTCGGGTGCTCTCCGGCCGGAACAACCGGACGGTGACGGCGTGGCCGTGCCGGTTGGCGCCGAGCTTCAGCCCGGCGGCCCCGTACGGCAGTTCCAGCTCCGGGTTCCCGGCGCTGGTCAGCGGCGGTACCCCGGGCCGCGCCAGCGGCAGCGTGCCGGCGAGGCCGGCCAGCTGCCCGCCGTCGAGCCGTTCCACCGCCGCGCCGTCCGCGGCCACCGTCCGCCGCAACTGTCGAGCCGCGTCCGCCAGCTCGGCGGGCGTCGCCGCGGCCAGCCGTACGACAAGTCCGGTGGCCGTCGGCCGCTCCGTTCCGCTGTGCAGCGACACGGTGATGGCGGTCGCCGGCAGCCCCCGGAGCCGGGGCAGGAACGCGGTCGCCGCATCCCCGCCCGGCCACCGGCTCAACCGGAAGCAGGTCTGCAGCAGCCCGCCGCACCGGACCGCCTGCCACGACTCCCGGACCGGCCGCCCGTCGTGGTGGGCGAACTCGGCGAGCACCCGCCGCATCGACTGCTCGCCCATCTGCCGCACGGGCAGCGGACGCAGCCGCCGGACGATCCGCCGGACCGTACCGGCCAGAGCGTGCCGCAGCGCCTCCTCCGGCCAGCCCGGGGACCGCGACACCCGGACCGCCAGCACCGCCCGTTCCCAGCCGGCCAGCCGTCCGTCGGTGAGCTGACGGTAGGAGACGGCCGCCGCGCCACCGCCGGCACCGACCGCCGGTGCCGGTGTACCGGTCAACAGAAGTTGTACGCGTACGGGCGGCGCCTGGTCGGGCTCGGATGGCAGTAGCGATGCGGGTGACGGCAGTGACTGCCCGCCGTCACCGAGCAGATCGGCCGGGTCGCCGACCTCCAGCAGCGCCACCAGGCCGCCCGGGTCGTCCAGCACCGGGACCGGAGCACCACCCAGCTCGACGGAGCGGACCACGGCGTGCGGATCAACCAGGTCGAGCAGCTCGGTCGACCCGGAGCGGGGCCTGATCGCCCGCCGTCGGGCCAGATAGCCGATGCCGACGACCAACCACTCGTGCAGCCACCGTCGGCGCACCCGGAACCAGGTCACGGCGAGCAGCCCGGCCACCACAAGTGCCGTGGCGACAGTGGCCAGCGGACCGCGGCCCGAGACGGCGACGAGGCCCGCCGCCGCCACCTGGGTCGTGACGATCTGGCCAGCCGGCAGGCGGGTCGAGCGCCACCGACGGCCGGGCCGTCGCGATGACCCGGCCGGTCGGATCCGACGTCCGGTGTCGCGCGGCGGATCGTCGGAGCGGGGGCGGTCGGTCGCGGTCGGGCGGCGCGTGGTGGAGGTCGTCGCCACCGCACCCTCCTCGAACCCGGTCACCCTTCGCAACCCGACAGCCGCCCATCGTAATTACCGGCACGCGATTCCGTTGTCCACAGGGGAGCACGGCGGGGTAGCAGAACCGCGATCGTGTCGCTACTCTCAGCGACGAGTTCTCGTTGGCCCATCCCGCGTCGTGCTCCCCCTCCGGCGTCGTGGGTGGTGCGTTCTCCGCCGAAGGGCCAGCCACGATCGAGGAGACGAGGTGACCTCCCAGGTGTCCCAGACCCAGGCAGAGGCCGCGGTGATGCAACAGACCGCGGCGAAGTTCGAGCAGACCGACCAGTCGTTGCAGTCGATGCTCAGTGGACTGTTGGTCCAGCTGGAAATCCTCCAGCAGGCCTGGCGCGGGGCTGGCGGTCGGTCGTTCGAGCAGGTCAAACGGAAGTGGGCGGAGGATCAGGCCGGTCTGCAGCAGGCGCTGCGGGAGACGGCGGGTGCGATCCGCACCGCCGGCACGCGGTACGACGCGTCGGACACCGAGGCGGCCGCCCGGGTGGCCGCCACCAACCGCGGCGGCATCCAACTGCCGCTCTAGCCCACGACCCAGGGGAGAAGAATCCGATGGAGCACGGTGTGCTTGTCGTCAACTTCGCCGCGCTGCAACAGGCCAGCGCGGACATCCAGCGGGCGTTGAACACGCTTGACGCACAACTCGGCCAGCTGGAGCGTGATGCGGCGCCGCTGGTCGCCAGCTGGTCCGGTGCGGCCCAGCAGGCCTACGAGCAGCGGCAGGCGCGGTGGCGCACCGCCTCGCAGGACCTCCAGGTGATGCTGCGGGACATCAAGCTCGCGGTCGACGAGTCAGCCGCCGACTATCTCGACACCGAGAAGCGGAACACCGGCCTCTTCCAGTGAGTTTCTCCGCACCGATCGCGGGGTGACGCCGGCCGGCGTCACCCCGCCTGGTGGTCATGGTCCGCCGGGCGCCAACGTCGGCGGATCCCCCGGGGCGTCACCGCCGCGGCCAGCACGACAGCGGCCACCAGCGGCACCCCCACGCCGGTCAGCAGCAGCGCGCGGGTCCGTGCGTCGCTCCGGCGGTCCTGCTGTGCCAGCAGCGCCGGATCGGGCCGCTGGTCGGCGAGCCCGGTCGCCGGCCGGGCAGGCCCCGGCACCGACCCGGTCTCGGTCACCGCCCGGTACGGATTGAGCACCCCCGCGCCGTACCCGCCGCCGGGCGCCGGATCAGCGGTGACGATGATCCGCCGAGCCACCTCGACCGCGCTGAGATCGGGGCGGTACTGGCGCAGCAGGGCTGCGGTGGCGGCGACGAAGGGCGCCGCGTAGCTGGTTCCGTCGGCGGTGCGGTGCCCCTGCCCGGGGGCGGCGATCAACACGTCGACACCGGGAGCGACGAGATCCACGTGGGCACCGGTGTGCGAGAAGTCGGCCCGCAGCCCGTCCGCGCCGACCGCGCCGACGCCGAGCACTCCGTCGTAGGTGGCCGGATAGGGGCGCGGGCCGCCGCCACCGGACAGGTTGCCGGCCGCGGCCACCACGACCACGTCCCGGCTGACCGCGTAGGCGACCGCCGTGCGGACCGCGGGATGGTCGGCGTAGAGCACGACGGAGAGGTTGACCACTGCGGCACCGTTGTCGACCGCCCAGCGGACCGCGCGGCCGAGGTCCTGGGGCGCTGCCGTGCGTCCCGTCCCGCGTCCCTCCACGACCTGCTGCTCACTGACCCGGACCGGCAGGATGCGGGCCTGCGGCGCCAACCCACGGAAGCTGGTCCCGTCGCGTGGTGCGGCGGCGATGACACTCGCCACGCCGGTGCCGTGACCGACACAGTCGAGGCTGCCGTTACCGCCGGGATCGAGCAGGTCGGTGCCGGCGAGCACCCGCCCGACCAGTTGAGGATGCCGCCGGTCGACGCCCGAGTCGAGGACCGCCACGGTCACCCCGGCACCTGTGGCCAGCCGGGCGAGTCGTTCCGGGGCGTACCGATGCTGTGGCCAGGGGGTCGCGGCGACCGGCCGGGCGGGTGCCGGTGGCGACGCGCATCCCGGCGCGGCCCGGGCCGGCACCATCGCGACCGCCGTCGTCGGGCCGGCCAGCAGGGGTGCGGCCAGACCCGCCAGGAGGACGGACGACCAGCGCCGACCATGCCGCCGGTGTCGCCGCGCACCTCGTACCCGGGACATCGACCGCCTCCGTATCGTGTCGATACCGCAACGGGATGTTATCGGTTGCTGGTGAACCGGGCAGGCCGCCGCCGGCCTGGCATTGTGATCTTGTGATCACCTTGTAGGTTGTACCCGATACCTATGGCCTGTGCCCGGGAGGAGGGGTGGCCGTGACCGACTGGGAGCCGGCCACCGGGGCCGAGGCGGCGATGCGCGACGCGCTGCACGGCAATGACCAGCAGCTTTACTTCCGGATCCTGTCCGGTGTCGAGCTGCTGCTGCCGGTCTCCGCACAGGCCGCCGCCGGGCGTACACCGGTGGGCTGGGGCACCTGGACGACCGGCGGCCGGACGCACGTGCTGGCGTTCACCTCCGCCGAGGCGATGCGCGCCTGCCTCGGCGAGCACGCCGGCCCGAGCCGGCGCACCGGCTACGCGGAGCTCGCCGCGAGCTGGCCGAATCACGAGTGGTGGCTGGCGGTGAACCCGGGCCTGCCCATCGAGGGTTACCTGCCCGCCTGGTACGTCTCCCAGCTGTCCCGAGGTGACGTCCGGCTGCCCGGGCGTACGGTGGGCGCACGCGCCCGGCTGGAACGCGTGGAGGCGCTGAACCGCGCCCGTGACGCCGCCTCGACGCCGCCCGCCCCGGCGACCCCGCACCCGCCCTCCCAAGCGCGACCGCCGGGCCCGGTCCGACCGACCCAGCTCTCCCCGGCACCGCCCGTGGTGCCGGCGGCCTTCCAACTTCCTGAGGTGCCGCTGGCGACGTCGAGCACGGCCACCGGTCCGCGACCGGAGCCTGTCGACCGGCCACCCGGCCCTTCGCGCCCGGCGCCGCCCGACAACGGTGGGATCGGCCGGGCCGGCACCGTAGGCACCCAGTGGTCGGGTGGTCCCGGTGGTGCTCGACCGGACGGTCCGGGCGCCATGGACGGTCTGTCGCCACGGCGTCCGCCGCCGGGCCGGAACGAGGAACCGGCGGCCGCCGGGCCGGGGTGGCCCACGGCACCTGAGCGGCCCGGGCCGCCCACCAACGGACGTCCGGCCGACTCCGGCACCGAGCAGGCGGGTCAGCGATCCTTCTTCGAACCCGCGAACGGTCGTTCGACGCACCGCGGTGACCGCCTCGCCGAGCGGGCCGCACCACCGTCCCGGTTCCGGGGCGGTCAGCCGTTCCCCCGCCGGGGACCGGCCGGTGAGCCGCCGACCGACGGGCCGACCCGCGCCTTCGTCTTCGGCGAGAACGACCAGGCCATCACTCGTACCCGGCCCGGCCCGGACGAGGAGGCGACCCAGCCGCTGCCGCCGCCCGACGGACCGGTCCGGTCGCTACGGGTGAGCACGCCGGCTGGCTGGGCGGCACCGGGTGGCGGAGACCCGACCGCCGGTGGCGGTGGTGATCCGACCCAGGCGCTACCCCGCCGTCAGCCGGTGGAGGAAGAGCCGACCTCGGTGGCCGAGCCGGTCTCCGCTCCGCCTGCGCCGCGCCGTGGTTTCACCCCGATCGTCATAGAGGGCACCATCATCGAGGCCCGGGACCTCACCCTCACCAACGGATACCCGGGTCAGCCCGACGGCGAAGGGTCACCGGACGGCGGAGAGCGGCCAGCGACCCAGGCGGGCCCGCCGCCGGCCCGTCCCGCACCGCAGGACACCGGGGCGGCGGCCCCGCAGGTCCCGCCCGCGCCGGCAGCGGAGCCGACGGTGCGCTTTCCGGCCGCCGACCCCGAGCCGACGGTACGCTTCCCGACCCCCCGCCCGGAGCCGACGGTGTCGGCATCCGAGCCGACCGTCCCGGTGCCCACCGCGCCGCCGGTGCCCACCGCGCCGCCGGTGCCCACCGCGCCGCCGGTGCCCACCGCGCCGCCCGAGCCGACCGTCCCGGTGTCGACAGCGACGCCGGAGCCGATTGTCCCGGTGTCGACAGCGACGCCCGAGCCGACCGTGCCGGTCCGGACGATGACGCCCGAGCCGACGGTCGCTGCCCCGGCGGCCGCCCCCGAGCCGCCCAGCCAGGCCCCGCCGGAGACCGGCACGGCCCCGCCGGCCGACGCCCAGCCGGTGACCGTCCCGGTGGCCGAGACGCCGTCGATGTTCGCGCCGGTGTCCGCGCCGCCGGCAGCCACTCCGCCATCCCCGGCAGCCGCGTCGACGGCACCGGCCACGCCGCCGGTCGCGGAAGCGCCTTCGCCTGCCGGGTCCTCGGTGTCCGGCCCCACGTCCGGCGCGACCGCCGCGACCGCCGCTGGTCCGCCCTTCCAACCCGCCAACGAGGTGGAGGAAGACCTGTACGGTGCCGCCGCCGGCGGCAGCACCGACACCTTCCTGTCCACGCTGCTGTTGGCCCGCGTCCTCATGCCGGTCGCGGTCGACTCCGCCCCCGGTAGCCGTCCCGGAGACCCGGGCTTCGTCTGGCCGGCAGTGCAACTGGACGGGCAGACCTTCGTGGTGGCCTACACCTCCCCGCAGCGCCTCGCCGACCACACCGATCCGACGGCTGAGACGGTGCAGGTCCGCTTCGTCCAACTGATCCGTAGATGGCCGGACCTGTCGTGGTCGTTCGCGGTCAACCCCGGCACGCCGGTGGGTGCGAAGCTGCCCGGTGAGCAGATCGTCGGGCTGGCCAACTGGGCGGCCGAACTCGGTCTCGGCGACGACGCCGACGGCGAACCCGAGCCGCCTGCCGAGGCCCCCGCTCCGGCGAGCAGCCCACGACAGGCGGCACCGGCCGGCGACCTGGCCCGGCCGATCGTGATGCAGAAGGCGATCGCTCCGAGCCAGCTCGGCTACTACCTGGAACGGGGCTACGACCGGGTCTCCGGATTCGTCCACCGGGCCAGCGAGCTGGCGCATCTCACCACCCCGGCGGCCCTCTACCAGGCGCTCGGCCTCAGCCACCCGGAGTCGCCCTTCGCGCCGGACGCCGAACAGATCTACGTGCTCCGGTGGCCGGCGTACCGGCCGAGTCTGTACCGGATCCCGTACGGCGGGCAGAACGAGGCGGCCATGCGGGCGATGGAGGGCTGGGTCATCGAACGACCCCCCTTCCGGGGCAACGGCTTCGCCCCCGGTGAGGGCAGTGACGTGCTGGCCGAGTTCAAGGTGGACAGCGTCCGGCTGCCGCACGGTGCCCAACTGGTGCGCATCGACGCCTCCGGCACCGAACGGCTGATCGCCGTCCTCGACGCCGACACGCTCTCCTGGCAGGAGGTCGGTGAGCGGTGATGCGCGACGGCTACGTCGCCCGCTGGCGCGGGCGGGAGTTCCAGGCCAGCCCGGATGCCGGCGAGGTCCGGCTGTACCAGTCGGAGCCGACTGAGGGTTTCACCGAGGTGCGCCCCGGCCGGCACGTCCGGGTCGTCCCGGCCAACGAGATCGAGGAACTGGCGTACGTCCGGACGACCTGCACCTGGAAGGGGCAGCCGTTCATCGTGCTGGCCGAGCACGACGGGTGGCTGCGGGTCGAGTACACCGGCGGACGTTGGCCGGTCGCGCAGGCGATGCGGTTGGAGGCCTTCGACTTCGGCGTCTACCAGGGATGGGCACCCGCCGGCGAGGTCACCGAGGTACGCGAGCAGCGGGTCTGAGGCCGTCCGCCCGGGTCAGGACTTCGCCCACCGGAGGATCTCGCCGAGCACCAGTTCCGGTGTCTCCAGGTGCGGGAAGTGCCCGACCTCGTCGAGCAGTCGCCACTCGTACGTCCCGCTGACATAGCGACCGGAGCCCTGGGCGGTACGTGGCAGCGCCGCCACGTCCTGCGCGCCGTGCAGTTGCAGGGTGGGTGCGGCCAGCGGACGCTGCATCAGCTTCACGAAACGGTAGCCGTGCAGCCGCAGCACCGACCGGAACGCCCACCGGTAGCCCTCCAGCGCGCAGAAGGCGGCCTGTGGGATCCGCATGGCCTCCCGGTAGCGCTGCGCGTAGTCGGCGAAGTCCGCGCCGGTGACCCAGCGGCGGCCACCCCAGCGGCGCATGATCTCCTCCACCGCCCGGCCGTCGTCGCGGGTGAGGAGGTGTTCGTACCGGGGCAGCTGGAATCTCAGCGCCGGTGTCGACGCGGCGAACTGACCGCGTGGGTCGGCGAAGATGGCCGCCCGCAACCGCAGTGGGTGCGGGGCGCCGAGCACCACCAGCCGACGTACCAGGTTGGGGTGGAAGGACGCGGCAGTCCAGGCGATCATCCCGCCGGCACCGGTGCCGACCAGGGTGGCCGAACGCTCGCCCAGCGCCCGGATCAGCCCGGCCACGTCGGCGGCGAGGGTGTAGCCGTCGTACCCCCGGGGTGGTTTGTCGCTGGCGCCGTAGCCCCGCAGGTCCATCGCGACGGCGCGGAAGCCGGCGTCGGCGACGGCGGGCAGCATCCGGTGCCAGGCCCACCAGTGCTCGGGGAAGCCGTGCAGGAAGAGCACCATCGGGCCGGTGCCCGCCTCGACGACGTGGAAGCGGCTGCCGTTGGCGCCCACGAACCGGTGCGTCCACGGCCCCTCGGTGAGTACGCAGGACTCGTCGACGGCATCGCCACGCTGCTCGGTCATGAACGACAGCCTAGGCCCTGTGCCGACGTCGTCGGTCTCGCCGAGTCCTGGAGCGATGCGCGGTGGCCGGCGTCGCAACGGGCGGCCCGGGCACCGGTCAGCCGACCGGGCTCATCTTGAGGATGCTGAGCTGAATTCCCGGGCCGCAGTCCATTTCGGCCGTCGCCGCGGCGGTGGTCACCCGTACCCAGGTGCCGGTGGCGAAGGTGCCCTTGTCGGTGCCGTGCAACGCGTACTCCCGGCCGTCGTCGGTGACCAGGGTGTAGCAGGGACCGCTGCCGCCCTGGCTGAGCCGGCCGGCCAGGACGTTTGACTTGCGTAGCTCGGTGGGATGACTCGGTGGTGCCGTCGGGGTGCCGATCAGCGGCGGCTCGGTCGGTGACAGCGTGCCGCCGGTACGGCCGGAGGGAGGCTGCCCGGTGGCGTCGCCGGCAGGGGTGCCGCCGTCCCGGTCGTCGGGGCTGCCAGCCGGAGAGCTGCCGGTTGCGGTGGGACTCTGGTCGGCGGTCACGGTGCCTCCGTCCGGCTCGCCGCATCCCGTCAGGGCCAGCAGCAGGGTGAGGCAGGCCGCCGACGCTCGGGTACGGGTGGTGGTGGGCACGAGGGTACGACGTGAGCAGCGTCGAGTCGGTTCCCCTCCGGTCCTGGCCGGTGCGGATGCCGGTGCCGGTGCCGGAGAAGGGTGATGCCCCGGGCAGGTGGCCTGCCCGGGGCATCACCCCTGTTGCTCAGTGGATCAGGAGAAGCGGACCTTGGTGTAGATCCCGTTCTGCTCCAGCACCTTGATCTTGGTGCCGGTGGCCGGGAGCTTGACGCCGTGGTTCGGCAGCTCCGGGAACCAGTACTGCTTGGTGTCGTCGAACAGCGGCTGCGCGGCCTGCCCACGGATGTACTGCGGCTGGCTGTTCAGGTGCAGCGTGAACGAGTCCGCCTTCTTGAGGCTGAACGGCGCGTCGTACACCTGGATGCGGGCCCGCCAGGGCTGCCCGGTCAGGTTGTAGATCGGCCGCGGGTGGGCGTCGATGATCATGTTCCGGCCCTCGCCCGGGTGCGCGAACGTGTCGTTGTCCGCCCACCGGGTGTTCCAGTACGAGATCAGCAGCCCTTCCTGGTACGGGTAGTGGTCCACGTAGTCCGGCTTGGTGTTCGCGTACCCGAAGAAGTACGGGCCGGTCTTGAGGTACTTGTCGTACGAGATGTACTGCCGGGTACCCGCGATGTAGTAGTTCGCGAAGCTCCGGGTGTACGTCTCCTCGACCACCTCGAACCCGCCGGCCAACGTCCAGCCGTCCGCGCCGGACTCCGCACCGTCGGTGAAGACGGTCTCGCCGTCGGCGGTCAGGGTGACCGCGTCACCGAAGAAGCCGCCCTCGGAGACACCGCCGTCGGTCTGGTAGCGCAACCGGAACGCGACGCTGTCGCCGGCCACCTGGTCCAGCGGGATCTCGACGTCGACCCATTCGTCGTCGGAGCTGCCGTCCAACGCGAACCGGCCGGGGGAGATCTCCTTGAGCGGCTCGCCGTCGACGGTGCCGGGCTGCGACGTCCAGCTCTGCCCGCCGTCGACCGAGGTCTCGAAGAACAGGTAGTCGTAGTCCGCCTCGATGCTGTAGCGGCCCTTCATCGACAGGGTCGCCGACGACTTCCCGGTCAGGTCGAACGTCCGGGTCATCGTGCTGTTGAGGTCGTCGGCGTTGCCGGAGAAGAACTGCTTCTCGCCCTCGAACGGAGCGCCGTTGTCGAAGGTGTACTCCCGCTCGGGCAGCACCACCACGGCGGCCTGGGCCTCCTTGGTGTTGTACTCCTGCGGGCCGAGGGTCAGCGTCCGCTTCTGCCCGGCCACGATCACCTCGTAGTCGAGCCACCCGAGCTGGAGCTTGTTCCACGCGCCGAGGTCGCCACCGCGTTCGCCGATGCCGCCGTCGTTCTTGGCGCCGAGGCGGCTCTGGGCCATCAGCGTCCAGTGCTCGTTGTTGTTGTCGCCGCCGCTGATGACGTTGTAGTCGTCCGGCAGACCGAGGTCGTGGGCGTACTCGTGGTAGAAGACGCTGCGACCGCCGTTCTCCGGCTGGATCGTGTAGTCACCGATCCAGATGCCGGTGCTGCCGATCTGGGTACCGCCCGCCGGGAAGTTCGGCGGCCCGGTGCGCCCCTGGTCGGAGGCGTACGCGTACCAGCGGTGGCTCCAGATGGCGTCTTCGCCCTGGATCGGGTCACCGTCGGCCATGTCGCCACCGGCGTGCACGATCTGGAAGTGGTCGATGTAGCCGTCCGGCTCGTTGAAGTCGCCGTCACCGTCGTGGTCGTACCGGTCCCACTGGTCCATCGCCCGGACGTCGGCGGCGATCTCCTCGTCGGTCCGTCCGGCCGCCTGCTGGTCGGCGACCCACTTGTTGGCCGCGTCGCGCACCAGCGCCCAGACGTTGTTGCAGACGATCCCGTCGCACGGGTAGCCGCTGGAGCGGCCGTAGCGGGCCTCGTTGTACTGGACCTTGACCCAGTCGGTGACCACACCGTCGACGCTGTACCGCCCGGAGGACTGGGCCTCGTAGTACTGCTTCACCGACTCGTCACCGGGGCCGGTGCCGAAGTAGAGCTTCCGGTAGTGCTCGGCGTCGTAGTCCGCCTGCCAGACCGTGGAGTTGTCCACCGACCGGTCCGGCTCGGGGATCTCGTTGTGCAGTGGCCCGTCGAACTTCGTCGGGCCGGGGATGTCCGGGTCGGTGTCCTGGTCGGGGTAGTCCGGGTGCCGGTCGTTGCCGAACTCGGCGAGGATCACGAAGATCCGGTCGGTCTGTTCCCGGGACAGCTCGACGTACTGCTTCTCGGTGGGGCCCCGGCCGCCCTTGGTGGCCTTGGCGTTGCGGCCGGCCTTACCGCCACGGGTGGCCCGCTCACCGACCTTGACCACCGTGCTGCCGTTGATCCGTTCGGCCTTGGCTCGGCCCGAGAGCACCTCACTGAGGCCCTCCTGACGCAGGGCGCGGCGTTTGTCCTCCAGCGGGTTCGGCAGGTCGTGTTCGGCGTGGGCGGGCTCCGCGATGGACGGGGCGGCCGCCGGCGTCTCCAGCTGCGGCGCGGCGGCGGCGGATGAGCCGACCGTCAGTCCTGTCGCCGTCAACGAGAGTCCGAGCAGACCCACTGCGACTTTCCGCACGTGGTACCTCCGGATTGAGGGAACCGGCCCGTCGGGGGTTGTGGGCCGGTGAAAAAGGCCCCCGTAAATGGGGCCAGTGGTGAACTTAGGCACCTGTGGGGCTGGTGGGAAGAGTCAGCCGCAGATTTGTTTCAGAGAGTTTTTGGCAGGCGTTTTCACTGTCACATCTCGATCCGATCGCGACGCACCGGAACATAACGAAGGGTGGCGGCCCGGTCCCGGACCGCCACCCTTCAGGTCGTACGCCTACCGTCAGTCCTCGTCGGACTTGCCGCCGCTCATGCCGGAGGAGATCAGGTCCATCACGGACGAGTCCTGCAACGTGGTCACGTCACCAAGCGAACGGTTCTCCGCCACGTCCCGCAGCAGCCGACGCATGATCTTGCCGGAGCGGGTCTTCGGCAACTCCGGTACCAGCATGATCTGCCGGGGCTTGGCGATCGGGCCGAGCGTCTTCGCCACGTGGTTGCGCAGCTCGGCGATGAGCTGCTCGCCGGCCTCGCCGGAGACCTCGGTGCTGCCCCGCGGGATGGCGAACGCGACGATCGCCTGCCCGGTGGTCGGGTCGGTGGCGCCGACCACCGCCGCCTCCGCCACCGACGGGTGCGACACCAGCGCCGACTCCACCTCGGTGGTGGAGATGTTGTGCCCCGACACCAGCATCACGTCGTCAACCCGGCCGAGCAGCCAGATGTGCCCGTCGTCGTCCTTCTTCGCGCCGTCACCGGCGAAGTAGATCCACGGGTCGTTGGCGTCGCCGCTGGCACCCGCGCCGAACCGCGACCAGTACGTCTCGATGAACCGGTTGTCGTCCCCCCAGATGGTCCGCAGCATCGACGGCCACGGCTCGCGCAGCACCAGATAACCGCCACCGCCGTTGGGCACCGACTGGCCCTGGTCGTCCACCACGTCCGCGCCGATGCCCGGCAGCGGGGACATCGCCGAACCGGGCTTGGCGGCGGTCACGCCCGGCAACGGCGAGATCATCATGCTGCCGGTCTCGGTCTGCCACCAGGTGTCCACGATGGGCAGCTCGCCGTGCCCCACGTGCTGCCTGTACCACATCCAGGCCTCGGGGTTGATCGGCTCGCCCACACTGCCGAGCAGCCGCAGCGAGGAGAGGTTGTACTCGGCCGGGATCTCCTCACCCCACTTCATCATGGTGCGGATCAACGTCGGCGCCGTGTAGAGGATGGTCACCCGGTACCGGTCGACGATCTCCCAGAAGCGACCCTTGTGCGGGGTGTCCGGGGTGCCCTCGTACATCACCTGGGTCACGCCGTTGGAGAGCGGACCGTAGACGATGTAGGAGTGACCGGTCACCCAGCCGATGTCCGCCGTGCACCAGTAGACGTCGGACTCCGGCTTGAGGTCGAAGACCGCGTGCGAGGTGTACGCCGCCTGGGTCAGGTAGCCGCCGGTGGTGTGCAGGATGCCCTTCGGGCGGGCGGTGGTGCCGCTGGTGTAGAGGATGAACAGCGGATGCTCGGCGTCGAACGGCTGCGCGGTGTGCTCGGCCGACGCCTGCTCCACCGCCTCATGCCACCAGTGGTCCCGCTCGGACCAGCCCACCTCCTCACCGGTACGCCGGACCACCAGGACGTGCTCGACCGACGGGCATTTCGCCACCGCCTCGTCGACCGTCGGCTTGAGCGCGGAGGGCTTGCCGCGCCGGTAGCCGCCGTCAGCGGTGATCACGACCTTGGCCGAGGCGTCCTGGATCCGGTTGGTCAGCGACTCGGCGGAGAAACCGCCGAAGACCACGCTGTGCGTGGCGCCGATCCGGGCACAGGCCAGCATCGCGACCGCGGCCTCCGGGATCATCGGCAGGTAGATCGCCACCCGGTCACCGGCCGTCACCCCGAGGTCGGTGAGCGCGTTCGCCGCCTGGCAGGTCATCCGGTGCAGGTC
The DNA here is from genome assembly GCF_040660295.1 of Micromonospora sp. NPDC049891. Taxonomy (NCBI): domain Bacteria; kingdom Bacillati; phylum Actinomycetota; class Actinomycetes; order Micromonosporales; family Micromonosporaceae; genus Micromonospora; species Micromonospora sp. NPDC049891. The sequence continues at coordinate 131,725 of NZ_JBFAML010000001.1, forward strand.
GGCGTAGGTGATGGTGCGGCTGTCGCCGGGCTCGCCCTCCCAGTGGATCGCCACCTTGTCGCCCCGGCCGGCCTCCACGTGCCGGTCGAGACAGTTGTAGGCCACGTTCAACTGCCCGCCGACGAACCACTTGGCGAACGGCGGCCGGGACCAGTCCAGCACCTGGTCCCACTGCTTCGTCCAGGCCAGTCGAGCGGCCTGGCGCTCCCAGAAGGCGAGCCGGTCGGACTCCGCCTCGGCGTACGCGTCCGCGGTGACGTTGGCATCAGCGGCGAGTTCGGCCGGCGGCGGGAACTGGCGCGTCTCGTTCAGCAGATTGGCCAATGCCTCGCTCATGCCGGCACTCCGCTTCGCGTCGTGCCGGCATGAGGCACCAGCGCGCTGCATAGATGATTCGCTCGCTGCCGCTCGCTCATGCGGTGACTCCTCGTCGCTCGGGTGACCTGGGTCTCTCCCGGGCAGGTTAGTCGCGGCGGCCGAGCGAGGCGACCGATCCCTGGCGCACCCGTCGCCCAACGGCCCCTCCCACGCGCCGAGGTGCAGCGCGGACCTGCCATTACCCGGTGCGTCCCATCGGCCGGGCAGCGTGCCGTGCCCGTCCGACTGGCCCTGTCGCCGGGGCGACGGCTGGGTCTGTCGCGCGACGTGCCTGTCCGACTGGGCCTGTCGCCGGGGCGGCGGCTGGGTCTGTCACGGGACGTGCCTGTCCGACTGGGCCTGTCGCCGGGGCGGCGGCTGGGTCTGTCACGGGTTGCGGCATGTGGGGCCTTCCCGTCGGTGTGAAAGGCCGACATGCCGCATGGCGCGACCGCACGGGGCCGGGGTGGGTGGTGGGGATCGCGTTGCCGGTGACTCGCGCCCGCGCCGACCGGCATCGTCGCTAACGTGTCGGGGTGACTGCCGATCCGCTCGCGCCGCTGCTCGACCTCGCCGACATCGCCGCCGCCGTGGAGCGCGCCCGCGACCGGTTCGACAAGGCCCTCGGCCACCGGGCGTTGCGCCGCCACGGCGGCCAGGTCGCGGCCGAGGTGAGTCTGCGCTCGGCGGTGGCCAGCGCCGGGCTGGAGGGCCACGACCACGAGCGGGAGACGGTCCGCGCCGGCACCGTCACCGAACCGGTGCTCCAGGGCGCGCTGCGGGTGGCCGGCGCCCTGCCCGGGCTCAGCGAACTCTGGCCGAAGGCCCCCCGGCAGGTGCTGGCGAAGCTGCACGTACTCGCCGCCCGCGAGGTGGTCACCGAGGCCGAGCTGGGTCGCCCGATCGACGACCCCGTGGTCGCCGCCCGGCTCGACGGGCTGGCCACGCTGGTGGCCGGTGGTACCCGCGTCACCCCGCTGGTGCTGGCCGCCGTCGTGCACGGTGAACTGCTCAACCTGCGCCCGTTCGCCGGCCCCTCCGGCGTGGTGGCCCGGGGCGCGGCCCGTCTCGTGCTGCTCTCCACCGGATTCGACCCACGCGGCCTGCTCGCCGTCGACGTCGGGCACCGCGAGCGGGAGCCGGAGTACGTGGGCGCTGCCGGTGCCTTCGCCACCGGCACCCCCGACGGGCTGCGCTCCTGGCTGCGCCACTACATGTCCGCCGTCGAGGTGGGTGCCGACCAGCTCACCGCGATCGGGGACGAGATCCTGGCCGCCTGACCGGCGTGCGGCCGGGTTCAGGCGGGCGAGGCGCTGGCGCGGGTGCGGCGGTGCCGGCCGTACCAGGCGATGCCGATCGCCACCCCGACACCCACGCCGAGCGCGGCCGCGGCGACCGGAACGGCGGGTCGCTCGCGCAGCCGCCGGCCCAGCGGGACCGGGTGCCGGAACTCAAGCACCGGCCAGGCGTTCTCGACCGCCAGCCGGCGTAGCTGCCGGTCCGGGTTGACCACCGTCGGATGACCCACGCACTCCAGCAGCGGGCGATCGCTGTACGAGTCGGAGTAGGCGTACGAGTCGGCCAGGTCGTAGTCGCGCTCGGCGGCGAGTTCGCTCACCGCCTCGACCTTGCTGGGACCGGCGGCGTAGAACTCGACCTCACCGCTGTACCGACCGTCGACCACACCCATCCGGGTGGCGATCACGTCGGTCACCCCGAGCAGCGCACCGATGGGGCGCACCATCTCCTCACCCGAGGCGGAGACCAGCACCACGTCCCGACCGGCAGCCTGATGTTCCTCGATCAGCGCGGCGGCCTCCGCGTACACGTAAGGGTTGATCAGCTCGTGCAGCGTCTCCGCGACGATCTGGCGGACCTGCTCCACCTGCCACCCCTTGCAGAGAGTGGCGAGATAGTCGCGGGTTCGCGCCATGGTCTGCTCGTCGGTGCCGCCCAGCCGGAACATCAGCTGCGCGTACGCCGACTTGACCACGTCACGCCGAGTGATCAGGCCGTCCCGGTAGAACGGCCTGCCGAACGCCAAGGCGCTCGACTTGGCGATGACGGTCTTGTCCAGATCGAAGAAAGCGGCACTTCGGCCCACGGCGCGAAAGTCTAGCCCGATGGTCTATGGTCGGCGGGTGCCCGGGGGCTGAAGAGCGCTCGGACCTGCGGGCCGACCCTCCACCCGCCTGCGAACAGTGACCGCGGTCACACGCTGCGAACAGGATTTCGCAGGGAGTGGAGGTTACACCACTCGACGTACACAGGTCCGCTCAGGCAGACTTGTTCACAGCACGAGCATTCATCGCTCGTACAACCGGCAGACCCTCGGCGGTTGCACCCCCCGTGACCGCTGAGCGGGTTCGGCTCGACCCCCCCGGAGCCGAACCTCAGACGACCCCCGTCTCCCCCCGACGGGGGTCGTCCCTTTCCCCTCCCTTGCCGGCCCAGGTGAAGCCGCGTCTGCCGATTGACATACCCTCCCGAAGCCGTCGTACGGGAGGCACCATGAGCAGAACGACTGATCGCCACGTGGTCGGTGCATTTGTCGCCTGGGCGGTTTTCGTCGCGCAGGCCCCCGTCATCTACGCCGGACTGCTCGGGTACGCGTGGAGCACCAATGGGGATCCAGGTGGCCCGCTCGCCGGGCCGGTATTGTGCTGCTCGCTGGCGTGTTTGGGCGTTGCCCTGGTGCCGCTGCTGTTCGTGCCGGCGGGCTGGATCGGCGAGATGGCCTCGAGAAGCGGGCGGCTTTCCGTGAAGTTGCCGGTCGCGATCGCCGTCGCCGCAGTGCTGGCAGCGATCTACGTTGCTGGCATCGCAGTACTAACCGACGGATCGACTGTCGTCGGCACGCTGTTGGCGTGCTCGGGCGGCGCGGGCGCTGTGCTCTGCCCTACTGCTGCCTACGTCGTGGTCGCCCACCGCAAGCTGAAGGCGAGTTCCGTCTAGCGGCATCTCCTCGGTGAGCGGCAGCGGAGCCGTCAAGGGCACCCAGCCGGGTGGACACAGCAGCGGCATGGGTCACGGCGCCCAGGTTGTCACCGCATCCCGGGGCTGGCTCCGTCAGCGCGGGTGGTAGACGACCGCGCGGCTGACACCCCAGACCGGGCGGATCGACGCGGCGATGCGGCCGCGGTCATCGATGTCGACCACCTCGCCCTCGGTGCTGACCCCGGCGAGGCTGAGGTCGTGCAGCACACCGCGCCGCCACAGCGCCGGGCGTTCGCTTCCGTCGGTGGCCTGGGAACTGGCCAGGATCTCGCCACGGTTGTTGATCGCTCGCAGCCGGGTGAAGCTGCCGCCGAGGGTGCCGACGTCGAGGGCGCGGCCGTGGCGCCAGAGGATGCCGCGTTCGACCTGCTCGGCCGAGAACTGCCAGCCGATCGCCCAGCCGTGGTCGTTCAGGGCGTACGTGTTGCTGCGGTTGAAGGGGCCGGCGCCGAGGTCGGTGACCCGGCCACGGTGCCACAGGGCGGCGTGGAAGCCGTCCGGCACATACACCCCGCCGGCGACCTGACCGCGCTCGTTGATGTCGGACACCTGGCCGAGCGGCAGGGGCCGGGCGCGGCCGTTCGTCCACAGGACGGGGCCCGTGTCGGTGTGCCCGACGACCTGTCCGCGGTCGTTGATCGCCACGGGCCAGGTGAACGGTTCGCCAAGCGGCCGGAAGATCCCGCGATGCCAGACGTACGCGCCGGGACCGTCGTCGCGTACTCCGACGACCTGGCCTCGATCGTTGACGTCGGTCGGGCTGAACGCCCCGAGATCGATCATCCGGCCGTGGCGCCAGAGGAAGCCGCGGTAGATGCCGTCAGCGCCCTGGGCGCGGCCGACCACGTCACCGCGGTCGTTCATGGCGGTGGCGTAGCTGCTGTCGCCGCCGAGCGTGCCGAGGTCCACCGCGCGGTAGTCGGCCCGGGAGACGGACGCGGCGGCGGTGGGTGCGAGAGCGGGTGCGGCCGTCAGGGCGGTCGTGAGGAGAGCCATGGCGAGGATGGATGGCATGGACGGCTCCCTCCGGAGCGTCACCGGGCGAAAGTGGGCTCAGCGTAGGCGCGTCCTGCCGCTCGGCCAGGCTGCTGTCACCTAATGGACAACCTCGTCGTGCGTTACGTGTCATCCGCAGGGATCGGTAGCGGCCGACCATGCGGCACGGCGTTCAGCCACACCATGGTTACCTGATCACGGCGCGGGCGGGTGTGCGCGTCGGTTCGAAGCAGACCAGGGCGCGGCCTCGACGGTCGGTCACCACCCACGGGTGCCCGACGTACGTGTGCTGCCGGTACGACTCGCGTGGTTGCAGCACGGCGTACTGCCTCCGGTGCCCATGGTGGTCCAGCCAGTGCACGATCACCGATCGTTGGCGGAGGTTGACGAACTCGATGCTCGTCTCGCTGCCGCCGCTTACCGAGCGCAGCTCACGCTCCCGCCATGCCGGTAGCGGGGTCAGGTGCGCAGGTTCGGGCGGTCGGGTGGTCGGTGGCGGGTCCGCTGGCCGGCTCGGCGAGGGAGTCGGGCGGGCGGTCGGTGTGGGCGGTACGGCCGGGGATGGGGTCCGGGTGGCCGACGGGATCGGTGTCGCCCGGCGACTCAGTTGCGGTCGGGAGGAGGAGACTCCCCCGACGGACGACGAGGCGGCCGGGACGGAGGGCGAGAGCGCACCGGCGGAGGCGACGCCGTCCAGGTTGGACCCCGGGCTGCCGGGCGGCGGCGGAATCCAGTCCGATGGCACGTCCGGTGCTGCGACCGTCGGTGGTTCGGTCGCCGGCCAGAGCGTGGTGAGCATCAGACCGAGCACGGCGGCGGCGAGGCCCGCGAGCATCAGCCGGTGCGACGTCCGGCCGGGGGCGCGGTGGGCGGGTTCGAACGAGACGGTGGGCTCGCGTACGGGCGGGGGTGGGGTGACCGGCCCGCTGGCGCCTGTGTCCGGTGCCGGTGGCAGTGCGCGCGGAGTCGGCCGCGCCGCCAGCTGCCTGGCACGGGAACGTGGGTCGAACAGCCAGGGGCCGACCCGCAGCCTCGGCTCGACACAGGCATGTTCGTGATCTGGCGACTGAGTCATGACCTCGATCCGGCGAGGAATGCCGTTCGGCCGACGGCACAGGACGTCGATTATGCGTGGTGCACGTCACGTCCCGCCATGGGTGGTGAGGGTCGAGATAGGTGTGATGTGCGGCCCGTCCACATAACAGATCAACGACCGTTGTGGGCGTTGTCCACAGAACGCTTCGTTGTCCACAGGCCCGCCGACCGGGGCGGCGTCCGGGGCGGCAGCGGCGGCAGGGTTCGACCCAGTGAACCCGCGCCGACCGCTTGGAGGCCGCGATGCCACCCCGTACCTCCCTCCCACCGGACCGGCGGTTGCCGCTGGTCGTCACCTCGGACGGTGACCTGCTCGACGACCTGCTGCGGCTCGCTGCCGCAGGAGGAGTCGAGGTGGACGTCGCCGCCGATCCGGCGGCCGCCCGCACCCGCTGGCGACCTGCCCCGCTGGTCCTTGTCGGCAGTGACCAGGCCCAGTCCTGCCTGCGGGCGCGGCTGCCCCGGCGATCCCGGCTGGTGGTGGTGGGGCGGGCCGGCGACGTCGAGTCCGGTTGGCAGGTGGCCGACCTGCTCGGGGCCGAACACGTCGCCGTGCTGCCGGCGGCCGAGCCGTGGCTGGTGGACCGGTTCGCCGACTGCGGTGTCGAGGGCGCGACCACGGCCCAGGCCCGGATGGTCGCGCTTGTCGGTGGCCGGGGCGGTGCCGGCGCCAGCATCCTCGCCGGTGGCCTCGCCGTCACCGCCGCCCGGGCACGGCTGCGCACCCTGCTGCTCGACGCCGACCCACTTGGCGGTGGGCTGGACCTGGTGCTCGGCTGGGAGCAGATGGAAGGGCTGCGCTGGCCGGCGCTGACCGGGGCCGATGGGCGGGTCGACGCACCGGCCCTGGTGCGAGCGTTGCCCAGCCGGGGCGACCTGGTGGTGCTCTCCTGGGACCGGGGCGACCTGATCGCGGTGCCGGCCGAGGCGGTGGCCGCCACCTTGGACGCCGCCCGGCGGAGCCGGGACTTCGTGGTGGTGGACCTGCCCCGCCAACTCGACGACGCCGCGGTTACCGCTCTTCAGGCGGCCGACCGGGCGTTCGTGGTGGTACCAGCCGAACTGCGGGCGACTGCCGCCGCGGCCCGGGTGGTCACGGCGGCGGCCCCACACTGTCACGACCTGTCCGTCATCGTCCGGGGCCCCGCTCCCGGTCGACTGCGTGCCACCGAGGTCGCCAAGGCGCTCGGCCTGCCACTGGCCGGTTCGCTGCGGCCGGAGCCCGGGTTGTGCCGAGGGCTGGAACGGGGTGAGGCCCCGGCGGCCGGTGGGCGCGGGCCGCTGGCCGAGCTCTGCCAGCGGATCGTCACCGAACTCACCGGCCAGCCTGCGGCGGGTGCGGCATGACCGGGGAGAATCTCGCGGCCCGGGTACGGCAGCGGATCGCCGCCGCCACCACCCCGGTCACCCCGGCCGCGATCGTCTCCGCGGTACGCGCCGAACCCGACGCCGCCGTACTCGGTGACAACGCCCTGTTGCGGATCGCCGACCGGGTACGCGACGACCTGGTGGGCGCTGGCCCGCTGGCCGTGCTGCTGGCCGACCCCGAGGTGACTGACGTACTCGTCAACGGGCCGCGGGTGTGGGTCGACCGTGGACAGGGGCTGCACCAGGTCCCGGTGCCGGTAGGCACTCCCGACGACGTACGCCGACTCGCGCAGCGGCTGGCGGCCGGGGCCGGTCGCCGGCTGGACGACGGTTCGCCGTGCGTCGACGCGCGGTTGGCCGACGGTACGCGTCTGCATGCGGTGCTACCGCCGGTGGCTACCGAGGGGCCCTATCTGTCGCTGCGTACCTTCCGGCAGCGGCCGTTCACCCTTGACGAACTGGTGACCCAGGGCGCGGTGGCCCGGCCGGTGGCGCCGGTGCTCGCCGCCGTCGTGGCGGCCAGGCTCGCCTATCTGGTGATCGGTGGCACCGGCTCCGGCAAGACCACCCTGTTGAACACGTTGCTCGGGCTGGTGCCGGGGACCGAGCGGATCGTGCTTGTCGAGGACGCCGCCGAGCTGCGGCCGGTACACCCGCACGTGGTGGGCCTGCAGACCCGGACAGCCAATGTGGAGGGATCGGGTGCCGTCGGCCTGAGCGAGCTGGTCCGGCAGGCGCTGCGGATGCGACCGGACCGGCTGGTGGTCGGTGAGTGTCGGGGCGCGGAGGTGGTGGACCTGCTGGCCGCCCTCAACACCGGGCACGAGGGCGGGGCGGGGACGCTGCACGCCAACACTCCGACGGACGTACCGGCCCGGCTGGAGGCGCTCGGTCTGCTCGGCGGGCTTCCGCGTCCGGCGCTGCACGCCCAGGTTGCGGCGGCGCTCCAGGTGGTGTTCCAGATCCGCCGCACACCGCAGGGCCGCGCGCTGGAGTCCATCTGCCTGCTGCTGCCGGAAGGGCCTGACCGGCTGGTCACCGCCGTCCCGGCGTGGATTCGTGGTCGGGGGATCGGCCTGGCGGCCCGGGCGCTCGGCACGCTGATCCGCAACCGCGACGTGCCGGTGCCGCCGATCCTGTGTGAGCCCTGGCCTGCGTCGGCGGTGTCGTCGTGAGTGGCGCGTGGTGGTGGGTGGCGGCGGTGTCGCCGGTCCTGGTGGCGGTCCTGACACGTCAGATACGGGGCCGACGTGCTCCGAGGCGGTCCGCGGACGGCCGGAAGGCGGCCGACGAGCAGTTGGTCGCGTGGGTCGTTGCGCTTCGGGAAGTGGGCGGTCAGCGTGACGACGAGGGGCCGCAGGGACTGCGGCAGAGTGGTCCGGAGCCGACAGGTGTCGGGTGGCCGGCGGTGACCGGTGCGTCCGCTGCGTCCGGGCCCGAACATCCGCAGGTGGCGGTGCCGTTGACGCGGCAGAGTGATCCGGCGGTGCGGGTCACGCGGCGCGTGGTGTCGAGTGCCGTCGGCTCGGAGAGTGTCCCGGCAGGCAGCAACCCGGTGGCCCGGTCCATCGAGTCGGTCGGGTCGGCCTGCCCGGTGTGGCGTCCCGGCATTCGCCTGTCGGCGCGCATGCCCGGGTCACCGCCTTCGTCCGTCGTGGCCCATCCGTTCAGGCCAGCGGGTTCGCCGGTCGCCAGGCCCGCGTCCGGGCCGCCGACAGCACCTACCGCGTCCCGTCCACCGGGGCCGCGTGGAAGCCGACGACCGAATCGGCCAGGTGCCGTTCCCGGTGGTGTCGTACCGGGACCAGCAGCCGCCGTTGCGGAGTCGACGGCACGGGCGGTCGACCCGTCTGCACTGCACGAGGATCGGATGGCCGCAGGCGGGACCGACAATCGCCACCAGAACGACCACCGGGTACCGACCGACCAGCGCGCAGTGACCGACCAGCGGGTACCGACCGATCACCGCGCAGTGACCGACCAACGGGTACCGATCGACCACCGCGAGCAGACGGACCATCCCGAGCCGGACTACCGCGAACGGACCGACAAGCGTGTACCGGGGGCGAGCCGACCGACGGCGCGGCTGGCGGGGCCCCGAAGCATCCTGGTGCTGACCTGTCTGCTCGGCGTAGCGGTCGGTGGGCTGCTCGTCGGTCCGGTGGCGGCAGTGGCGCTTGGCGCTTACGGCACGCTCGGCGTGCGGGCGGTGCTCCGCCGGGCAACCGTGGGGCGGGCCGTCCGGGAGCGTCGGGAGCGGTTGGATCAGCTCTGCGCCCTGGCCGGGGACCTGCGGGTCGGTCTGCCGGTACCGGTGGCCGCGCAGGTGCTGACCGGACCGTGCCCTGGTGCCACCTCGGCTGCGGCGCAACCGGACGAGGCCGTCACCGGCTCGCCCACGGGGCCCGAGCAGGACCTGCCGGACGGTACCGTCTCCGCTCCCACTGCGGATCGGCTTGGGCGACTGGCCGGGGCCGCGGTACGGCTGGCCGAGCGTACCGGGGCACCGCTGGCCGACCTGGTGGAGCGGATCGAGGCTGACGCCCGGTCGACGGACCGAGGGCTGGCCGCGGCCACCGCCCAGGCGTCCGGGGCCCGGGCCACCGCCTGGCTGCTGGCGGCTCTGCCGCTGGGTGGGATCGGTCTCGGTTACGGGATCGGGGTGGACCCCCTCCAGGTCCTGCTGCACACCCCGGTCGGTGGCGGCTGTGCGATCGCTGCGGTGGGCCTTCAGGTGGTCGGGTTGCTCTGGGCGGAGCGCCTCGCAGCCACCTCGGGCGGAGACAGCTGATGCCCGGGACAACCCTGGTCGTCTGTGGTCTGGCTGGCGTCACCCTGATCGCCGCGCTCACGGTCGGCCGATACCGGCCCCGGCGCCGGTTTCGTCGGCTGTCCAGACCCGTGATGGCCGGCCGGACGAGTAAGCGGTTCTGGCGCTTGACGGTGCGACGGACGAGGCCAGGCGGCATGCCACCGGCCTTAACCCAGGACGGCCGAGCTACCGAAGCCCCGGTACCGGCTTCAGCCCAGCAACAGGGTTCCACGCAGCGGCGGCCGGACCTGGTTCGGCTGACCGCCGGGCTGTCCGGGCTGGCGGTGGCGGTACTTGTCGAAGGCTGGGCTGGTCCGGTGGCTGCGTTGCCCACGGTGGTGCTGCTCGACCTGTCGCTGCGGCGGATAGAGCCGCCGGCCGTCCGCCGCCGTCGGCTGCGCGCCGCAGCCGACCTGCCGCTCGCGGCTGATCTGCTCGCGGCGGCGCTGCGGGCCGGGGCACCCGTGGAACGTTCGGTGCTCGCGGTGGCCGACGCGCTCGGCGGGCCGCTGGGCCGACAACTTGCCCGGGTGGGCCGGACGCTGCAACTCGGCGGTGGACCTCAGGAGGCGTGGGCACATCTGGCCGCGGTACCGGGTGCGGATCGGGTGGCCACCGCCGCGATCCGCTCGGCGAGCAGTGGCGCCGCCCTGGCCGGAGCGCTCACCCGGCTCTCCGACGACCTGAGAGCAGACCGGGCCGTCGCGCTTGAGGCGGCCGCTCGGCGTTCGGGCGTGCTGATCGTGCTGCCGCTGGGCCTCTGCTTCCTGCCCGCCTTCATTCTCGCCGGTCTGGTGCCGGTGATCGTCGCTGTCCTCGGCGACGTGCTGTGAACCCATCGAGAAAGGACGAACACGTGCGCAGAATCCTCGCCCGCCTTCGCGGGGACGCCGGGATGAACACGGCGGAGTACGCGGTCGGAACGCTCGCCGCGGTGGCCTTCGGCGGTGTCCTGCTCAAGGTGCTCACCTCCGACGGTGTGCAGTCCGCGTTGACAGCCGTCATCGACCGGGCACTGAAGTGACCGGGCGCCGGCCGGCCGGCCACGACCGGGGATCGTTCACGGCCGAGATGGCGGCCGGCCTGCCGGCGCTGGTGCTGCTCCTGCTCACCGGGTTGACCACGATCAACGCGGTGAGCACCAAGGCGGCGTGCCTGGACGCGGCCCGGGAGGCGGCGCTCGCCGCCTCCCGGGGAGAGCCGGGCGTAGCCGCCGCCGGCCGACATGCCCCGGCAGGTGCGGAGGTGGTCGTCGTCTCGGAGGGTGAGCACATCCGGGCGACGGTTCGCGCCTCAGTTCGAGCCCTCGGTACCGAGCTGCCCGCGATCAGCGTCAAGGCGACAGCCGTCGCGGCTGTCGAACCGGGGGCGCCGGAGCCGCAACCGTGAGCGCCGCCGCAGCTCGCTCAACCACCTCCGCCCGGGGCCGCGGCCTCCCTGCCCGGGGTCGTGGTCTGCACGCCTGGGGTCGCGGCCTCCCTGCCCGGGGTCGTGGTCTGCACGCCCGGGGTCGCGGTCTCCATGTCCGTCGGCTGGGTCGTGCTGCCCGGTGGCGGCGCCTGCTGGGGTGGCGTCTGGGCGGGCCTGATCGGCCGCCCCGCTGGTGGGCGGTATGGCGAGCGAACGGGGATGGTGAGCGGGGTGGGGCCACGATCTGCCTGCTCGGGGTGGGGTTGCTGTTCGTGGTGGCCGGGCTCTTCGGCGCCGGGGTGGGTGCGGCCCGGGTGGCGCGACAGCAGGCCCGGGTAGCCGCCGACCTCGGTGCGCTCGCCGGTGCGGGTCGGGCCCTTCAGGACGAGCCGGTGGCGTGCGCCCGGGCTGCGGAGTTGGTCGCGGCGAACGGTGCCCGGCTGGTGTGGTGCCGGCTCGATGGGCTGGACGTGCTGGTCACCACGGAGGTGATCGTGGACCCGTTGCCGGGAATGACCCGGACCGCGATGGCTACCAGTCGGGCCGGCCCGCTGCGCGGTTGACCGGATAACGGCGGCTACCAGCCGGGCCGGCGCGCGGCGCGGTTGACTGGGTAACGGCAGACGGCGTCGGTTCGGTAGAGGCCTGACGGCAACGCAAGTGGCTGGCAGGGGCGTAACGCGATCAACTGGCCCCCGGTGGTGGCGCGATCCACTGACCGCCGTGATGGCGGTGGGGCCGGCTCGCTCGGCGTGGTCGTCGAGCGGGCCGGCCCGGGCCGGGGGGCGCTGTGGTCGGGACCGTCGTCAGCGGCCCTGAAGGGCGTCGAGGGCGACGGCCATGGCGATCACCAGGCGACGATCGATCTGCGGGTGCTGGATCTCGACGACGTACCTGTCGCGCAGACCCCACTTCTTGACCACGGTGAAGACGGGCTGGCCGTCCGCAACGAAGTCGAAGTGGTACGGCAACCAGGACAGCGAGTCGACGAACCGGCGGAGCAACGCCACCGGCATGCTGCGCTCCTGGCCGGTGACGTTGGGCAGGCCGGCCTGCTCGACGTGCCAGGTCGAGCGGAGCAGGGACTGCGCGAAGTCCTTCCGGAACAGGCCGATCGGGTTGCCAGCGTGGTCGGTGACGTCGTACGTGGCACCGAGATCGAGGCGCTGGCGCGCCTTGAAGCCGAGCAACGGCTGCTGCTTGGCCTCGTCGGCGTAGATCGTCACCTGCTCCTTGAAGGCGAGCCGCTTCTGCTGGGCGAACGCCAACAGCCCGCCCTCGGAACCGTCCGGCGCGACACTGTGCACCTCGTACTGGTTGACCATGAAACGCACCCGCTGGCGGATGTGGAACTGCCGCTGCGCCTGCAAGCTGTCGAGCTGCATGAGAACTCCTCAACTGTGGTGCGCCGGAGTGTCGCACAGCCGGACAACGGCCGCCTTCAGCGACACCGGTCGCCGGTCGGCGGTCGCCGGTCAACCGACGCCGGTCAGCGGATGCCGTCGGCGGCCGACCGGTGCGTCATGGTGGTCAACAACTGCTGGATGGTGCGCAGCCGTTCGTTGATCTGATCCAGCCGCTCGGCCTGGGCCAGGGTGGCGAGCGCGGTGCCCAGGGCGATCTGCTGGTTGATGTCGAGCTTCTCCTGGTCAATGGTGTAGAGCAGGTCGACGGTCTCGGCGATGGTGTCGGCCACGGCCTCTCCTCCATGCTGGCAAGGACAACGAGCGGCAAGCACAGCGCTCGATGGAAGCGCTCCCATAATCATTGCCCGCCACTCGCGGATTTCATACCCGGCCGATCACTCGGGCAAATTGGTGAGCACCACGTCAAGCACCCGGATCGCGTCCGGCTTGGACAGCGGGTTGTTGCCGTTGCCGCACTTGGGGGACTGCACGCAGGACGGGCACCCGGTCTCGCAGCCGCACTCGGCGATCGCGTCACGGGTGGCCCGCAGCCAGGACGCCGCCATGCCGTAGGCCCGCTCCGCGAAGCCGGCACCCCCCGGATGACCGTCGTAGACGAAGACGGTCGGGGCCTCGGTGTCCGGGTGCACCGCCGTGGAGAGCCCGCCGATGTCCCAGCGGTCACAGGTGGCGACCAGGGGCAGCAGCCCGATCGCGGCGTGTTCGGCCGCGTGCAGCGCGCCAGGCACGTCGACCGGATCGACCCCGGCGGCGACCAGTGACTCGGGGGAGAGGGTGAACCAGACCGCGACGGTACGCAGCTCGCGCGCCGGCAGGTCCAGTGGGCGGGTGTCGATCACCTCGCCGGTGGCGATCCGTCGCCGCTGGTAGGAGACCACCTGGCTGGTCACGTCCACCTCGCCGAGGAAGAACCCGACCGGCCCGGCGTCGACGTAGGAGCGCACCGAGACCACCGACAGCGAGGTGACGTCGCGGGCGTGGGTGGACCAGTCCGGCTCCTCGGGGCGTACCAGCGCGCAGCCGTCGTCGAGGTCGAGCGAGTCGACCACGTACGACACGCCCTGGTGCAGGTAGACCGCGCCGGCGTGCAGCAGGAAGTGCGACGAGCCGCCGTCGACCGTGCCGAGCAGCCGACCGGTCGCCGCCTCCACCACGCAGACCGGGGCGCCGCCCTCGCCGCGCAGATCCACAGCGGGCCGTTCCCGGTGCCGCCAGTACCAGCCGGTCGGCCGTTGCCGCAGCGCGCCCGCCTCGACAAGCGCCTCCACCGCCTCCTTGGCACCGTCACCGAAAAGTTCCAGGTCTGCCGGGGTCAGCGGGGCCTCGGCCGCCGCGCAGGCCAGCTGCGGGCCGAGCACGTACGCGTTGGCCGGGTCGAGCACCGTGGCCTCCACCGGCGCACCGAAGACGGCCTCCGGATGGTGCACCAGGTAGGTGTCCAGCGGGTCGTCCCGGGCCACCAGCACCGCGAGGGCCTCCTGGCCGGAGCGCCCGGCCCGGCCCGCCTGCTGCCACAGCGACGCCCGGGTGCCCGGATAGCCGCAGATCACGACCGCGTCCAGCCCGATCAGGTCGACCCCCAGCTCCAAGGCGTTCGTCGAGGCCAACCCGAGCAGGTCGCCGTGCAGCAGCGCCCGCTCCAGCTCGCGGCGTTCCTCCCGCAGGTACCCGCCCCGGTACGCGGCCACCCGGTCGCCGAGCCCCGGTACCGCCTCGTCCAGGCTGCGCCGGGCGCTTGTCGCCACCACCTCGGCACCCCGTCGGGAGCGGACGAAGGCGAGCGTGCGTACCCCGGCGGCGACGGTGTCGGCGAGCAGATCGGCGGTCTCCCGCAGCGCCGACCGGCGGACCTGGGTCAGATCGGACCCCGCAGCCGGCTCCCCGGACGGGGACGGGACACCGGGGAACGGCTCCGGCTGCCCGGAGGTGGGCTGTCGATTCGCCTGCGCCGGATCGGCGGAGGGCTCCGCACGAGGCTCCGGCTGCCCGGACGTGACCCGCCGGTCACCCTTCGCCATGCCGGCGGACGGCTTCTGGCGGGGTGCCGGCGTGGGGCCGGAGGTGGACGGTTCCGGGGGGAGCAGCGGCGGCTCCCAGAGAGCGAAGGTGACTCCCGCCCGCGGCGAGGTGTCCTCGGTGATGGCCGCCACCGGTAGCCCGGTCAGCCGGCCGGCCGCCGCGGCCGGGTCGCCCGACGTCGCCGAGGCCAGCACGAACGTCGGTCCGGCGGTGCGTCCGTACCGGGCGCACTGCCGCCGCAGCCGGCGCAGCACGTGGGCGACGTGCGAGCCGAACACGCCCCGGTAGACGTGGCACTCGTCGACCACCACGTACGCCAGCCGGCGCAGAAAGCCGGACCACTGGGCGTGTCCGGGCAGGATGCCGTGGTGCAGCATGTCGGGGTTCGTCAGCACGAACCGGGAATGACGCCGGATCCACTCCCGCTCGGCGCGAGGGGTGTCACCGTCGTAACAGGCCGGGCGTACGCCCTCGATCTCCAGCGCGGCGACGGCGCGCAACTGGTCGGCGGCGAGGGCCTTGGTCGGTGCCAGATAGAGCACCGTGGCGCGCGGGTCGGCGAGCAGCGTGGCCAGCGCCGGGAGCTGGTACGCCAGGGACTTGCCGGAGGCGGTGCCGGTGGCCACCACCACGTGCCGGCGGTCGTGGGCCAGGCCGGCCGCCTCGACCTGGTGCCGCCACGGCGTGGCCACCCCGCGTCGGGCGTACGCCGCGCGCAGTTCCTCCGGAGCCCAGGACGGCCACGGTGCCGGCACCCCGGCCCGGGGCGGCACCCGCTCGACGTGGGTGACCGGATCGGCGGGGTGCCGCTGGCGCAGCCGGCGCAGCAACTCTCCCGGCGACGCGGCCGGCGGGCCGGCCAGGACGGCATCCGTGCGGCGCTCGGGGCCGCTGCCGGCGGATACGGTGGCTGCCGAGGTCACGTCCTGCACTCTCGCACTGGTGTTCGGAAATCGGAAATCGGCGTGCCGGGTACGGATGGACTGCCCCGATGAGTCGTCGGCCCGACCCTGGGGTAGTGGTTAGATGCCAAGAGAGTCTACGGCTGGCTGAGGGAGGACGGATGGAGCTGTCGCTGGCGACCCGCACCGTGGGTGAGCACACGGTGCTCGAGGTCGGCGGTGAGGTGGACGTCTACACCGCCCCCCGGCTGCGCGAACGGCTCCTGGAACTGATCGACGCCGGGGCCCGGCACGTGGTGGTCGACCTGGGTCGGGTGGACTTCCTCGACTCCACCGGGCTGGGTGTGCTGGTCGGCGCGCTCAAGCGGCTACGTACCGCGGACGGCACCTTCGCCCTGGTCTGCGACAAGGAGCCGCTGCTCAAGATCTTCCGGATCACCGCGTTGGACCAGGTGTTCCCGCTCCATCCGACGGTCGAAGCGGCGACCGGCGCCGGCCAGTGATGGCCACGGTCCGGCTCTCCTTCTCGCCCGCGCCGGTGCACGTGCGTACCGCCCGCCTGGTCGGCGTCGCGGTGGCCCGGCGCGCGGGCGTCCGCGAGGATCTGCTCGACGAGGTCCGCCTGGCCATCGGCGAGGCGTGCACCCGGGCGGTCGCCCTGCACCGCCAGTACGGCCTGGCCGAGCCGGTGCTCGTGGAGATGTCCGACTCGGGGGCGTACTCGGTGCGGGTGGTGGACCGGGCGCCGATCGAGGCAAGCATCGGTCTGGCCGCGTTGGACGCCGATCAGCTGGCCAACGAGTCGCTGAACGAGGACGATCTGACGACCGGTGTCGGCTTCGCCCTGCTCGCCGGATTCGTCGAGGATCTTCAGGTCCGTCCGGTCGACGAGGGCATCGGCACCGAGGTGCGAATGGTCTGGCCGGTCAACCGCTGATCCCCTGCCGGCGACCCGCCGCCGCGACCATGGACCGGTTCCTATATCAGATTTCGGTTCATAACACAGCGACAGAGATCATCCAGACCCGCCGCCACCTCGGTGTGACCTCGAACACTGGAGAGGGCTAGAGTACGCGGGTTGTCAGCAAGTGATCCACCCGGCAGCCAGCGCAGATGGGCGTGGAGTCGCTGGTTCGCCGGGTGGATCGGCGCGCGCTTGCGAATTCGCATCCAGGCGCCGGACGGTGCGTCTCCACCGGCCGGCGCGTTGTTCGGCACAGGAGGACACAGATGTCCGACACCTTGGCCGCCGAGGGCGGCGGGATCTCCCTCACCGGAGCCAATGTCACGTACGTCGTCATCGCCGCGGTGATCGCGCTGGTCGCGCTCGCCTTCGCCGCCGCGTTGACGAAGACGGTGCTGGCCGCCGGCAAGGGCACCACCAACATGCAGGAGATCTCCGGGGCGGTCCAGGAGGGCGCCTCGGCCTATCTTCTCCGACAGTTCCGTACCCTGGCGATCTTCGTAGTGATCGCCGTGGTGCTGCTGTTCCTGCTGCCGGTGCACGACACCGACGGTAGCGAGATCGCGGTGAAGATCGGTCGGTCGCTCTTCTTCGTGGTCGGTGCCCTGTTCAGCGCCTTCATCGGCGGTGCGGGCATGTGGCTGGCCACCCGGGCCAACCTGCGGGTGGCAGCCGCCGCCCGGGAGCGCGAAGGCGGCCGGGAGTCGGCCATGAAGATCGCCTTCCGGACCGGTGGCGTGGTCGGCTTCCTCACCGTCGGCCTCGGCCTCTTCGGCGCCGCGCTCGTCGTACTGGTCTTCCGGGGCGACGCGCCCACGGTGCTGGAGGGCTTCGGCTTCGGTGCCGCGCTGCTGGCCATGTTCATGCGGGTCGGCGGTGGCATCTTCACCAAGGCCGCCGACGTCGGCGCCGACCTGGTCGGCAAGGTGGAGCAGGGCATCCCCGAGGACGACCCCCGCAACGCCGCCACCATCGCCGACAACGTGGGCGACAACGTCGGCGACTGCGCCGGTATGGCTGCCGACCTCTTCGAGTCGTACGCGGTCACCCTGGTCGCCGCGTTGATCCTGGGCCGGGCCGCGTTCGGCTCCGACGGCCTGGTGCTGCCACTGATCATCTCCACCATCGGTGTGCTGGTCGCCATCATCGGTGTCTTCATCACCCGGCTGCGTGCCTCCGACCGCAATGCCCTGACCGCGATCAACCGCGCCTTCTACCTCTCCGCGCTGATCTCGGCGGTGCTGGTCGCGGTGGCCACGTTCGCCTACCTCCAGCCCACCTGGGCGGCGCAGCTCGGTGACGACTGGCGGGAGACGCTCAACGTCAACGGCGGAGATCCGCTCTTCGGTCCGCGCGGTGTGGTCATCGGCGCGGTCGTCATCGGCATCGTGCTGGCCGCCGCCATCCAGGCGCTCACCGGCTACTTCACCGAGACCAACAGGCGCCCGGTGCAGGACATCGGCAAGAGTTCGCAGACCGGCGCGGCAACGGTCATCCTCGCCGGCATCAGTGTCGGCCTGGAGTCGGCGGTCTACTCGGCGCTGCTCATCGCCGGCGGTGTGTTCGGCGCCTTCCTGCTGGGCGGCGGCTCGATCACCCTGTCGTTGTTCGCCGTGGCGCTGGCCGGTACCGGCCTGCTCACCACCGTCGGTGTGATCGTCGCGATGGACACCTTCGGCCCGATCTCCGACAACGCCCAGGGCGTGGCCGAGATGTCCGGCGACATCGACGAGCACGGCGCTCGTACGCTCACCGAGCTGGACGCGGTGGGTAACACCACCAAGGCGATCACCAAGGGCATCGCGATCGCCACCGCGGTGCTGGCCGCGACCGCGCTGTTCGGCTCCTACACCGACACGCTGCGCAGCGCGTACGCCGACGCGGGTGTGGGCGACGTCAACGACATGATCCTCAACGCGTTGAACGTGTCGAACCCGCAGAACCTGGTCGGTCTGATCATCGGTGCGGCTGTGGTGTTCCTCTTCTCCGGCCTGGCCATCAACGCGGTCTCCCGCTCGGCGGGTGCCGTGGTGATGGAGGTCCGTCGGCAGTTCCGTGAGCTGCCCGGGATCATGGACCGCACCCAGCGTCCGGAGTACGGCAAGGTCGTCGACATCTGCACCCGGGACGCGCAGCGTGAGCTGATGACCCCCGGTCTGCTGGCCATCCTGGCGCCGATCGCTGTCGGCTTCGGCCTCGGGCCCGGCGCGCTGGCGTCGTACCTGGCCGGTGCGATCGGGGCCGGCACGCTGATGGCTGTCTTCCTGGCCAATTCCGGTGGTGCCTGGGACAACAGCAAGAAGATGGTCGAGGACGGCGCGTACGGCGGCAAGGGCTCCGAGGCGCACGCCGCGACGGTCATCGGTGACACCGTCGGTGACCCGTTCAAGGACACCGCCGGTCCGGCGATCAACCCGCTGCTCAAGGTGATGAACCTGGTCGCGCTGCTGATCGCGCCGGCCGTGGTGGCCTGGAGCGTGGGCGACGACCGCAACGTGGGCCTGCGGATCACCATCGCCGCGGTGGCGACGGCGATCATCGTCGCGTCGGTGGTGTTCAGCAAGCGTAAGGGCATCGCCATGGATGACGACACCGACAGCGGTACCGGCACTGCGGACCCCCGTCCGGAGTCGATCAAGGCCTGACGCGTAGGACACACCGGTCCCCGGTTGGCAACGTCTGCCGGCCGGGGACCGGTCGCCGCTGGCGGACCCGTACCGATGACCGGTGCCGACCGGGAAGAGAAGCCGTACGCTGCAACGCATGCGTACGTGCCGGGCGGCAGCCGCCGGAAAGTTCACGGTGGTCCTGGCCACGCTGCTGATGTTGGTCGCCTGCGGGTCCAGCGGCCCCAGTCCGCGGGCCTGGGCCGCCTCGGTCTGCTCGGCGCTCACCCCCTGGCGGGCCGAGATCAGCAAGTTGACGAACAGCACCGATCAGCAGATGACCGCGCAGACCACCCCGGCGCAGGCCAAGGAGAACCTGGTCCGGCTCTTCGGCGGCGCCGAGCAGGCCAGCGAGACCGCCCGGCGCAAGGTGGAGCAGGCCGGAGTGCCCGAGGTCGAGCACGGCCAGGAGGTCTCCGCCGGCTTCCGCGCCTCGCTCGCGTCGATGCGGGACGCGTACGGCCGGGCCCGGACCACCATCGACGGTCTGGGTACCGGCGAGGCCAGCACCTTCTACGACGGTGTGCAGGCCGCCGTGGAGACCCTCCAGCAGGAGTACGACGCGAGCGCGCTGGACACCAGCCGACTCGACTCCGAGGAGTTGAAGCGCGCCTTCGACGAGGTACCCGAATGCCGTTGAGCGGTTCCGGCGAGACACCGGCGGCACAACCGCTGCCGGTGTCCTTCCCACCGCCCGCCGAGACGCCACAGGCGTCGCGCCGCCGTCGGCTGACCGGTCGTCGGCCCACCTCCGTCGACCCGCCGGCCGACGACCACCCACCTGACGACCCGACAGCGGCGCCGACGGACGCGACCGGCTCCGACCGGCAACTTGTCTTCTTCGGCGCGGAGACCGGTGAACCCTCCGTGGCCGACCTCGCCGGGCTGCTCGCCGGCCCGGGCGAGGTGCACCGGATGGGGGGCACGGCCCGGCTGTCGGTGGTGGTGCAGGCCGCCTGGCGGGTGCACGTGCTCATCGGTGAGCTGGCCCAGCGGGGTGTCCGGAGCAGTTGGGCACCCACCGAGGACCAACGCTACGCGGTGCGGACCGCGTACACCCGGACGATCGTGCCGCTCGCGGCGGCCTGGCTGCGCGGCCCGACGCAGCAGCCGCCGCCCGGGTTCCAGCTCGACGGCCGGCGGCTGCGCCTCTGGCTCGCCGCGGCCGGGGTGGCCGATCCGCCCGATTTCCTGCTCCACCTCGGCGGTAGCGACCCGGCACGGTGGGCTGCGGTCGGTGCCGCCCTGGCCACGGCCGGACTGACCGCTGAGCTGGTCGAGGCGGGACCCGGTGGCCCCGCGTACCGGATCGCGGGCCGCCGCCGGACGCGCCGGCTGGCCGAGCTGGTCGGCGAGCGCCCGCCCGCGAGCCCGCCCACGGCCTGGCCGAGCCGGGTCTGACGGTCGGCGTGGCTGTCCGATCGAAGACAGCCGGGTGTCCGGGAACACAGGGAGAATCGGCCGGGTTTGACCTCCACCGAGGGGCTGCCATGGTCACAGCGGCCCGCTCGACACCCTACCCAGGGTGTACGGTGACGCCGTCTGGCGTGACCACAGATCGTCCGGGGCGGATCGCCGCCCCCGGAACTTAAAACACGGACGGCGCGTTACGTTGGACATCCGGACCGCCGGGTACCGGTGGGTCGAGTGCGCCCCAGAGCCGGCCAGGCGCGGCCATTGAGTGGGAATGAGGTTGAAACAGACGTGCCGAGCAACGCTGGAACCACCCGTCTGGTCATCGTCGAGTCTCCGGCGAAGGCCAAGACGATCTCGGGCTACCTGGGCCCGGGGTACGTCGTGGAGGCCAGCTTCGGGCACGTCCGTGACCTGCCCCGCAACGCCGCCGACGTGCCCGCCCGGTACAAGGGCGAGCCGTGGGCGCGGCTCGGCGTCGATGTCGACAACGGCTTCCACGCCCTCTACGTCGTCTCCGCCGACCGTAAGCAGCAGATCAGCAAGCTGGTCAAGCTGGCCAAGGAGGTCGACGAGATCTTCCTGGCCACGGATGAGGACCGCGAGGGCGAGGCGATCGCCTGGCACCTGGTGGAGACGCTCAAGCCCAAGGTGCCGGTCCGGCGGATGGTCTTCCACGAGATCACCAAGCCGGCGATCCAGGCCGCGGTGGCCAACCCCCGGGAGATCGACAGGGATCTGGTGGACGCCCAGGAAGCCCGGCGGATTCTCGACCGGCTCTACGGCTACGAGGTCTCCCCGGTGCTGTGGAAGAAGGTCATGCCGAAGCTCTCGGCGGGCCGGGTGCAGTCCGTGGCCACCCGGATCGTGGTCGAGCGGGAACGGCAGCGGATGGCCTTCCGCACCGCCGAGTACTGGGACATCCTGGCCACCCTCGCCGTGACCAACCCGGGCGAGGGGCCGCGCAGCTTCAACGCCACCCTTGTCGCGCTGAACGGCGACCGGATCGCCACCGGCAAGGACTTCGAGCCGACCACCGGCCGGGTGAGGCCCGGTGCCGGTGTGGTCCACCTCGACGAGGGCGGCGCCCGAGGGCTCGCCGCCCGCCTGGAGGGCCGGCCGTTCGCCGTCACCCGGGTCGAGGAGAAGCCGTACCGGCGCCGCCCGTACGCCCCCTTCATCACCTCCACCCTCCAGCAGGAGGCGGCCCGGAAGCTGCGGTTCTCGTCGCAGCAGACGATGCGCACCGCGCAGCGGCTCTACGAGAACGGCTACATCACCTACATGCGTACCGACTCGGTGAACCTGTCGGACACCGCGATCGCCGCGGCCCGCCGGCAGATCGTCGAGCTGTACGGCGAGCGCAGCGTGCCGCCGGAGCCGCGCCGCTACACGGGCAAGGTGAAGAACGCGCAGGAGGCGCACGAGGCGATCCGTCCGGCGGGGGACAACTTCCGCACCCCGGGCGACGTGGCCAAGGAGTTGTCGGCCGAGGAGTTCAAGCTCTACGAGCTGATCTGGCGGCGCACCATCGCCTCGCAGATGACCGACGCGGTCGGCTCCAGCGTCTCGGTGCGGATCCGGGCCACCACCTCCGGCGGCGAGGAGGCCGACTTCGGCGCCACCGGTAAGACCATCACCGACCCGGGCTTCCTGCGGGCGTACGTCGAGTCCAGCGACGACGAGAACGCGGAGGCCGAGGACGCCGAGCGTCGACTGCCGAACCTGGTCAAGGATCAGCCGCTGACCGCCGACGAGCTGGCCGCGCAGGGTCACCACACCCAGCCGCCCGCCCGCTACACCGAGGCGTCGCTGGTCAAGGCCCTGGAGGAGCTGGGCATCGGCCGTCCGTCGACCTACGCGTCGATCATGCAGACGATCCAGGACCGGGGGTACGTCTTCAAGCGCGGCCAGGCGATGATCCCGTCGTTCCTGGCCTTCGCGGTGATCGGGCTGATGGAGCGGCACTACCCGCGCCTGATCGACTACGACTTCACCGCCAGCATGGAGAACGAGCTGGACGAGATCGCCGGTGGCGACCACGCGGCGGTCGACTTCCTCACCGCGTTCTACTTCGGCACCACCAACGGCGCCGGCGACCAGGACATCGCCCGCTCCGGCGGGCTGAAGAAACTGGTCACCGAGAACCTCAGCGACATCGACGCGCGCAGCGTCAACTCGATCCCGCTGTTCACCGACGACGAGGGGCGTGAGGTGGTGGTGCGGGTCGGCCGGTACGGGCCGTACCTTCAGCGCCGGGTGCCCGGCGAGGAGCAGGCACCCGCTGCGGAGGGCGAGGAGGGCACCAGCCCGGGCGATCGGGCGCCGATTCCCGAAGGGCTGGCACCGGACGAGCTGACCCCGGAGAAGGTGCACGAGCTGTTCCTCGGCGGCGGGGGCGAACGCAAACTGGGCGACGACCCGGCAACCGGCGAACCGATCCTGCTCAAGTCCGGCCGGTTCGGCCCGTACGTGGCGAGTGGCGAGCGCAAGTCGTCGCTGCTGCGCTCGCAGTCGCCGGATTCGCTCACCCTCGATCAGGCGCTCAAGCTGCTCAGCCTGCCCCGGCTGATCGGGGTCGGCCCGGACGGCGCGGAGGTGTTCGCCAACAACGGCCGCTACGGACCGTACGTCAAGCGTGGTGACGAGTTCCGCTCGCTGGACTCGGAAGACAAGATGTTCACCGTCACGCTGGACGAGGCCCTGGCGTTGCTGGCCGCACCGAAGACCCGCCAGCGTCGGGCCGCCGCCCCGCCGCTGCGGGAGATGGGTGTCGACCCGCTGACCGAGAAGCCTCTGGTCATCAAGGACGGCCGGTTCGGACCGTACGTCACCGACGGGGAGACCAACGCCTCCCTGCGGCGCGGCCAGACGCCCGAGGCGTTGAGCATCGAGGAGGCCTCCGAGATGCTCGCCGAGAAGCGGGCGAAGGGTCCGGCGCCGAAGAAGGCCGCCGCGAAGAAGGCCCCGGCCAAGAAGGCGACGGCCAAGAAGGCCACCAAGTCCACCGCGACCAAGGCCACCAAGGCGACCGCGAAGAAAACCCCCGCCGCCAAATCCACCCCGGCGAAAGCCCGCACCACCGACTGACCGCGCCGAATCTTGGTCCGGAACTGCCCCCTGCGGGGCGCTGGCGGACCAAGATCTGCGTCGTCAGGGGTGCCAACCCGCCGCTGTCAGGGCGGTGCGGAGTTGGGTGATGACCTGGGTGGGTGCGTGGCGGATGGCCCAGGCCGGGAAGCGGAGCACCCGGTCGCCGCGCTGCCACAGGTCGTTCTGCCGGCGCATGTCCGCCCATGCCGTGGCCGGATGGAGATGCTGGCCGCCGTCGATCTCCACGAGCACTCCCCACTCCTCGAACAGCGCGTCCAGGTAGCGGCGCCGGCCGGCGGCATCCCGCCGGACCGCCTGCCGGGTCGGCTCGGGCAACCCGGCGCGCCGGACGAGGGCGAGGAACTCCAACTCCGGCAGGGAGTGAGCGCCGCCGGCCGCGTCGACAGCCGTCCGCCGGATCAGGCTGCGCCGCCGGGCGCGGGGCAGGCGATCGAGTACGCGCTGGACATCGTCGCCGCCGACGAGGCGCTGCTGGAATCCGGCCGCGATGATGGCACCCGCCTCATGGTCATCGGCCGCCCATTGCGCTGCGTCCACGATCGACCGAGCCGGCATCGTCCGACGCGGTTGCCCGACGTGGAGAACGTCCTCGTCGGCCAGAATGGTGGTGCGGTGCACCTGGACACCGGGTGGCATCGCACGCGGCCGGTGTCCGGCCGGTATGAGCAGGTGCACGAATCCGTCGTCATGTCTGCGCAGGCCCCACGCCCGGGCGGCGCTCAACCCACCGAGCATCGCCGCCGGGCCGGCGGACAGAACGGCGATCCACGGCAGTTGCGTAGGTGTCAAAGGACCGTTGTGCGTCACGTAAACGGCTCGATGCACCTGCCGCCAACGACCGGACGTGACCCGGTGCCGGATGGCCTTCGGCGACAGGTGCTGGCGGGCCTGATCGAGGCTGAGCACCTGCTCCTGGTGGAACAGCAACCAGGTCAGCTCATCCGCGTCGTCCCTTGGTGGGACCGACCCCCATCCTCGCCGGGATGTCGAGCCCGGATTACGCTCCCAAGCGTTTCGCCAGCCAGCCCTCGGATCTCTTCCATACGGGCGTTGGTGTGCCCCCTGGACCGCCCGCTCGCTTCGTCGCTGCCCCGGTCCCACCCCGCGCCCCGCTGATCCGCCTTGAACGGATGGCCCCTCCACTGGTCCCGCACCACGACTCCCCATGCCACCACCCTGCCGGGCACCTTCTCCCCGCGCTGCCCCTGTGGATAGCCGGCAGATCTTGGTGCGGAAGTGCCCCTTGGGGGGCGGGTTCGGACCAAGATTCGCGGTGGGTTCAGCCGAGGAGGGTGGTCAGGTAAGGGGTGGTGAGGGTGTGGTGGGGGTCGAGGTGGGCGCGGATCTGCTGGAAGTCGTGCCAGCGGGGATAGGCGGCAGCGAGCGAGGTGGCGTCGCGCCAGTGCAGCTTGCCCCAGTGCGGCCGGCCGCCCAGCCTGGTCGCCACCTTCTCGAAGGCCCGGAAGTACGGCTCGTACGGCATGCCGACGTACTGGTGCAGGGCGATGTACGCCGAATCACGGCCGTAGGAGTGGGACAGCCAGATGCGGTCACCTGCGGCGAACCGCACCTCGACCGGGAAGAGCACCTTGAACGGCAACCCGTCGATGATGTGACGTACCGCCTCCAGCGCCTCGGCCAGGGACTCGCGCGGCAGCGCGTACTCCATCTCCAGGAAGCGGACCCGGCGCGGGCTGCAGAAGACGGCGTCGGAGCGACCGGTGTAGCGGCGTTCGCTGAGCGCCCGCGCGGAGATCGCGCTGATCCCCGGTGCCAGGGCCGGCACGGCACGGCCGAGCCGGCAGGCTCCGGCGAAGACGGTGTTGGCCAGGAAGTCGTCGTCCAGCCAACCCCGCCAGCGGGACAGCGGGCGGTCGTCGACGGGCACCCGGTCGTTGGTCTTGAGCTGCACCCGGGTGGTGTACGGGAACCAGAAGAACTCCAGGTGGTCGTGTGCGTCGACCAGTTCGGGCAGCTCCGCCAGCACGGCGTCCAGTGCGGCTGGACGTTCGTGTGCCAGCAGGACGAAGGCGTCCACGCAGCGCAGCGTCACCTCGACGAGTACGCCGAGTGCGCCGAGCGAGACGCGGGCGGCGTCGAAGACCTCCGGATGCTCCTCGGCGGAGCAGCGCAGCACCTCTCCGGCGCCGGTCACCAGGGTCAACGCCTCGACGAATGTGGCCAGGCCGCCGTAGGCCGCGCCGGTGCCGTGGGTGCCTGTGGAGATGGCCCCGGCCACCGTCTGCGCGTCGATGTCGCCGAGGTTCGGCAGGGCCAGTCGGTGACCGGCGAGTAGGGCGTTCACCTCCCGCAGCGTCATCCCGGCCGGTACGGTGACGAGGCGCCGATCGACGTCCACGCGTACGTCGATGGCGAGTCGGGTCAGGTCCATCCGCTGCCCGTCGCTGACCGCGACGGGGGTGAAGGAGTGGCCGCTGCCGACCGGGCGGATCCGCTCACCGGCTTCGGCGGCACGACGGACCTGTTCGGCGGCCTCGTCGACCGAGGACGGCCGGAGTACGGCGGTGGCCACGCCGCGTTGGTTGCCCGCCCAGTTCGACCAGGCGGCGGTCTCGGTGGCGGTGCTCTCGACCATCTGCCCGCTCCTAAAGATGAATATGAACCGAATTCATATCAGGAACGTTGTCCCTGGTAAACACCGCAATCGAGGTCCGCTCGTTGTACCGGTAGTCACGGACTCGTGACGTGCAGATATGTTCATCCGTCGAGAGGGGGTGGCGAGTGTCCACTTCAGCCGCCACGACCGGGCCACTGCGTCGAGTGCCAGTGCAGGGTCGTAGTGTCGCGCGGGTCCAGCGGATGCTGGACGCCTGCGCCGAACTCGTCGACGAGGTGGGGTACGAGGGGCTGACCACCACCCTGCTCGCCGAGCGGGCCGAGGTGGCGATCGGGTCGGTCTACCAGTTCTTTCCGGACAAGCGGGCGATCGTGCAGGCGCTGACGCTGCGCACGATGGAGTCCTACCTCCAGCGGCTCGATGAACGCTTCGCCTCGGACGACCTGACCCACTGGTGGGACGGGGTCGACGCGGGGATCGATGAATACATCACGATGCACCGCACCGTTCCCGGGTTCCGTACCCTGCACTTCGGCGACGTGGTCGACCTGCATCTGCTCGATGAGCAGCGGGACAACAACGGGGTGATCGCTGACCAGCTGGCCCGGGTGCTCACCGAGCGGTTCGGCCTGGCCGACGTACCGGACCTGCGTTTCCACCTGGAGATCGCGGTGGAGGCGGCCGACGCCCTGATCAAGCTGGCGTTCCGGCGCAAGCCGGACGGGGACGACCGGGTGCTGACCGAGGCGAAGGCGCTGATCCGGGAGTACCTGCACCGGCAGGTCAACGCTCGGGGCGACGCCGGCCGCCGGCCGGTGGTCCAACCCGCGAAACCGGCCGACGACCAGATCGTCGCCGACGCCGAGCCCGCGCAGCCGGCGGCCCAGCCCGCCTGACGCGCCCAATCGGGCCGGCCGGGCAGGCGGTCAGAGGAAGGCTCGACCCTCGCCCCGGTAGGTCGGCACGGTGGCCACCACCTTGTCGCCGTCCACCAGGTGCAGCTCGTTCACCCGTTCACACAGTTCGCCCGACTTCGCGTGCCGGAACCAGACCCGGTCACCGATGCGCAGGTGGGCGGCGGGTGAGCCGGTCAACGGGGTCTGCACCTCGCCGGCACCTTCGGCACCGAGCAGGCTGAGTCCGGCGGGCAGCCACGGTCGGGGCAGCCGGCTTCGGTCGGCCGAGCCGGAGGCGATCCAGCCACCACCCAGCACGGTGGCCAGGTCGGGCGTGGGGCGTCGGACCACCCCGCAGGCGAAGAAGGCCGCCGGGGTGGGACGCCAGGCGCGGTACCCGTCGAACAGCGTCGGCCCGTACAGGCCCGATCCCGCGGTGATCTCGGTCACCGCGGGATCGGCGCCGGTCGCGGCCACGCTGCCGGTGCCGCCGCCGTTGACGAATTCCAGGTCGGCGTGCTCGCGTACGGCGGCCACCGCCGCGCTCCGGCGGACCAGCAACTCGCGGTACGACCCGCGCTGGGCCAGCCGGATCGCGCCGCCGAGCGCCGCCCGCCCGGGCGGTGCGTCGCCCAGGCCGGCGATCTGCGCCTCGTACGACATCAGCCCGACCAGTCGGAAGCCTGGCCGGCGGGCGACGGTGGCGGCCAGCCGGCCGGCCGCCCGCGCGCTGTGCACGGGTGAGCGGCGGACGCCGACGTGCAACCGCCCACCCAGCAGACGCCAGGAAGCGTCCAGATCGAGGCAGATCCGTAGCTCGGGCCGGTGTCCGGAAGGCGACACCGAGTCGCAGAAATCCAGTTGATCCGGATCGTCGACCATCAGGGTGACCGCGGCGGCGAGCACCGGATCGGCGCCCAGTTCGGCAAGCGCGCCTCGGTCGACCGTGGGGTACGCCACCAGCACGTCGGCGCTGATCCCGCTGCGGACCAGCCAGATCGCCTCGGGCAGCGTGAACGCCATCACCGCGTGCCATCCCGGTCGGGCCAACGCGCGGGCGATCAGTTCACGGGCGCGCACCGACTTGCTGGCGACCCGCAACGGCTTACCGCCGGCCCGGTCGACGAGCGCGGCGGCGTTGGCGTCGAAGGCGCCCAGGTCGACCACCGCGTACGGCGGGTCGAGGTGCGCGGTCGCCCGGTCCAGCCGGTGGCGCAGATTCTCGCTGTCGGTGGCCACGTGTGCACGCTAACTGTGAAACGGTGAATGCGAAATAGCCTCGCGTCCGCGTTGCCTGGGTCGGGCTGGCCACGGCGGCCTAGGCTCGGCGAGCAGGCGGTGCAGGACGGGAAGACGTCCCTGCCGGGTCTAGAGTGTTCCACCGGGGGTGCCCAGCGATGGGCCGGCACGTGGAGGTACGGCCATCGAAAGCGAGTTCAACGGCGAGTCGTCCGGCGTGTCGCCATCCGCGGACCAGCCGGCCGGCCCAGCCGGACAGCCCGCCGGCCCAGCCGGCCGCGACGCGACCGGCCAGTCCGGTGGCGCCACGAACCAGCCCGGCAAGGCGGGGACGCAGAGCCCGTCGGGCGGACCGAGCGGCAAACCCGACCTGACCGGGTACGGTGCGATCCGCTCGGTGCTGCGTATCCGGCCGTTCCGCCGGCTCTGGATCGTGCTCGGCGCGGCCTCCTTCGGTGACTGGCTCGGCCTGCTCGCCACGAGCGTCTTCGCCGCCGCCCAGGTGGAGGGAAGCACCGCCAAGGGCGCGGCCTTCGGTGGCGTGATCGCCATTCGGCTGTTACCCGCCCTGCTGCTCGGCCCGGTCGCCGGAGTGCTCGCCGACCGGTTCGACAGACGCTGGACGATGGTCATCTGTGACCTGCTGCGCTTCGTGCTCTTCGCCTCCATTCCGCTCTACGCGCTTACCGGGGCCAGTGGCGCGCGGGTGGTCAGTTGGGCGGCGATCGCCACCTTCCTGATCGAGACGGTCACCCTGCTCTGGATCCCGGCCAAGGAAGCCGCGGTACCGAACCTCATCCCACGGGCCCGGCTGGAGTCGGCCAACCAGCTCACCCTGATCACCACGTACGGCCTGACCCCGGTCGCCGCCGCGATCCTGCTCGCCTCGGGCGACGGCATCGTCCGGGGCGCCACCGGCGGCGAGATGCCGGACTGGGCCCAGCCGGCCCAGCTCGCGCTCTGGTTCAACGCGTTCTCCCGGCTCGCCACCGCCATCGTGGTGGCCTTCGGCATCAAGGAGATCAGCCAGGGACAGACCGACGAACGGGACCGCACCGAGCAGAGCATGATGCGCCAGTTCACCGAAGGCTGGCGGTTCATCGGGCAGACCCCACTGGTACGCGGACTGGTCCTCGGCATCCTCGGTGCCTTCGCCGGCGGTGGCATCGTCATCGGTACCGCCCGCTTCTTCGCCGACTCGCTGGGCGCCGGTGACGCCGCGTTCTACCTGCTGTTCGGCGCGATCTTCATCGGCCTGGCGATCGGCATCGGGCTCGGGCCGATGATCGTGCGGGAGATGTCCCGACGCCGCTGGTTCGGCATGAGCATCGTGCTGGCCAGCGCCTCGGTGATGACGCTGGCCTTCGCCATCCACCTGTCCATGGCGCTTGTCGGTGCGGTCTTCGTCGGGGCCGGTGCCGGGATGGCCTTCCTCTCCGGCACCACCCTGCTCGGCGGCGAGGTCGCCGACGAGGTACGCGGCCGGGTCTTCGCCGTGGTCCAGATCGGCACCCGGCTCGTGCTGATCCTGGCGATCGCGCTCGGGAGCCTGCTGGCCGGTGTCGGTGGCTCCCGCACACTCACCATCGCCGACCTCGGCATCTCCGTCTCCTCCACCCGACTGCTGCTGCTCGCCGCCGGAGCGGCCGGAATCTTCGCCGGGATCAGCGCCTTCGGGCAGATGGACGACAAGAAGGGCGTGCCGGTCCTGGCCGACCTGTGGGGGTCGATCCGGGGCCGTCCGCTGATGCCGGCCGAGCCGTTCGTCTCCGCCGGACTCTTCGTGGTCTTCGAGGGCGGCGAGGGTGCCGGCAAGTCGACCCAGCTCGGCGAGCTGGCCGAACTGCTACGCGGCCAGGGACGGGACGTGGTGGTCACCCGGGAGCCGGGTGCCACAGGCATCGGGGCCCGGATCAGGTCGCTGGTGCTCGACACCTCGACCGACGAAGCGCCATCCCCGCGCGCCGAGGCGCTGCTCTACGCCGCCGACCGGGCACATCATGTGGCCACCGTGGTCAGGCCCGCCCTGACCCGGGGGGCCGTGGTGATCAGCGACAGGTACGTCGACTCGTCCCTGGCCTACCAGGGGGCCGGTCGGACGCTGCCGGTCGACGAGGTGTCCTGGCTCTCCTCCTGGGCAACCGGCGGGCTCAAGCCCGATCTGGTGGTGCTGCTCGACGTCGATCCGCGTACCGGGCTGTCCCGGGTCGCCGCCCGCGCGGAGAGCGCCGACCGTCTGGAGGCCGAATCGATCACCTTCCACGACCGGGTCCGCTACGCCTTCCTCGACCTGGCTGCCGCCGACCCCAAGCGCTACCTGGTGCTTGACGCCGCCCGCCCGGCCGAGGAGATCGCCGAGCGGGTCGCCCGCCGGGTGGAGGAACTGCTCGGCAGCCCGGACGGGGTCGAACACCCGGGCCCGGCGCACGGTCCGGACACCTCGGTGCAGCCCGAGTTATCCCCGTCGGAGCTGGTGACGACGGAGCGGACCTGATGCCGGACGTCTTTGCCGACCTGGTCGGGCAGGACGAGGCGGTGGAGACGCTTCGTCGGGCCGCCGCCGCTGCCGTCGCCGTGCTGCGCGCCACCGGCGAGCCCGAGGTGGCCACGGGTGCCGACCCGGGCGGGGGGATGACCCACGCATGGATCTTCACCGGCCCGCCCGGCTCGGGCCGGTCGGTCGCGGCGCGGGCCTTCGCCGCCGCGCTCCAGTGCGTGTCCGGCACCGGCTGCGGTGAGTGCCCCGGCTGCCACACCACCCTGGCCGGCACCCATGCCGACGTCCGGCTGGTGGTGCCCGAGGGCCTTTCCATCGGGGTGAACGAAATGCGGGCCCTGGTGCTCCGCGCGGCCAGCACGCCGTCCGGCGGGCGTTGGCAGGTCGTCATCATTGAGGACGCCGACCGGCTGACCGAGGCGGCCGGAAACGCGCTGCTCAAGGCGGTGGAGGAGCCTCCGCCGCGTACCGTCTTCCTGCTCTGTGCGCCGTCCACCCACCCGGACGACATCTCGGTGACCATCCGGTCGCGGTGCCGGGTGGTACCGCTGCGGCAACCGGCGGCCGAGGCGGTGGCCGAGGTGCTCGTCCGTCGGGACGGGATCGCCCCCGACGTGGCCCGCTGGACGGCCGCCGCAACGCAGGGCCATGTGGGGCGGGCTCGCCGGCTGGCCCGTGATCCGCAGGCTCGTGCCCGCCGGGAGGCGGTGCTCGCGGTGCCGCGTCGACTCACCGGGGTGGGCGCCGCCTTCGACGCGGCGTCCGCGCTGATCGAGGCCGCCGAGGCGGAGGCCGAGGCGTCGGTCGCCGAGATCGACGCGGCGGAGCGCTCGGCGCTGGAGACCGCGCTCGGTGCCGGCGGCACCGGTCGAGGCGCGGCCAGCGCCGCCCGCGGCACCGCCGGACAACTGAAGGACCTGGAACGACGCCAGAAGTCGCGGGCGACCCGGGCCCAGCGGGACGCGCTGGACCGGGCCCTGGTGGATCTCGCCGCCTTCTACCGGGACGCGTTGACCATGGCGCTGGGCGCGCCGGTGTCGCCGGTGCACTCCGACACCGCCGAGCTGGCCCGGGCGGGCGCCCGTAGCTGGCAGGCGGAGGGGTCGCTGCGGCGCCTGGAGGCGGTGCTCACCTGTCGCGCCGCGATCGAGGCCAACGTCAAGCCCCGGATCGCCGTCGAGGCGATGATGCTCGCCCTCTGGAAGGGCTGACCGCCGCCACTCGGCGTCCCCGGCCGCCTGTAGCCGGACCGTTGCCCACAGCCATCGACAGGCGCAATTCGCGTGCGGTACGGTCCGGTGTGCCGTGGTGACGGTAGCGGCACGCACAGTGATGAAACCGGGAGGAGTCCGGCGATGCCGCGGGGTGAGATCGACGAGGCATGGATTGAGGAGGCGGTCCGGCGCTACCGCCGCATCGAGTCTCTCCAGGCCGAGTTCGACCAGGCCGTGGCGACGGTCGAGGTCACTGTCCGCTCACCGGACGGCCTGGTCGAGGTGGTGGTCACCGCCGGCGGCCGGATCACCGACGTGCGGTTCCTCGGTCCCCTGCACACCCGGGCACCGCGTGACGTGGCCGACTCGGTGCGGGCTGCGGTCACCGCCGCCGCCGACGCTGCGGAATGGGCGAGGGAAAAGCTGCACAACGAGACCTTCACCGCCTACCGACCGCTGACGGGGGCCTGAGATGGACAGCCTTCGTATCTTGGCCGGCCGCCTCGACGAGGCGAGCGCCACGCTTACCGCGCTCTCCCGATCGGTCACCGCCGGCGACCCGGCGCAGGTGGCGTTCGGCGCCGACGCACCGGGTCGGCCCGGTGAGGTGGGTCGGGCGCTGCACCGGCAGTGGGTGGCCGCGACCGGCGATCGGGCCCGGGAGGCGCACGCCGCCGCCGCCCAGGTGGCGTCCGTGGCCGCCGCACTGCGCGAGGCGGCCGACCGCTACTCCGACACCGACTCCGCCGTCTCCCGCCGGCTCGCCGGTGAGGCGTGATGGATTTCCTCGACCGGCTCACCGAGCCCGGCCTCGACCTGCTGGGTCGGGTCGACACGCTGCTCGCGGCCGGTGCGCCCGAGGGGCACCGGGTCTGGCCGCTGTTGCGCCGGATGCAGGTGCTGCCGGGTGACGCGCTGCGCGGCTTCCTCGACCTGCGGCCTGGGCCGCTGGCCACCGCCGGGCACGCCGTGCGCCGGCACGTGCACGGCTACGACCACGCCTGCGCCGCGCTCACCGACCCGGTGCTCTGGTCCGGTTCAGCCGCCATGGCGTACGGCCAGTCCCGGGCGATGCTGTTGCGACATCTGGACGAGGGCCCGGAGAGCCTGGTCGGGCGGCTGGAAGCCACCGCCGGCTACGCCGACGCGCTCGCCGACTGGGTGGAGGGCAGCCGGCTCGCCGTCGCCCGGGCACTTGCCGAGGTGATCGGCTCGACCGAGGCGGTGGCCGTCGTCGCCGCCACCTCGGTCCGCCGGATGACGTCGGACGCCGGGACGTCCGGGTCGGGTGCGGCCGCCGCCGAGATCGGCGCCCGGGTGCTGGCGGTGCTCTGCGTCGCGTACGACGGAGCGGAGACCCTGTTGCGGCAGTGGTCACCGAGCCTGGCCGAGTCGCCGTGGCGACCGGGCGGCGGGCGGTTCCGCCCGGACACCGGCCCGGCGGGCGGCCGGACGACCCGCGTCGGTTGGTGACGCCAGGCCGCGCTTCGCAGGACGCTGCCCGGCCGGGCCCCGGCTCGCTCGGTCTCAGCTCGATCGGGCTCGGCTTGCTCGGGCTCAGCAGGCTCGGGCTCGGCTCGCTCGGCCGAGCCTGCTGAAGCGCGGGCTGGCCCACAGGGCGCACGGCGCCGCTCGCGGGCACCCTCCCGGGTGGCCGTCAGCGACGCCGTGACCTTCCCTGCACCCCCCGCAGGTCTGCTTCCCACTCAACGCGTTCAATCCGGTCTTGTCCCGCCTGCGACGCAGGTTTCAGCCGTCCGGGCGGCATCGTCGTACCGGTAGCCGGGATGGGGGTCGGTCGAGTCGACAATCGTGGATGGCTGCGCGGTCAGGGCGGGCGTCGACGTGCTCGGTCGAGCCGAGGCGGAGTCCGGGGGGCGATCCGCCCCGCGCGACGTAGGGTGAGGGAATGGGCATGCTCTGCGCGGTCAGTTTCCAGCGGTACGGGCGCCTCTACTATCTAAACCCCGGTGAGTTGCGACCGCAGGTGGGCGACAAGGTGCTGGTGCCCACCGATGACGGTCCCGAGGTGGCGGAGTGCGTGTGGGCGGCGCAGTGGGTCACCGAGGAGACGGCGGGCTTCCCCCGGCTGGCGGGGCTGGCACAGGACGAGGACCTGCGTCGCGACGAGGAGCTGCGGCGGCGCAAGGCCGAGGCGAAGGTCGCGGCCAAACGGCTGATCCGCGAGCACGGGTTGCCGATGAAGGTGGTCGCGGTCGACCACGTGCTCGGCAACGGCGAGGGTGGCGGTGAGCGCAGCACCATCTACTTCACCGCACCGCACCGGGTGGACTTCCGCTCGCTGGTCCGTGATCTGGGCGCGACCCTGCACTGCCGGGTGGAGTTGCGTCAGCTCTCGGCCCGCGACTCCGCGCGGGTGCAGGGCGGCATCGGCTCCTGCGGGCGGGATCTGTGCTGCGCGACGTTCCTGAACGACTTCGAGCCGGTCACCATCCGGATGGCCAAGGACCAGGATCTGCCGCTCAACCCGCTGCGCATCTCCGGCGCGTGCGGCCGGCTGATGTGCTGTCTGAAGTACGAACATCCGCTGTACCAGAAGTTCCAGGAGTCCGCCCCGGGGGTCGGCTCGCGGGTCTCCACGCCGCAAGGGGACGGCCGGGTGGTCGGCCACAGCGTCCCGAGAGACGCGGTGACCGTCCGTCTGGACGCCGACGGCTCCCGCTGCTCCTGCTCCCGCGCCTCCGTCTGCGCCCCCCGCCAGGCACACGACCAGCACTACACCCCTGGACCGAGCTGATCATGAAGTTGTTGTCCCGCACACGCCGTGCCGAGGACAAAACTTCATGATCAACGCTGTGGGTCGGGTGGTCAGGTGAGGGTGATGGGAGGTTCGGCCAGGCGGGGGGTCAGGGGGGTGGTGGGGGTCAGCCAGGAGGAGTCGGGGGACTGGTCGGGGTTGATCCGCCAGTCGCGGGCGACCCGGTCGACGGCGATCGGGTAGAGGGTGAGCGTGCCGCCGGGATCGATGCGCATCCTGACGAAGCCCTTGGCGTCCTCGATACCCTGCCCGGCGAACAGCTCGTTGACGTTGACCCCGAAAGCGCTCGCGAGCAGCAGGTACGCGGCCACCAACTGGCTGGCCACCAGCCCGATCACCGGCAGGTAGACCACTGCCGCGGCCACCGCCGGCAACGGCCACGACCAGTCGTGGAACGGCAGGGCCAGCCAGGCCCAGGTGCCGGCGGCAGCCAACCCGACGTGCGCCAACCCGTGCCCGACGCCGAGGATCCAGTGCCGGGCGTGGCGTTTGCCGCTGGAACTCGGCGGTTTCGCGAACATCGCCGCCCCGAGCACCGTCACCAGCACCATCATCACCAGCGGCACGCTGAACAGCCGTTGTTCCGAAGCCTCGGAACGGAAGTCGGTCACGCCGGCCATGGAGAGCATCAGCAGGGTCTGCAGGACGCCCAGCAAGGTCGAGAAGCCCGGGTTACGACGCGGCAGTCGGGCGAAGATCCCCCAGCCGTACCGGCGGGAGCGGGCGGCGTCGGGGTAGCGGCCGGCCAGTTCGTACGCGCGGGACGGGCTGGACCGTCGGGCCAGGGTGTCGCGTGGCGGCACCTCGATGCGCTCGGGCAGCTTGTGCGTCGGGTACAGGTAGGCACCGCCGCTGCCGCAGGTGACCAGCTGCCGCCCGTCCGGCCCGGTGTAGCGCGCGTAGTGGTGCAGGTCGCCGGAGATCAGCAGGCGGACCCGGGCGCCGGTGGGCGCGACGATGGTCCGGATGAAGTAGTCGATCGAGTCGTACGCGGTGGGCTGGTCGACGGCCTTCACCCAGGCCGGCGCCGGCACCGCCAGGATCACCCGGCTCTGCGGCCCGAGCCGCTTCGCCACCGCGTCGAAGTAGGTGAGCTGCGGGTCGTCGACGTACGAGCCGGACTGGTCGTCGAGACCGAGCAGCCACCAGTCGGCCGGTAGTTCGGCGGCGAAGTACGACCGGGACTGCCCGGTACGCCAGCCGCCGAAATGCCGGTCCCGGGTACGGACGAACAGGCGCAGGAACGCCGTCAGCCCGTCGTACCAGTCGTGGTTGCCGGGCACCGCGAAGATCGTCGGCTGCTCCGGTGGGGTGGCCGGCAGCGCCGCCTGGTACGGCCCCTTGCACCGGTCCTCGTACGCCTCGTACTCCGCCGACGGGTAGACCTGGTCGCCACCCATCACCAGGGTCTGCGCCCGGGGCAGCCGGTGCCCGTCCACGGTGATCTCCCGCTGGGCGAGCAGGTAGGCGACGGAATAGGTGGCGTTGAACCCGTCACCCAGGTCGGCCACGTAGTCGAGCCAGAGCCCACCGTCCGGTCCCACCTGCCGGGCGATCTCCGCGTCCAGCGCCTTCTGGAGTTCCCGCTTGTCCAGGTACGCACCGAACAGCATCGCCAGCAGCGTCCGCAGGCCGGTGCTGATCAGCAGGAACGGCGCGAGCCACGGCACCGGCTTGCGGGGCGTGAAGCCCAGCTCCAGCCGATCGGTGCTGCGGGGCCGCCGCGACGCCCGGCCACCGGCCGCCTCCTCGGCGTACGCCCCGGGCGGTTGGGGCCGGCCGCTGGAGGTCGGCCCGACATCGACCGGTTCGTCGCGAGAGGTGTGATCGTCGGTCATTCGCCGCAGCGTAGTGCGGCCCGGGTGACCCGACGACCCCGGAAACGCCCCGGTGCCCGGTTCGTTCGCCTCGGGGGCAATCCCGCTCGGCCCGGGAGCGGCGCGTACCGTACACTTGAGCACCGTTGCCGCCTTAGCTCAGTCGGCAGAGCGACGCACTCGTAATGCGTAGGTCGACGGTTCGATTCCGTCAGGCGGCTCGGTAAAGAAGCCCAGGTCATCGACCTGGGCTTCGCCGTTTCCGAAGGTCGACGACCTCACCGCGAGGGGGACCTGTTCGGCGCGGCCGAGGCATTCCTGTGGGCGTGCCGGCTCGACCCCGACGACGCGAGCAACTCCGCACACGCTGTGGACGCCATCCGGAACCGTCAGTCGAGCAACGGGCTCCGAGGCACTGCCGGACCGGGCGACAAACCATTGGGGCATTCATTCTCCGCCATGCAACCCCGCTGGCTCGCGAATCGTCAGGGGGCTGTGAGAGTGAAGGAGAGCGTGTGTGAGACGTGACCGTGACGAGCAGTTCCACAGCTTCGTCCTCAGCCGGCGTTCCGGGCTGGTACGAACGGCGACGCTGCTGACCGGTGGTGACGCGCATCTGGCCGAGGATCTGGTCCAGTCCACGCTGACCAAGCTGTACGTCGCCTGGCCGGCGGTCCAGCGGGCGGACAACATCGAGGGCTACCTGCGCCGGACCCTGGTCAACGCGCTCACCGACGAACGCCGTAGGTGGTGGCGCCGGCACGAACGCTCGGTGGCGGAACTTCCGGACCGTTCCCGAGCCGAACCGGGCAGCGGCGGCGATCTCGACGACGGCCTGCGCGCGGCCCTTCGGGACCTGCCACCAAAGATGCGCGCCGCAGTGGTTTTCCGCTACTTCTACGACCTTTCCGTAGCCGACACCGCCGACGCCCTCGGCTGCTCCGAGGGAACGGTGAAAAGCCAGACCGCCCGCGCCCTGGACCGGTTGCGGGCCGCCCTTGCCCAGTATCCCCTGACGGGAGTCACCCGATGATGGATCTGCACGACCGGCTCGACCGAATCGCCGGCCCAGTCGCCGAGCCGTCGGCCGCCGAGGCCGACGCCGACCTGGCCCGGGGCCGCCGGGCGCTGCGCCGCCGCCGGTCCGCCCGCGCGCTCGGTACCTCAGCCTTCGCGCTCGTCGCGCTGGCCGTCGCCGTCACCTACGGCACCCAGGCTGGCCCGACCACCACCACTCCCAACAACGCGCCGGCCCAAGCCGCGGCTACCCGCCTCGTGGCCTACGAGGGCGAGCAGCCTCAAGGCTTCACGATCGACAAAGTCCCAGCGGGCTGGGAGATCCAGGGCGGCACCACCAGCGAGCTGACGATCGCTCCGAAGAACGCGGCGGACAAGAACCCACTGGCGTTCGTCGGCAAGATCGGCATCATGTTGCAGTCGGCGAGCGACCGCTCCACCCCGACCGGTACGCAACTTGAGGTCGGCGGCAAGCCTGGCGTGCTCAATACCGCCGATGGCACTCAAGGCGGCAAGAACCTGTGGGTCAAGCAGCCGGACGGCGTCTGGATGCTGGTGCAGATCTGGGACGCCCGCGGCTGGACCCAGCAGGACATCATCGAGTTCGCCGACGGCATCCACGTCCAGCCGGGGGTCGAACGCATCGTCGGCTGAAGGTCCGTCGCCCGCCGCCCACCTGCTCAAGGTGCGCGGCGGGCGAGGCGGGACGGCCGCCGAGCTGATTAGCCGGCGGACCGCTTGGTCTTGCCGATCGAGCCGAGGTGGGTGTGTTCGAACCCCTCGGTGGTCTTGAGGCCGTAGCCGAGGGCGCGGTCGACGGCGATGTGGAACGCCCAGGCGATGGCGAGAATGCCGAGCCAGTCGATCGGGTCACGGAACGCGGCGAAGGCCACCGCAATCATGCCGAGCAACGCCGGCAGCGCGTAGGAGTGCCCCAGGTTGTAGCAGAAGGCACCCACCCTCGGGCCGCGCAGATAGCCGACCATCGACAGGTCGAAGACCAGGAAGAGGGCGAGCAACCACCACCATGCGTACCCGACGGAGACGGTCACCACGATGGCGAAGGCCGCCACGACGACGCCTTCGATGCGCTGCGTCTGGACCGGGTTCATGCGACAACTCCCAGGGTGGCGATCTGAGTTACAGCCAGTCGTGCTCGCGGGCGTAGCGCGCGGCTTCGTGGCGGGTGTGGGTCTGGGTCTTCTGCATCGCGTTGGAGAGGTAGTTGCGTACGGTGCCCTGCGCGAGGTGCAGCCGGGCGGCGATGTCGGCGACCGAGTAGCCCTCGCTTGTCACCCGCAACACGTCGAGTTCGCGCTCGGTCAGTGGGCAGTCGTCGACGATGGCGAGCGCGGAGACGTCCGGGTCGATCCAGCGTTTGCCCTCGTGCAGGGTGGTGATCACCGAGGCGATGTGGGCCGGCTCCGCCGACTTGCTGACGAAGCCCTGCACGCCGAGTTTCAGTGCCTTGCGCAGCACGCCGGGCCGCGCGTGCCGGGTCAGCATGAGGACCACCTGCTCCGGCCGGACGCGGCGGATCTGCGCGATGGCGCCGAGACCGTCCACGCCGGGCATCTCCAGGTCGATGACCAACACGTCAGGCTGGTGTCGCAGGGTCGCCTCGACGGCGGTGTCGCCGTCGGACGCCTCGGCGAGGACTGTGATGTCGCCTTCGAGCGGAAGCAGCGCGGCCAGCGCCTTGCGGAGCAGGGCCTCGTCGTCGGCGAGCACGATGGCGGTCATCGGTCATCCTTCCGCTGCGTGCCGGGGGACGCGGCGGCACGAGCGGGTGGGAACCTCGCGGCCGTGCGGAAGCGTCCGTCCTGCTGTTCCACGGTCAGCTCGCCGCCGTCGCCGGCCACCCGTTGTCTGAGGACGGACAACCCTCTGAGGTCGGGAAGCGTATCGCCGGTCACGCCGTCGTTGACGATGGCGATGCCGGATTCGGAGAGCGTGATCTGCACCTGGGTGGCCTGTGCGTGCCGCAGGATGTTCGTCGTGGTCTCGCGCAGGACCTGGCCGAGCAGTTCGCTGCTCCGCGCGTCCACCTCGGCCTCCCGGGTCACCCGCACCCGGATGCCCGCCGCCTCGAACAGGTTCTTCGCATTTTCGAGTTCCGCCGAGAGGTTGAGCCGGCGCTGCGCGTACGCCAGCTCTTTGGTCTGGGTGATGGTGTCGCTCACCAGAGCGTATGTCTCCCGCAGTTCCTTCTCGGCTCGATCGGCGTCGCGGAGCACCAGCTTCTGCGCCAGCGCGATCTTCAACTTGACCACGTGCAGGGTGTGGCCCTGGATGTCGTGCAGGTCGCTGGCGAAGCGGACGCGTTCGCGGATGACCGCGAGCTCTGCTTCCCGCTCCCGGGCATGATCGAGTTCCCGGATGAGATCGTAGAAGCGCTCGCCGATGACGGTCAGGACGGTCACCACGACGGTGAGGACCGTCGGGACGAGAACGTAGGTGATCAGGACGCCGCGTACGTCGTCCTGCTGCACCAGAAGCCGCGTCGCACCGATGGCGGCGACGTAGCTGAACAGCCCGACCGCCACCAGCGTCCGACGGCGCCGTACCTGGCGTAGCGCGAGGGACCCTACGGCGCAGACGCCCCAGTAGGCGTTGGGGCTGCCGGTCAGCAGCACCCCGAGCGGCCACACCGCAGCCGCGACGATCAGGCAGGGCAGGGCGACCCGAGCGAGGTCGTCCGCGGTCCAGCGTTCGAAGGCCACCACCGCCGCGACGGCACCCGGGACCAGGACGATGAGATGCCACCAGGTGTGCGCGTCGGTGGCCAGGAGAACCACCGCGGCGAACACGACGGGCGGGAGTGACGTCAGGAGATTGATCCGGCGCAGGCGCTTCTGCGTCGTCTTGGTGAAGCCCGGCGATCTCGCGGTCACCCAGCCAGTATTCCCACGTCCAGGCGGGGCGAGCAGTGACACCACGTCATACGTGGTCGTGACATGGCGACCCTGACCGATTGGATCGGCCGCTGCTGTCATTGGGACATGTCCACGACACCAGTGATCGAAGTCGAACGTCTCAATGTCAGGTACGGCGACTTCCACGCCGTGAAGGACCTTTCCTTCGAGGTCCGGCGTGGGGAACTGTATGCACTGCTCGGCACGAACGGGGCGGGAAAGACCTCGACCCTGGAGACCATCGAGGGACACCGGGCGCCGACCTCCGGCACCGTACGTGTGTTCGGCCACCAACCCGGTGACCGCCGGGTGGTCCGTCCCCGAATGGGGATCATGCTCCAGGAGAGTGGTTTCTCCCCGGATCTGACGGTCCGCGAGTCGGTCCGCCTGATCGGCACCCTCACCCGGCGGACCGACGACGTCGACCGGGTGCTCGACGTCGTCGACCTCACCAGCAAGGCCGGCCGGAAGGTGTCCCAGCTCTCCGGCGGGGAGAAGCGGCGGCTGGACTTCGCCACCGCCGTCTACGGCACCCCGGAGCTGATCTTCCTCGACGAACCGACCACCGGCCTGGACGTCCAGTCGCGCGACCACCTGTGGACGACCGTGGACCGGCTCCGCGAGAACGGCGCGACAATCGTGCTCACCACGCACTACCTGGAGGAGGCGCAGCAGCGCGCCGACCGGATCGGGCTGATGCACGAGGGCACCTTCCACCGGGAGGGCACGGTCTCCGAGCTGACCCGCACGCTCCCGGCGGTCATCCGCTTCTCGCTGCCGCCGACGGCACCGGCGCTGCCGTTGCAGGCCGTCACGAACGGCGGCGGCAAGGTCGCGATCGAGACCTTCGGCCTGCAGAAGGACCTGCACATCCTGCTCTCCTGGGCGCAGGACCACGCCGTCGAGCTGCGGGACCTGGAAGCCGGGCCGACCCGCCTCGACAACGTCTTCCGCGCCATCAGCAGCTGACTCGTTCCCCGAGAGGAAATTCTTCCGTGTTCCCCATCGCCTTCAGCGAGTTGATCCAGATCTTCCGGAACCGGCTGGTGCTGGTCACCAGCTTCATCATCCCGGTGGTCGTTTCCGGGTACTTCGTCCGCCAGCACGAGACCTTCGCGGCCCTCGGCAGCCTCGGCTACATCGCGGCGATCGTGCTGTTCACCGTGGCCGCGTTCGGGCTCTACGCCACGACCGTGACCACCTTGGCGTCCCGGCGACAGAACCTCTTCCTCAAACGGCTGCGCTCCACGGCCATCGGGGACACCGGCATCCTCGCCGGCCTGCTGCTACCCGCCACCGTTGTCGCCGTGGTGCAGGTGGCCGCGATCCTGACCGCGCTGGCCATGGTTGCCGGCGGTCCGGCCAACATTCCCCTGCTGGTGGTGGCGATCGTCGCGACCGTGGCCATGCTGCTCGGCCTGGGGCTGGCCACCGCCGGCCTGACGAACTCACCCGAGCACGCCCAGGTCACCACCCTGCCCGTCACCCTCGGCGTGATCGGCGTGGCCAGCTGGGTGGGTATCAGCGGCACCGAGAACCTCGCCCTGCTCAAGCGGCTGCTGCCCGGTGGTTCCGCCACCGAGATGGTGATGAACGCCTGGAACGGCGGCGTCGCCCTGACCGACTCCCTGCTCCTGCTGGCACCGACGCTGGGCTGGGTGATCGTCGCCGTCGTGCTGGCCAGCCGCCTGTTCAGCTGGGAACCCCGCCGCTGAGGCGGCAAGCGCGCTGCCTTTGAACCCGACCGTCCGTTCGACCAGATGCACACGGCCCGAAGAGACGTACGACGAAGGAGTGACCGTGACCGCCGAGACGACGCCACCCGGAGCCCCGACTCTGGTGGAGGACCTGCTGCTCCTGCTGTTCCAGCCGAGGTCGGGCACCATCGCCGGAGAGAACACCCTCTTCTACGTCCTCGCGGGGGCCGTACTCGCGGATCTCGCGCTCAACGATCAGGTGACAATGGCGGACCGGCGCAAGGTGAAGATCGTCGAGGGTCATGCACCGTCGGATGACCTGCTCCGATCGGCGTGGGACTACGTCTCCGAGAAACCCCGAGGCGTGCAGACGGTGCTCGCCGCGATCGGTCCCGAGCTGCGCAAGCCGGTGTTGGAGCGGCTCATCGAACGCGGCGACATCACCCGAGAGGATCGCAGGATGCTCGGCCTGTTCCGTACGACAGCGCTGCGCGACGGTGGCAACGGACGCCGCACGCGCCTGCTGGAGGAGGTCCGGCAGGTCCTCGTGGACGGCGCGGAACCGTCGACCCGGGTCGCCGCGCTCGCGGCGCTGCTGTCAGGCAGCGGAACCCTGCCCCAGTTCTACCGCGACATTCCCTGGACCTCACCCGTGATCACCCGTGCCAAGGAACTTGAGCAGGGCAACTGGGGAGCCGGCGCCGCAGCGGAAGCCGTGACCCGGACCATGACCGCGACCGTCGTCAACAGTGTCATCGTCACCACCACGGTGATCCCCCGAAGCTAGGACGTCTGTCCAGGCGCCGGCCCGCGCCGGCAGCGGGTTGGGGGCTGTCTGTCGGACGGCAGCGTTAGGTTGCGAGCGTTCGATGGCGAACCCACAACTCACCGGAGGTCCCTGTGCACTTTGCGCCGGTTGTCGTCAGCCTGCCGATCGCCGACCGACAGGTCTCCCACGACTTC
The DNA here is from genome assembly GCF_040660295.1 of Micromonospora sp. NPDC049891. NCBI lineage: Bacteria > Bacillati > Actinomycetota > Actinomycetes > Micromonosporales > Micromonosporaceae > Micromonospora > Micromonospora sp. NPDC049891. Next base: position 174,877 of record NZ_JBFAML010000001.1, read on the forward strand.
TACCGGGCCGCGCTCGGTCTGGCCAGCGTCGGTGAGCTGGCCGAGGACGGGCTGCCCGAGCCGTTGCAGTTCGAGGTCAACGGCGGGCTGCGGTTGATGCTGGTGCCCACCGGCGGGTTCGGCTGGGTGCTCGGTGGTCGGGAGGTGGCCGACTCACGGCACAGCGAGTGCGTGCTCGGCCTGACCGTCACGGGTCCGGACGAGGTGGACGCGCTGATCGAGCAGGCCCGGGCCGCCGGCGCGGAGGTGGTCACCGAACCAGGCCAGCAGCCCTGGGGGTACGCGGGCACCTTCGCCGACCCCGACGGTCACCTCTGGATGGTCGCCGTCGCCCCGCCCACCACCTGACCGGAGGATCTCGCGGTGGCGGTAGGGCAGGCACCAGCACCGTCGCCGAAGGAGCGAGCGGGTCAGGTGTAGAGGGTGGCGGCGTACTGGGGGCCGTAGTGACGTTCGAGGTCGGCGAGGGTCTCCGCCGGAGCCTCGACCTCCTTGATCAGCCGAGCCCGGCTGGGCAGCGGGTCCTGCGGCCAGGTCTCCGGCTGCCACAGCTGTGACCGGAGGAACGCCTTCGCGCAGTGGTAGAAGATCTGCTCGATCTCGACCACCACGGCGAGCACCGGACGGTGCCCCTTGACCGTCATCTCGTCGAACCACTGTGCGTCACGCAGCAGCCGTGCCCGGCCGTTGATCCGCAGGGTGTCGGTGCGCCCGGGAATGAAGAAGATCAGGCCGACGTGCGGATTCGCCAGGATGTTGCGGTAGCCGTCGGCCCGCTTGTTACCGGGGCGCTCCGGAATGGCGATGGTCCGGTCGTCGAGCACCAGGGCGAAACCGGCGGGGTCGCCCTTCGGGGAGACGTCGCAGCTGCCGTCCGCTCCGGCGGTGGCCACCAGGCAGAACGGCGAGGCGGCGAGCCACTGCCGGTCACGCTCGTGCAGCCGGGTGCGCTCCTTGGCGACCGCGCGGGGGGCGGGGGTGCCGAGCAGCTCGGTCAATTCGGCTGCGGATGTGATCTCCACCGTCACTGGGTGCCTCCCCGTGGAGTTGACCGTGGTGGCGGCACCCGGGCGGGAAACCGCCACGGTCAGTCTAGTCGCGCCCGCCCGCGAGGTTTGTCCCTCGGTGACCGGGGTACCGGCCCAACGAGCGCCCTCGGACAGCAGTGGAGGCCCGGAGATGGAGAGTCGGCTCAAGATCCTGGGTCATCCCGTCCATCCGATGCTTGTGATGTTTCCGTTCGCCCTGCTCGTCACCGCCGTGCTCTTCGACGTCGTCGACACGGTCGGCGGGCCGGACTTCCTCGGCGAGGTGGCGTACTGGAATCTCACCGTCGGCCTGATCGGTGGCCTGCTGGCCGCGGCGGCCGGGACGTTCGACCTGCTGGCCATCCCGTCCGGTACCCGCGCCAAGCGGGTGGCGCTGACCCACGCCGCCGCGAACGTCGCGGTGATCCTGCTCTTCGCCGCCGTCTGGGTGGTGCGCCTCAACGCCGACTCGCGGGGCGCGGGCGGGGCGCTGATCGCCATCGAGGTGGTGGCGCTCGGCATCCTCGGAATCGGCGGCTGGCTGGGCGGTGAACTCGTCGACCGGCTCGGCGTCGGCGTCGACCGGGACGCGGGCCTTGACGCGCCGAGTTCCTTGCGGCCGGCGGCCGCCAGTCAACGGATGGGAGATGCGCGATGACCAGGCCGGGACGCGGTTGGCGGGGCGGTCAGCAGGGCTGGGACCCGATGGGCGAGTTGCAGTCGCTGCGGGCCGAGTTGAGCCGCCTGGTCGGTGGTCGACCGGGGCCGCCCGAGGTGGAGCTGGGCGAGACCAGCGACGGTTGGGAGGTGGTCGTCCGGCTGCCCGGCGTCGCCCCGGAGGAGGTCGCGGTGGAACTTGACGACCGCGAGCTGTGCGTACGGGCGCGGACGGAGGCCGAGGTCAACGCCGACCATGGGATTCCCGGCGGGTTCGAGACCCGGGGCTTCGAGTACCGGGTGCAGCTGCCGTCGCGGGTGGACCCCGAGACCATCGACGCGTTGATGGACCACGGTCTGCTGCGGGTGCGGCTGCCCCGGGCGAACCGGCCCGAACCGCGCACCATCACCGTCGGTCGTACCGGTCCGCGGTCGGCCGGCCCTTCCGGTGGGGTGCCGAGCAGCGTCGACCCGGCGGCCGATCGGGAACTGCACCAGCCGGACGTCGCCACCGGCGATTCCGACCGGTAGCGGACCCGGTGGCCCTGCTGGAAGAGGCCGCCGACCGGGTGCCCGACGTGGCCCGGATCGCCGTGCTGCGCGCCAACGCGCTAGGTGATTTCATCTTCGTGCTGCCCGCGCTCGAGGCGCTGCGGGCCGCGTATCCGCAGGCGGAGATCGTGCTGCTCGGCGCGCCCTGGCACGCGCAGCTGTGGCGCGACCGGCCGGGCCCGGTCGACCGGGTACTTGTGGTGCCGCCCGCACCGGGGATCCGCACGGCGACCGCTGGCGAGCCCGAGACCAGCATTGTCGACTTCCTGGCCGCTGCCCGCGCGGAACGCTTCGACGTGGCGCTGCAACTGCACGGCGGCGGTGCCAACTCCAACCCGCTGGTGGCCGCGCTCGGTGCCCGGGTCACCGCCGGCCTGCGGGCCGAGGACGCCCCGCCGCTCGACCGCTGGCTGCGCTACGTCTACTACCAGCATGAGGTGATCCGCTACCTGGAGGCGGTGGCGCTTGTGGGTGCTCCGGCCACCACGATCACCCCGGCCCTGACGGTCACCGATTCCGACCGGGCCGAGGCGCGGAGCGTGCTCGGCGAGCCGGAACGTCCCCGGGTGGCGTTGCATCCCGGGGCGACCGACACCCGCCGTCGCTGGCCCGCCGACCGCTTCGGGCAGGTGGCCCGGACGCTGCACACCGACGGGTACGAGGTACTGGTCACCGGCACCCCCGCCGAGCAGGACGTGGTCGACCAGGTGGTCGCCGCCGCCGGTGTGCCGGTCCGGCCGCAGGTGGGCACCCTCGGTCTGGGCGGGCTGGCCGGCTGTTACGCCGGCTGCGAGCTTGTCGTCTCCAACGACACCGGCCCACTGCACCTGGCCGCCGCCGTCGGTACCCCCACCGTCGGCATCTTCTGGGTCGGCAACCTGATCACCACAGCTCCCGTGCTGCGGGGGCGGCACCGGCCGATCACCTCGTGGACTGTGCACTGCCCGGTCTGCGGCGTGGACTGCACCCCCGGCATCTACCCGCACCGTCCGGGCGACGGCGACTGCCCGCACCGCGACTCCTTCGTCACCGACGTTCCGCTGGACGAGGTGCTCGAAGCCGCCCGCGAGCTGCTGTTCCGCTGAGAGATCCGGCGGCTCAGGCGTCCGGGTCCGGGTCGGCGAGGACGACCTCCCACGCCTCCACGTCGCGTTCGGTGACAGTGGTCGGTGACTCCAGGTGGTACGCGCCGCTGGGCAGGACGCCGGCACCGCCGTGGCGCGCCAGCACGGCGAGCTGCGCGGCGACGTCCTCGCCCTGGTGCCGCGTCGGCACCCGCCGCCAGAAGTCGAAACCGCCGGCGTCGACCAGCTTGGCCCGGTCGTAGAGCACGCAGCCGCCGACCCAGGAAACCCGGTACGCCCGCCAGTCGCCGTCCGGCAGCGCCAGCGACGCGGTCACGTGCAGCAGGTTCGCCGCGGAGTGGATCTGCGCCCGGTCCCACTCGGGGGTACCCGGCCGGACCCGCTCCGGCACCGGCCGGCCCGGCCACTCCTGGTAGTGCCGGTGCGTGTCCGGCCGGACGTCGTGCAGGTAGGACAGGCCGTGCACCGCGTTGCCGACGAAGCCGCAGTCCAGTTCGCCGATCGCGGTCACCAGCCGGCGCAGCGTTCCCGGCTCCAGCCAGACGTCGTCGTCGAGGAAGAGCACGAACCGGGCGGTGGAGTTGGCGAGCAGGTAGCTGCGGTGTTCGGCGAGCCCTCGGCGGGGTAGCCGCCGGGTCAGCAGCACCGGATGTCCCCGGTGGCGCAGCGCCCGGACCATGGTGGCCGCCGCCGGGTGGGTGTACCCGGGTTCGCCGTCGGACTGGTCGCTGACCACCACGCCGAAGCCCGGCACCCCCTCCTGGGCGGCGAGCCCGGAGAGGGTGACGGCGAGTTCGGTGGGACGGTCGCGGGTCGGGACGAGCACGTCGACCAGCCGGTCGACGCGGAACTGCGCGGACGTGCCGGCGTCGAGGGGTCGGTTCACGGCGCCTTGCCGGTCAGCGGCGGTGCGTCCGCACCTGTGGTGCCGGCCGCGCCGGAGGTCTCCACCTCGGGCGCGGGCCCGGTCGGCCCGGCCTCCGCGCCGGTCACGCCGTCCTGGCCGTACGCGCGGATCCGGTCGATGATCGCCGAGGTGGAGCGGTCCGGCACGTACCCCAGGGTGCGTACCTGGCCGCCCAGCCGCTGCACCAGCGGCGCCTCCGGCACCAGCTCCGGTGGGTAGTCGCCGCCCTTGACGTAGACGTCCGGCCGGACGGCTTCGATGAGTGTGGCCGGTGAATCCTCCTCGAACACCACCACGTGGTCGACGCAGGCCAGCGCGGCGAGCAGAGCGGTACGGTCCTCGATCGGGTTGACCGGCCGGTCCGCACCCTTCAACCGGCGTACGCTGCCGTCGGAATTGACCGCCACCACCAGCAGGTCGCCGAGGGCGCGGGCCTGTTCCAGGTACCGCACGTGTCCCCGGTGCAGCACGTCGAAGCAGCCGTTCGTGAAGACGATCGAGCGGCCGGCGCGCCGGTGTTCGGCGACGATCTCCGTCAGGTACCCGGTGTCGACAAGAACCTGCCGGCCGTCGGGTGTCGGTCGGCCCAGCGCGGCCAGCAGGTCCTCGCGGCGGCACACGCAGGTGCCGGTGCCGGCGACGGTGCTGGTCGCCGCGAGCTGGGCGAGTTGGGCGGCGGTGGACAGCGGAGCGTCGGCGGCCAGCGCGAGTGTCATCGCCGCCAGGTACGCGTCACCGGCACCGACGGCGTGGCTGGCGGGCACGGGCGTGCTGTGGCTGCGGGCAGGCTCACCGTCGATCCCGCCGACCACCGCGCCCTCGGTGTCCAGCGTCACCGCTACCACTGCCGCGCCGGTGTGGGCCCGCAGCTCGGCGAGCCGGGACTCGGCCAGGACGGCACGGTCCACGCCGGCGCCGACCTCGGCGTTGACTGTCACCCCGGTGCCGGTCACGCTGAGCCCGTCGCGGGTCATCGCCACCCGGCTCTCGCCCGGGGTGGGTTCACCGGTGGGCCCGTCGGTACGCCGCATCCCGGCCTCACCCGGTGCCGTTCCCACGGTCATCTCGGAGGGCCCGTCGGCCGGGTCGACCTCGGGATGTTCCAGGTGCAGCTCGCGGCCACCGGTCGACGTGCCGTCGCCGGCCGACGGGGTCGCGGCGACGGCCTGGTCAGCGGGGGTGGCCGGGTTCGTGGCCGGCCCGACCATGCCCGCCCGGGCGAGCAGTCGGGTGGCTTCCGCGAAGCTCGGGGTCACCACGGTCGGGGCGAGGCCCCGCCAGTCGGCGAGGTCGTGGGCGTCGAGCGCGACAGTGGCGTACCGGTCCCGGTGTTCGACCAGCCAGGCGCGTACCGGCGCGGGGAGGGCGCCCAGGCCGTAGTCACAGACCACAAGCGCCGGGGCTTCGCCTCCGCTGGCCGCCCGCAGTTCCTCACTCGCGCAGTCCAGGGCGGTGAGCAGGCAGTCCACTCCCACGTCGCTGAGCGGGTCGTCCGGGTCGCCGGAGTCCTCCCGCAGCAGGATCTGGTCGCCGGCCAGCATTCGACGCTTGACCGGGGTGGGGCGCCCGGCCTGGCTGACCGTGCGGTCCCAGACACCGGCCCGGTCGAGACAGTCGTGCAGCTCGTCGCCGGCGGCGTCGGCTCCGACGGGTGCCACGAGCACCGAGCGCCCGCCCAGCGTGGCGATGTTGACGGCGGTGTTGGCGGCGCCGCCCGCCGCCGAGATGCGGCGGCGCAGGGTGAGGACCGGGGCGGGGGCTTCCCGGCACAACCGGTCGGAGTCGGCGAACCGCCACTCGTCGAGCATGGCGTCACCGATCACCAGGACCGGACGCCCGAGCCAGCTCTGCACGACGTCGGCGAGCCGGAGCTGTTCCGCTGCTGCTGCTCGTGCCATGCCGGCGGTTCCCCTCCGGCTGGCGGGGTCAAACCTGCCGGCCGGGCACCCGCTGCGGCGACGTGCGGTGGGCCACCGCTGCGCCGCGTTTCGTGACGCCGGTGTCGGGAACGGATATGGACGAAACCCCCGGAGAGGAGAGCACGATGGCAGCGACGTTGCAGGGTAAGCGGATCGCCTTCCTGGCCACCGACGGCGTGGAGGAGGTCGAGTACGTCCAGCCGCGTCAGGCCGTCGAGCAGGCCGGCGCGACCGCCGAGCTGGTGTCGATCAAGCCCGGGAAGATCACCTCATTCGAACACCTGGACCCCTCCACCACGTACGAGGTGGATGTGAGCGCGGCCGACGCGGACCCCGCCCGGTATGACGCGCTGGTGCTGCCCGGTGGGGTGGCCAACCCGGACTTCCTGCGCACCGATTCCGACGCCGTCCGGTTCGTGCGGTCGTTCTTCGACGCCGGCAAGCCGGTCGGGGTGATCTGCCACGGCCCGTGGACGCTTGTCGAGGCCGACGTGGTGCGGGGCCGTCGGTTGACCAGCTGGCCGAGCCTGCGTACCGACCTGGTCAACGCTGGCGCGGAATGGGTCGACGAGGAGGTCGTGACCGACAACGGGCTGGTCAGCAGCCGTAAGCCCGACGACCTGCCGGCCTTCTGCGCCAAGATCGTCGAGGAGTTCGCCGAGGGACGGCACTGATCCTGCGGCACTGATCGTCAGGTGGCCTCGTCCGTACGGGCGAGGCCACCGCCACGTTCCCGGCGGGTCGGCTCGTCACTTCAGGATCAGGCGGTTGGTCTGCTCGAAGACGTCCAGGTCGGCCAGGGTCTCCAGGACGCTGGCCGAGAGTGGCTGAGGCATCGCCTCCCGGTGGAAGAAGCCCGCGTCGCTGGTCTCGTCGGTGACCCGGGCCAGTCGGCCGTCCCACTCCTCGACCCGGAACGCGGTGGTGAAGATCTGATAGGTGTGGCCGTACATGTTGGTGTGGGTACGGTCCGGGCCGGTGTAGAGCGCGAAGGCGCTCACCCGCAGCGCCCTGAGCCCGGTTTCCTCGCGTACCTCCCGCACGGCGCAGTCCGCGATCGACTCGCCCAGCTCCATCGCCCCGGCGGGCAGCGCCCACTGCCCGTTGTCGGAGCGGCGGATCAGCAGGATGCGAGCCGAGTTGTCGCGCACCACGGCTCGCGCGCCGACGAACATCAGTGTCCGGTCGCCGGCCAGGGCGCGCAGCTGCCCGACGTACGAATCAGCCCAGGAGATGCTCACCCGGACAATTTACGGGGGTTCCCAACGTGTGACCGGCGACACTAATTTGTTACCCATGCGTAGCACGATGATGGACGCCCCCCTTCAGGTCTCCCGGATCCTCGAACACGGCGCCACCGTGCACGGCACGGCCGAGGTGGTGACGTGGACCGGTGCCGAGCCACGCCGCAGCACGTACGCGGAGGTCGGCCGGGACGCCGCCCGGCTCGCACACGGCCTGCGGGCGGATTGCGGGGTGACCGGCGACGAGCGGGTCGCCACCTTCATGTGGAACAACACCGAGCACCTGGTGGCGTACTTCGCCGTGCCCAGCATGGGCGCGGTGCTGCACACGCTGAACATCCGGCTCTTCCCCGACCAGGTCACCTACATCGCCAACCACGCCGAGGACCGGGTGGTGCTCGTCGACTCGACGCTGATCCCGCTGCTGGCGAAGTCCCTCGGTGGCATGACAAGCGTGCGACACGTGGTGGTGGTCGGTGGTGGTGATCCCGCCCCCCTGGTGGCGGCGGCCGGCGACCGGATCGTCGTACATCACTGGGACGCGCTGCTGGCCGGACGGCCGGAGGTGTACGACTGGCCCGAGGTGGACGAGCGCGATGCCGCAGCCCTCTGCTACACCTCCGGCACCACCGGCAACCCCAAGGGGGTGGCCTACTCGCACCGCTCGATCTACCTGCACTCGTTGCAGATCTGCATGCCGGAGGGGTTCGGGCTCGGGCCGACCGACCGCGAGCTGGCCATCGTGCCGATGTTCCACGCGATGTCGTGGGGGCTGCCGTTCGCGGCCTTCCTCTCCGGCGCGTCGCTGGTGATGCCGGACCGCTTCCTCCAGGCCGCTCCGATCGCCGAGATGATCGCCGCCGAGCGGCCGACCCTGGCCGGTGCGGTGCCGACCATCTGGACCGATCTGCTGTCCTACCTGGACAGCAACGACGTCGACACCTCCTCGCTCAAGGAGGTGATCGTGGGTGGTTCGGCCTGCCCGCCGTCGCTGATGCACGCGTTCGACGAGCGGCACGGCGTCGACGTGATCCACGCCTGGGGGATGACCGAGATGTCACCGTTGGGCTCGGTGGCGCGCCCGCCCGCCGGGGCGACCGGGGAGGATGCCTGGCGCTACCGGTACACGCAGGGCCGGGTGCCGGCGGGGGTGCAGGCCCGCATCGTGGGCCCGGCCGGGGAGCCGCTGCCCGCCGACGGAACCTCCGTGGGTGAGCTGGAGGTCCGTGGGCCGTGGATCACCGAGCGGTACGTCGGGGACGACGCGCCCGACCCGGAGAAGTTCCGCGACGGCTGGCTGCGTACCGGTGACGTGGGCACCCTGTCGGCGGACGGCTACATCACGCTCACCGACCGGGCCAAGGACGTGATCAAGTCCGGTGGGGAGTGGATCTCCTCGGTGGAGCTGGAGAACGCGTTGATGGCCCACCCGGCGGTGCTGGAGGCCTGCGTGGTGGGCGTACCGGACCAGCGGTGGGACGAACGGCCGCTGGCGACCGTGGTGCTCCGGGAGGGTGCCTCGGCGACCGCGGAGGAGTTGCGCGAGTTCCTGGCCGGGTCGGTGGCGCGCTGGCAGTTGCCGGAGCGGTGGGCCTTCATCGAGGCGGTGCCGAAGACGAGCGTCGGCAAGTTCGACAAGAAGGTGGTGCGCTCCCGGTACGCCGACGGCGACCTGAATGTACGGGAACTGGCCACGCCGTAACGTTTTTCGGCGCATCATCGCCGTTGGGAGTAGTGGCCTGCACAGACCTCTCTCCGGTGGGCGGCCCCGGCGTTCGCACCGCGCCGGGGCCGCCCGTTCCTTGCGGGGCGACCCGCAATGCCAGTATTGCGAGACTTGTTCGTCTCTGTCCTGCGGACGGCGAAAACTCCCAGGTCGGACCGCTTATTCGCGGGCGCTGAGCAGCACCTTGCCGACCACCGAGTCCTCCACCGCCTGATGCGCGGCGGCGGTCGCCGACAGCGGATAGGAGTGCAACGGCAGGCCCGCCTCCTCGCCCACCCGGATGCCGCCCTGCGCGGCGGCCGCCGCCACGTCCACCACCGCCTGCGCCTTTGCCGCCTTCGGCATCGTGTAGACAAGCACGAACTGCCAGCGGGCGTTCGGCACCATCAGCTGCCGGACCGGCAACCTCACCTCGTCGCCGCCGTCGTCGGCGTACACGCAGACCGCCCCGCCCGGGCGCAGCAACCGCACGTCGGTGGCCGCGTTACGCGCGGGGGAGACCTCCACGATGCCGTGCACCCCGTCGGGTGCGAGCTTGCGGACCTCCTCCACCACGTCCTGCTCCCGGTAGTTGACCACCGCCGAGGCGCCGGCCGCCGCAGCCAGCTGGGCCTTCTCGGCACTGCTCACCGTGGCGATCACACAGGCGTCGGCCCAGGCCGCCAGCTGGATCGCCGCGTTGCCCACGGCGCCGGCCCCGCCCTGCACCAGCACCGTGTGATCGCTCAGCGCACCCGGGCGCAGGCTGTCCGGCAGATACTCACCGGCGGTCAGGCACCGGTGCGCGGTCAGGAACGGAATGCCCAGGCAGGCACCCAACTCGAAGGAAGCGTCGCCGAGGCGTACCGCCTGGCGGACCGGGACCAGCGTGTACTCGGCGGCGGTCCCCCAGGGCCGCTGCCAGGCGGCCTCCCAGACCCACACCCGTTCGCCGATCAGTTCCTGGTCGACGCCCTCGCCGACCGCCTCGACCACCCCGGCGCCGTCCTGGCCGGGCGTCTGCCAGCCGGCCGGCAGCGGGCCCTGCCGGCGCGACTTCCAGTCCGTCGGATTCACCCCGGACACCGCGATCCGCACCAGCAACTCACCCGGACCGGGTTGCGGCACCGGCCGGTCGACCAACTCAAGTACGGAGGGATCACCGGTGCGCTCGTACACCATCGCCTTCATGCCACCGACCGTAGGCGGGCCGGGGACCGCCCGGTGCCGGTTCAGCCCAGCCCGTCGACGACCTCCGGGGTCAGCTCGTCGATCGAGTCCAGCACCGTCACGGCCAGCCGCCGAGCGTCGGGATCCAGCGGGTACGCACCGTGCGGCACCGCCACCACCGCCATCCCGGCGGCAGCCGCCGAACGGACCCCGTTGGAGGAATCCTCCACCGCCACGCAGCGCGTCGGGTCGAGGCCGAGCTGCCGGGCCACGCTCAGGTAGACGTCCGGCGCCGGCTTGCCACGCTCGGTCTCCTCGGTCGACAGGGTGGTGCGGAACGCGTCGGTCAGGTCGGTGGCGGCCAGCGCCGCGGCGATCAGCCGGGTCGGCGAGGAACTGGCCAGCCCCAGGGGCCACTGCGCGGCCAGCCGGCGGACCACGTCAACCGCACCGTCGATCACCGGCACCCGCGCCGCGTACCGGCGGGCCATCTCCTCGACCACCTCGGCGGCAACCTGATCGGCGGTGCGCCGCACCCCCAGCTCGTCGCTGAGATACCGGGCCCACTCGCCGGTGCTCATCCCCATCAGCCGTCGCTGAGTGTCGTCCTGCCACCCACCCCCGTGCTCGGCCACATAGGCGCGCCGAACCTCCTCCCACACCGGCTCGGAATCAACGATCACGCCGTCAAGGTCGAAGACCACCCCATCCACCGTCACGCCCCCCATCCTTCCCCACCCGGTCCCACACACCCCGCGTTGATCAAGAAGTTTGCGTCGGGGGTCGGCGAGAAATCAGACGAAAACCTCTTGGGCAACTCGCCAGGGGCGGGAGGCCGATGGGGCTGTCCGGGGGGATCACCGTGTGGGCGGCGCGGGCGATGGGGTCGAGCAGTTCGCGTAGGCGGTGCGCCCGATCGGGGCCGAGGGTCAGCCAGGGACGGGCGGCGGCGACGTCGGTGGCGTCCTCGATCGCCTGGAACGCCGACCTTCCGCGCTCGGTCGGCTTCCCGTCGGCGTCCAGCCAGCCACGGACCGTGAGCCGCTCGCGCGCCTGGGACCAGTCCTGCTCCGACCATCCCCGGCCGAGCAGATTGGCCGGCGGCATGTCGACCGCGACCCGCCAGGCCAGCGTCTCGACCGGGTCGAGATCGGCGGCGACAAGCGCTGCCACGTGCCCGTCGCCGCGATGCTCGCGCAACGTGGTGGCGGCCTGCCAGAGCCGGGCCAGCGGGTACTCACCACGCGGCAGGGCGGCATTCGCCGCGCCGAGCACCCGGCCGGCCGTCCCGAGCCCGTCAGTAGCGGCCTCAAGCAGGTCGGCGGCCTCCACGAGGTGCCGCTCGGGCAACTCGTAGGTCAACTCGGCGAGCGCCTGCACCGCCCCGGTCAGCCGGGCGCGCAGCGCCTGGTCCGGCGTGGCCAGCTGCCACACCGCCGGCAGGGCCCGGATCACCATGTGCGGCGCGAAGTTGTAGAAGGCGGCGATCACCGGAGCCGGGCCGGTCGGCCCGAGCGGGGCGGCCCGACCGGCGAAGTAACCCCGCCAGTAGCCGCGTAGCCCGGCCGCCCCGTAGGCGGCGCGGGCGCGCGGGTGGAAATAGGTGACGGCGTGCACCGGTTCGTAGTGCGTCCACATCAACCGGGCGGTCCGCCCGTCGGCGTCCACTGCCGTCACGTGCACCTCCGCGTTCGCTTCGACGAGCGTCCCGGGCGAGCTGCCCGGGACGCTGCCGAACCTACTGCCGGTCGGTGACCGTTCGGAAGCCATCTGTGGTCAACGGCATCGATGTTTCGTTGCTGTCGGGCGGCCCGACCCGAGGTTCACTCGGCGGCGAGCACGTCCACCACGAAGCGCAGCGGGCCTGCCGGGCGGCCGCCCCCAGCGTCCTCGCCGTACGCGTCCTCGGCCGGGATGTCGAGCTGCAGCCGGCTGCCCACGGTCACGCCGACCAGGCCCTTGTCCCAGCCCGGGATGACCTGCCCGACGCCGATCGGGAAGGTGGCCGGCTGTCCCCGTTCCCAGGAGGAGTCGAACTCCTCGCCGTTCTCGTAGAACACGCCGACGTAGTTGGTGGTGATCGACTGGCCGGCCTCGACCTTCGGCCCGGTGCCCTCGATCAGCGGGGTGACCGTCAGCTTGGTCAACTTGCCTTCACCGGCGGTGACCGTCGGCTTGCTGCCCAGGGCCGGATCCGCGCCCTCCGGCAGCTGTGGCGCGGGCGGCGCGGCCGGCTCGTTGGTGGCCTCCGCCGGGGCGGACGGGGTGCCGGCGGCCTGCTCGGGGGCGTCGTCACCACCGCGCTGGCCCACGATCACGAACACGGTGATCAGCACCGCCACGACGGCGATCCCGGCGAACGCGCCGGCCCAGGCCTGTCGGCGGCGCTTCGCCTCGGCTGCCTTCTGAGCCGCCAACTGCTCGGCCAGCCGCCGCCGTGCCTTGGTCTCCTGCTCGCTCACGTCCTCGACTCCCTGCTGAGAGGTGTGGGGTGGGTCCGGCCACGGGCAGCCGTCGCCGACACACGGTACCTGGTACCGGGCGTACTTCCGACCATCGATGGTCCCCACTGGCAGGCACGGCTGCGCCGATCATGGAGTCCGGGCCGGGCCGGAACCACCAGAACGCACAGCGGAGCGACAGGAAGTGCACGATCGGCGAAAGTCAGGCGGTCTTGCGCGGGGTGGTCTTCTTGGCGGTCTTGGTGGCTTTCTTCTCAGCCGTCTTCTTGGCGGGCTGGGCCTTCTTGGCGGTGGCCTTCTTCTCGGCGGCCTTCTTCGCGGGTGCCTTCTTCGCCGGAGCCTTGGCGGCCTTCTTCTCCGCCGCCTTCTTCTGTGCCGAGCGCGCCGACGAGATCGGGGTCGGCTCGGCGCCACCACCGGCCGGTGCCTCGCCGCGAGCCGCCCGGGCCCGCTCCACCGACGCCTTCAGCGCGGCCATCAGGTCTACCGCCGCGGCGGGAGCCTCCTCCACCTCCTCCGGCTGGACCACCTCGCGGCCCTCCACCTTCGCGTCGATGACCTCCTGCAACGCCGCCCGGTAGTCGTCGGTGAACTCGTCCGGATGAAAGTCCCCGGCCATCGAGTCGATGAGCGAGGTGGCCATCGCCAACTCCGGTGGCCGGATCTTCAGGTCCTCGTCGAGGAAACCGAAGTCCGGCTTACGGATCTCGTCGGGCCAGAGCATCGTGTTCAGCAGCAGCACACCCTCACGGACCCGCAGGGTGGCCAACTGCTCCCGCTGGCGCAGCGCCACCTTGACGATCGCCACCCGCTCCGAGTCGGTCAACGCGTCCCGCAACAGCAGGTACGGCTTGGTCGCGGTGCCCTCCGGCTCTAGGAAGTACGCCTTGTTGTAGAGGATCGGGTCGACCTGCTCGGCCGGCACGAACTCCAGTACGTCGATCGCGTGGGAGGTGCTCAACGGCAGGTCGGAGAAATCCTCGTCGGTGAGGATGACCATCTCCCCGCCGCCGATGTCGTAGCCCTTGGCGATGTCGTCGTAGCTGACCTCCTCGCCACAGACCTGGCAGGTGCGCTTGTACCGGATCCGTCCGCCGTCGGCCCGGTGCACCTGGTGGAACCGAATGTCCTTCTCCTCCGTCGCGGAATACAGCTTCACCGCGATCGAGACCAGGCCGAACGACACGGCACCCTTCCAGATGGCCCGCATGCTGCGCTCCCTTCCCCGGTATCGACCATGCTCGCATCACAGCGAACCGGGCGCGAGGTGTTCGGCCTGCTACTACAGTCGGCCTGTGCCCGGCGCGCCGCTCAAGCCGATGCTCGCGATGACCGGGCAGCTTCCGGCCGGTCCCGAATGGGCGTACGAGTTCAAGTGGGACGGCGTACGCGCGCTTGCCGACATCGCCGCCGGACGACCGCGCCTGTACGCCCGCTCCGGCGTGGAGATCACCACCGCCTACCCCGAACTGATCCCGCTCGGCGAGCAGGTTGACGACGTCCTGCTCGACGGCGAGGTGGTCCTGTTCGACCAGGCCGGACGGCCCTCGTTCACCGCCCTGGCCGAGCGGATGCACGTACGCAACGCGGTGAAGGCCGCCCGACTGGCGGCGACCGTACCGGTCACGTACATGATCTTCGACGTGCTGCGGCTGGGCGGTCAGGACCTCACCGGCTGGCCGTACGCCCGGCGCCGGGAGGCCCTCGACGACCTGGCGCTGGGCGCGGAGCGGTGGGCGGTGCCCCCGGTCTTCTCCGACGGTCCGGCCACCTACGAGGCGGCCGGTGAGCACGGCCTCGAAGGGGTGATGGCCAAGCGGATCGAGTCGACCTACCGGCCCGGGGTGCGCTCGCCGGACTGGGTGAAGGTCAAGCTGGAGGTGACCGGCGACTTCGTGGTCGGCGGTTGGCGGCCCGGCGCGCGGAAGATCGGCGGCCTGCTGGTCGGGGTCCCCGGCGCCGACGGCCGTCTCATCTACCGGGGCCGGGTCGGCGGTGGCATCGGCGCCGCCCTCGAACGGGAGCTGCTGCGCGAGTTGGAGCCCCTGCGCACCACCGCCGCTCCGTTCAGCGGTGACGTGCCCCGCGAGGATGCCCGGGGCGCGATCTGGGTAACTCCCCGGATCGTGGTGGAGGTCAAGTACGGCCAGCGCACCCCGGACGGGCGTCTGCGGTTCCCCCGGATCCTGCGGATCCGCCCGGACAAACCGGCCGAGGAGGTTGACGATGCCAGCTGACCGGTTCCCGGTCGAGGTGCACGGCCGCACCCTGGAGCTGTCCAACCTGGACAAGATCCTTTATCCGGCGGCCGGCTTCACCAAGGGCGAAGTGATCGACTACTACACCCGGATCGCCCCGGTGCTGCTGCCGCACCTGGCCGACCGGGCGCTGACCCGGATCCGCTACCCGAACGGCGTGGACGGCGGCTCGTTCTTCGAGAAGAACGCCCCCGCCGCCACGCCGAAGTGGGTCCGTACCGAGACGCTGCCCGCACCCGGCTCGACCAAGGGCCGGGAAACCATCGACTACGTGGTCGCCGACGACCTGCCCACCCTGGTCTGGCTGGCCAACCTCGCGGCGTTGGAGCTGCACACGCCGCAGTGGAAGGTCGGCGAACAACCCGACATGATGGTCGTCGACCTGGACCCGGGTGCGCCCGCGACACTGACGCAGTGCTGCCAGGTGGCGCTGCTGATGCGGGACCGGTTGGCCGACGACGGCATCGACTCGTACCCGAAGACCTCCGGCAAGAAGGGCATGCAGCTCTGCTGCCCGATCGCCGGCACCCAGGACTCCGACTCCGTCTCCGGTTATGCCAAGCGGATCGCGCAGGAGTTGGAGAAGGCGCACCCGAAACTGATCGTGTCGAAGATGGCGAAGAACCTGCGACCCGGCAAGATCTTCATCGACTGGAGCCAGAACAACGCGGCGAAGACAACAGTCGCGCCGTACTCGCTGCGGGCCCAGGCCGTTCCGTCCGTGTCCACGCCGCTCACCTGGGACGAGGTCTCCGCCGGCGCGGCCGGCAAGCGGCCGTCGACCAGGCCGTACACCGCAACCGAGGTGCTCCAGCGGGTGGAGAAATCCGGTGACCTGCTCGCCCCGCTCCTCGACGGCGGCCCTGAGCTGCCCAGGTGAGGGTCCGGTCAGCTCGCCGGCCAGGTGGTGTAGGAGATCCGGGCGTTCAGGTTCGCCGGCACGCCCAGCCAGGCGTAGCAGTTGACCCGGACGACCGTGTCCGCGCCAGAGCGCCCCCAACTCGCCAGGACGCAGTGCCCCCGGCTCGGCAGGTGGTCGAAGTGCGGCAGGTGCGCGTTGACGAAGGCGGTGCCGAACATGGCCCCGGTGCCCTCGAAGGTCATCTCGTAGCGGCCGGTGCCGAGCAGCACGCCCCAGCCGCCGCCGTACGTGCCCAGCGTCGAGTTGTACGCGTCACCGAAGATCCGGCCGTCGCGCGAGTCCTCGCCGTAGAGGGTGCCGCTGGCGAAACGTGGGCCGGCCGCGTGGCCGAGCAGGTCGATCCGTACTCCGTAGGTCACCGCGAAACGGGCGTCGACCGGGTTGCCGGCGGCGTTGGTGCAGCGCACGTGCCAGCTGTCCGGCCAGGAGATCTGGCAGTTCACCGCGCTGCTGCCGAGCGCGGTGACGTGGGTCATCGGGAAGTAGGGATGCTCGCGTTCGCCCTCCGGGTGCCGGTTCACGTAGAACTTGTAGTGGCCGGTGCCCAGGCGCTCGTAGCGGATCTCGCCGCCGGTGGAGTCGTACCGCAGGCTGGCAGGGATCGTGTGCACTCCCGTCGGTGCCGCCTGGTCGGTGGTGAACCACGCCAGCCGGCCCTGGTGGATCTGCTGCCGGTTGGTGAAGGTCGCCACGAACCGGCTGTCCACCGGCGCGCCGGTAGCCGCGAAGCAGCGCACCTGGATCAGCAGGTGGTTGCCGCCCAGCAGGCTCCGGTACCAGTTGGCCACCGTGCAGTGCACCGGCCCACCGCCGTACGCCACCACGTGCGCCACCCCGGTGCTGGTCGCCGCGTGCTGCAACTCGACGGTGTAGGCCCCCGTACCGGTGCGCCGCACGACGATGTCACCCTCGGTGGAGGACCAGCTGTAGCCGTTGTTGACGACGTACTCGGCCGTGGTCGGCTGGTTCGCCCAGACGGTCGCGACGACCCCGAGGTTGGGCAGCGGATCGCCCACCGCGGCTGCCGGCGGGGCCAGCACCGCGCCCACCACCAGCCCGGCCATTCCGGCGCGGAGCACCGCTCGCCATCGTCCAGCCCGCATGACCCGACCTCCCCAGTCGCCGGTCCACATCGGATTCCCGGCGGACCTGGAAACTACGGCAACCCGGCGTCGGGCCGAAACCGTGCCGACCACCGGAGTGAGCGGACGGATCGCTCGACAGGCCGAGGTGGCAGGAGTAAGACGTACGTATGCGCGCTGCCCTTCCCGTACCGTCCACCGTTGGTCTCGCCGAGCGCGACCAACCGCTGCTCACCTACCTCGACCACCGGACCGGTGACCGTCACCAGCTGACCGCCGCCGAACTGGGCGAGTGGTCGGCGCGGGCCGCCGGCCTGCTGCGGGACGGGTGCGGGCTGACGCCGGGCAGCCGGGTGGCGGTGCTGCTGCCGCCGCACTGGCGTACCGCCGCAGTGCTGTTGGGGGCCTGGGCGGTGGGGCTGGAGGTGTCGTTCCGGCCGCGCGCCACCGCCGGGCTGCCGGTGCTGGAGCCCGGCGCGGACCGGCCGTACGACGCGGTCCTGGTCACCCCGGAGCGGCTCGACGACTGGCTGGAGGACGTACCCGACGGGCTGCACCGATACCTGGTCGGCACCGGACCGGAGCCGCTGACCGACGTGCCGGTCGGCTGGCTCGACTGGTCGGTGGAGGTGCTGCGGCACGGCGTCGCCCCGACCGACCGGCCCGTGCTGCACGCGAACGACGCGGCCAGCCCGGACGGCACCAGCTACGCCGAGTGGGGCTCGATCGCCAGGGCGGTGGCCGAGCAACTCGACCTGCGGGCCGGTGACCGGCTGCTCGTCGACGTCGCCGAGCACGACCAGCCGCTGAAGTGGCTCCTCGCCCCACTCTCCGTCGGAGCGTCCGTGCTGCTCTGCGCCAACCTCGCCCCCGCCGACCGAGACGCCGTCGCCGCCGCCGAGCAGGTAACCCGCGTGCTCTGACAGATCGGGCCGGCAGCTCACCCATTGTGCGGGTCCTGCCGGAGCCGCTCCAGTTGAAGAGCCGCCGATCGACGGTCGGAGGCAAGCCAAATCGGGCACGCAGAACCTTGCCGAACCTCGATATGCTCTGGCGCCTTGGTGGCCAAGCGAGTCACCGCTTACGGGGAGGTACGTCGTTCGTGGGCGCACGAAGATTGCTGGCTGCATCACTTGGGATCATGCTTGGGGTGGGTTTGGTCGGCGGCATCGCGATGCCAGCACAGGCCTACGAGCAGCGGGACGTCAGCAAGTCCGGCTGGGCCTACACCGACTCGTACCTGCCGAACCAGTCGTTCGTCAACCCCTCCGGCGACGCGCCGATCGGTGCCTGGGTGGACGCCGACGGCAACAAGCACAAGTCCCGGTCCTACTTCAGCTTCGACATCTCGCGCTTCCGGTCAGCCGTCATCCACAAGGCGGACCTGGTCATCGCGGAGCGGTCGGCGGCTGACTGCGCGTCGGCCCAGCCGGTCGAGCTCTGGCGCACGGATCCGATCACGGCGACCACGAGCTGGAAGTCGAAGCCGCGCCAACGTGAGCTGCTCGGTACCGTCCAGGCAGGTGGCGCCGCCGCCTGCCCCGGCTATCTGGTGTGGGACATCATGCCCGCGTTGCAGAAGCTCGCGAACCAGGACGAGCAGACCCTCACCGTCGAGATCCGCTTGCCGCACCGCTACGAAGGCAAGCTCGCACACGGCCGTAAGCTCCGCCCGTTCCCGGTGATCCAGAGTGTGGCCAACCACGCGCCGACGGTGACGAAACTCGGGCTGGAGTTTCCGTCGTGGGCCTGCGGCTCCAGGGAGAACCCGCAGCCCGTGGGGCCGCGTAACTACACCCTGATGGTCCAGGGCGCGGACGAGGACAGCAACGATTCGAATTTCACCGGGCAGTTCGCCGCCTGGCCGGTCGGCCAGGAGGATCAGCGTTCCGAGCGGTTCGGATCGAGTTACGGACGCACCCTGGCCAAGGTCGGCTGGGAGATGTCGCAGTACCCACACGGCACCGTTGTGGCCTGGACTGCCCGTGCCTACGACGGTCACGACTACTCGCCGTGGGCCGAGCCGTGCTATGTGAAGGTGGACGCCGACCCACCGGCCGCACCCGTGGTCACCTCGGCGAAGTATCCGAACGACGGCCAGCCGCATGGTGGCTCGGGCGTTCCGGGCACCTTCACCTTCAAGGCGAACGGATCGCCGGACGTGGTCGGCTACTACTGGGGGCGCTTCGGCGACACGTACAACTACATTGAGGCACCCGAACCGGGCGGGGACGTGACGCTTGAATACACGCCCACCTCGTTCGTCGAGTACCTCAGCGTGCGCAGTGTGGACAGCGCCTCGAACCGGTCTCCGGTGACCGAGTACGAGTTCCGTGTCCGATCCACCGCGCCACAGGTGCGGGTTACGGTGGGTGGCGTCGGTCTGCCCAGCCAACTGGCGATCTCGACAAATGTCGAGGGGGTCACCGAGTTCGGCTACCGGATCGGTGACGGCGACGAGGTCCGGGTCCCGGCGGACGCCGACGGCACCACCGACGTCGCGGTGGTGTTCGCGCAGACCGGGTCCGTGCGGGTTCAGGTGCGCAGCTACGTCGGGACCGAGTTCGTCGGCGCACGGACCGAGGATGTGTGGGTGCGGGACACCCCGTTCGTGGAGTCGGCCGACTTCGCCTTCCCGGACCACAGCGGCGTGGTCGATCGCCCGGGCAGCTTCACCTTCCGGCCCGGCCGTACCGGCGTGGTGGCGTACGAGTACGCCTTCAACTACGACGATCTGCAGCGGATCGAGGCGGCAGCGGACGGTACCGCGGTGCTGCCCTGGACGCCGACCGAGCCGAACTGGTACGCGCTCAGAGTGCGCAGTATCAGCGCCGACGGGACCGTCTCCGAGACCGAGCAGTACGAGTTCAACGTCATCGACATCAAGCCGACCGTCTACTCCGGCACGTACTACGAATTCGGTGCCTGGGGTGGCGTGGGCATCCCCGGCGAGTTCCACTTCGACACCGCGATGCCGGACGTGGACGTCTACCTCTACCGGCTCAACGACGGGCCCGAGCAGATCGCCGACCCGGAGTACAGCTGGGCTCGGGTGACGCTCGCCCCGGACCGCTCCGGCAGCAATACGCTGACGGTACGCACGCGATTCCTGGACGGGTCCTTCTCACCGACGCGGACCTACACGTTCGTGGTCAGCGATGCGCCGGTGGTGACGTCCAGCGACTACCCCGAGGACAACGCCGCCGGCCAGCCCGGCCAGCCGGGCCGGTTCACCTTCAACCCGGGCCGCTCCGACGTGGTGGAGTACCGCTACGTCCTGGAATACAGCGGCGAAGAGCAGGTCGTGGCAGCCGGGCCGGACGGTAAGGCAACGATCGAGATCACCCCGACGCATCCCGGGTACACCCTGCTGACGGTCACCAGCCGGGCGGCCGACGGCACGGCCAGCGCGGAACGGCGGTACTACTTCCGGGTACGCGATCCGCGGGTGAATGTGAGCAGCGCGTACGACGAGTACACCCCGCGCGGCGGGCTCGGCGCGATCGGCAGGTTCGGGGTCTACACCGAGATCAGCGAGGTGACGACCTTCGAGTACCAGCTCAACGGCGGCGTCTGGCAGAGCGTGCCGAAGACTCCCAACGCGCTGGTGACCGACATCTCGGTGACCATGGAGCGCAACGGCGCGAACGTCTTCTCTGTGCGGGGCCGCACCGAGGCGGGCGAGTACACGCCACAGACGGACCACCCCTTCCTGGTCGGCACAGCGCCGCTGGTGTCGTCGAGCACCTACCCGGCCAGCCAGTGGGCCGGTGGCGTGGGCGTGGCGGGTGAGTTCACCTTCACCCAGGGCAGCCCGGGCGTCGTGGAGTTCGAGTACACGATCGACGGTGGCGAGCCGGTGATCGTGGCGGCGACCGCCGCCGGCGTTGCGACCACGAGCTACACGCCGACCTCGACGGGCTCCCACACCATGCGGGTGCGCGGGCGTACGGCCGACGGGGAGTGGACCGACCCGACCAGCTACTACTTCCTGGTCGACTTCTCCTGACCGGGCGCTGACGCGGTGGGCCGTCCAGGGACGGCCCACCGCGTCGAGCGGCGTCAGCGCTTCGGCACGGGCACCCGGGCGACCGGGCTCAGTCGACGCTGGGCAACTTCGGGCCGAGGACGTCGTCGGCGTCGACGATTGTGTACGCGTACCCCTGCTCGGCCAGGAAGCGCTGCCGGTGGGCGGCGTACTCGGTGTCGATGGTGTCCCGGGAGACCACCGTGTAGAAGTGCGCCTGCCGGCCGTCGGCCTTCGGCCGCAGCACCCGGCCCAACCGTTGCGCCTCCTCCTGCCGCGACCCGAACGTGCCGGACACCTGGATCGCCACCGCAGCCTCAGGCAGGTCGATCGAGAAGTTGCCCACCTTCGAGATGACGAGCGTGCGGATCTCCCCGGTGCGGAACGCGTCGAAGAGGCGTTCACGCTCCTTGTTGGTCGTGGACCCCTGCACGATCGGCGCGTCCAGGTACTCGCCGAGCTGGTGCAGCTGGTCGATGTATGCGCCGATCACCAGCGTCTGCTCGCCCGGGTGCCGCTCCACCAGCGCGCGAACCACCGGCAGCTTCGTGCGGGCGGTGGCCGCCATCCGGTAGCGCTCCTCCGCCTCCGCCGTCGCGTACGCCATCCGCTCGGCGTCGGTCAGGGTGACCCGGACCTCGACGCACTCCGCGGGGGCGATCCAGCCCTGCGACTCGATGTCCTTCCAGGGCGCGTCGTACCGCTTCGGGCCGATCAGGCTGAACACGTCGCCCTCCCGGCCGTCCTCGCGTACCAGGGTGGCGGTCAGGCCCAGCCGGCGGCGGGCCTGAAGGTCCGCGGTGAAGCGGAAGATCGGCGCGGGCAGCAGGTGCACCTCGTCGTAGACGACCAGGCCCCAGTCGCGGGCACCGAACAGGTCCAGGTGGGTGAAGGCGCCGCCGCGCCGCGAGGTGAGCACCTGGTACGTGGCGATGGTGACCGGGCGGATCTCCTTGCGTTCGCCCGAGTACTCGCCGATCTCCTCCTCGGTGAGCGAGGTACGGGCGATCAACTCGCGCTTCCACTGCCGGCCGGCCACCGTGTTGGTGACCAGGATCAGCGTGGTGGCCTTCGCCTCGGCCATCGCCGCCGCCCCCACGAGCGTCTTGCCGGCGCCGCAGGGCAGCACCACCACGCCCGACCCGCCGGCCCAGAACGCCTCGACCGCCTCCCGCTGGTACGACCGCAGCGTCCACGGTTTCCCGCCGTCCTTGCCGGCCTCGGCCAGCTCGATCGGATGCGCCTCGCCGTCGACGTAGCCGGCGAGGTCCTCCGCCGGCCAGCCCAGCTTGAGCAGGGCCTGCTTGAGTCGTCCCCGCTCGGACGGGTGCACGGCGATGGTGTCGTCGTCGATGCGGTTGCCGAGCATACCGGCGAGCTTCTTGCTCTTGGCCACCTCGACCAGCACCACCCGGTCCAGGGCGCGCAGGACGAGGCCGTGCGCCGGATCGTTGGCGAGTTGGAGCCGCCCGTACCGGTCCATCGTCTCGGCCACGTCCACGAGCAGGGCGTGGGGCACCGGGTACCGCGAATACTTGATCAGGGCGTCCACCACGCCCTCGGCGTCGTGGCCGGCGGCCCGGGCGTTCCACAGGCCGAGCGGGGTCAGCCGGTACGTGTGCACGTGCTCGGGTGAGCGTTCCAACTCGGCGAAGGGGGCGATGGCCATCCGGCAGGCCTGTGCGTCGGGATGGTCGATCTCCAGTAGGAGAGTCTTGTCCGACTGCACGATAAGCGGTCCACCACTCACGCCGAATCCTCTCGTCCGTACGGCTGATCCGGCCGCCGGAGCAGGCGGCTGACCTGCCACCGGGCGACCATCCAGTGTTGCACGCGCGGGCGGGTGGCGAGAAAGTGCTGACCCCGCGCAACCCTGCTGGTACTTCTGCGCGTCTAGCAGTAGGGGACGAGTTGTCGAGGTCGGCGGCCCGGGTGGGTCGCGAACGGGCCACCGTACGCCCTCGCGGTCGTCATGCCGGTCGGTTCCGGTGCGTAGCGCGTTCGATCCACGGCCGGACGGGCCAGGAAGCGGGGGCCGTTCCCGTCGCAGTGGACAGCCAACGGGGGCGAGCGGCGCGCCCGGGCCGAACCGGCGACCCCACCCCACCGTTCGCCGCCGGCCGTCGCTGGGTAGGAGCCGAGCCGGATCGGTACCCGATGGTGCTGGTCGACAGCCGCCAAGGGTGACACCCTTGACGTTCAGGGCCGGACCGTACGGGGAGGGCAGATGACCGTTGACCAGGAAGTTGTCCCCAAGCGCGAGCAGGCAGAGGCAACCGAACCCGTCTCCACCGCCACGGTGATCGCGTACGCGATCGTCGGTGTCGTCCTGTTCGGCTGGTTTCTCTTCGGCTGGCTCGTGCTCCAGCAGGGCTTCATCGACTCCGTCGGTGAAGCCGCCGGAACCGGGTTCGCCCTGCTCCTGATCGTGGCGATCATCGGGTCGGTGCGGCGCAGCCGCCGCTGACCCGCCGAGCCTCACTTCTCCAGCACCGCCGCGGTGATCCGGTGCAGCGCGAAAGTGTGCAGCATCTCGGTGCGCTCGTCCTCGGCGCGTAGGTAGCCCGCGCCGAGCGAGACGGGTCGCACCAGCCGGGAGGCGGTTGCCCCGTGCGCGTCGACGTAGCCGACCCAGACCAGCGCCTTGTCGCGTACCGCCTGCTGCAACACGGCCAGGGCGTCGTGGTGACCGTGCGCGGGAACCGGCCGGTCGGGCGTCGCGCCCCGCACCACCGCCGGGGCCCGTCGGGCCGCCCGCGCCGCCGCGTCGCCCCGGCGGATCTGCTCCACCACACCGAGCAGGCGTGGCAGTGGCAGGCGGGGGGTGGCGAGTGGATCCAGCGCCCGGGTCGCCACCGACACCCGGGCCGGCGCCCGTCGGGTCTTCGGCCGGGTGAGCACCGTCGACCCGCTGGCGTCCTCGGCGACCGGGGCGTAACCGGCCTCCCGCAGCACGCTCAGCAGTCGACCGCCCTGGTACGGGGTCATCAGCACGGTCGGCGCGAGCCGGCGCAGCGCCAGCGTCTCGACCCGCCGGTCGGCCAGCACCTCGGCCAGCAGCGCCTCGTCGTCGCTGCGCAGGTACGCCCCGGCGGAGCCGATACGCAGCCCGCCGTGCTTGCGGGCCACGTCGTCGACCAGGTACGTCAGTCCCTGCGGTACCGGCGTGCGGGACCGGCGACGGAACAGTTCGTGCAGGTCGTCCGCGGAGTAGCCGACGTCCAGGGCCCGCCGCACACTGCCCGTGGTGATCCGGTGCACGCTCGCCCCACCTGCGGACTCGGGCTCGGCGACCACTTCCAGTTCGGCGGCGAGCGCCGGCTCCGGAGGCCCGGGCACCACCACGGTCAGGTCGGCCTGGACGAGGAAGTGGTCCACCGGGGCGGGCAGCAGCGTGTCCAGCGCCCGGACCGCACCGCCGGCGCCGTCCTCGGTGTCGGCCCGAACTCCCAGCGGATCGTCCGGCACGCCGTCCTCGCTGGCCGTCGCCTCGGCGAGCAGCAGCCGCCCGTACGAGGTGAGCGCCCCCAACCCGGTCACACCCAGCGTGGCCGCCTCGGCCAGCACCTCCCGATGCGCGTTCTCCCGGCCCCGGCTGCGTCGGGGTGCCCGCCAGTCCAGCAACGCCAGCACCTCCTCGGCGCTGGGGGCGGTGGCCGCTTCCAGATCCGCGAGTACGCCGAGCACCGCCCGCCGGGCGGCCGGGGCACCGGCCCGTTCCGCCTCCGCCGACAGCACCGTGATCGGACGGTCCCGATCGTCGCGCTGGCCGACAAGTCCGACCTGTCGCGTCATCGTCAGCCAGGCCCGGGCCAACTGCTCCCAGCGTTGGGCCAGCGAACCGGCCCGCCACATCTCGTACCCGGCGGTGGGCAGCACCTGCTGGTCGGCGCCGTACCGGCCGGCGACGCCGGGCAGCTCCATCTCGCCGGTCAGCCCGGCCGCGTACGCCACCTCCAGCAGCAGCGCGGCCGTCGACTCGTCCAACCCGGTGGCCCGCGCCAACCGGCGGAGGTCACGCACGCCGATCCCGCCCGACCGCAGTACCGGCGCCGGCTCGGCGGCCAACTGCTCCAGCAGCGCCTCGGTGTGGCGTACCACCTCCATGGTCTGCCCGGCTCCGGCGGAGTCGGCCGCCTTCGGTTCGCGCGGCGTGGCGGCCACCTGGGGCGGGCTGCTGCTCAGCGGGCCCAGCGGGCCGGTGTCGCGGCGCAGCAGCAGCCCGATCTCCCGGGGCAGCTCGACCATGCCGGTGGTGCCGCCCTTGCCGCCGGAGACCCGCACCAGCAGCCGGTGGTCGACCAGCCAGCGCACCGGCGACCCGGTCGGCGCCCCACCGTTCGTGTCGTCCGGCGGCAGGTCGTCGTCCGCGCCGACCGCCGGTGCCTGCAACGCGCCGGGCGGCACGCTGCCGACCGGTGGACCGGCGGCCAACCGGTCCAGGATCGCCCGGGCCGACGGCGGCGCGGAGAGCAGCGTCCGCCGCAGCTTCGCCGGGTCCGCGCAGAGCGCGGCCGTGCGCGGGTCCAGCTCCGTCGCCGGCCGGCCGAGCCCCGCAGGGTACGGGGAGATCTCGTCGATGCCACCGACGAGGTGCAGGGCGCTGTCGGTGCCGTACAACAGGAAACGGGCACGTAGCCGGTCGACGGCGGCCCGCACGGCGGTGGGCGCGGGCGGGTTGGGGCCGGCGGTGGCCAGGGCGAGGACCCCGTCGACCGAGGTGGTGCCGTCGGCCGGGTCACGGGTCAACCGGGCGGCGTCCATGATCTGGAGCGTGAACTGGTCCAGCCCGTCGAGCGCACGCGACACCGAGACGCGGGACTGTGCCCGGATGGCGAGGGCGGCCACGTCGGCGGGGACCGGTACGACGAGGTCGGGCCGCAGCTGAAGGAGCGCGGCGAGGGACTCGTCGGGCAGCGACCGCAGGTGGTCGGCGAGTGAGGTGCTCATCGTCGTTCCACGCTAGCCCGGTGGGGGCCACTCTCGCCCATCGGACGTCCCGGCCGGTCCGGCTGGCCGGGTAGCTTTCCAGGATGCCTTCGTTGACCGTCGGATTCGATCTCGACATGACGCTTGTCGACTCGCGTCCCGGTATCGCCGCGACCTACCGCGCCTTGACCGAGCGGACGGGCGTACCCGTCGACGCCGACGCCGCCGTGTCCCGGCTCGGGCCGCCGCTGCGTACCGAGATCGCCCGCTGGTTCCCGCCGGACCAGGTCGAGGCGGCGGTGGCCGTCTACCGCGAGCTGTATCCGGCGTACGCGATCACGCCGACCGTGCCGCTGCCCGGTGCCGTGGCGGCGCTCGCCGCGGTCCGTGACCGGGGCGGTCGGGTGCTCGTGGTCACCTCCAAGATCGGTCGGCTGGCCCGGCTGCACCTGGACCACCTGGGGCTGGCCGTGGACGAGCTGGCCGGTGACCTGTTCGCCGAGGAGAAGGCGACCGCGTTGCGGGCGCACGGCGCGACCCACTACGTCGGCGACCACGTGGCGGACATGGTGGCCGCCGGTGCGGCCGGGGTGCCCGGTATCGCGGTGGCCACCGGCCCGTGTACGGCGGACGAACTACGCGCCGCCGGGGCGGCGGTGGTGCTGGCGGATCTCACCGGATTCCCGGCGGCGCTCGACGGGATGATCCGGCTAGCCTTGAGGCAGTAGACGGTTCAAGCGAAGCAGAGGTTCTCAGGTGCCTACGGGTCGAGTGAAGTGGTACGACGCGGCCAAGGGATACGGGTTCGTCACCAGTGACGAGGGTGGCGACGTGTTCCTGCCGAAGGGCGCGCTACCGGCGGGTGTCACCGAACTCAAGGGCGGCCAGCGCATTGATTTCAGCGTGGTGGACAGCCGGCGGGGCACCCAGGCGATGGGGGTGAAGCTCCTGGACGCTCCGCCGTCCGTGGCGGAGCTGCGCCGACGTCCCGCCGAGGAGCTGCACGGCCTGGTCGAGGACATGATCAAGGTGCTGGAGGCGAAGGTCCAGCCGGACCTGCGTCGGGGCCGCTTCCCGGACCGCAGGACCGCGCAGAAGATCGCTCAGCTGGTCCACGCGGTCGCCCGCGAGCTGGAGGTCTGAGGCACGAGCCCGGCGTCGGCGGCCCGGCCGAGCAGCGCCTCGACGGCAGCGAAACCCGCCTCACCCAGGTCTGCGGTGAACTCGTTGACGTAGAGGCCGATGTGCTGGTCCACCACGTCGGGCTCCATCTCCTGGGCGTGCGCCAACACGTACGCCCGGCTGGCCGCCGGATCGGCCCAGGCCCGCTGCACGGAATCCCGGATCCAGCCGGCGGCCTCCTGCGGGTCGACCACACCACGGCGGGCCAGGATGGCACCGAGCGGGATCGGCAGCCCGGTGTCGGACTCCCACCACTCGCCCAGGTCGACCAGGGCGGTGAGTCCGTGTCGTGGATAGGTGAACCGGGCCTCGTGGATCACCAGTCCGGCGTCGTACCGCCCAGCGGCCACCCCCGGCATGATCTCGTGAAACGGCACCACCTCGATCCGTTGCGGTGTCCGTCCGGCCGCCCAGAGTCGGAACAGCAGGTACGCCGTGGTCCGGTCACCAGGCACCGCCACGGTGGCACCGCTGAGGTCGTCGCGGTCGGGCCCGCCGTCGCGGTCGGCCCGGGTGAGCACCAACGGACCGCATCCCCGACCCAACGCACCCCCGCAGGGCAGCAGGTGGTAGTCCGCCAGGAGCCACGGCAGCGCCGCGTAACTCACCTTCACCAGGTCGAACGCGCCGCGCTCGGCGGCCGTGTTGGTGACGTCGACGTCGGCGTACGTCACCTCGACCGGCGGTGCGCCGGGCACCTGTCCGTGCACCAGGGCGTGGAAGACGAACGTGTCGTTGGGGCAGGGCGAGATCGCCAGCGAGAGCGCCACACCCCCACCGTAACCCCGCCTTCTCGACCTCCTCCCGCCCGACCCCGCCCCCGCCCGACCCTGCGCCCGGGCGTCAGCGTAGGGCGGTGGCGGCGGCGGTGAGCGCGGTGAGGGCGTCGCGCATGCGCCAGGCGTCGCGGTCGCGGGGGCCGATCGGGTTCGAGACGGTACGCAGCTCGACGAAGGGCACGCCGGCCTGGCTGGCAGCGACCGCCACGCCGTACCCCTCCATGGCCTCGGCCACCGCGTCCGGGTGGCGCCGGATCAGTTCGTCGGTGCTGGCGGTGGTGCCGGTCACGGTGCTGACGGTCAGCACCGGTCCCACGGTCGCGGCCGGCAGCGCCGTGCGCAGGGCGGCCAGCAGCGCCGGGTCGGCGTCGATGGCCGTGCCACCGCCGAGCAGTTCGGCAGGCATGCCGAGTTCGTCGATCGGAATGAAGCCGTCGGGTGACTCTGCACCCAGGTCGGCGGCGACGGCCCGGGTACCGAGCACGGTGGCACCGACGGCGACCCGGGCGGCGAAGCCGCCGGCCACCCCCGCACTGACCACTGCCCGGTACGGGCGACCAGCCATCTCGGCGAGCGCGAGCAGCCGGGCGGTCGCCGCACCAGCGACCGCCGGGCCCACCCCCACCGGCAGCACCGCCACTGTCGGGTCGGCGAGGCCGGCCTGGATCGCCTCTGCCTCAGCCGGCACCGCGGTCACCACGAGCAGACCGCTCACGTGACCGAACCCGGTGAGCTGCGCCGTGTCTCATCGTCGCCACCAGCGGAACCGGTGACCGTGGAGGACGGCCGGTAGATGTGGAAGCCCGGCGGGGCCAGGTCCGGTTCCTCAGGGTCACGCCCGCCCTGGAAGGGTGCCGGGGACGTGGGCGTGGTCTCGGTGACGCGTTCCTCCTCGGCGCGTTCCTTCTCAGCCTGCTTCTCGGCGGTCAGCTCGTCGTCGGTGAGCGGCCGTCCACGCAGCTTCTCGGCCCGGAGCCGCCGGGCCATCACCAGAGCGCGGGCGGCGGCGAGGGCACCGACACCGGCGGCGACGGCGATGCCGATCCGGCCGTCGAAGGGTACGAGCCCCAACCCGCCACCGGCGACGAAGGCGAGCATCAGCACGGTCTCGGAGTGGGCGAAGGAACTGGCTCGCAACCGTTCCGGGATGCGTTCCTGGATCGAGGCGTCCACGGCCAGCTTGGCGATGCCGCTCATCATGGCCGTGACCACGCAGAGCAGGGCGACCATCGGCAGCGAGAAGCTCAGCACGGTGAGTACGGCCACTCCGGCGACGATCACCATGCCGCTGGACTGGAGGGCTGCCGGGCGGTGGATGCGCAGCCGGGTACCGATCGCGGTGGCGAGGAAGGTGCCGACGGCCAGCGCGCCACCGACCAGGCCGAGTGCGCCCTCGTCCCCGAGGTCACGTCCGAACACCACGGTGGTCAGGTCGCCGGCCTTGATGGTGAAGGCCAGGAAGAGCAGCAGGAAGCCATAGACCGCGCGCAGCGTGGCCGCGCCGATCAGGGTCGAGATCACCAGCCGCCCGGCGGGTCTGCCCCGGCCCAGTGGTCGTTCGTCGGTGCCCCGACGCAGCGCCCGCAGTGGTCGCGGTACCCGCTCCGGCGGCTCGGAGTCGGCCTTCGGCGGCAGCCGGAGGGAGATCACCATGCCGACCAGGAAGATCACTGAAGCGACCCGCAACGGCCACTGCGGTCCGAACCAGAACGCGGCCAGGCCGATCGGGGCGACAAGCGCTCCCGCGACCGTGCCGTAGACGCTGGCCCGCGCGCCGACCTGGGACAGGCCGAGCCCTTCCGGCAGCAACCGGGGTACGGCCGCGGAACGGGCCACCCCGTACGCCCGGGAGAGCGCCAGCACGCCGAAGGCCGCCGGATAGAGCCCGAAGCCGTGGATGTAGTCGGAGATCAGCCAGGCCAGGAACGCCCGGCCCAGCATGGTCGTGGCCAGGGCGTACCGACGGCCGTGCCGGAAGTGGTCGAGCAGTGGCCCGACCACGGGAGCGAGCATGGCGAAGGGCACCATGGTCACCAGCAGGTAGAGCGCGACCTTGCTCCGTGCCTCGCCGAGCGGCACGTTGAAGAAGATCGTCCCGGCCAGCCCGATCGCGATGAGCGTGTCACCGGCGCAGGAGATCGCGTGCAGGTCGAACAGGCGGACCATGCCGGTCTCCCCACCGGCACCCCGGGCGCGGGCCCGGGCGGCACTGCGGGTCACCCAGCGACCGCTGGTCAGGGAACCGCGCAGCATCAGCCGGGTGGCGCGGATGCCGGTGCCGACGGTCCGCCCGAGGAGGGACCGCTCAGAGCGGGAGAACAGCGGCATGGCAACCATCCTGACCCATCGGCCCGGACGATGCTGCGCCACCGGCGGAGAACACCTCTGGGGAGTGCCTCACAGTCGACCCACCCGATGGGGAACAATGGTCGGGTGACCAGGCCCGCCTCCGCCCGTGCCGCTCGTCTTGACCAGGTCTGCGCCGCCGCCGTCGAGGTGGCGCGCGCCGGCATCACCGAGGTCGGCCCCGACGACGTCGGCGACCACCTCCAGGCCGTCGCCGAGGGTGATCGGCTCGTCACCCACTATTTCGAGTGCCGGCTGGCCGGCTACCGCGGTTGGCGGTGGGCGGTCACGGTGACCCGGGTGCCGCGCAGCCGTACGGTGACGATCTGTGAGACCGTCCTGCTGCCCGGGCCGGACGCGTTGCTGGCACCCGGCTGGCTGCCCTGGCAGGAGCGACTGAAGCCCGGCGACCTGGGCCCCGGTGACCTGCTGCCGACCCCGTCGGACGACGAGCGGCTCCAGCCGGGTTACCTCCTCTCCGACGACCCGGCGGTCGAGGAGATCGCCTGGGAGTTGGGGCTCGGTCGGTCGCGGGTGATGTCGCGGGAGGGACGCATCGAGACGGCCCAGCGCTGGTACGACGGCGATCACGGCCCTTCGGCACCGATCTCCGCCTCCGCGCCCGCCTCCGCCCGCTGCGGCACCTGCGGTTTCTATCTGCCACTCGCGGGCAAGCTGCGGCAGTGCTTCGGTGTCTGCGGCAACTTCTACGCGCCGGACGACGGCCGGGTGGTCAGCGCCGACCACGGCTGCGGTGCCCACTCGGAGACGTTGGTCGAGGCGGACACGGCTGTCGACGAGATGCCCACCGTCTACGACGACAGTGCGGTGGAGCCGATGGCGGTCAGCCGTGCGTCCGGGTCCGTCGAGAGCGGCGAGCCGGCGGAGCCGTACGGGCACTCCTGACCGTGGCCGACCGTCGCCGGCTCAACCGGCGGCGCGACGGCGGCGGCGATTGGCGTCGTGCCGCATCATCACCGCCAGACCGGGGAAACCCCACAGGAATCCGGCCAGGCAGATCCAGAGCCAGTTCTCGTGGCCATTGGCGGCCAGCCGGTCGCGGAAGAGCAGCAGCACCAACCCGGCGACGGCCCAGGCTGCCATCCCGGCGAGTGCGAACGGCACCATCGGCGGGTCGAGCGGCTCGGGGCGGGGCGGCGGGGCGGGCACCCGGCCAGCGTACGTGACCCCGCTTTCCGGCGGGCCGGCCATCTGCGACGATGCGCGCGACAACCCGATGATCCGCTGTGAGGTTCCTGATGGCAGTAGCGCCGCCCGACAACGGCACCCCACCCGGTTCCGGCCAGCCGCGCAACGGCTTCGACCGGTACTTCGAGATTTCCGCCCGCGGCTCGACGCTCACCCGCGAGGTACGCGGCGGCCTGGCCACCTTCTTCACGATGGCGTACATCGTGGTGCTCAACCCGCTCATCCTCGGCAGCGCCGTCGACGGTGACGGCAAGACCCTGCCGATTCCCGCGATCGCGGCGGCCACCGCCCTGGTCGCGGGCCTGATGACCATCCTGATGGGCGTGGTCGGCCGCTTCCCGCTGGCGGTCGCTGCCGGCCTCGGGGTCAACGCCCTGGTGGCGTACGAGATCGCGCCCGAGATGACCTGGGCCGACGCGATGGGCCTGGTGGTGATCGAAGGTCTGATCATCGCGGTGCTGGTGCTGACCGGGCTGCGTACCGCCGTGTTCCGCTCGGTGCCGACCCAGATGAAGACGGCGATCGGCGTCGGCATCGGCCTCTTCCTCACCATCATCGGTCTGGTGGACGCCGGTTTCGTCAGGCGGATCCCGGACGATGCGAACACCACGGTCCCGGTCGGCCTGGGCATCGGTGGGAAACTCGTCAGCTGGCCGATGCTGGTCTTCGTGGTGGGTCTGCTGGTGACCCTGGTGCTTGTGGTACGCCGGGTGAAGGGCGCCATCCTGATCGGCATCCTCGCCTCCACGGCGTTGGCCATGGTGGTGGAGGCGGTGGGCAACATCGGTCCGTCCTTCGTCAACGGCGAGCCGAACCCGAAGGGCTGGTCGCTGAACGTCCCGACGCTGCCCAGCAACCCGTTCGACGTTCCGGACCTGTCCCTGCTCGGGCAGTTCAACGTGCTGGGCTCGTGGGAGCGGGCCAGTTGGCTGGTCGTGCTGATGTTCATCTTCACCCTGCTCATCACCGACTTCTTGAAGACTAACCACCGTGCGCCTACTATGCAAGCGTGGAAACGGCAGATTTTTACGGGCGCAAGAGCAACAACGACGCAGGTCAGTCGGTAGCCGGCCAGGAAACCGAGTTCCGAGACGACTGCGAAGACCAGGGGTACAGAGTCGGCCGCATCTTCGCCGACCCCGACCGGTCCGCGAGCCGCTACGCCCGCCGCCCACGCCCGGACTACACCCAGCTAGTCGAGCACATCCGCTCCGGCAACTGCCAGATCCTCAGCCTCTGGGAATCCTCCCGAGGCAGCCGCAAACTCGGCGAATGGGTCGACTTCCTTGACCTCTGCCGACAGCACGGCACCCTCATTCGCATCATCAGCCACCAACGCACCTACGACATGAAGATCCGCCGCGACTGGCGCACCCTCGCCGATGACGGCGTGGACTCCGCCGACGAATCCGAGAAGATCAGCGAACGTACCCGGCGCGGCAAACGGAAAGCAGCCCGCGAAGGCCGCCCCACCGGTCGCCTGCCCTTCGGATGGACGCGGGTGTACGACGAACGCGGCAAGCTCGCCGACCAGGTTCCCCACCCCGAGCAGGCGCCCATCGTCCGCGAGATCATCACCGACATCGCCAACGGCAAGCCGGCCGGGCAGATCGCGGCTTCCCTCAACGAACGCGGTATCCCCACCCCGCAGAAGCCGTGCAAGCCGGACTGCGACCGCGACCACCGGCACTTCCCGCCCGACATGAAGTGGACCGACCGGCAGGTGCGGCAGCTCGCCATCCGACCCCACTACGCCGGTCGGCGTGTCCACCAGGGCCAAGATGTGGGTGCCGGAAAGTGGAAGCCGCTAGTTGACCCGAAGGTGTGGCAGACCGCCTACAACCGGCTGACCGCCAACAGCGGCATGCGCAACGATCCCCGGGTGGCGCACTGGCTGACCGGGGCGGTGAAGTGTTCCGAGTGCATGCACGGCCTGCGGTCGGGTTCCCGCAAGCCCGGCCACAACGCCTACCAGTGCCGGAACTGCTTCGCCGTGTCGGCGTCGGCGCGTGGTCTGGAAGGTGTCATCGAACCGTTGATCCGGGCGCGGCTGCGCCAGCCGGACGCGGCGGCGGTGTTCGAGCCGGATGACGACAGCACCGAGTTGGAGCAGGCGAAGATGGAGGAAAAGGCACTCCGCGCCCACCTGGACGGCTTCTACAAGCTGGCCAGCAAGCCTGGCGCCGGCATCACACCCGAGGGGCTGGCGGCAATCGAGCAGGAGACGCTGCCGCAGATCAAGGCTGCCGCCGCGAAGGTACGCCGACTGTCCACACCGCCGGCCCTGTCCCGGTTCGCTGGCGTGGATGTCGACGCCGAATGGGATGACCTTGA
Source organism: Micromonospora sp. NPDC049891 (assembly GCF_040660295.1). Classification (NCBI taxonomy): domain Bacteria; kingdom Bacillati; phylum Actinomycetota; class Actinomycetes; order Micromonosporales; family Micromonosporaceae; genus Micromonospora; species Micromonospora sp. NPDC049891. The sequence goes on from NZ_JBFAML010000001.1 coordinate 208,674, forward strand.
CGCGCGGGCACGTCGGGAGGTGGTGTGCGCCCTGGCGGACATCGTGTTGACGCCGGGCAGTAAGGGCAGCGGACCGAAGTTCGACCCGTCGAGGCTCGGCCGGTCGCGGTGGGTTGGCGACAACCTCACCTGGGCGGAGCGGTGGGGCGGGCTGACGTCACCCGCGCCGTGATCGCAGCATCGCAATGATGAACGCCAACTCCTCAGACAGTTGGCGTTCAAACTGCTCCCGTCGCTGCATCACATGCGCGATCAGGCGGTCGGCATCCGCCTGCGGCAACCCGGCATCGGCGATCAGGTCCGCATCCGCGTAGTTGAGTCCACGCGGACGCAAGCCGTGCCGTGTCCGCGTCTCTTCCTCGGCCTCTCGTTGCTGAAGCTGCGCAAGCCGCTCGACGGCAGGCTCCGTCGCCGGTAGAGGCGGCGGCGGCACGGCCAGCATCTTGAGAATGCTTCCCCGCTCCCACCCCAGCTCGTCTTCGACCACGTTTCGCGTCTCAGCAGCGGACCTCGGCTCAGCCGACAGCAGCCGATGAATGGCTTTCGCGGGCGCACCGGGGTTCTTTTGTTCAGCGTCGCCGATCCGCCAGAGAAGCGGCTCGGGGTTGCCGCCGCCGGCCCGCAGAATCATCGCCAGATCCCACACCGCCTGCTCTGCGGTTATCGGTGCGGGCGAACCACCGTCAAGGATTCGTAGGACGCTTCCGGGTTTCCACGCCAGTCCGCGTTCCAAGCCGGCCGCAGTCTTCGCCCGCAGGGTTGCCCCGCCGCGAGCGTTTTCGATGCCTTGGACCGTTGCGAGGGATATTCCGCCTGATGAGGCTAATTCCGCCTGGGTGTAGCCGAGTTCGTTGCGGCGGGCGATCACGGCGTCGGCGAGCGCCCGCAGCTTGCTTTGGTCGTCCACGGCATGAGGCTAGCGGACGAGAGTAGAAGCGATCAACGCTCATGTTGATCGATACAGGCTTGTTTTGGCGGCACCTGGGCCTGAAACGGGTGTTCGGATCAGAGTGATGTAACCGCAGGTCAGGACATCTAGACTCAACTAAGGCTTTCTGAGCTTGACATGAGTCCTGTTGCGTCCGATCATGGGTGCATGCCACGCCGATCAGTGCCCGTCAACGGGGCGGCCCTCCGGGCGATTCGCGAGCGGTCCGGCCTGAGCGTTCAGGCCCTCGTCCGGCTCACCGCAGAACACGAAGACGTCTCCGTTCATCCGCAGCACGTCCGCAACCTCGAACTCCAGCGCAAGAACGCGTCCCCCGCGCTCATCGCCGCCCTGGCGAACGCGCTCCGCGTGCCGGTCGTGGCGCTGATGCGGGACCACTCCGACTTGGTGGGAAGCAAATGATCCCCGGCGACACCGCCGACTTGGTGGCCGTGCTCGTTGCCGGGGCTCCGCCGCTCACCGGCGAGCAGATCGACCGCATCCGAGGCGCATTCACCCGGACTGAGGTTCAGCGCCCGCGAACCCGTCCTGGACCTCCGGAACCGAAGCGCGCCGCCGCCGCATAAGAAAGCCGGGCTCGGTCTAGCCACCGGCCCGGCTTCACACACCCCGAAGGGACGAACACCTATGTCTTCCAGGATAGGGCACAGCGCCGACATTTTCAGTGACGCGCAGGTCACACCCCACGCCGTTGCAGGCCGGAAGCCGGTTGGTGGTCGCCGTTGACCGCCAACATTCGCGCTGGCCTGACCGGTACCCACGCCGGCACCGGGGCTGCAACGGCCCGGCAGGCACCGCTGGGGAGCGACACCTACGCACAGGAATCCGGTGCCACCATGAACGACCGCAACATCCCGACCAGCCCCAACGTCGACCCCCTGAACATGCGGCCGACCGAGGAACCGCCGAACCTGTTCGACCTGTTCCAGCAGCAGCCCGCCGCCGAGCAGCCGGCAACCGTGGCCGAGAGGTTCGAGGCTTTCGTTGCCGACAACCCTCGGGTACCCGAAGAGATGATCCGGCTCGCCGATGAGTGGATCGCCCGCACGGGCAGCCGAAAGCTTGGCATCAACGCGCTTGTCGAGCAGGTCCGCTGGCACGTCGCGATGTCAACCAGCGACCCCGACTTCAAGATCAATAACGTGTTCGCCCCGTTTCTGGCGAGACTGATCGCGGCCACCCGACCCGACTTGGCCGACTGCTTCGAATACCGGCGGTCGGTTGCTGACGAGTGGATCGCGCGACGAATCGACCAGGATCGGCGGGCCGCGTGACCGCCACCCTCACCCGCTCGGCGCTGCTCGACGAGGCGTACCGGCTAGCCGACGAAGGCCGCCACGTCTTCTGGCTCGGCCGATCCAAGCGGCCCGTCGCCAACTGCCCCGACTGCAAGAACAGCAGCCACGACCCCGCCGCGTGCGCGTGCCTCACCTGCCACGGCTTCTACCGGGCCAACCGCGACCACGACCGCATCCGAGACATGTTCCGGACCGTACCCAACGGCACCCTCGCCATCCGAACCGGCGCACCCTCCGGCATCGTCGTCCTCGACGTCGACCTCGGCAACGGCGGAGACGTCGCCGACCTGATCCGACGCTGGAACATCCCACCCACCGCGTGGGTGCGGACCGGCAGCGGCGGCTACCACGTGCACGTCGCCCACCCTGGCGGGTACCTGCCGTGCAGCCAGTCCCGCATCGGGCAGGGTGTCGACGTTCGCGGTGACGGCGGCTACGCGGTCGCCCCGCCGTCGGTTCACCCGCGCACCGGCCGCCCGTACGTCTGGGTGGAGCGTGGCCCACTCGCCGAGATGCCCCCCGCGTTGGTGGAGGCATGCCAGCCGCCGCCGGCTGTTGTGCTGCCTGCCGGTGGGGCCACCCCGTCGACCACCAGCAGCGGCGACATCAAACGCCCGGATCGGCTGCTGGCCGCGCACCTGGCCGCCGTCGACCGGGCGCCGTCCGGCCGCAGGCGGGTGGTGCTGTACGGCTCCGCCCGGGGTGTGGCCCGGATGGTGGCGGCGGGTGCGATCAGCGCCGCCGACGCGGTGGCCGCGCTCACCGACGCCGGACGCCGCGCCGAGCAGACCGAACGGGACATCCGCCGCGCCATCGAAGGTGGCTTCCACGCCGAGGGGGTGCCGCTGTGAGTGAGCAGGAACAGCAGCTCGACCTGTACACCGAGATGTCGGCCATCGCCGACGCCCCCGAAGACGAGAAGATGAACCGCGCCCGGGACGTCATCCGGCGCGTGTCGGCGCTTCCCGCCGCCGCCCGGTTGGAGTGGCGCGACGCCATCCGCAAGGTGCTGCCGAAGCTGACGAAGCTCGACTTCGACACGATCGTGCGGGAGGAACGGAAGGCGCAGAAGGAGAAGGCGAAGGCTGCCGCCGCCGAGCGGCACCGGCAGGAAGCCGCCGAGCGGGTCGACGCCGCGATGGCGTCCGGCCGCCTGCTGCCGTCCCCTGCCGACCCGATGGCGGTGGCCCGCGCACTCACCGAACACCTGCCGCACACCGACGACACACCCCACCTCGCCTGGTGGCGCGGCGACTTCTACCGCTGGTGCGACAGCCGCTGGGACATTCAGCGTGACGCCACCATCGACCAGTGGCTGTACCTACAGACGGAGAACGCCGTCTACGACAACGGCGACGACGTGAAGCGGTGGGCACCCACCACCGGGAAGATCGCCAACCTGCGTGACGCCATCGGTTCGGCGGTGCTCGCCCGCCCGTGGGAGGAAGACGACGAACGGTGCGTGGCGGTCACCAACGGTGTCGTCGCCCCCAGCACCCGACGGCTGGAACCGCACAGCCCGCGCCGGTTCAACCTGACGTCCCTGCCGTTCGCCTATGATCCGCGCGCCACCTGCCCGCGATGGCTCGCGTTTCTCGCCCAGGTGCTCCCCGACGACGGAGAGGCCCGGCAGTTCCTTCAGGAGTGGACCGGGTACCTGATTTCCGGCCGTACCGACTTGCAGAAGATGGCCCACCTGTACGGGGCGAGACGGTCCGGCAAGGGCACCATCGCCCGGATCACCGAGGCGCTGCTTGGTCCCGACGCGGTGGCCGCACCCAGCCTGTCCAGCCTCGCCGGCACGTTCGGTGAGCAGCCGCTGATCGGCAAGTCGCTGGCGGTGCTGTCCGACGTCAACTGGAACTTTCGGGAGGTTGGCGAAGCCGTCGAGGTGTTGAAGAAGATCAGCGGCGAAGACTCCCGGGACGTCAACCGGAAGAACCGGGAGACGTGGCACGGCAAGCTGGGCGTCCGGTTCATGATCATCGGCAATGATGAGCCGAAGTTCAACGACGCCTCCGGGGCGCTCGCCGGACGGATGATCCACATCCGGTTCCGCACATCCTTCTACGGCAAGGAAGACCCGAACCTCACCCGCAACCTGATGGAGGAACTGCCCGGCATCCTCAACTGGGCGCTCGACGGACTCGACCGGCTCACCCGGCGCGGCCGGCTACTCCAACCCGCCAGCAGCATCGCCGCTGACCGGGAGATCCGCCGCAACACCTCCCCGGTCGACGGCTTCATCGACGACCGGGCGGTGCTCGACCCGCAGGCCAAGCCGATCCTGCTCGACGACCTGTACGCCGCCTTTCGGGAGTGGTGCGCCGAAGAGGAAGGCCGTGACCGGGTGGGACACAAGTCGGTGTTCGCCCGCGATCTCCGCTCGTCTGGCAACGGCACCATCGACGTCCGCCGGGAGAAGGTCAACGGCGAGCGGAAGCAGTGGGTCTACGGGCTCGCACCGCAGGAATCCGACTCGTTCGCCGCGAAGAACAAGTGGCTTGGCGGTGGGGCGTGAGCCTCCACCACACCCGAATCCTGTCCGTTATGCCCGGGTGCCAGGGTCCGTGCCAGGGTCGTGCCAGGGTCGTGCCAGGGTCCAAAACGGCCTCTGACCTGCACGTACCAGGGTGTGCCAGGGTCTTTGACTACATCTTGGCCATACAAAATCAGAAAAAAACATCTTCGTTAGGTAACCCTAAGGAAGAAAAACAGTGCGGTGAAGTGGTGGCCAAGATAGGGAAAGACCCTGGCACCCTGGCACACCCCACGCCCGCACAGCCTCTGACCTGCGAAAACAGCCGTGCCAGGGTCAATCCGCGACCCTGGCACGGACACGCGGACCCTGGCACGGCGGCCGGGCATCTCTCGGTGCCCGGCTCGGTCCGGCCGCACGCTCTGGTCCGACACCCGCAGCCCACGGAGATGCCCTCCGCGATGGCCGGTGTCGTGACACCCCCGATGGCGGTTGCCATGGCACTTGCTAGGCGTTTGCCATCTGGCAACCAGTCACACCGTGACTCACGCCGAACTCACACCGCGACGCCCACCGATCCGACGTGCCACCAGGCCGCATCGGACAACCGATCGCACCACCGATCGGATAGCCATTCCCGATTTCGCCGATAGCCATTTCACCAGGAGAAACCCCATGGGACAGATGCTCCGCAAGCTCAGCACCCGACCCGACCCCGACACCACCAGCCCCGGCCGCAACCGGCCCGGCCAGCCCCGCATCATCACCTGCCGATACCTCAACACCAGCGGCAACCAGTGCAGCGGCGAGGCGCTGGACGAAACCGCCGACGTCGTCTTGTGCGGCCGGCACACCGCCCTGGTCGTCGAACACTTCAACGCAGCCGCCCGCCGCCACCTCGGCGACGACCTCGACCGCGTCAACGCCCAGGTAGACAACCTCAACACCGCCCTGACCGCAGCCACCACCGGGAGCAACCAGTGACCACCGCCGACATCGTCACCCTCTTCGCCGGCTGCGGCTTCTGGGCACTGTTCATCGCACTCATCTGGACCACCTACCGGCCGCCGCACACCAACGTCCGGCGCACCACCGAGCTGCGTCGCCTCGAAGCGGTCCGTCAACTGGTTGCCGAACTCACCCAGATGCGCGACCAGCTCGACACCGCACTCCACGCAGCCCGCAACGAAACCCCGGACCGGCCGTCGCAGGCACCCACGCCGCCACACAACTAGCCTGACCGCGTACAAGCTGGGAGCACGCGATGAACGACCACCCCCACAACCTGGCCGCCGCCGCCAACTGCTGGTCGCTGCGCCGATCCTGGGCTGTCTGGCGCGACACCAACAGCAGCGACACCAACGACGGCCTACGCTCCACCACCTACGGCCACCGTGGCGGCGGTGGACACAGCGACCCCGTAGCCGACACCGCCGACACCACCACCCGCCGCAACCACCTCGCCGAACAAGTCCGCGAACACGTCGACAACGCCCGATGGCTAGCCACATCCGCGCTCCGCCACACCGGAATGCCCATCGGCCCGGCACTCGCCGCACTCACCAACGTCATCGACCACCTCGACCCGGCCACCGCCCACGACGTCAGCCACCACATCCACCAGGCCGACACCGCCATCCGCCGCGCACTCCGGCTCGGCGACGACTGGTGGCCGCTACCCGGCAACCCGAAATGCCCCGGCTGCGGCACCCGAATGCTGCGCGCCCGCACCAGCAACCCCAACCGGGCCGCCTGGCCGATCATCTGCACCGCCGGCTGCCGCTGCACCGGCAACACCTGCCCCTGCCCCGCCGTCACCAAATTCAGGGGGACACCCCACATCTGGCCGGGTGCCCTGCTGGTCGGCACACTCAACCTGGAAGCGACCACCGTGGAGGCCAGCGCATGACCGACCTGTCGCAGGCGACCACCCAGGAACTGGCCGACGAACTGACGCAGCGGTCCGCCCTGCCTCGCTGCGGCTGCGGGCGGTGGAGGACGTACCTCGGCGCGTACGACCATGACGGCTACACCCTGCGCTGCCGGGGCTGCCTGCGCGCCGTAGGCAGGTGCCTGTGCGGCTGACCCTCGCCCCGGCTGCTCTGCCCCGCGACCACGACGGCTACGAATACGGCACCGCCGGACAACTCGCCCCGCTACTCACCAGCCCCGAACGGCGCGTCACCGCAGGCAGCATCCGCAACTGGGCATACCTATCCCGCCGACCCGGCCACCGCCTCCACGGACGGCTACCCGCCATCCACATCCCCGGCCCCCGCACCGGCAACACCTACTACCGGCTACACGACGCAGCGCAGGTAGCCGCCATGATCGAGGCCGGTATACGATGACGTGACACTGGCGCAGCGGGTGAACTGCGCCCACCGGCCCGCTCGGCGGCCTACGTAGCCGAGACGAGATGCGAACGCACAACCCGCACGGCCCGCCAACCTCCCCAGGCGGGCCGTACGCATACCCGAACCACAACACCCCCAGGGGACCGGGGGAACCCGGGGGTGCACACACCATGACCCCCCACACCAAACACACCCCCTGGCGCACCACACCCCTACCCCCCGGCTGGGCCACACGCATCCGCCCACGCATCCTCCGACGCGACCCCACCTGCAAACTCCGCACCCACTGCCGAGGCGCAGCCAGCCAAGAAGTCGACCACATCGGCGACCCAACCGACCACAGCGACAACAACCTGCGCGGCGTCTGCCAGCCATGCCACGCACACCGCACCGGACAGCAAGGCGCAGCAGCAGCCAACGCCGCACGACCCAAACGACTGCGACCCACCACCGGCCGCCACCCAGGCTTGCGGTAACCGACCGTCACCGACCGGGGTGGGGGCTGCCCCCCTCCCCGGGGGGCCCTGCGCGGCGGGGGTTAGCGCCTCAGCCAGCGTATGAATCGAGATGGGCCGGGAGGTGACCGTCGGTAATGGGTGTTGCTGGTCGGAAGCCGAAGCCGGAGGGGCAGCGCCGTAACCGGATGCCGCCGACGCATGACTGGACTGAAATTCCGAACGTCCCGTACCAGGGTGAGCGGCCGAAGTTGCCGACCCGGTACCGGTCGACGGAGGACGGGACGCCGGTTCGGGTGTCGTGGCCTGCGCGTACGAAGTCGTGGTGGGAGACGCTGTGCCAGATGCCGCATTGCGTGTTGTGGACGGCGTCGGATTGGGATTTCGCGGTGGACACGGCCGAGGTGCATGCCCGGTTCGTGGAGGGTGGTTCGGCGACGGAGTTGCGGATCCGGGAAAAGCTGCTGGGCACCACGCTGGACGCGCGCCGTGATCTGCGGATCCGGTATGTCGACCCGAAGCCGGCGGCCAGCCCGGCGGGCGCGGCGGGCGCGGGGGTGACGAAGCTCGATGACTACCGAAGCCTCTACGGGTGACCTGCCCGATGTGCCGGTGTCGGCGGAGTTGCCTGCCGGCTACTACGTGGACCGGTGGAACGGCACCAGGGCGTGGTGTTCGCTGCCGTGGCCGCGCGACCTGTCTGATCTGCCGCCGTCGATCGGCCCGCAGGTCATCGGGTGGGCGGAGTGGCGGACGTACGAGCAGACCGGCGAGCCGGGGCTGATCCACTATCTGACCGGCAAGCCGTGGCAGTTCACGCCCGGCCAGCGCCGGTTCCTGCACCTCTGGTACGCGTTCGACCCGGAGACGGGGCGGTGGCTGTACCGGCGTGGGGTGAAGCGTGGGGCGAAGGGCACCGGCAAGGATCCTTTCGGCGGCGCCTGGTGCAACATCGAGCTGATCGGCCCTTCCCACCTGGTGTGGGATGAAGAGTCGCAGCGGTGGACGGGCGAGCGGCACATGATGCCGCTGGTGCAGATCGCGTCGAACTCGGAGGCGCAGTCGAAGGATGTGCTGCGGGTCGCCAACGCCATGCTGCCGAGGGAAACCCGCGACTTCTACGGCATCGACTGCGGGGAGACGCGGACGATCCTGACCGACGGCGGCGGGCGCATGGAGATCCTGACCGCGTCGGAGAAGACAGCCGAGGGTGACCCGGCAACCGCGATCCTGCTGAACGAGTCGCACCACATGACGGCGTCGTCGGGCGGTCACAAGATCGCGGCGGTGGCGCGGCGGAACGTCGGCAAGAGTCCGGCGGAGTTGCAGGCGCGGGTGTGCGAGATGACGAACGCGCATGTTCCGGGCAACGACTCGGAGGGTGAGCGGTCGTACAACGCGTGGCAGTCGCAGGTGGGCGGGCACACCAAGGGCCGCGTTGACATCCTGTACGACTCCATCGAAGCGCCACCCGACACCGACCTGTACGACGACGAGTCGCGCATGGCTGGGCTGCGGGCCGCGTACATGGATGCGCCGTGGGCGGACCTGGAACGGCTCAGCGATGAGGTGTTGGACCCGTCGACCAGCGAAGCCGACAGCATCCGCTTCTACATGAACGGCCTGGCGGTGGCCGAGGACGCGTGGATTGATCCGCGCCGCTTCGATGATCTGGCCCGCGCCGATGTGGTGATCCCGGACGCCGAGCAGATCGTCATGTTCCTGGACTGCTCGAAGTCGACGGACGCGACCGGCCTGGTGGCGTGTCGGGTGTCGGACGGGCATGTGTTTGTGCTCGGTGTGTGGCAGCGTCCGCACGGCGACCGGGGCAAAGGGTGGCTGGCACCGCGCCATGAGGTGGATGCGACGGTGCGGGCCGCGTTCGACCGGTTCCGGGTGGTGTGGTTCGGGGTGGACCCGAGCCCGGCCCGCGACGACGAAGACGAGTCGCTGTACTGGATGCCGATCATCGACGGTTGGCACCGCGATTTCGGCCGGAAGCTGCGGGTGTGGGCGACTGGCGGGCAGAAGGTCGGCCATTCGGTGTTGTTCGACATGCGGATCAAAACGCCGGGTGGGGTGCGCCGCAACCAGCAGTTCACGTTGGCGGCGATGCAGTGCGCGGCCGACATCGACGAGCACGGCACGTTGACGCATGACGGGTCGGCGGCGCTGCGGATGCACACGCATGCGGCCCGGCGGCGCACCAACCCGTGGGGTGTCTCGTTGGGGAAGGTCACCCGCGACTCCCACAAGCTGGTCGACCTGGCGGTGTGCATGGTGGGCGCCCGGATGGGTTGGCGGATCGCGTTGAACAGCGGCAAGGTGCGGCAGCGTGCCGCCGGTAAGCGTGGAAGGGCGGTGTTCTGATGCTGGCTGCCGCCGACCTGCTGTCTGTCGTCAACGAGGCGTACGGGATTCAGGAACGTGAGCGCGTCGAACTGGACGTGTTGCGCCGGTACGCCACCGGCAAGCAGCCGCTGCCGCTGGTGATTCCCGCCGACGCCCCGCCGGAGGTGCGGGAGATGGCCCGGATCGCCCGCATCAATCTGGTCGCCATCGTGTTGAACAGCCTGACGGAGTCGCTGTACCTGGACGGGTTGCGGACGACGGAGGTTGACGAGTCCGGCGACCAGCAGGATGTGTCGCTGCCGGTGTGGGATGTGTGGCAGGCCAACCGGTTGGACCGGGGGCAGGCCGGTTTGTATCGGGCGACGTTCACGTACGGCACCGCGTACATGGTGGTGACTGCTGGCCGTCCGGTGCCGGTGGTGCGGCCGGTGTCGCCGCGTGCGATGACGGCGGTGTACGGCGACGATCCGGATTGGCCGCTGTTCGCGTTGGAGCGGCGGCGGGGTGGCTTGTGGCGGCTGTACGACGACACGCACGTTCACACGCTCAAGCGTGACCCGGACAGGGGCGGCTGGGAGTTGGCGGCCGAGGCGGCAGAGCACGGCCTGTCGTACTGCCCGGTGATCCGGTATCGGGACGCCGAGGATCTGGACGAAGAGGACGAGGCGCCGCCGCTGGTGCCGGATGCGCGGGGTGGCCGGGCAACGCAGGTGGTGGCCGGTCAGGTGGCGCCGCTGATGACGTTGCAGGATCAGGCCGACGTCACCACGTTCACCCTCAAGTCGGCCGAGTGGTACAGCGCGTTCCGGCAGCGGTGGATTGTGGGTTGGACGCCGGAGAACCGCACCGACAAGATGCGGGCTGGCGCGTCGCAGATGTGGACGTTCGAGGAAAACCCGGAGGACGTCAAGCTCGGCGAGTTCAGCGAAACCACCCTTGACGGCTATCTGCGGTCCCGCGAGGCGGTTCTCAAGTACGCGGCCACCCTGTCGCAGACGCCCGTGCACGAGCTGATCGGCGAACTGGTCAACCTGTCGGCGGAGGCGTTGGCTGCGGCCGAGGCGGGCCGCGACCGGAAGGTGGAGCTGCGGAAGACCGGGTTGGGTGAGTCGCACGAGCAGACCGCCCAGGCGATCGGTGACCTGCTCGGTGTCGACGTGCCGGACGACATTCAGGTGGTGTGGCGGGACACGTCGGCGCGGGCGTTCGGGGCGATCGTTGACGGGCTGGGCAAGTTGGCGCAGATGCTCGGTATCCCGCAGCAGGAGTTGTGGGATCGGGTGCCGGGGGTGACGCAGCAGACGGTGCGCCGTTGGAAGGCGGTGGCCGCGCAGGGCGACGCGTTGGGGAATCTGACGGCGTTGTTGGAGCGGCAGGCCGCCGGGGGCGGTGAGCGTGTCTCGGCTGGCGGGCTGATCCTGCCGCCGGGTGTGGCGGCGTAGGTGGCCCGCACGACCGTCGGCGCGCAACTCACCCAGGCGCACCGGCAGGCACAGCTTGCGCTGCGGGCCGATGTGCTGGCGGATCTGACCCGGCTGTGGACGCTGTTCGACACCGGCGATGTGGAGGCCACGTTCGTCAGGTTCGCGGCGGCGGCGGAAATCCTGATCCGGCAACGTCACGGCGACTCGGCTGGGCTGGCGGCGGCCTATTTTGAACGCTTCCGTGCGGCGGAAGGGGTGGGAGGGTCGGCGGCGGCACGCCTGGTGGATGCGCCGCCGCCGACTCTGGTGCGGGAGACGCTGCGGCTGACCGGCCTTGCGGGCGCGACGAACGCGTTGCAGGCGGGGCAAACGCCGGTACAGGCGAGCCGGAACGGGCTGGTGCGGGTGGCCGGCGCGGTCACCAATCTGGTGTTGCGGGGCGGTCGGCGCACGCTGGTCGAGTCGGTGCGCGCGGATCGTCAGGCACGCGGCTGGCAGCGGGTCACGTCGGGTTCCCCGTGCGCGTTCTGCGCCATGATCGCTTCGCGTGGTCCGGCGTTCAAATCTGACCGGTCAGCCCGGTTCGAGGCACACGACCACTGCGGCTGCTCGGCCGAACCGTTCTACGAGGGTTCGCAGGCGCTGGCCCGCAACACGGCACTCGCTGAGGCGTGGCAGAACGCGCAGCGGCAGGCAGCGGACACCGGTGATCTGCGTCGGGGCACCTCAAATGACGCGTTGAACGCGTTCCGCCGCCACCTCGGCGGCCAATAGACCACCGGCCCGACAGGGGCCGGCAGACCCGACAGGGGAACCGCGATGGCGGACAACGACGGCACCGACAACCAGGGCGAACCGGCCGGCACGGGCGGCAAAGACTGGCAGGCGGAAGCCGAAAAGTGGAAGGCCCTCGCGCGCAAGCACGAGGACAACAGCAAGACCACTCGCGCCGAGCTGGACAAGCTCAAGCAGGCCAGCGACACCAGCAAGTCCGACATGGACAAGGTCATGGAAAAGCTGGCGGCGATGGAGCAGAAGGCCGCCGACGCCGAACGTCGCGCACTGGTGACGGAGGTGGCGGCAGCCAAGAAGCTGACGCCCGCCCAGGCGAAGCGGCTCACCGGCGCCACCCGCGAAGAGTTGGAAGCCGACGCAGACGACCTGCTGTCGGCGTTCGGCACGGCCGGCGACGCCGGCAGCGGATCCGGCGGCGGCAGCGACGACAGCGGCGGCAACGGCCGGGCCGGTGGCGACCAGGGCGCAGCCCGGGGACGCCCGCGTGAGGCCCTGCGTTCCGGTGCCGCCGTGCCGGCCGGCGGCGAGGAAGAAACCGACCCCATGAAGCTCGCGGCGAAGGTGCCGCGACTTTAACCGAGCGGCGGACGGAACACCCGGCCGCGCGTAGGAAGGAAGCGACGTGGCGAACACGTTCCTGAAGCCCACCACGATCGCCCGCACGGCGATCGGCCTGCTGTACCGGGAGCTGGTGGTTGCCCGCACCGTGTGGACCGACGCGGTCAACCCGGGCGAGTTCACCGGTGTCCTCAACGACACCGTCACCCTGCGGGTGCCGGCCCGGCGGACCGCCCGCAAGCGGGTGCTGCGTGCCGGCACGCCGATCGTCAACGACAGCTCCGCCGAGTACGGCGTGGACGTCAAGCTCGACACCGACGTGTACAACGGTGCGGCGATCACCGACGAAGAGTTCACGCTGGACATCTCCGACTTCGGCGCCCAGGTGCTGATGCCGCAGATCCGGGCCGTCGCCGAGGGCGTCGAAGACGAGATCGTGGACGAGATCACCGCCGCCGACTACCCGGCCGGCATGACCATCGACCCGACCGACGCCGACCTGCTCGACATGTCGGACACCGACTGGTACAAGGTGGCCACGCGGGCGCGGCGGCTGCTCAACGACCAGCATGTGCCCCGGTCGAACCGGACGCTGCTGGTCGGTTCGGCGGTGGAAGAGCAGATCCTCAACTCCGACCGGTTCACCCGCTTCGACTCGACCGGCCCGGACGCGTCGGATGCGCTGCGGGAGGCCACCATCGGCCGTATCGCCGGTTTCAACGTGGTGCCCAGTTCGGCGCTGGACGAGGAAGAGGCGTACGCCTACCACCGGACCGCGTTCGTGCTCGCCGCGCGGGCACCCCGCGTCCCGCAGGGCGTGTCGTTCGGCACCACCCGGGGGCTCGCCGAGGCCGAGCAGTTGGGTGCGTCCGCCAGCTTCGGGGGCATCTCCGTTCGCTGGCTCATGGACTACGACTACACGAACACCACTGACCGGTCGCTGGTCAACACGTGGGTGGGTACCGCCGCCGTGGAAGACCCGGACGACCCGACCGACCCGGAGTCGACGGTGTCGATGCACCGCGCGGTGAAGATCAGCGAGGGTTCGTGACCGAGGTTGGCCCTGCGGCCGGCGGCGACAGTCGGGATCTCACCGACGAGTTGCGTCGCAGTCGTGCCGCAGGGCGTGACCCGGGTGCCGATCTGGTGCCCGACGCATCCGGCGGTGACCCGATCCCGTGGGAGGAACCCCGGCTGGCTGAACCGCCACCCCCGGACGATGCCGGGGACGACGGGGAGGGGTGAACGATGGCCGACCGTCCGCCCCTGGCCACACTGGGGCAGTTGGGCAAGAAGATCGGCTACACGCCGACCGGCGGGGAAGCGGACCGGGCTGAGGGGCTGCTGGCTGAGGCATCCGAACTGATCCGTGACGTCGCCGGCCGCACATGGCTCAACGACGCCGGAGATGCCGTGGTGGATGTGCCGCACCGGGTGCAGAACATCTGCGTCGCGGCGGCGTTCCGGGCGTTCACCAACCCGGAGGCGTTGAACCAGCGCACCCTCGGCGACTCGGCGAAGTCGTACGACCGGACCGGCCGTGAGGGCGGCGAGGACGTGTACCTGACCACGTCGGAGGAACGGTCGGTGCGGAAGGCGGCGGCCGGTAGTTCGTTCGTGTCGGTGACGTTGGTGTCCCCGTACGGCGGTGCCGACGTTGAGGGTGTGCCCGGATGGTGACACCGGTTGGGTTGCACGAGCTGCCACGCACGTTCGCGGTGTGGCGCACCACCACCGCCCCCGATGGGGCGGGTGGGCAGACGTCGACCCGCGCCCAGGTGGGTTCGGTGCGTGCCCGGGTGTCGCAGCCGACTGCGGCGGAGCGGGTCGCGGCGATGCAGGCGGGTGCGCTGCTCACCTTGGCCGTGTACATGCAGCCTGCTGCGGATGTGCGGCGTGGTGACGAGCTGCGCGGCGACGGCGAGGTGTACCGGGTGAAAGCCACGGTGGTGCCGTCGGAGCCCGCCTATTTGCGGGCTGACTGCGATCTGGTCGACGTGGAGGGTCAGTGAGCGGGCCGTCGTGGTCGATTCTGATTCCGACGATCGGGCAGCGTGAGGTGCTGTTCCGGCGGCTGTTGGATGTGCTGCTGCCGCAGCTTGACCCGTTCGGTGGGCGGGTGCGGGTGCTCGGCTGGTGGAACAACGGCTCACCGACGTTGGGTGAGATCCGGCAGGCGCTGGTGGAGGCGGCCGGCACCGACTACGTGTGCTTTGTCGACGACGACGACATGGTTCCGGACTACTACGTGGCCGAGATCGTGCGGGCGTTGGAGTCGGAGCCGGATCACGTCGGTTTCAAGGTCGACTACTTCGTTGAGGGTCAGCTACGCGAGGTGGTGGATCACAGTCTGCGGTATCGCCGCTGGTACCGCGACGCGAACGGCCTGTACCGGGATTTCACCCACATTGATCCGCTGCGGCGTGATCTGGCGTTGCGCGGTGACTTCCGCCGCCGTCACCGGCGGGGCCGGGCGGAGGACCGGCCGTGGGTGAAGCAGGTTCGCCCGTACGTGCACACGGAGGAATACGTCGACAAGGTGATGTACCACTATCTGTGGTCGGAGCATGTGTCGGCGTGGCAGCGGCCGGAGAAGATCCGGCAGGGGTTCCGCCGCCCGCAGGTGGACCACCCACATTTCGTGTGGCATCCGGAGTCGGCCCGTGGCTGACCTGCTGGTGATCGTGCCGTCGCGTAACCGGCCGCAGTCGGTGCCTCGCCTGCTCGACGCGTGGGATGCGACCGGCGCGTGGGAACACGCGGCGCTGCTGTTCGCGGTCGACTGTGACGATCCGACGATCGACATCTACCGTCGGCATGCGGCCGACCGGGAGGGCGACGGCAAACTGTGGTGGCTGGGCGAGTCGCCGACGTGGCGGCCGATGGTGCACAAGCTCGACTTGGTGGCCACCACTGAGATACGCGACTACCCCGTGGTGGGTTTCGCGGGCGATGACCATCTGCCGCGTACCCCGGGCTGGGTGGACCGCTATCTGCATGAGTTGGCGGACCTCGGCACCGGGATCGTGTACGGCGACGACGGCTACCAGGGTGAACGCCTGCCCACCCAGTGGGCGATGACCGCCGACATCATCCGCACGCTCGACCGCATGGTGCCCGCACCCGTCGAGCACCTGTATTGCGACAACAGCGTGTTGGACCTCGGCCGCGCCGCCGACTGCATCCGCTACCTGCCCGACGTGCTGATCGAACACATGCACCCGGTTGCCGGCAAAGCCGACAGCGACGACCAGTACCGGCGCGTCAACGGCCGCGACCAGTACGCCCGCGACCGCCGCACATACCAGCGGTGGCGCCGGTCCGGTCTGCACGCCGACACGGCGGCTGTCCGCCGACTTCGAGGAGACACACATGCCTGACGTCATGGTTGCCACCCGTTCCGGCACGCTGGCCTGCGACGGTCAGCGGTATCGGCTGCGCCGTGGCCGCACCACCGCCCATTCGACGCACCCGGCGGTGGTCGACAACCCGGACCTGTGGACGCCGATGCGCGTCGACCTGCCCGCCCCGGACCCGGTACCAGTCGTGGAGGCGGAGGTGAAGTCGCCGGCCGCCATCGAAGCACAGGAGAAGCCAGCCACGGCCAAGCGGCGGGCACCCCGAGCGAAGGCCAACACCGAGCGTGCCGCCGATGGGTGAGCCGACGCGGGAGATGCCGGCTGCGAGCGAATGCCGTCGCCTCGCCTCGGACTGTGCTGCCGCCGACAACGTGGCCCGGTCGGTGATGTGGTCGCTGCTCGCCATCGCCGGTGACCTCGCCGAGCTGCGCCGCGACCTGAGGCGGGCACGCTGATGGCCCGCAGGCAAACCGTCACCGTGGACGGCATGGGGTTGCTGTCGAAACGCCTCAAGCAGCTACCCGGCAAGGTTCAGGACGGTCTACGCGCGGCGGTCCGCGACGAAACCAACGACGTGGTGGACGACATGCGGCGCACGGCACCCCGCGACACTGGGGATCTGGTCCGGGGAATGCAGACCGAGATCACCTCAGACGGATTGGGTGGCCGGGCAGTGTCCACGGCCCGACACTCAACGTTCGTCGAGCACGGCACCGAAGACACCCCCGAGCAGCCGTTCATGGCACCGGCCGCCGAACGGGCACGCCGCCGCTTCCCCGGCAGAGTCAAAGATGCGGTGGGTGTCGAGTTGAAGGATCTGACCCGGTGACCGCCCCCGTGTCCCGGTCCCCGATCCACCCGGTGCAGAAAGCCATCTACCAGCGGCTGACCGCCGACACGATCCTGATGGCGGCACTGACCGGCGGCGTCCACGACCAGGTACCAGAAGACAAGGTCCACCCGTATCTGCGGATCGGCGACCACCTTTCGGTGCCCGACAACGACCACGGCGGGTTCGGTCGGGAAATCACCGTCACCCTGCACGTGTGGACCCGATCGCGGGGCAACACGCAGGGGCAGACGATCGCCGGCCGGCTGATCGAACTACTCGACCATCAGCACCTGCCGGTGGAGGGCCACAACGTGGTCAGCGTCCGCCACGAATTCGACCAGGCGCTCACCGACCCGAACCCGGAGATCCGCCACCACGTGGTGCGGTTCCGGATCGTCACCAGCCAGCAGTAAAGGAGCAAACCCATGAGTGGGCGCGACGCATTCGGCACCCAGTTCAAGCGCGGCGACGGCGGCCTGCCGTCGGAGACGTTCACGACCATCGCCAACGTCACCAGCATTTCCGGACCGAACCGCACCAGGGAAACCATCGACGTCACCGCACACGACAGCGAAGACGGGTGGATGGAGTTCATCGGCGGGCTCAAGGACGGCGGCGAGGTGTCGCTGGAGTTGAACTACGACCCGTCCGAGGACACCCACGACCTGGACGACGACTTCGACGACACGGAGCCGCGCAACTACCAGATCGTCATCCTGCCGGACACCGAAGACGAGCACACCTGGTCGATCGCCGGGATCCTCACCGAGGTTGGAGACGAGTTCCCGTACGACGACAAGATGGGCCGGTCCATCACCATCAAGGTGTCGGGTAAGCCGACCCTCGCGGCGACGGGAAGCTGACCGATGGCGATTCTGTCCCGTGACGCGATCCTGTCCGCTGAGGACCGCACGTTCGGTGAGGTGGACGTCCCCGAGTGGGGTGGCACCGTGCGGATCCGGTCGATCACCGGCAAGCAGCGCGACAGCTACGAGGCGTCGCTGATCCAGCAGCGCGGCAACAGTCGGCAGATGAACATGCGCAACGCGCGGGCCAAGCTGATCGTCCTGTGTGCGGTCGACGAGCACGGCTCGCCGCTGTTCACGGAGAACGACATCAACGCGCTCGGTGCGAAAAACGCCAAGCCGGTGGAGCGGGTGTTCGACGCCTGCCGGAAGATCGCCGGCCTGTCCGACGACGACATGGACAAGCTGACCGAGGATTTCGACGCGACCCAGGGCGACGATTCCGCCACCGACTAGCGGCGCACCTGGGATACACCGTCGGTGAACTACTCGCCCGCATCGATGCCCGGGAGTTGTCGGCGTGGGCCGCATACGAGCAGGTCACCGGCACGCTCGGCCCGACCCGCGTCGACATCCTCGCCGGGATCATCGCCTCCACTGTCGCCAACGCCAACCGTGGCAAAAAGGGACGCCGGTACAAGCCGGAGGACTTCATCCCCAAGTGGGATGAGCGTGGTGTCGCACCCGCCGAGCAGAGCGGCGAAGACCATCTGCGGCTCGTCAAGTCGCTGAACAAGGCCATGGGTGGCGTGAAGCAGCGGAGGGGTGGTTCGGGTGTCGACGTTGGCGGATCTGATGGTGAAGGTCGGCGTCGACAACGACGGCGTCAGCAGCGGCACCCGGGAGATCGAGTCAAAGTTTCAGAAGACGTGGGGCCGGGTTAAGGCCGGCGCTGCACTGGCTGGCGCCGGGATCGGGGTGGCGTTGGCTGCCGGCGCGATGAAGGGGCTGGAACTCGACGCGGCGCGGGCGAAGATGGAAGCCCAGTTGGGTGACCCGAAGTTGGCGGCCGAGCTGGGCGACATCGCCGGCAAGGTGTACGGGCGAGGCTTCGCCGAATCTGCCGGTGCCGCCATGGATGCGGTGCGGGCGGTCACCTCGTCCGGTCTGGTGCCCGACGGGGACGCGGCGAAGATCGAAGAGTTGACGGTGGCGGCCCAGGCGTACGCCACCGCGTGGGGTGGCGACGTCGCCGACGCCGCACAGTACGCGTCCACCCTGATCGGGTCTGGGCTGGCGAAGGACGCCACCCACGCCATGGACCTGATTACCGTGGCCAGCCGGAAGGTGCCGGCCGCGCTCCGTGAGGATGTGCTGGAAGCCGGAGACGAATACTCGCAGTTCTTTCGCACGCTCGGGTTCGACGGCGAGCAGGCTTTCTCGGTGCTGGTCAACGCGTCCGCGAAAGGCAAGTACGGGCTCGACAAGGCCGGCGACGCGATCAAGGAATTCACCCTCCGGGCCACCGACATGAGTACCACGTCGGTGGAGGCGTACGAGGCGATCGGCCTGGACGCGCAGAAGATGTCGAACCGGATCCTGGCCGGCGGTGAAACTGCGAAGGGTGCCTTCGATCAGATCATCACTGGCCTGTTGGGGATCAAGGATCCGACGGAGCAGGCCAACACCGCCATCGGCTTGTTCGGCACCCCGTTGGAGGACTTGAACGTCGCCGACATCCCCGAATTCTTGAAGGGGCTCAAGGCGTCAGAGAACAGCCTCGGCGATGTGGCGGGGGCGGCGGGCAAGGCCGGTGATGCCTTGGAGAAGTCAACCAGCCAGAAGTTGGAGGCGTTCAAGCGGCAGGCCGAGCAGGCGCTGGTCGCCACCTTGGAACGGGCGGTGCCCGCTATCGCGTCTACGTTCGGCTGGTTGCAGCGCAACAGCGGCTGGGTTGGTCCGCTCGCGGCCGGGCTTGGTGTGCTCGCTGCGATCATCGGCACCATCATCGTGATCACGAAGGTGTGGACGGCGGTTCAGACGGCGCTCAACGTGGTTATGGCGATGAACCCGATCGGCCTGGTGGTGCTCGCGGTCGTCGCGCTGATCGCCATCATCGCGTTGATCGCCACCAAGACCACCTGGTTCCAGACACTGTGGAAGGCAGTGTGGGGCGCGGCGAAGGCGACGGTCGAATGGGTGGTCAACTGGATCGTCGGCGGGTGGAAGTGGGCCTTCAACACTCTGTCCGCTGGGGTGCGGTTGTGGTGGTCCGTGTTCTCCGGTGCCTGGCGGAAGGTCGGCAACTTCGGCCGGCAGATGCTTCAGTGGATTGTCGATAAGGCGATTGCCTTCAACCGGTTCATGACCTCCCTGCCCGGCAAGATGGCCGGCAAGCTGCGGTCGATGTTCGACCCGTTGAAGACGAGTTTCCGCAGAGCAGTGAACTGGATCATCGGCCGGTGGAACGGCCTCAGCTTCACCATCGGCGGCGGCAACTTCATGGGCATGAACGTTCCGTCGATGACTCTCGGCACCCCCAACATTCCGTACCTGGCCAGCGGCGGCATCGTGCCCGCCACCCCCGGCGGACGGCTCGCTGTCCTCGGTGAAGGTCGCCACGACGAAGCAGTGGTGCCTCTACCGCGTGGTGCCCGCGACTTCGCCAACAGCGGCGGCGGAGCACACGTGGTCGTCGAGTTCCGAGGCGGCAACGAAGCAGCCGACTTCGTGGTGGAAACGGTCCGCCGCCACGCCAAGCGCAAGGGCGGCAGCGTCCAGTTCGCCTACGGGAGGTGACCGTCGATGACGCTGTTCACGCCCAACGGACAGTTGTACCTGGGGCCGGATCTGGGCTGGGTGGATATCACCGGCGACCTGCGGATGACCACCGCAGACAGCGGCGGGGGCATCTCCATCACCAGAGGCACACCGAACGAGAGCGACAACGCCGACCCGGGGAACTGCTCGGCGACCCTCAACAACAGGGCCGGCAAGTACAGCCCGCGTAACCCGCTGTCGCCCTATTACGGGCTGATCGGACGTAACACTCCCATCAGGGTGGGGATGGCTGAGGCGGACCCGGGTAGCGCGGTCGCGATCCCGGGTCGCACGTTCACCGCGACGCCGCAGGGGCCGCACATCATCGCGCCGCACCACTCGTCGCTCAACGTGACCGGGGATTTGGACGTGCGGTGGTGGGCGATCCACCACAACGGCTGGCGGGGTGTGCGGTGCCTGCTCGGTGGCCGCGTGGAGGGGCTCACCACACAGTCGTGGTACGTGATCTTGGAGGCTGACGGGCGGCTGCGGCTGGTGTGGTCGCCGGACGGGTCGACGGTCAACAACGCGTCCTCCACGGCGCCGGTAGTGCCGGGTCCGGATGGGCAGTTGGCGGTGCGGGTGACCCTCGACGTCAACAACGGTGCTGGTGGCAGAACGACCACGTTCTACACGGCGCCCAGCTTGGCGGGGCCGTGGACGCAGCTCGGTGACGCCCGGGTCGGGTCGGGCACCACCAGCGTGTACGCGGCGACGACCAGCTTGGAGATCGGTTCGGAGAACACCGTCAACCTTCCGCCGTTCTCCGGGCTGATGCTGGGTTTCCAGTTGCGCGACGGCATCAACGGCACGCTGCGCGCCTCACCAGATTTCACCACCATGCAGGTCGGTGACCGGACGATCACCGATGCGCAGGGCCGCACGTACACCCTCGACGCCGGCTGCGAGGTGGTCGACCGGGGCGCGCGGTTCTTCGGTGAGGTGGCGGGCTGGCCGGTGCGGTGGGACCGCTCCGACCGCGACGTGTGGGTGTCGCTGGAAGCGGCCGGCATCATGCGTCGCCTCGGCCAGGGGGCACCGCCGGTACAGAGTCCGCTGCGGCGCACCCTGACGGCGTCCGCCCCAGCGGGGTATCTGCCGTTGGAGGACGGCACGGAGGCTTCCCGCCCGGCGAGCGCCATCGCGGGGGGAACTGCCGGCACCGCGCGAGCGGTGAGTTTCGGGCAGGCTGTCACGGGCGGGCTGGGTGCCTCGGCGGTGGCCCGGTTCGACGACGCCACGTCGTATCTGGCGATGCCGGTGCGGGCGGCGTCCAGCACCACCTGGTCGGTGATGGTGTTTTTCCGGCTGGCGTCGCTGCCGCCGGGCGGGGACGTGACGTACGCCCGGATCCACATGACGGGCGGCACGGTCGCCCGCTGGGATCTCCAGTCGTCCACCGGCGGCTACCGGTTCATCGGCTACGACGCCGACGGCGGGGTGGTACAGGACAACGCCGCCCTGCATGGGACTGATGCGCCGCCAACGACGTGGACGTCCATGACGATCACCTGGTCGGTGTCCGGTGGGACGGTGTCGTGGGAGCCACGCTGGTGGGGGATCGAAGCGCCGTCGTACTGGCGGATCGCCGGCCTGTCGTACTCGGGGTCGCTGGGCCGACCGACGCGGGTGGACCTGCTCGGCTCGGATGTGACGTCAGGTGCGGAGTGGTCGCACCTGCTGGCCATCCCCGGTCCGACGCCGCTGGGCGGCGGCGAGTTCATCGACGCGGCGACTGGTTGGGCAGGCGAGCGTGCCGCGCTGCGGATGCTGCGGCTATGCCAGGAGCAGGGCGTGCCGATCGTCTTCGCCGGTCACCCGCACGCGACGGCGAAAATGGGGCCGCAGCCACCGGGAACCCTGTTGGAGTTGCTGCGGGACTGTGCGACCGCCGACGGTGGGATTCTGCAAGAGGCGCGCGGTCTGCTCGGCATGTCGTACCGGACTCGGATCTCCATGTACAACCGGCCGGCTGTGCCGGTGGCGTACGACGGCAAGCTGATCAGCGCGCCGTTCGAGCCGGTCGACGACGACGACGCGGTGGCGAACGATGTGACGGCGGTCCGTTCCGGCGGTTCGTGGGCGCGGCGGGTGCTGGCCGAAGGGCCGATGTCGGTGCAGCCGCCACCTGACGGTGTGGGCTCATACCCGGCTGAGGTGACGGTCAATGTCGCCGCCGATTCGCAGCTTTCCAGCCAGGCGGGGTGGAGGCTGCACCACGGAACTGTCGATGAAGCGCGATACCCGAAGATCCGTTTCAACTTTGCGGGTAAGGCGTGGCGGGTGAATCCGGCGCTGCGGCAGTTGGTGGCCCAGCTGAATGCGGGCGAGCAGGTGGCGTTGGTGGGGTTGCCGAGCTGGCTGCCGCCGGGGCCTACCCGTGCCGTGGTTCGTGGCTATACGGAGATGCTGGATGCCACGCAGTGGGATTTCACTCTGCACGCGTCTCCGGGCTCGCCGTGGCGGGTGTTCGTGATCGGTGATCAGCGGCTGGGCCGGCTGGACACGGCCGGGTCGGAGCTGGTCACGTTCGTTGACGGCTTCGAGTCCGAACTACTGGTGGCGACGGACCCGAACCGGCGCCGCTGGATCACGACGTCGGAGAGGCCGCAGGACTTCCCGTTCCACTGCCAGGCGGGCGGGGAGATCATGCGGGTCGATGCGATCGGCGACGTGCTCAACGCCAACCCGTGGATGGCCGGCAACGTCACCGGGTGGACGGCGCAGAACTGCACGCTGGCCTACTCGACGGCGCAGACCCGGGCCGGGTACGGCAGCATGCTCGTCACCCCGAACGGCAGCTCGGCGTCGGGCGGCGCGCAGGCGTCCACCTCGGCGACCGTGGTCCCGGACGCCACGTACCTGCTGTCGATGTGGGTGTACTCGCCCGCCGGCTGGTCGGGCGGGATTGCCCCGGCCGTCGACTGGTACACCGACGCCGGAGGGTTCATCTCGTCGACTGTGCCAACCCCGGGGGCGATCCCGGCGGGGGTGTGGACGCCGTTGACGGCGACGGTGACTGCGCCGTCAACGGCGGTGGGGGCTCGGGTTCGGGCCCGGCATGCGGGCACACCGGCGGGCACGGACGTCTGGTACGTGACGGCGCTGATGATCCAGCCGCAGCCGACCGGCAGCCCGCAGGCGTTCACCGTCGGCCGGTCCCTGAACGGCGTGGTCAAGGCACACCCGGCCGGGTCGCGGCTGCGAATCGCCTACTGGGAGGCGTGAGGTGTCGGTTGTCTGGATGATCAACGGAAACGGCACCTCGACGTCGGTGCCGGTGTCGGTGCGGGTGACGACAGGGCCGATCCGGATCGGCCGGTCCACGTCGCCGTCCTTTACCAGCCCGACGTACACCAGCTCGGTCAGCGTCAACGCGACCGGCCAAGCCAAGGCCACCCTGTCGGGGCTGTCGCCGGGCACCCGCTACTGGTGGCGCGTCGAGGACAACGGAACGCTGGACACCAGCGTGACCGGCACGTTCGTGACCGCGCCTGCCGCTTCGGGTAGCCCGGCGAGCTACACGATCGGCTGCATCGGTGACGCCGGGATCACGCCCGTGGTGCCCGGCGTCACCGGCTCCGCCACCAGCCGGCTCAGCAATCATCCGGTGTTCGACACGATCCGGCTGCGGGCTTTGGCCGAAAACTGGCTGACGGTCGTGCACCACGGCGACCTGCACTACTACGACCTCGGTAGCGGTAGTCACGGATTGTCCGCCTCGGCGACCGTCACGCAGTACCGGACGGCGCTCGACGACGTGTTCGCCCAGCCACGCCAGCACGAGCTGTACCGGTCGTGCCAGCTGGCCTACATGTGGGACGACCACGACTACGGCCCCAACGATTCGGACTCGACCGCTCCCGGCCGCAACAACGCGTTGCAGGTGTACCGGGAGCGGTTCGCTACGCCCACGCTGCCGGCGAGCAGCGGCAACCCCGTCTACCACTCGTGGCAGGTCGGCAGGGTGCTGCACATCATCTCCGACACCCGCTCGGCCCGCACCGGGTCGACGATGCTCGGCTCCGCCCAGCTGTCGTGGCTGCAAACCCTGTTGTCGACGTCGACAGCGGACGCGCTGATCTGGCACATGCCCACCCCGTGGCTGGGTCAAGGCTCCGACACCTGGGCCGGCTACAGCAGCGAGCGATCCACTATCGCAGGCTGGCTGACGGCGGGCGGCTGGACCGACCGCATGTGGATGATCAACGCGGACGCCCACACGCTGGCCATGACGACAGCGGCCGGCAACGCCCACGGAGGGTTTCCCGTCGCCCTGGTCGCAGGCTTGGATGCCACCCCGCACACCTGGACGTCGCAGTACGACCTGGGCATGTGGCCCGGCCGCGCACAGTACGGCACCGTCCGCGTGGACGACAACGGCTCGGACATCGCGCTTACCTGCACCCTGTGGCGCAGGACGACGCCGATCATCGCCCAGACCGTCACCGCCGGTGGCCGCGCCCGCATCCCCGCCGGATCCCCGTCCCACGTCCTGGCCCTGTGAGGAGACGCGATGTCGATCGACCTGTACGCCGGCCAGGTGCCCACTGCTGACGAGCTGCTCGCCCTGAGTCCCACGTACGTGCAGCTCGGCACCGCCCACAACATCACCAGCTCGACCACGCTCCAGTCGACGGCGATCATCGTGCCCGTTGACGGGCCCACCGTGGTGGAGCTGTCCGCCCGGTACGCCTCCGGCGGTGGTGGGATCAAGTGGTCGTGGGCGGTCAACGGCGGCTCGCCGTCCCTGCTGGTGCGCGACATCATGTCGGTCGGTTCGTCGACGTCCACGACCGACGGCACTCTCAACGTCGCGGACATGAGATGGCGGCAGATCGCGACTCTCACCGAGGACCAGGCGTCCGCGCACTTCAACGCCGCCGCCACCCAGCTGATCCGGGAACGGCTGCTGCTCGAAGGGACGGGCGAGATCGTGTTCCGGTTCGCGCAGGCGTCGTCCAACGCGTCCGCGACGACCCTCAACGCGGCGAGCTTCGCGACCATCCAGAAGGTGAGGCCGCTGTGACCCGCGCACCACAGAACCTGCTCGACGCCCGCCGAATGCTTATCGACCACCTTGGGCCGAAAGCGCAGCGGCCCGGGGTGACGATCCTGGATCCGCTCGGCGACCCGGCGTGGGAGGTCGGGATCGTCGGGTCTGACGCGCACAAGCGCACCGGCACGTCGTACCACCTCGGCTCATCTGACCTGATCATGTCCAAGCAGCCGTACTCGGTAGCCGAGTCGCCGCGTGACCGGGCTGGGCTCACCGATGATGCCGCCGCCCTCGATGTCGGCATGTTCAAGGTTCGCACGCCGAAAGGCACCTTCGACCTGCGGCATTACTCGCGGTGGATGGTTGCGCAATGCGAGGCGGGCACCGCCGACACGCAGCACATCCGGGAGGTCATCTACAGCCCGGATGGCCAGACGGTGCGGCGTTGGGACCGGCTTGGCCGCCGTTCGTCGGGCGACAACAGCCACCTAACGCACACCCACGAGTCGTATTTCCGGGACGCCATCAAGGCTGGCGCGAACGTGTCTGCGGTGAAACGCCGCTACCTGACCACCATCGGACTGATCCAGGCTCCAACCGGCATGGAGGACGACGTGAGCGCCAAAGAGGTGTGGGCGTACGACCCGAACAACCCCAAAGATCCAGCGGCCATCGTCAACCCGCCGTGGCGGCACGACGCGAAGACGAACCCGACCGTGAAACCCGCCTACGCGCTGCGGGACATCTGGGACCGCGTGCACGGCTTGCAGGAGGGCCAGGCCGCCGCCCGGCTCCGAGATGAGGCGATCCTGCGCGCCGTCACCGGCGCAACCGGCGAGCAACTGCTGACCGAAATCCGGGCGGTCGGTGCCCGCCTCGACGATCTGACCGAGCTGCTGCGCCGCGTCGAGTCCGGGGAGTTGACCGCAGAGCAGGTGCTGGCCAGGCTGCGGGATCTGCTGCCCGGCGGCGCCAGCCAGTCGTGACATCGGCCAGGCTGCGCGGTCGGGTCGGCCGCCGGGGCACCGCCCTGCTCGCGTTCGCCGGCTTGGACGTCGTGTACGCGCTGCGGCTGGCCACCGTCCAACCTGACGTGCAGGACTTCTACCAGTGGCTGCACTCGCCGCTGCCTCTGTGGGTGTGGGCCGGGCCGTGGCTGGCGGTGGCCGCCATGTGCACGGTCGGCGCGTTCCAAGGCTGCGACAAGGCCGCTTTCACCGCCGCCACCGGCATCAAGGTGTTGTGGGCGTGCCTGTACCTGGGTGGCTGGCTGCTCGGTGAGGTCACCGACGGGTGGGTTTCTGCCGCAGTGTGGTCGACGTTCGCCGTGTGCGTTGGGTTGATCGCCGGCTGGCCGGAACCCGTCAAGGGGAAGGGGCGACCCGCATGGACACCACCGTTGGCGTGATCGTCGCGGCCGGGTTGTCGGCGTTGGCGGCGGTGGTCGCCAGTGTTGTCACAGCCCGGGTTGCCGGCCGCGCGAACCGCGACAATGCGGTCCTCAAGTGGGCTGAGCAGATGCGGGTCAGTGAGGCGGAAGCCCGCCGAGAGGCGCAGGAGTCTCGGGATCGGGCGGAGCGGATCCGTGAAGAGGCGGATTCGGATGTGGAGCGGCTGCGCGTCAAGATGGACAGCTTGGATGAGCAGTTGCGGCGGGCGAACGCGTTGGCGTCCCGCCTGACGGACACGTTGACGTCTGTGGCTGCGGAGGTGTGGCGGCCGGAGCCGGATTTGGCGGCGTTGCGCCGACTGGTGGGGCGTCCTTCCGCGTCAGGCATCAACGGGCACACGGCATAGGTCACGGAGACAGGAGACATCCATGAAGGTCGGTAGGTACGCCAAGACGATTGTGGCCGCTGTCGTGGCCGGGGCCACCGCGTTGACGGTGGCGATGGGCGACGATGTTCTCACCACCACCGAGGGCATCACGGTGGCGCTGGCGGTGCTCGGCGCTTTCGGTGTGTACGTGGTGCCGAACGCCCGTGACAGCCGTCCGGAGTAACTGTCCCGTTCGGCACACAAACTCGGTCTGCTCACCCCAGCGGCAGACCGAACATGAGGGCCGCCCCACGTCTCCCTACCCGGGAGGTGGCGGGGCGGCCCTTTCTTCGTTGTGCGGATCAGGGGCAGATGTGCTCTTTCACCACCGCGAGGATCCGCTTTGACTTCTTGTCGCCGAACCCTTCCGGATGGTCGGGGCTGGTGAAACGCCGGTTCGTGAGATCCACCAGTTTCGCCTCATCATCCGGCCACTCGGCGATGGCGGTGCACTGGTCACGACCCCGGTTGACGACCGTCTTCGGATCCTTGTCGCCGACGATGTCCGGGTCGATGTCGCGTAGGGCCGCAATGTATGCGTCGGCGGTAGCGGCGTCCGGGGCTGGTGGAAGGCCGTTGCGGGTGAATGGTGCGGCGGCAGATGTCTCGGGTGCCTCCGCGCCGCTGCTGGCGTCACCGCCGCCACATCCGGTCAGCAGCAGGGCAACGGCACCGATCAGGGTCAGGTGGGCTCGTTTCATCGGGGCACCGTAGCTAGTCGCTGGTGAACCTGGTGTCAGGTGTCTGACGGGCGTGATCCTGGCGGGATCCACTGGTGCTGGCCGACCAGCCGCAGATACGCGTAGGCGATCACCGTCGGTTCGCACATCCACGAGCAGTGGCAGATCGGGCACCAGTCCCGCCGCCCCGGGCGCGGCCAATGATCGGCGATGACCATGCGGGCGGACAGGATCAGCCGGTTACGAACCTGCGCCAGCGACCACACCGCGCGCCTCCAACCAGGCGGCCCGCGCCGCACGATGCTCGGCCAACACGGTCGACGCCCACCCGATGCGCGGGCAGCCGTCGGGGGTGCAGTCGACGCAACGCAGCCCGTGCGCCTCCACGGCGATAGCCGCAACGGTGACGACCGGCGGCGCACACCAGATCCGGGCCGTCACCGCCAGCCGCCCCGACGCCGAGCGGCCCGCGTATAGAACGGCAACAGTTCGGTGGCCTCACCACACCAGCGGTAGCCGGACCGCTGCCGCGCCTGCTGCTCGCCCACCGGATCCGGGCCGAGCGCACCCGACCGGTTCGGGAAGCGCGTTGCCGGCCCCGTCCGGTCGATCGGCTCAACGTCGCGGCGACGGTTGAACGGCCACACCAGCATGACGCACACCTCCCGGCAACCGTGGGGAGGGTGGCGGCGATGTGCTCGCCCACACCGATCGGGTTCGGTGGGTCACCGCCGCCACCCGCCGCCGTCCTGTCCGGAACGGGGGCACCGGACAGGCAGCGACTACAACGGACGGTAAGTGAGCCAACACACGTCAGGCGGCACACGTTGGGGCACTACCCCGCAGCGTGGCACCTGCTCAGGCCACCCCGACCCGATCGGCCAGCACCCGCAGCTCAGGTCGGGTGGTGGGTGTCTCCCGGGCCAGCAGTTCCCGCACCGTCGACCGCATCAGCAGGTTCAGCGGCGAATCCTCCGGCGACTCGCGGTCGGCGCGCAGCAGCATGTGCACCGCCGCCAGGTCGTCGCGCTGCGTCGCATAGCCACGGGCCAGATGCAGGTAGTGGGAGTGGCGGCGCTCGACGCTGCCGGCCCGGCCGACGTCGACCCGTTCGCCGACGCGCAGCGCCTCACCGGGCCGGGACAGCTCCAACACCACGGCCGCCCGGTGGATGCCCACATTGGTGGGGCCGAAGAACAGCCGATGATGATCGGTTTCCCCGGTGACGGCGGCCATCCGGTCGGCGTCGTCGAGGGCGCGTAGTGCCGTGTGTTCGTCGCGTAGCCGGGCGGCCTGAACGGACAGCAGCAGGTTGAGGCCACCCAGCACGGCAAGGAGCACCGGATCGCTGCCGTCAATGTCGGACAGGTCGGCGATGGCGGTGCGGCACAGTTCGGCAGACTCTTCGGTGTGTCCACGGTTGGACAGGACTTGCCCGAGGTTCCATGCCGCGCTACCCCGGTAGGCCGGGTCGTCGGCTTCCCGGGCTGCGGTCAACGCCCTGTCGGCGGCCAGCAGCGCCACATCGGACGCCCCAACCCGCTTCCCGTAGGCGCGCACCAGCAGGTACAGGTCGGCGGTGATCCGCAGCACCTGCCGCCGTTGGCTGTCGTCGGCGGTGGCCTGGGCGATGCGGACGGCGTGGATCAGGTCGGGCAGCACCGGCCCGGTGTGGGTGTAGCGGCGCTGCGATTGTGTCCACGCCGCCCACGCGAGGTCGACGGCGCCGCGCAATTCGTCGACGGGCATCGGGTTGCCGGCGGGCAGTGTGTAGGCGTGGATGGCGTCGCGGATGGGTTTGACCGAGTCGTGTTCGATGGGGTCGTTGGGCAGGTTGCCGGCTGGTAGTCCGGTGAGCCGGTACAGGTCGGTGACGCGCAGGATGCGGGCAATGTCGATCCAGTCGCCGAGCGTGTTGACGGACCGTTCGCCCGACTCCCATTTCCGCCACGCGGAGACGGTGACGCCTTTGAGTTGAGCGGCGACTTCTTGTGTGAGTCCGGCTCGCTGCCGGTACAGCTTGATGCGTTGGCCGGGTGTCATGCCCGGCGTGATGACGGGTTCCACGGCTGATCTTCTTCCCGGTAGAGGACGGGTGCGGGCGGCTCCGTCCGGCCTCTACCCCTTCGGGGGCCGCCCACCTTCGACGGTACGCCCGGAACACGTCGAAGGGGCACCCCTGGTGTGGGGTGCCCCTTCGTGTCGTGGCGTCCGTCAGGCTGCCTGCGGCACGGCCTTGCTGGTCAGGCTGTACTTGGCGGCGTGCCCACGCCCATCCTTGGACAGGTAGCCGTGGGCCAGCAGTTCGCCCGCCAACTGGTAGAAGCGGCTCGACCCGATCCCGACTGCCGTGAAGATGTCCTTCGGCTGCCGGTAGCCGGCGGCCACCGCGTCCAGCACCTTTCGGTGACTGTCCGACGGCGCGAACTCCGGCTGCTCCGACCCCGGCCACACCGGAAACACCACATCCTCCAACAGCTCCACCACCACCTGCGGCGACTCGACAGACCCCGGCCGCGCGGTCGATGTCTGCGACGGCACATGCACCCCCGCCATGCGTGCCTCACGGCGAGCCAACGCCGCCAGCCGGGCACGCTGCCGCACAGCCTTCCGGTCCGCATAGTCCGGACCGAACGCGGCGGCCTCGGCCGTCGACAGGCTGCGCCACCGCATCCGCTTCGGCAGCTCGGCCACCTGAGTGTCGGTGACCCGGAACCCCCGGAACGCCACCCCCCGATCCTCGTCCACCAGCCGGGCGTAGCCGGGGACCGCCGGGAACTCACGCGGATCGTAGGCCAACTTGAGCACGTCCTTAATCGACGCGGACTTGATGCGCAGCACCACCCCGTTGCCGGTGAGCAGCGCCGACCGTAGCGCGTCGGCGTGCTTGCCGGTGCCGAACGCCCGATCCAGGAACCCGGTCTGCGTCGCCGCGATGATCGTGATGCCAACTTTCCGATACTCGGTGATCAGGTTCGCGGCCAACTCCTGGATGTCGTCGTACAGGAAGAACTTGTGGCACTCGTCAATGACGATGATCAGGCCGGGCCGGTCCTCGGTCGGCGTGAACCCTTCCAGGTCGTCAATCTGCATGTCGTCCAGCCGCTTGGCGGCCAACTCGTGGGCGCCTTCCAGCATCGCCCGCAACTGGTCGGGGGTGCCCGCGAAGTGGTCGGCGTGGTCGCGCAGCAGCCGCGACGACGCCCCCGACTCGCCGTGCCCGTCCGCGAACCACACCACCGTCGGGGTGGCGGCGACCAGCGACATGACGATGGACTCCATCAGCCGGGTCTTACCCGACCCCTGCCCGCCGACCAGGAACCCGCCCCAGATGCTGTCACTGGTGTACACACGCCAGGTGGCGTAGCCGTCGCCGTCCACGTACGGGCCTAGCGCCACCCGCCCCGTCTTCGGCATGTACGTGCCGCCGTCGGGCCACACGTTGTCGCGTGCCAGAACGGGTGACTTCCGCAGCACAGTCACCAGGATGTGTGACTGGTCGAGGGTGGGATGGTCCTCGGCCATCAGTTCGTCGGTGCGCCGCAGACCGAGCCCGGTGCGGATTTTCCCCGGCGAGCCGGTGACCGTGGACAGTTCCTGCTTGCCGGGCACCAGCCGCACCGTGAACCGGTGTCCGCCCTTCACCCGCTGCTGGCCGGTGGCTTTCGATCCGGCCAGCGCGCCGCCGGGGCAGCCAAGGTTCTCAGCCCACCGCGCCGTGTAGTCCACATCGTCAGCGGCGGCGGGTGCGGTGCCGGGGCCGATGCGGTGCTCACGCCACCACAGCAGCGACAGCCCGGATCCGAGGATCGTCAACGCCGCGACCGCACCCCACGACATGCCGTTGGCGGTGACGGTGGCAAGCCACCCGGCGGCCAGGTAGAGGGCGGCCACGAACCGGTGCCGCATCCTGCGGTCAACGATGCGGCGGCGGGTCGCCCACGCGGTGACCACGGCGGCGGTGAACGCCACCCCGGCCACGGTCAGGGCGGTTTCCTGCTCGGCGCCGGTCGCGTGCACGGCCAGCCGGCAGGCACCGGCGGCCACCACCAGGGCGGCCATCGCCCCCCACGGGGCGGCCTGCGCACCCAGCCCGGCGCGCGGCTCCTGTTCGCTGTCGGTGCCCGGGGTGGACACCTCGGCAGTCGTGTTCATTCCTGTCTCCCTCTGGGGTGTCCCGGCCTTCCACCACGGCCGCGCAGACCCGTGAGCCTGCGCGCCGTAGAAGCGGTCGGGGCTACTCGCCGGTGACGAACTTCTTGTTGCCGGCGTCCGGAACCGCCTGGTACGCCTCCTTGACCGTGTTCTGCTTCTTCATCTCGGCGGCGGCGGCGGTCCACGCGGCGGCGGCGGCCTGCGACTGCTCGCGGGCACGCTCGACAGCGCCGATGGCTTCGCCGCTGACCTCGAAGCCGCGCAGGGCGGCCACGTACTGTTCGCCACCGGCGGTGGATGCGGCGCGGTGGGCGTTGGCCATGCCTTCGGCGAAGGCGATAGCGGTGGGCAGACCGGTGATTTCGGCGTTGGCCATGTCGGACTCCTTCATGATCGGAAACATGGGGATGACGGTGGCGAGCTTCGGTTGCTCGCCGCTGGGCTCGGTGTTGGTGTCCGGCGTCGCTGCCGGGCTGTCGGGGGTGGTGGGCTGCGCGGGGCAGACGTGGTTCTGCGAGTCGGCCTGCGCCGCGTCGGCGTCCCGGAAGCCGCCTTTCCTCTCGCCGCAGCGTGGGCAGCGCCACCAGGCGTTCGTAGCCGTCGGCCGGGCGCAGTCGGGGCCGCACGGGTCGACGCAGTACGGGTGTTCGTCGTCGTGGACCACCGACGTCGGTTCCGGTGCCGGCCGGCGACGGCCAGGAGATGCCACCGCCGGTCGCTGCTGCTGCGGGGTGACCCCGGCGTGGTCGAGCATGTCGTCCACCGGCTGACCCTTCACCGCAGCCTTCTTGCGCCGCTTCTCCGTGTGCGCGGCCAGCGCGTCCGAGTACAGGTCGGACAGCCAGTCACGGGTGCCGTAGCGGTGCTGCTGCGGCGTCGGCCCGCCCGCCTTGCGGGCGCGCTCCAACTTCACCTGGTAGCGGGGGTTCGGCTTGCCGGTGACCGCGTACGCCACATCCTGGGCGGCGGTCTTCACCATCCACGTCACAACCCAGATGGCCAGCAGGATGTCGATTCCCACGTCACACCTCTGCCAGGTCGGAACGGCGGGACTTCTTGATCACCCGTCGGGCCATCAGCACGGCGCAGACGATCGACGCCAGGGCGAGGCCGGTCGCCGAGTCGGTGCCGATCCACTCGGTCATCCACTCGCCCATCCAGTCGACCAGGTCACCCGTCCAGTCGGTGATGGTGTCGCCGAGCTTCCCGGAGGTGGCGCGGGCAATCGACGGCACGAGGATCGCCCCGGCGATGGCCACCTGGTTGGGGACACCGTCGAGGAACATGTCCAAGCCGATGGCGACCACCCCGACGAACAGCAGCACCTCCGGCAGCCACCCCCACGGGATCCAGTTGAGGACGGCGACGATCGCGTCACCGAACCAGATGCCGGCGCCCAACGTGCCGCCGACCAGGGCGACCACGGCCGACGCCCAGGCGAGGCCGGTCACCCCCTTGGCGCGAGCCTTACGGATCGCGGCCTTCGTTCCCTTGGCCATGCTTGGCCTCCTTCTCTACAGCAGCACCCAGGCGATGGCGCCCAGGGCGGGTCGGATGACGTTGTCGGCGATGGCCGGGCCGGGGCCGGTGAGGATGAACAACTTCCACACCGCGAACACGGGCAGGGCGCGGCCGGGCCGTTGGGCGATCCACTCGACGTACCGGCAGACGGCGGTGGTGGGCAGGCTGATGGCCCGGTGCCACACGACACCGGCCGAGCGGATGGGCCCGTCGGTGCGGCTCGTCCAGCCGGCCCAGTGGGCGTAATCGGACAGCTCGGCCAGCGAGGCGGGCGGTTGGGTGAGCAGGTTCGGCGGCACCCAGTAGTCCCGTGACCGGTCGATCCAGCCCAGGATCCGGTCACGCACGGTGACCGTTTCGGGGTGGAGAGTTGGAGAGTCGGGGATGGTTTCGCGCTCGGGTGACGGGCGGCGGAACTGTCCACTGGAGAGTTCGTCGACTGGAGAGTCACCGAGGGTGACTTTCCTTCCGTTGATGACCGTCATCGGCTGGCCTCCTGGGCGAATTCGGACAGCGAGCCCCAGCCACGGTCACAAGTCCTGATCCGATGGCAGTTGGCGCAGACGACCTCGCACAGTGCGATCTCTTCATCGATCCGCTCGATGGACGCCCCGCCCGCCGCGAGCATGGCCACGTTCACGGTCTTGCCAAGGCCGGGAAGGTGGTCGAAGTCGAGCGCGTGTGGGTGCGCTCGGTAGCCGCAGTCGGTACACCCGCGCTCCAACTTGATCCGCTGGATGTGCTCCCGGTTGCGCCGTTTTGCCTGCTCGCGGCTCCGCTGCGCCCACGCCCGATGCTGGGCGCGCACTGCGGCGGCGTCGTAAGTGGTCATCGGGTCACCAGCCCGAGCAGGATCGCGACGATGCCGGCGGCGCTGATCAGAATCAGAATCGCGCCGATCACCTTGCGGGTGTCCGGGTCGCCGGGTGTGCGGCGGTGTACCCGCCGAACGGCAGTGTTTGCCATGATGTGGGTTCCTCCTGGATCCCTCGCTGGGTCTGTGGGTGGAACCCGGGGCGGCGGCGCTGCTTTGGTCGGTATGGGCCGCCGCCCCGGGGTGCTACTGCTGGCTGGTCGCCAGATCGTGCGAGTGACCGTTGATCTGCTGCGCCGCTTCCTTGCGGCGGTTCACCTCCCGACGCACCGCAGTCGGGTCGACTCCTGCGTCACGCGCCGCCTGACGCTGCGACACGCCATGCGTCAGGTGTGCGTCAGCAGCCGCCTTGACGCGTGCGTCACGGTCTGCGTCATCGGCCGGTTCGGTCGGTTCCTCCGGCCGCGTCATGACCTTCTTGCCGCGCCGCACCAGCGGTGCGTCAATGCGGTGCGTCAACTGCGTCACCGCAGGCAGGGTGACTGATGCGGCCTGACGCACCAGTGCGTCAACCGATGCGTCACCGGCTGCGTCAACCCGGTGCGTCAACCCTGCGTCAGAGTGCGTCACGGCCTGAGTCACCGGCTGCGTCAGCGGTGCGTCAAGCGCCTGCGTCAGAAGTGCGTCACCGGGTGCGTCAGCCTGACGCAACTCGGCGGCACGCGCTGCGTCAGCAGGCAGCGTGCCAAGGTCCAGATCGGCCAGCCGGGGCGCACCATCCCACGGCCGGGCCTGCGCCACGTACGAGTTGAACAACCCGATCAGGAACGCGGTCGTGGCCGCACCGAGCGGACCGACCGACTCGGCCACCAGCGCCGCAGGCTTCCAGTGGTCGGCGGCCAGGCTGGGCGCAATGTTCAGAGCCAGCGACGTTGCGAGGAACCCGACCTCGATGAGCCACGACTTCCAGTCAGTGTCGCCACCTGCGGATTGCAGCAGCGCCCGGCCGACGATGATGAACGCAACAATGGCGATCAGCGCCGGTTCCACCGCCCACGCGGCGAACCACCCGGCCGAACCGGGTTCCAAGCCCATCAGGAACGTCACCCCGCGCTGGACACCGGCAGTCGACCACGCCCCGAAGGCGATCAGGACGGGCAGGCCAACCCACAGGCTGGCCTTGCGCACCATCTCGACCCGCAGGGCGCGAACCTCGGCGGAGCGGTTGATGTCGGCCCGCAGCCGGGCGCGGGCACCGGACCGGGACGCCTTGCGGTACAGCTTGGCCAGCTCGGCGGCCTCTTTCTCGTCCCGCTCCCGCTCTTTGCGGGAGCGGGCGCGGGACGTGGCGACTTCCTCAATGGCGGCCAGGGCGTCCTTGTGGGCGACTTCCAGGCGGCGGCGCTCGACTTCATCGACCCGCTCAACCTTGGTCTTGGCCCGCAGCTCGGTCAGCCGGGCGGCAACCTCCGCCACGGTCAGCGGTTCAGGCTTGTCGTGGCCGTTCACTGCCCCTCCTGGATGTGTTCGCGGCGCACCTGAACGATGTCGCCCAGGTCGAAGGTGTGCGCGTCGTTGTCATCGGGTGTCGTGTCGGTGCCGACCAGCACCCGGCAGGCGTGGCCGGGAACCATCGGCTGACCGCAGCACCAGCCGTCCACGGTCACCAACTCGACGGTTTCCCACCCGCCGTCGATCCGGATCTGCTCGCCCACCCGCACCTGCTCGACCGGCATCGGCAGCCCATCGGGGCCGGCTGCGGTAAGGGCGTGCTGGCGCAGAATCTCGATGAACGCCAACGTCTGCTCGGGGGTCATGCCCACGGTGCGGTCCATGGCGACGGCCAGGTCCACGGTGGTCTGCCCGGGGGTGTCGTCGTCGATGCGGGACACGGCCACGTCGAGCAGGTTGGTGGCGGTGGCACCGTCGTTGACGGCGTCGACCATGACCGGCTGGGACATGTGGAACACGGATCCGTCGTGCCGGTCGGGTTCGCAGGCCGGCGGCGGGCACCAGGGCGGGCAGGCCGCCTGCTGTTGGGTGTCCATCGGGGTGTTCCTCCGGTTGTTGGTGGGTGGTGCCGGCCGCCCCGTATCCAGGCCGGGGCGGACGGCACCGGGGGTGGAACAGGTCACGCCGACACCAAGCCAGCGGACAGCTCCCGCACGGTGGCCCGCGCGGCGCGCAGCAAGTTACTGACCGAACTGACCGAGATCCCCAGGCGCTTACCGACCTCGGCGCGGGACAACCCCTGGATGTAGCGGAGCTGCACCGCCCGCCGCTGACGGCTGGGCAGCAACTTCACCAGCCCGGGGCAAGCCCGGAACGCCTTCGCCTCCGGCGACTCGTATCCCAACTCGGCGAGGTGGTCGACCCACGCCGGACCGGACAGGTCGACAAGGTTCAGCGCCTCGTACAGCCGCTGGGAGACGTTGCCCCGGCTGATGCCCAGCTTCTTGGCCGTCTCGGCGATGCTGACCCCGTGAAGGCAGTGCAGTTGCACCACCCGCCGTTGGCTCGGCGTCATGGCCGCGAGCGCAACCCGCACCCGGGCCGCCACCTCCGGGTCGTCCAGGCTCGGCCCGGACTGCGTCGACTCCATCGGCGTCTGCGTCTCGACGCGCTCGATGTGCTCACCCAGCAGCGCCGGGGTTGCCTTGCGGCGCTGCTCGGCCAGCCGCAGCGCCGCGTACTTGGCCCTGGTGACCGTCCACCCGGCCAGGTTGGTGACGTCGTCCAGGTTGGCGCGGTCGGCCCACAGCGCCGCCAGCACCTCCTGGACGGCTTCCTCAGCGTCGGCCCAGTTGCCGCAGTAGCCGAACACGGTTCGGACGATCCGCGCCCGTTCGGTACGGACCATGCGGTCGAATCGCTGCTCACGAACAAGGTCATCGAAATCGATCGTGGTGGTCATGTGTCTGCTCCCCAGCAAGACGAAACCCAGCATCAGAAAGTGGAGGCGGCCGAAACGGTCGCGTAGAAGACGTGCCCGCCGCAGCCATCCGACTGGTGCACCTCGGCGAAGCAGGCACCCTGAGCGGCCACATCGGCGCGGGCCACAGCCTGGGCGTCCAAACCGTCGACAGCCGACGTCACATGCGTGCCGATCAGGTGGCCCGGCTCGTCGAACAGCTCGATCAGGTACGTCACCGCGCACCACCGGCGTTGATGTACTTCGCCAACGTGTCAGCGGCCAGCAGATCCGAAGCCATCGCAGCCAGCGACCCGAACGTGCCCTCCACACCGACCACGTCGATGACGGCCGGCTCGATACCGTCGACCGTGTACCGCTGCGTCACCTGGATGTGCCACTTCGCGCCGTCGTACTGGTCCTCACCGGTCCACGGCTTCGAGTAGTGGTCGACCACCCCCGGGTCGGGGCTGTTGCAGTCGCCGTCACACCAGTCGGGGCAAGGCGGCAGCGGCAGACACGCGGCAGCGGCCTTGCGGATGGCGTACAGGCGGCCGGCACCGGAGAGGCTGCGGTCGTCGAGGATCGCCAGGATCTCGGTGGGCAGGCTGGCGGCGGTGGTTACGGCGGCCCGGCCACGGTAGGCGGGCTGGATGGTGTCCTTCCGGCTGGTGATGCCGGTGGGCAGGATCAGGGTCGGCGCGTCGGTGAGGCTGGTGCGGGGGGCGTTCACTTGGCACCCCCGGCGATGGTCGCAGCCGAGTCGTACGCCCGGTCCTTCCACGCCTGGAACAGGGCGGCAGCCCGGCGCAGGTTCGTGTCGTCGGGGTACTGCTCGGCGGCGTACCGGACCGCCTCGCCGAAGTAGCCGGCCAGGTAGGCGGGCGCGAAGTCCAGCGTGGTGGCGCTGGCGATGGCGTCGGCGGCGATCGGGTCGGCGGTCGGCGTGTCGTTCGTCTCGCTGGTGTGTGTGCTGAGTGTCTGGGAGGATCCCATCGGTCCCGTTCCCTTCGTAGCAGGGTGCGTGGGCAAGTCGTGCCGGGGGCGAAGTGGCTGCTTCAAACCCGGTGCGCGCCATCTGGCTAGTAGGCGTGCTACGACTTCTGTTCTTCGACACGATGGGCACGATGGTGGCCGTCGGTCAGGAGGGCGGCATGCTCGACGAGCAGGGCACCCCGCCGCGCACCCGCGAGATCCTGCTTGTCGACTCGATCGCGGCGGCCAGTGGTGGTGCGGCCAGCGTCTCCAGCAACACGTCGTACATCGAGAGTGCCGCAGGTGTCGCGGAGGGTGCCCGGACCGGCGTGGCCAACCTGGTCACCGGCGTGCTCTTCCTGCTGGCCATGTTCCTGGCGCCGCTGGTGGTGGTCGTCCCGTTCGAGGCGGCGTCGGTCGCACTGGTGGTGGTCGGCTTCCTGATGATGACCGCGGTGCGGACGATCGACTGGTCCGACTACGAGATCGCCATCCCGGCCTTCCTCACCATCGTGTTGATGCCGTTCACCTACTCGATCTCCAACGGGATCGGGGCGGGCCTGATCGTGTACGTGGTGGTCAAGCTGGCGAAGGGCAAGTCCCGGGAAATCCACCCGCTGCTGTACGCGGTGGCGGCGCTGTTCGTGGTGTACTTCCTGCGCGGTCCGATCGAGGCGCTGCTCTTCTGACTCTTCCCCCGGGCCGGGTTTGTGTGATCCGCGTGACGTGATCCGCACGCCCGGCCCGGAGCAGGAGAAACGTCGGGGTGAGCATGGTCATATCCGCTGCGGCTCGGTCAGCTAATTAGTTAGGCTAACTATCGTGACGGAGCGGACGGTGACGGCTCAGAGCATGCCACCGGCGCAGCTGGCCCTTCAGCTGCGTGATGCGATCACCCGGTTGAACCGGCGGGTCCGCCAGGCCCGGCCGGTTGGTGACCTCACGGTCACCCAACTGTCCGCGCTCACCAGTCTTCGGCTGGCGGGCGCGCTCACGCCGCGGGAACTCGCCGACGTCGAACGGGTGCAGCCACCGACGATGACCAAGATCGTCGCGAAGCTGGAGGAGCGCGGCCTCGTGCAGCGCACCCCGCACCCGACCGACGGCCGGCAGGTCATCCTCGCGACAACCGAGGGGGGTCGGGCCGTGCTCGACCAGTTCGAGCGGGTCCGGGACGAGTGGCTGGCCCGCCGGCTGGCCGAGCTGAGTGACACCGACCGGGAGATCCTGCACCGGGCCGCGGAGATCCTTCAGCGAATCTCCCACGCCTGACGCCGCGCACACCGGGTGTGCGCCCCGCGCCGTGCCGTCCGTCGTTGACGACGCGTACGACCGCGAGGAGGCGCACCAAGAGTGCAGGCAAGGCTGAGCACGATGTTCCAGTCCCTACAGGTTCGTAACTACCGGCTCTTCGCGTTCGGGCAACTGGTCAAGCTGATCGGTGTCTGGATGATGTTCATCGCCCAGGACTGGCTGGTCCTCGAGCTTTCCGGTGACTCGGCCACCGCGCTCGGTGTGGTCGTCGCGCTCCAGTTCACCCCGGTGCTGCTGCTCACGCTGCTCTCCGGTCGGCTCGCCGACCGGTACGACAAGCGGATGCTCCTCTTCGTCGCCAACGCGTTCTGGACCGTGCTGTCGCTGGCCATGAGCGTGCTGGTCCTCACCGACCTGGTTCAGCTCTGGCACGTCTTCGTCTTCGCCGCGCTGCTCGGTGTGGCCAACGCGGTGGAGACCCCGGTACGGCAGGCGTTCGTCTCCGAGCTGGTC
This sequence comes from Micromonospora sp. NPDC049891, assembly GCF_040660295.1. Classification (NCBI taxonomy): domain Bacteria; kingdom Bacillati; phylum Actinomycetota; class Actinomycetes; order Micromonosporales; family Micromonosporaceae; genus Micromonospora; species Micromonospora sp. NPDC049891. Next base: position 248,738 of record NZ_JBFAML010000001.1, read on the forward strand.
GGCACGTCGCTGCTGCCCAACGCGCTCTCGCTCAACGCGGCCGTGTTCAACTCCGCCCGGATCGTCGGACCGGCCGTGGCCGGCCTGGCCATCGCGGCCTTCGACGTCGGGCCGGTCTTCCTCTTCACCGCGCTCAGCTCGATCGCGCCGTTGGTCACGGTGATCAAGATGCGTCCGGCCGAACTGCATCGGGACCCGCTGCCACCACGGGACGAGCGGGCCGCCGCGACCGTGCTCGACGGGCTGCGCTACGTCGGCCGCCGCCCCGATCTGCTGCTCCCGATGGTGGTGATGTCGGTGATCGGGATGTCGCTGTTCAACTTCCAGCTGACGCTGGCGGCCCTGGCGAAGACCGTCTTCAACACCGGGGCGGCCTCGTTCGGGCTGTTCAGCACCACGCTCGCGGTCGGCGCGCTGATCGGCGCGTTGGCCGGGACCGGGCGACGGAGCCGCCCTTCGGTCTGGCTGGTGCTGGGCGCCGCGATCGGCTGCGCCAGCTTCGGCACGCTCGTCGGGCTGGCCCCGGCGTACTGGATGGTGGTGGCCCTGCTGCCGCCGACCGGTTTCTTCATGGTCTACTTCGCCCAGGCGGCGAACCAGCGGGTGCAGCTCGGCACCGACGCAGCGTTCCGCGGGCGGGTGATGGCGCTGTGGGTGCTGGTGTTCCTGGGCACCAACCCGGTCGGCGCGCCGATCATCGGCTGGGTCGCGGAGACCTTCGGTGCCGGCGCCAGCATCTGGGCCGGCGGCCTGCTCTCGCTGACCACCGCGCTGCTCGCGCTGGCCTGGCAGCTGCGCCGGGCCGGGGCCCGGCTGCGGTTCCGGATCCTTCCGCTGCCCCGCTTCTACGTGACCGAGGTGTGACCGCTTCCGGCCGTGGGGCGGCACGCAGCTTCGTCGTCCCACCCCCTCGGCGTCCCCGGGCGCGCCGAATACGGAAAATCGGTTACGTGACGCTGCGCAGCGGCATAGCTTCGATGGGTGGAGGTCCTACGCTTACTGCTCCTGGCTGTGGCGCTGGCGGCCGTGGTCTTCGTGCCGGTGCTGATCGCGCTGGTCATCTGCACTGACGAAGTCGTCGACCGGCTGACCTGTGGATACGGCGAGTGGCGGCAGCGGCGCCGGGAACGGCGTCTGATCGCCCGGCTGAACGAGGCCGCCGACGCGGTCGCGGTCGCCGACCGGATCGACCTCGACGCGCTCGATCGGGTCGATCGGCGGCCACTGGAGCAGATCGCCGCCGACCTGCGGTGTCTGCGCCGGGACCGGGCCGGCGGCAGCAGACCGGTCGTGTGGCACAGCGACGTGCTCGACGCGTACGACGACCGACTCCGCCTGGCCTGCCGGGCGCTGGGCATCACCGAGCATCTCACCGAGTTGACCGGGATCGACCGGCAGATCGAACGGGTACGGGTCGAGGCCGAACTGGACGCCGCCGGCCTACGGCTGCCGGCCGCCCGCCCCGAGCAACCCGAGCGGAACCATTAGCTGCCACCCTGTGACAGGTGCGACTCTTCATCGCGATCTACCCACCGGTCGAGGCCATTGCGCACCTGACCACCCGGTTGGCCGAGTTGCGCCTGGCGGCGGCCTCGACCGCTGGCACGAACGTCCGGCTGGTCGACCCGACCAGGGCCCATCTCACGCTCGCCTTCCTCGGCGAGATCGATCCCGCGCGGCTGGCCGAGTTGCGGCAGGTCCTCTCACGCGCCGTGGCGGCTGCTCGCCGCGGTGCCGGGGCGGAGACGCCCGCCGGGTGCGACGGCCCGCCGGTGCTGCGGCTGGGCGGCGGTGGTCGGTTCGGCTGGGGCCGAAGCACGGTGCTCTGGGTCGACGTACGCGGCGACGTCGCCCGGCTGGGGGCGCTGGCCGGCGCCGTACGCGCCGGACTCACCGCAGCCGGATTCCCCGGCGACGAGAAGCCGTTCCGACCGCACCTGACCATCGCCCGTCCGGGTGACCGGGTGCCGCACGCCGACATCGAGGCGGACCTGGCCACGCTCGACAGCTACCTAGGCCCGCCCTGGCCGTCCAGCGAACTGGTGCTTGTGCACAGCCGGCCCGGACCCCCGTCGACCTATCACCAACTCGCCACCTGGCCCCTCTGAACCCACCCCCGCCCCCGCCGACTTCCCGCGATCTTGCACCCTTGGTCGGTGAAACGTCCGTCATCAGCCTGATGTCCCGACAGAAAGTGCAAGATCGGCGCGGCGGAGGGCGGGCGTGGGTTAGGAGGACTCGCGGGCTGCGGGGCCGGTGCCGAAGAGGACGTCGTCCCAGCTGGGGAGACGCTTGCGCGGCTTGCCGCCGGCTTCGTTTGACTCCGAGGCACCACCGGTCGGTGTGTTCGTCCGGCGGGGGCGCAGCACCGCCAACGAGGGCACGGCCGGGACCTCCTTGGGCGCGTCCGCGTCGTCGTCGAAGGCCGAGCCCTGACCACCGCCGAGCAGTGCCGCGGCGCCCCCGGTGACCGCCCGCTGGCGCTGCGCGTCCTGACCGCCGGCGAGCGCGGCCGGTGAGCGCGGTTCGAGACCACGGCCCGAGGACGAGCCGAGCGGCCGGTCGAGGGAGGCGAGCAGGGCGTCACGGCCGGCTCGGATCGGGTCACGACCGGAGCGTCCCGGCTCGGCGGGCGACGGCAGCCCGTGCCCACCCCGACTCGGCTCGCCACGCGACGGGCCGGGCAGGGCGTGACCGCCCCGCTCCGGTGCAGGTTCCTGGCCCAGGATCGGCGTCGGGCGCTCGGCGCAGAGATATTGCGCCATGTCGTCGTGCGGGGTTACCGACTGCCGGGTCTTGTCCAGATCCCAGACCGCCTGGGCGGTCGCCTTGCCGGACGGCCAGGTGGCGACGATCCGCCAGGTGCCGTCGTCGCGACGCCACGCGTCCCAGGAGATCTTCTCGGTGTCGATCCCGTGTTGGGCGAGCCGACCGTTCACCACCTCGGCGAGAGGCGTGGGCTTCTCGGCACCCTTGAGTCGGGTACGCCGGGCATGCTGGGCGAGCATCGCCCGCTCCTGGAGCACCGGCCCGGCGTAGCGGAGCACCCGGTCGACCGGGACACCGGCGATCCGGGCGACGTCCTCGGCGGACTCACCGGAGCGGATCCGGGCCTGGATGTCCCGAGGAGACAGGGAAGGCACCGGATCTGCGGCGGCCGGTGCCACCGCGAGCGTGGGCGTACCCGGCTCGGCGTGCAGCGCTCCGGCGATACGCTCGTCCAACGGCAGGGCGAGCAGCCGCCCGACCTCGTCGGCGAGCACCAGGGCCTGGCCGTCCTCGGAGAGGGCGACGAAGCGTACTGGGCGCATCGCGTTGCCTCCGTCCCGCTTCGCTGGCCGTACGCCACGAGCCGGCCACCCGGGGCGTTGCGCTCCACGGTACGCCCATCCGTCCCTCGGTGGGAGACGCCACGCCCGGGTAAGCGGCGGATCCACCTGCTCCGCGGCTGTGTGGCGGGTCAGTTGTCGAAGGCCGACAGTGGCGCGGTGCACAGGCCTAAGTGGTGCGACAGCACGGCCGCCGGGGTGCCGGAGGTCGACCGCCGGGGCGTCGAAGGGTACGGCCCGACACCCCCGATCGGGGTGCCGGGCCGGTGGTCGTGCCCCTCGGGTGTACTACAGCCGCTCGACGACGTAGTCGATGGACGCGGTCAGCGCCTCGACGTCGGCCGGCTCGACGGCCGGGAAGAGCGCGACCCGCAGCTGGTTGCGGCCCAGCTTGCGGTACGGCTCGGTGTCGACGATGCCGTTGGCCCGCAGCGCCTTGGCGATCGCGCCGGCGTCCACCCCGTCGGCGAAGTCGATGGTGGCGACCACGTTGGAGCGCAGCGCCGGGTCGGTGACGAAGGGCGTGGCGACGGACGAGCGCTCGGCCCAGCCGTACACGATCGCGGCGCTCTCGGCGGTGCGCTTGGCCGCCCACGCCAGGCCGCCCTGGGAGTTCATCCAGTCGGTCTGCTCCGCGGCGAGGAAGATGGTCGCCAGCGCCGGGGTGTTGTACGTCTGCTCCAGCCGCGAGTTGTCGATCGCGGTGACCAGATCGAGGAACGCGGGGATGTACCGCCCCGACGCCTTGATCTCGGCGGCCCGCTCCAGCGCGGCCGGCGACATCAGGGCCAGCCAGAGCCCGCCGTCGGAGCCGAAGCACTTCTGGGGGGCGAAGTAGTAGACGTCGGTCTCGCCCACGTTCACCTCGAGCCCGCCGGCACCGGAGGTGGCGTCGACAAGCAGCAGCGAGCCGGGGTCCGCGCCGGCCACCCGGCCGATCGGCACCGCCACGCCGGTCGAGGTCTCGTTGTGTGGGGTGGCGTAGACATCCACACCCGCCTCGGCGACCAGGGCCGGGGCGCTGCCCGCGTCGGACTTGCGGACCGTCGGCTCACCGAGGAAGGGCGCGTCCTTGACGGCCTTGGCGAACTTGGCGCCGAACTCGCCGAAGCTGGCGAACTGGGCCCGGTCGCGGATCAGGCCGAACGTGGCGACCTCCCAGAAGGCGGTGGTGCCACCGTTGCCGATGACCACCTCGTAGCCCTCGGGGAGGGAGAAGAACTGGGCGATGCCGGAGCGCAACCGGGCTACCTGGTCGCGGACGGTCTTCTGCCGGTGCGAGGTGCCCAGGTAGCTGGTGGCCACCTCGGCGAGCGCGGAGACCGCCGCCGGACGGACCTTGGACGGCCCGCAGCCGAATCGGCCGTCGGCGGGCTTGATCTCGTCGGGAATCCGGATGGTCGGTGCGTCAGCCACGGTGTTCAAGATCCTTCCGCATGGGTCGGGGCCCGGGTGAGCAGAATGGGCGTGGACCGACGGCGGGCGCGTGCGTGGTCGCACGGCGTTGCCGCCGGGTCGGAGCCCGTCCGGCAGCGCTGCCGGACTTCATCCTCCCACCAGTCCCCGCCGGTCCGGGCGCTGGTCCCACCCTGAACCCTGAGGCGTCCGCCACAACCACCTGACCTGGCCTGCTGCCCGAGCGAGTCGGAAAGGGCCCCTCCGCCATTTGGCGGAGGGGCCCTTTCGCTGCATCTCAGACGTCGTGCGGGACGGCGTCCCAGCCGTCAACCTCATGCGGCTTGCGGGTGCCCGGGCCCACGTAGCGGGCGGAGGGCCGGACCAGCCGCTGGAGCTTCTTCTGCTCCAGGATGTGGGCGCTCCAGCCGCCCATCCGGGCGCAGGTGAACATGGAGGTGAACATGTGCGCCGGCACCTCGGCGAAGTCGAGCACCACGGCGGACCAGAACTCGACGTTCGTGGCGAGCACCCGGTCCGGCCGGCGGGCCTGCAACTCGGCGAGGGCGGCCTTCTCCAGAGCCTCGGCGACCTCGAAACGCGGAGCACCCAGCTCCTTGGCGGTGCGGCGGAGCACCCGGGCGCGCGGGTCCTCGGCCCGGTAGACCCGGTGGCCGAAGCCCATCAGCCGCTCGCCCCGGTCGAGCACCCCCTTGACGTAGCCCTCCGCGTCACCGCTGCGCTCGACCGCTTCCAGCATGCTGAGCACCCGCGACGGCGCGCCGCCGTGCAGCGGGCCGGAGAGCGCGCCGATGCCTGAGGAGATGCAGGCGGCGGCGTCCGCGCCGGTGGAGGCGACGATCCGGGCGGTGAAGGTGGAGGCGTTCAGGCCGTGCTCGGCGGCCGAGATGAAGTAGGCGTCGACGGCCTTGACATGCCGGGGGTCCGGCTCACCGCGCCACCGCTTCATGAAACGCTCGACGACCGTCTCCGCCTTGTCGATCTCCTTCTGCGGGACCGCCGGCAGCCCGAGCCCGCGAGCGGACTGGGCGACGAAGGAGAGAGCGGTGACCGACACCCGGGCGAGGTCCTCGCGGGCCTGCTCGTCGGAGATGTCAAGCAGCTGATGCAGGCCCCAGTACGGAGCGAGCATGGCGACGGCGGACTGCACGTCGACCCGGATGTCGCCGGAGTGCACCGGCACCGGGAACGGCTCGGCCGGCGGCAGGCCCGGGCCGAAGCGGCCGTCGACAAGCAGCGCCCAGACGTTGCCGAAGGAGACCTGGCCGATCAGGTCCTCGATGTCGACCCCGCGATAGCGCAGCGCACCGCCCTCGCGGTCGGGCTCGGCGATCTCGGTTTCGAAGGCTACGACGCCCTCAAGTCCGGGTTTGAAATCGGCCATCTCACTGCTCCTGGTGTGTGGTCGGTGCGCCCGCCCGGGCTCGGTGTCCCGGCCCCGGCCGGGTGAGCGCCTTAGGCGACCCTCAGGGATGTGTTCGTGACATCTTGCCTGCTGGTGACCGGGTGCGCGAGACGCTGTCGATGTGCTGCTGGCGACATCCCGCTTGCCGGGCCCCTCCCGGCACCGATAAGACTGGGCCGGACGGGCTGGTCGCCGGGCGCGTACCGGCCCGACGGGGGAGGAACGGGAACGTGATGGGGGACACACCGGCGCCGGCCGGTATGCGGCACGAGTACGCCGCCGAGTCCGGCCTGACGGAGAGCGAACTGGCCGCCGACTGGCACGCCCAGTTCGACCGGTGGTTCGCCGACGCGGTCGCCGCCGGGCTGCCCGAGCCGAACGCCATGGTGTTCGGCACCGCCGACGCCGCCGGGCGGCCGAGCGCGCGGACGGTGCTGCTCAAGGGGTACGACCCGGAGGGTTTCGTCCTCTTCACCAACTACGGTTCCCGCAAGGGCGCCGAGGTGGCCGCCAACCCGTACGCCAGTCTGCTCTTTCCCTGGTTTCCAATGCAGCGGCAGGTGATCGTCGCCGGTCCGGTGGAACGACTCGACCGGGCGCAGACGGAGGCGTACTTCGCCAGCCGACCACGCGGCTCGCAACTTGGTGCCTGGGCCAGCGCCCAGTCGTCGGTGCTGCCGGACCGGGCTGCCCTCGACGACGCGTACCGGGCCGCGGCGGAGCGCTTCGCCGACGTGGACCCGATCCCCGCTCCGCCGCACTGGGGCGGGCTGCGGGTGCGTCCCGACTCGGTCGAGTTCTGGCAGGGCCGCGCGAGCCGGCTGCACGACCGGCTCCGGTTCCGCCGTACCGGTGCGGGCTGGGTCGTGGAGCGGCTGGCACCGTGACCGTCGGCAGCACCGACCGGCCGCGCGAGCAGCGCCGCTGGGCGATCGATCTGCGTCCGCTGCGGGTGCCATCGTATCGGCGGCTCTGGCTCGGCAACGCCATCGCGATGTTCGGTTTCCAGTTCACCGCCGTCGCGGTTCCGGTGGAGATGTACGCGCTCACCGAGGACTCCCTCTGGGTCGGTCTGCTCGGCATCGCCGCCTTCGTGCCGCTGCTGGTCTTCGGGCTCTGGGGCGGCGCGGTCGCCGAAGCCATCGACCGGCGGCGGGTGCTGCTGGGCGGCTCCGTCCTGCTCTGGGTGGCTGTGCTGGGACTGCTGGCCCAGGCGCTGCTCGGCGTCGGTAGCCCGGTTCTCCTGCTGGCCCTTGTCGCATTGAGTTCGGTGTCGTTCGCGATCGCCGGTCCGGCCCGTGGGGCGCTCGTGGCCCGGCTGGTCCCGACCGAGCTGGTGCCCGCGGCCACCACGTTGAACTTCACCACCGCGATGGCGACAGCGGTGCTCGGACCGCTGGCCGCCGGCCTGATCCTGGCGATCTGGGACCTCGGGGTGGCCCTGCCTGTCGCGTACGCGGTGGACGCGACGCTGCTCGCCGCGCTGGTCTGGGCGGCACTGCGGCTACCGGCCATGCCGCCGGAGCCCGATCCGGACGGCGGGCCCCGGCAGGCGGGGCTGCGCAGCATCGTCGACGGGGTCCGGTACCTGGCCGGCAGTCCGGTGTTGCTGCTCTCCTTCGCCATCGACCTGATCGCGATGGTGTTCGCCTTCCCCCGGGCCCTCTTCCCCGAGGTGGCGACCGAACGGTTCGGTGGCGGCGCGGCGGTGGGCTGGCTCTACAGCTCCATCGCGATCGGCTCGCTGCTCGCCGGCCTGGTCTCGGGTTGGATCGGCCGGGTACGCCGGCAGGGGCTGGTGCTGGTGCTCGCCGTGGTGGGCTGGGGTGTCGCGGTGGCGCTGGCCGGGTTGGCCGGCCAGCTCTGGCTGATGGTCGTACTGCTGGTGCTGGCCGGCGCCGCCGACCTGGTCAGCTCGGTGGTACGGCAGTCGATGCTGTTGATCTACGCACCGGACCGGATGCGCGGCCGGCTACAGGGCGTCAACACAGTGGTGGTGGCCGGCGGTCCGCGCCTGGGCGATCTGCGTGCCGGTGCGATGGCGGCCGGGTTCGGCAGTGGGGTGGCCTGGGTCGGTGGCGGTGTCGCGGCGGCGGTGCTCGCGGTGCTGCTCGCCGTGGCGTTCCCGGCGCTGACCCGCTACCGGCCACCGACCGGGGACGGCGAGCACGATCACGGCGAGGGCCGCCGACCGTGACGAGCGAACAACGGCGCCGACGGCTAGGGTCTGGCGACATGGACAGCCGCGATCCGCTTCCCCTGTCGGGAGCGCAGTGGAGCATCTCAGCCGCCGGTCACGAGGCGGTGATCGTCGAGGTGGGCGGTGGGCTCCGCGCCTACCGCCAGGACGGGGTCGAGCATCTCGACGGGTACGCCACCGACGAGGTGTGCCCGGGCTCAGCGGGGCAGGTGCTCGCCCCCTGGCCGAACCGGATCCGCGACGGCGTCTACACCTTCGGGGGCCAGGCGCGGCAGCTGAACCTGACCGAGCCGGAGCGGCACAACGCTATCCACGGCCTGGTGAACTGGGCGTCGTGGCAGCTGATCGAGCAGCGACCGGACGAGGTCACGGTCGGCTACGACCTGCTGCCGCAGCCCGGGTACCCGTGGCCGCTGCGGCTGCGTACCAGGTGGAGTGTGGGGGCCGACGGGCTGCGTGCCGAGCACGAGGTCACGAACATCGGCACCGAGGTGGCGCCCTTCGGCTTCTCCGTGCACCCGTACCTGCGGCTGCCGGGGGTGTCGGTGGAGGACATCGCACTGCGGGTGCCCGGCCGGACCCGGCTGATGCTGGACGGTCGGCTGCTGCCGGTAGGTGCGGCAGTGGTGGCCGGTACCGAATACGACTACACCGAGCCGCGGCGCATCGGCGACGCGGTGCTGGACCTCGCCTTCGGGCAGGTGACCCGGGACGCCGACGGTGGCTCCTCGGTGACGCTGACCGGGCCGGACACATCGGCCGGGCTGCGGATCTGGGCGGACGACCAGTTCGGCTGGTGGCAGGTCTTCACCGGCGACACGCTCACCGGCGAGCGGTTCCGCCGCTCGGTGGCGGTGGAGCCGATGACCTGCCCGCCGGACGCGTTCCGATCCGGTCGGGATCTCATCACCCTGGCACCGGGCGACATCTGGCGCGGGACCTGGGGCATCCGGCCGGGTGTCTGAGCGTCCGGTCACCTACCGGGCGGGGCAAGTGGAGGAGTGCGGCGTGGAGTTCGCGGAGGTGGTCCGGCGACGCCGGATGGTGCGCAACTACGACCCGGACCGGCCGGTCCCGCCGGAGGTGCTGGAGCGGCTGTTGGAGCACGCGGTGCGCGCCCCGTCAGCCGGGTTCTCACAGGGCTGGGGCTTTCTGGTGCTGGAGTCACCGGAGGACCGGGAGCGCTTCTGGGCGGCCAGCACCCCGGAGGGCGGCGGGATGGAGCGGTGGCTCACCGGGATGCGCCGGGCGCCGCTGGTCGTGGTGCCGCACGCCAACCGCTCGGTCTACCTGGAGCGGTACGCCGAGCCGGACAAGGGGTGGGCGGACCGGTCGACGGATCGTTGGCCGGTGCCCTACTGGTACGTCGACACCGGCTTCGCCGCGTTGCTGATGATGCTCACCGCGGTGGACGAGGGGCTGGGTTCGTGTTTCTTCGGCATCCCGCCCCAGCGGTTGGAGTCCTACCGTGAGGCGTTCGGTGTGCCGGAGGCGTACCACCCGATCGGTGCCCTCACTATCGGTTATCGAGCCCCCGACCACCGGTCACCTTCGCTGCGTCGCGGCCGTCGTCCGGTGGACGAGGTGGTCCGGCGGGGGCGGTGGAGCTGACCCGAACCGGTGGTTTCGTCCGGTTGAGAACCGGACGACCGGTGGCGAAACTGGCATCAGGGAGCAGAACGTGGGGTGCGGGGTCGGGCTACGCTGGCACGGTCATCGGCGCCGCAGGTCGCGGCGTTGTGCCGCGACGCGGCCCGGCGTCGTGGTTCGACCCGGCCAGGGGGAGGGGAGCGTGCCGTCGTGATCTTCAGAGCGGTCCGGGACGGACGTCCCTATCCAGAGCACAACCTGACCCTGAAGCAGTGGGCGGAGATCCCGCCCCGTCCGCTGCGTCTGGATCAGCTCATCACCACCAAGCGCGAGCTGGCGCTGGACAAACTCCTCGCCGAGGACTCCACCTTCTACGGTGACCTGTTCCCGCACGTCGTGCAGTGGAACGGTGGCCTCTACCTGGAAGACGGCCTGCACCGGGCACTGCGTGCCGCGCTGCAACAGCGCAACCAGATCCACGCCCGGGTGTTCGTGCTCGCCGAGGCGGTCGAGTGACCCAGGTGGACCTGCTCGACCTTGACGCGTCGCTGACCGAGGACGAGCGACAGATCCGCGCCGTCGTGCGCCAGGTGGTGGACGACCTGGTACGCCCGCACGTCGCCGGCTGGTACGAGGCCGGCCAGGTGCCGGCCCGCGAACTGGCCCGCGAGTTCGGCAAGCTCGGCCTGCTCGGCATGCACCTGACCGGGTACGGCTGCGCCGGCTCGACGGCCGTCGCGTACGGGCTGGCCTGCCTGGAACTGGAGGCCGGTGACTCCGGTGTCCGGTCGCTGGTCTCGGTGCAGGGTTCGCTGGCCATGTACGCGATCTGGCGTTACGGCAGCGAGGAGCAGAAGGAGCGCTGGTTGCCGGCGATGGCGGCCGGCGAGGCGATCGGCTCGTTCGGGCTGACCGAGCCGGATCACGGCTCCGATCCGGCGTCGATGGCCACCCGGGCGCGGCGCGACGGCGACGACTGGGTGCTCAACGGCAGCAAGATGTGGATCACCAACGCGCCGATCGCCGATGTGGCGGTGATCTGGGCGCGCACCGACTCCGGCGTGCGGGGCTTCGCCGTACCGATGGACACGCCGGGGGTGACGGCCAGGGAGATCGCCCGGAAGATGTCGCTGCGCGCCTCGCTGACCGGGGAGATCTCCCTCGACGACGTCCGGCTGCCGGCGGACGCCCAGCTGCCCGACGCGACCGGGTTGAAGGCGCCGTTGAGCTGCCTGACCGAGGCCCGGCACGGCATCGTCTGGGGTGCTCTCGGTGCGGCCCGCGACTGCCTGGAGACCGCTCTGACGTACGCGACGACCCGTACCCAGTTCGGTCGGCCGCTGGCCGGCTTCCAGCTCACCCAGGCGAAGCTCGCCGACATGGCGGTCGAGTGGAACAAGGGCTACCTGCTGGCTCTCCAGCTCGGCCGGCTGGCCGACGCCGGAAAGCTGCGCCCCGAGCAGGTGAGCGTCGGCAAGTTGAACAACGTACGGGAGGCGCTGGCCATCGCCCGGCAGTGCCGGACCATCCTCGGCGCCAACGGGGTCTCCGGTGACTACCCGGTGATGCGGCACGCGAACAACCTGGAGAGCGTGCTGACCTACGAGGGCACCTCGGAGATCCACCAGCTGGTCGTCGGGCAGCGGCTCACCGGCGTCTCGGCGTTCACCTGAACCCGGCCCGCGCCATCTGACGGACTCGGCGAGCGGCTGTCGTAGGTTGGGCTTACCGTCATCACCAGAGACCGCGTCTGACGAGGACGGTGAGGGCGATGGCACGCGACGGCGACATCAACGAGCCCACCAGCAGGTTTGCCGACCAGGGCGATGTGCTCACGGACGCCCCGGACGCACCACCGCAGCCCCCGCAGTCAGGTGGCGCAGCGGTCCGTGCCCTGCTCTGGGTGCTCGGCGCCGCGGCGCTCGCGGTGGTGGTGCTGCTCGGCGTGCAGACCACCGGGATCCTGCCCGAGTTCCGCAACCCGTTCACCAAGGAGCAGACCGACCGCTCTCAGCCCGCGCTGCTTGAGTCGATGCAGGATCTCAGCCGTTACGTGGCCGCCGAGGGCAACTTCCAGGTCGTGGTCGACCTGCAGAACGATCGGCGTAACGTGCCGGACTGGCTGCTCAACCAGCGGACCTTGTTCGTCGGGTCGGGCAGCGTCGAGGCGTACGTCGACTTCGGCACCCTCACCGAGGGGGCGATCGTGCAGTCGGCCGACGGGAAGTCGGTCGAGATCAAGCTGCCGGCGCCGCAACTGGGCGAGACCAACCTCGACCTGGAGAAGAGCTACGTCTTCGCGGAGGAGCGCGGCCTGCTCAACCGGGTCGGCGACCTGATCGGCGGTGACCCGAACCGGCAGCAGGAGGTCTACCGGCTGGCCGAGGATCGGATCACCGCAGCGGCCCGGGACAGCGGCCTGAGCGCTCGGGCCGAGGAGAACACCCGCAAGATGCTGGAGGGGCTGCTCCGCTCGCTCGGCTTCGAGCAGGTGAGCGTCAGCTACGTCGCCCCCTGACCGACCGGTCACCCGCCACCGGAGGCAGGCCCGGTCGGTGGCGGGTGCCTCAGCGACCGGCGACCAGGTGGCGGTCCTCGTTGGGCATGATGATCCAGAGTGCCAGGTAGACGATCACCTGGGTGCCCGGCAGGAGCAGCGACAGCAGGAACAGCAGCCGGATCAACCCGGCCGACGTCCCGAACCGCCGCGCCAGACCGGCGCAGACCCCGGCGAACATGCGCCCCTCGCGGGGGCGGACCAGTTTGCGACTCATCGTCGTACTTCCCCTCTGCGGCGTTTCGCCGCTGCTGGAATCAACGCTAGGGACGGATGGCCGTCCTGCCCTCGGTCCCGAGGAGGAAGGTCATCCCGCTGACCCGTAGGTGCTTACCCGCGTGGGCTCCGGACGACGCCTACCACCGGGATCAGGGGGTAGGCTCGCCGGTCGGACGCCCTCACCCGGGCGCCACCAGGGCCGGACCGTACCGGGTACCGGCCATGACCGGGCCGGCTCCGCAGCGAGGAGCCGACCATGACCGGCCGCTGACCGGTAACACCGGCGACGGCGAGAAGGCACAGTCATGATCAGCGTGTTCGACCTGTTCAGTGTGGGTATCGGGCCGTCCAGCTCGCACACGGTGGGGCCGATGCGGGCGGCGCGTACCTTCGTCGCCGGGCTCAAGGCCGATGGTCTGCTCACCGACACCGCCCAGGTGCGGGCCGAGCTGTTCGGTTCCCTCGGCGCCACCGGGCACGGGCACGGCAGCGACCGGGCGGTGCTGCTCGGCCTGGCCGGTGCGGCCCCAGAGACGGTCGACACGGACGGCGTCGAGGCGCGGGTGGGCCGGATCCGGGCGGAACACCGGTTGTCCCTGCTCGACACGCACGAGATCGACTTTGACCCGGAGCGGGACCTGACGCTGCACCGCCGCCGGTCGTTGCCGTACCACCCGAACGGGATGATCTTTTCGGCGTACGACGCGAGCGGGGCGGAGGTGCGCAGGCGTACCTACTACTCGGTGGGTGGCGGGTTCGTGGTGGACGAGGCGGCGGCCGGCGCGGACCGGATCAAGCCGGACAGCACCCCGGTCCGGTACCCGTTCCTCACCGGCGCACAACTGCTCGACGTGACCGCCGCGACCGGGCTCTCGATAAGCGAGGTCATGCTCGCGAATGAGGTGTCCTGGCGGTCCGAGGCGGACGTCCGAGCCGGGCTGCTCGACATCTGGCGGGTCATGCGGGAGTGCGTCGAGCGCGGCTGCACCCGGGACGGCACCCTGCCCGGTGGCCTGAAGGTGCGGCGCCGCGCCGCCGAACTGCGTCGCAGCCTGGAGGCTGACGCCGCCGGCCTGACCGGCGGCCCGCACACCCCGGCCGCAGCCGCGCCCGCCGGACCGGTCACGGGCACGGTGGGGGATCCGCTGCACGTGATGGACTGGGTGACGCTGTTCGCGCTGGCCGTCAACGAGGAGAACGCGGCCGGCGGACGGGTGGTGACCGCGCCGACGAACGGGGCGGCCGGGATCATCCCGGCGGTGCTGCACTACTACACGCGGTTCGTGCCGGGCGCCTCCGACGAGGGGGTGGTGCGGTTCCTGCTGGCGGCCGGCGCCATCGGGGTGCTGTTCAAGGAGAACGCGTCGATCTCCGGCGCGGAGGTGGGTTGCCAGGGCGAGGTCGGCTCGGCCTGCTCGATGGCCGCCGCCGGGTTGGCCGAGGCGCTTGGCGGCACGCCGGCCCAGGTGGAGAACGCCGCCGAGATCGGCATGGAGCACAACCTGGGTCTGACCTGCGACCCGGTCGGTGGCCTGGTGCAGATCCCGTGCATCGAGCGCAACGCGGTGGCTAGCATCAAGGCGATCACCGCCGCCCGGCTCGCGCTGCGCGGCGACGGGGTGCACGCCGTCTCGCTCGACAAGGTCATCAAGACCATGCGGGAGACCGGCGCCGACATGAAGGTGAAGTACAAGGAGACGGCGCGCGGTGGCCTGGCCGTCAACGTGATCGAGTGCTGAGCGCTCGTCGGGCAGCGTTCACCGGCTGCTAACCTGTCGTCCGTTCAGGGCGACCGGCAGTGGGGCGGTGGAGGCGAGGCGGGTCCTGGTCGAGGCTCTTACCAGGCAGGAGACGGCGGTGACCTCTGGCGTCGGGGCGTTGTGGTCGCACCGAAATTCGCTGCGCATCCTGGTCAGACGCGACCTGGCGGTCAAGTACCAGCAGTCGGTGCTGGGTTACCTCTGGTCGTTGATCGAGCCGCTGGGCATGGGCGCGATCTACTGGTTCGTCTTCGGCGTGCTCTACTCCCGCGACACCAACCGGCATCTCGGCGAGGCGGCCGGGTCGTACCCGCTGTTCCTGATCACCGGGATCTTCGCCTGGATGTGGACCAGTTCGGCGTTGAGCGAGGCCACCCACGCACTTACCGGTCAGTCCCGGCTGATCACCACCATGAACGTGCCCCGGCAGGTCTTCCCGATCGGCCGCGTCGTCGGCCGCTTCGCCGAGTACGCCGCCGGACTGCCGATCCTTGCCGCCATCGCGATCTGGTACACGGTGCAGGGCCGGATCGAACCGGGCTGGTCGCTGCTCGCCCTGCCGCTGGCGGTGCTGGTGCAGGCGATCCTGTTGATCGGGCTGGCGTTGCTGCTGTCGGCGTTCAACGTGCTGATGCGGGACGTGGAGCGGTTCATGCGCCTGGTCATCCGGGTGCTCTTCTACGCCACGCCGATCATCTATCCGCTGAGCCTGGTCCGCGACTCCGGCCTGCCGGGCTGGCTCAAGGGGGCCTACGAACTCAACCCGCTTGTCGGCATCTTCCAGCTGCATCACGCCGTCTGGTATCCGGACGAGTTTCCGGGCGCCCGGTTGCTCGCCACCACCGTCGGCATCAGCGTGCTGCTGTTCGTGGCCGGCTGGTGGGCGTTCCGCCGGCTCGAACCCGCAGTGCTCAAGGAACTCTGATGGGTGAGGCGATCATTGAGGCCGAGGGGCTCGGCATCCGGTTCGTCCGCAACCGCCGCCGGCAGTTGCGGCTGCGGGAGCTGTTCATCCACCGGGGTACGCGGGGTGCCTCCGACGGCCGGTTCTGGCCGCTGCGCGACGTCTCCTTCTCGATCTCGCCGGGGGAGACCGTCGGGGTGATCGGCCGCAACGGCACCGGCAAGAGCACCCTGTTGCGGCTGATCGCCGGGGTGCTGATCCCCGACGAGGGGCGGATCCGGGTCTCCGGTGACGTGGCACCACTGCTGGAACTCTCCGCCGGATTCTCCAACGATCTGACCGGGCGGGAGAACCTGTACCTGGTGGGCGGCCTGCACGGGCTGTCGTCGGGCTATCTGAAACGGCACTTCGACGAGATCGTCTCGTTCGCCGGTGAGCAGGTGGAACGGGCCATCGACACCTCGGTACGGCACTACTCGTCCGGCATGAAGGTGCGGCTCGGTTTCGCGATCATCTCTCACCTGCCGCACCCGATCCTGTTGATGGACGAGGTGACGGCGGTGGGCGACGCCGAGTTCCGCAAGAAGTGCTACACGACAATCGATCGTCTGCTCGGGGAGGGGCGCACTCTGGTGCTGGTGTCACACAACGAAAAGGATCTGACCCGGTTCTGCCGTCGGGGGCTCTTCCTCGACGCGGGCCGGCTGAGCGTCGACGGCACGATCGCCGAGGCGCTTGACGCGTACCACGACGCGGTCCCCCGGTGACCCTCGCGATCGTGCTCGCCGCCGGATCACCGGCCGCGAGCCTGCCGACGGGTACCGGCGAGACGATCGGCGAACGGCTGGCCGCCCAGTGGCGCCGGGCCGGCGCGACCGAGGTACGGATGGCCGCCGATCTGGACGAGCTGGCCGACCTGGCCGGGTCGGCCAACGGTCCGGTGGTGGTCAGCGGGGTCGACCTGGTCGCGCACACGGCCGTACTGCGGCACCTGGTGACCAGCCCGGTCGGACCGACAGTGGCGCTGGTGCTCACCGACCCGCCCACCGACGGGCTGACGGTGCTGCGCGAGGAGCGCGGCCAGGTGGTCGAGGCGGGCCGCCCCGAACAGTTGGCGGACGGTGCGGCCACCGGCATCTTCGGCGGTGCGGTGCGGGTCGGCCGGGAGGACGTACCGGCGCTGGTGGCGGCGGCCCGCGCGGTCGCCGCCGGTCGACTACCGGCCGGAGCCGTCGCGGTCGACCTCTTCGAGCCGGCTGGACAGGTCGCCCGCCCGGACGGGGCGGCAGGTCCCGTCGTGGACCAGCTCTTCGCCGCACTCACCGGGCAGGGCGCGCTGGTCTTCGCGCACCGGGTACGCCTGCTCGTCGCGCACCGGGTCGACGACGCCACCGGCCTGGCCCGAGCCGAGGCGGCGGTGGCCGCTGTCGACGAGGACCGGGCCGAGCTGCGGCTGTCGGTGAAGGAGAAGGACGACTTCTTCACCACCTACTTCGTCAGTACCTGGTCGCCGTACGTCACAAAGGTCTGCGCCCGGCTGGGACTGAGCCCGACGGCGGTGACCATGGTCTCGGTGGCCTTCGCGGTGGCCGCGGCGGCGATGTTCGCCGCCGGTGGCCGGCCGCTGCTCGTCGTCGGCGCGGTGCTGCTCTACCTCGGGTTCGTGCTGGACTGCGTGGACGGGCAGTTGGCCCGGTACACCCGCAACTTCAGTGCCTGGGGCGGCTGGCTGGACACCATGGCCGACCGGGCGAAGGAGTACCTGGTCTACGCCGGCCTCGGGTGGGGCGCGACGGCGGCCGGGTTCCGGTACGGCTGGGCGCTGGCCATCGCCGCGATGACGATGCAGACCGTGCGGCACATGACCGACGCGTGGTACGGCGTGCTGCACGACGAGGCGGCCCGCCGGCCGAAGACCGTCGGCGCCGGTGGCGGCGGGATCGGCGACCGGCTCAATGCGGCGTCGACCCGGGTGCAGGCGGACACCGGTTCGGTGTCCTACTGGCTGAAGCGCACTGTGGTCTTTCCGATCGGGGAACGGTGGGCGTTGATCTCGCTGGCCGTGGCGCTCTTCGACCAGCGGGTCGCCCTGCTGGCGGTGCTGACCTGGGGCCTGTTGGCGTTCGCGTACACCGGTGGGCTGCGTACGCTGCGGGCACGCTGGATGTGGGTGCCGGTGCTGGACACGCTCGACGCGACCCTGCATCGCGACGACGGTCCGCTCGCCGCCCGGCTGCCGGTGCTGCGGCGACCGGGGCCGCTGCTGCTCGCGACGGCTGCGGCGTTCGGCTCGGCGGTGCTGCTGCTGGTGACGCTGGTGGAGGTTCCGGGTAGCGGGAGCGCCGCGTCCGGGTGGCTGCACTGGGCGGCGGTGCCGGTGGTGTTGCTGGTCCTGCTGGTCGCTGCGGCCGGGTCGGGGGCGGCACACAACGGGCCGTTGGACTGGCTGGTGCCGGCCGCGCTGCGGGCCGGTGAGTACCTGTTCGCCATCGCTGTCGGGGTGATCGGCGGCGCGCCGCCCTGGCTGATCTTCGGGTACGTCTTCGTGCTCACCCTGCACCACTACGACCTGGTCGCCCGGCTGGAGAAGCGGCAGCCCGCACCACCGCTGCACACGGCCACGCTCGGCTGGGAGGGGCGCTCGGCGGTGTTGGCCCTGACGGCGATCGCCGGAATCGTGAGTATTGGTCTAGCTACACTCGGTATCTACCTGTTGGTGTTGTTCGTGGCGAGCGTGGTGCTGGCCTGGGTGGTCCGGCCGGTACGCGCCGCGCAGGTGCCGGCGGCTGCGGGAGGTCGCGCGACGCGCTGAGGAGGGGCCGGGACGATGACGCTCATCAGCTTCGTCGTCCCGGCCTTCCGGGTGCAGGGCTACCTGCGGGAGTGCCTGGACTCGATCCTCGCCCAACCGGTCGCCGACATCGAGGTGATCGGAGTCGACGACTGCTCGCCCGACGGCAGCGGAGACATCCTCGCCGAGTACGCCGACCGCGACGACCGGGTGACGGCCGTACGCCTGGACCGCAACGTCGGGCTCGGCCCGGCTCGCAACGTGGGGCTGGACCGGGCCGTCGGCGAGTACGTCTGGTTCGTCGACGGCGACGACTGGCTGACAGCGGACTGCCTGGTCGAGGTGGCCGCCCGACTACGCGAGACCCGGCCGGACGTGCTGATCGTCGACCACGTACGCGCGCACTGGGACGACACGGTGAGCCGCAGCGCGATGGCCGAGGTCTTCCCCGTCCCGCCCGGGCCGGTCACGTTCCGGCTGGCTGAGCGGCCCGAGACGGTGAAACTGCTGCACACGGCGTGGAACCGGCTGGTCCGTCGACAGTTCCTGGCCGACGTGGGGCTGCGCTTCGCACCCGGCTGGTACGAGGACGTCTCCTTCAGCTATCCGACGTTGCTGGCCGCCGACCGTATCGGAGTGCTGGACCTGGTCTGTGTGAACTACCGGCAGCGGCGGGCGGGGGCGATCACGAGGACCCGCGGCGAACGCCACTTCGACGTGTTCGAGCAGTGGCACCGGGTGTTCCGGGAACTGGACCGGCTCGGGGCCGAGGAACTTCGGCCGGAGATCTTCGAGCGGATGATGTGGCACTACCTGGTGGTGCTCGGTAACGGCGACCGGATCGGGCCCGAGCTGCGGCCGACCTTCTTCGCCCGGGTCGCCATCGAGCACGCCCGGTTCCGGCCGCCCGAGGGGCATCGGGTGCCGGGCGGGGTGGCGGGGCTCAAGCACCGGCTGGTGGCGGCCGGTCGGTGGCGTACGTTCAGCGCGTTGCGGACCGCGAGCCGGGCGGGGGAGACCGTCCGGCGGGTTGCCCACGGGACCCGCCGCCGGGTGCTGCCGCCGGCCCGGCTCGGCGTGCGGCGGGCCCGTGACGTGGTGCTGCGCCAGTACCAGCGGGCCGAGCGGCGCCGCCCGGTGGAGGAGAACCTGGCCGTCTACGCGGCGTACTGGTATCGCGGCTACACCTGCAATCCGGCCGCCATCTACGAGGCGGCCCGCCGGCTGGCACCGCAGGTCCGTGGCGTGTGGATCGTCCGCCGGGATCGGGTGCACACCCTGCCCGAGGGCGTCGAGTACGTGGTCGCGGGCACCGCCGCGTACCACCGGGCGCTGGCGCGGGCCCGATGGCTGATCAACAACGTCAACTTCCCGGACTCGGTGCGCAAGCGGCCCGGCACCGTGCACGTGCAGACCCACCACGGCACCCCGGTCAAGGTGATGGGGCTGGACCAGCAGCGCTATCCGCTGGGTGCGGGCGGGATGGACTTCGCCGGGCTGCTGCGCCGGGTGGACCGGTGGGACTTCAGCGTCACCTCGAACAGCTTCTCCACCCAGATGTGGGAACGCGCCTATCCGGCCGGGTACACCACCCTGGAGGTGGGATACCCGCGCAACGACCGGCTGGTGACCTCGACCGCCGAGGACGTGCTGCGGCTGCGCGCGGAGTTCGACGCCGGCCTCGGTGAGCAGGTCGTGCTGTACGCGCCGACCCATCGGGAGCATCTGCCCCGGTACCGTCCGCCGTTCGACCCGGAGCGTTTCCTCGACGCGCTCGGCCCCGCCGGCCTGCTGCTGATGCGCAGCCACTACTTCCATGACCGGGACCGGAGGCTGCCACCTCCGGCCGCCCGTGGTCGGGTCCTGGACGTGAGTGCCCATCCCCGCGTCGAGGATCTGTATCTCGCCGCGGACGTACTGGTCACCGACTATTCATCGGCGATGTTCGACTACGCCGTGCTGGACCGACCGATCGTCATCTACGCCCCCGACTGGGACGCCTACCGGCTGACCCGGGGTGTCTACCTGGACATCACCGCCGAGCCGCCGGGCCCGGTGGCCCGGAACTTCACCGAACTGCTCGACGTGTTCCGCTCAGGTGCGCTGCGGTCACCCGACGCCGAGCGGGTCCGGGCGCGCTTCCGGGAGCGGTTCTGCGCCCTGGAGGACGGACGCGCCGCCGAGCGGGTGGTACGCCGGGTGTTCCTCGGCGAGACCCTCGACTGAGTTGGAAGTTCCGCCCAATCGCCGCTAATCGATGGAACGTAATAGGTCTGTCACGATTCAAACATGGCACGTTTACCCGATGTGCCATCCGCATGATCCTGGCCACAGTCATTCGGGGTGTCGTGGACCGAGGTGGGGGAGG
Organism: Micromonospora sp. NPDC049891; assembly: GCF_040660295.1. NCBI lineage: Bacteria > Bacillati > Actinomycetota > Actinomycetes > Micromonosporales > Micromonosporaceae > Micromonospora > Micromonospora sp. NPDC049891. The sequence goes on from NZ_JBFAML010000001.1 coordinate 269,277, forward strand.
AGACGGTGACCACCGTCGCGCTCAAGGATGTCACAAAGGTCTTCCGGGACGGCACGGTCGCGGTCGACAGCGTCAACCTCGACGTGAACGACGGTGAGTTCATGGTGCTGCTCGGGCCGTCCGGCTGCGGCAAGTCGACGGTGCTGCGGATGGTCGCGGGTCTGGAGGACCCGACCTCCGGCGCGGTGATGCTCAACGGGGAGCTGGCGAACGACCTGCCGCCCCGGGAGCGGAAGATCGCGATGGTCTTCCAGGACTTCGCGCTCTACCCGCACATGAGCGTCAACGACAACATCGCCTTCCCGCTCAAGCTGGCCGGTGTCGAGCCGACGCCGCGCGGTGAGCGGGTCACCGATGTGGCAAGCGCGCTCGGCATCGGTGACGTGCTGGCCCGACGTCCCAGCCAGCTCTCCGGCGGGCAACGGCAGCGGGTCGCGATGGGTCGGGCGATCGTCCGCCGGCCGGGGCTCTTCCTGATGGACGAACCGCTGTCCAACCTGGACAGCGGCCTGCGCGCGGAGCTGCGGGCGGAGATCTCCGGCCTGACCCGTGAGCTGGGGGTCACCACCATCTACGTGACGCACGACCAGGCCGAGGCGCTGACCATGGCGGACCGGGTCGCCATCATGCGCAAGGGCGTCCTGCAGGACGTGGGCACGCCGACCCAGGTGTACGGCCGGCCGGCGACGCTCTACGTGGCCGCGTTCCTGGGCAGCCCCCGGATGAACCTGCTGGAGGCGTCGGTCTACGTCCACCTCGACCGCTACGTCACGCTCACCCTCGGGGAACAGGCGCTCTACCTGCCCTGGGACGACATCCGCAGCCGGTCCGTGGCGCACTACCACGGCGAGCGGATCGTGGTCGGGATGCGGGCCGAGGCGCTCACCCCGGTCGCGCCGGACACCCCCGGTGACGTGCTCCAGGGTCGGATCCGTTACCTGGAACACCACGGTCACGAGTCGCTGGCCTTCCTCGACATCGGCGCGACCGCCATCATGGTGGACGACATCGGCGGGCCGGTCGACTCGGAAACCCCGCCCGGTCAGCGCGGCCTGCGCCGGTTCGGCCAGGTGATGCAGCGGATCAAGGGCAGGGCCACAAACGAGTCGGCGACGCCCGGGGGCAACGGCAACCGGACAAGCGTGCTGCACGACCCGGGCCGCCATCACCGCCGCCCGGCCGAACTCGCGGTCCGGCTCGCGCCGTACCCGGCCGTCACCGCCGGTCACCCGCTCGCGGTCCAGGTTCGCATGGACGCCCTGCACTTCTTCGACGATCGCGGCGACCGCATCGACGTCGGCTGGCGCTGACCTGCCCCCGCTCGATCATCGAGGCGGGGGCGAAAGAGGGCGGCGGTAGGGGGACCAGGCGACGAAGCGGGTGAAGAGGTCGCGTGGGGCGGGACCGTCGTCGGGGTTGAGCCGGTAGAGGTCGCGGGTGGCCTCGTAGAACAGGCCGGAGAGGTAGATCGACAGGCCGATCTCGTTGCGGCCGTACTCGACCTTGAGCAGCAGGCGGGCCATCGAGCAGGGCCACGGATGCCCGCAGGCCCGGCAGCACCACAGTGGGCGCAGCGGGGTGTGCGGTGTCTCGTGCGCCGGGTATGCCCGAGGGCGGTCCGGGCTTGGTCCGCCGCCTGGCTGCGGTAGCTGATGGCCGATCACCGGCCGGCTCGGCACAGGGCTGCTCATGTCCATTCGCTCCGATCCACTGTCTCCACTCGCCGCCATGGGGTCCGGGGTCCGTCTCGGCGGGGGAGGCCGGACGGACCCCGGGTACGAAAACCCCGCGATCTGCCGCAACCCGGGGTATCCGTTACGTGACAGTCTGGTGAGGGCGGCACTAGCTTCGGAAGGCGATCGCGCCCTACCAGCCCGGCCGTACGACACGGTCGGCACCGATGTGCAGAGGTGTGCAGATGGATCGGATGCCCATGCTGGAACTGTTCGCCGGTGAGCTGCGCCGGCTCCGGACGAGGGCCGGGCTCTCCCAGGAGGCGCTCGGCGAGCAGATCAACTATTCGGCGTCGCTTGTGGCCTCGGTCGAGCAGTGTCGCCGTGCACCCCGGGAGGAGTTCACCCAGCGCTGCGACGAGGCGTTGGGCGGCGAGGGGCTGCTGCTGCGGATCCGGGAGGCGATCCTCAAGGAGAGCCTGATGCCGTGGTTCCGGGAGTGGGTGACGATCGAGCAGGAGGCCACCGCGCTGTGCAGCTTCCAGCCGCTGGTGGTCCCCGGCCTGCTCCAGACCGAGGAGTACGCCCGCGCGCTCTACGAGGGCGCGAGTCACCTCGTCGGCGACCAGGTGGAGCAGCCGCTGGCCGCCCGACTCGACCGGCAGAAGGTGCTCGACCGGCCGAACCCGCCGCTGCTGGTGGCGGTGCTCGACTACACGGTGCTGGAGCGCCCGGTCGGCGGCCCGAAGGTGATGCGGGAGCAGTTGCGGCACCTGGTGACCGTGGGCAACCGGACCCGAGTGCACCTGCACGTGGTGCCCAGGGGCGTCGGTGCCTATCCCGGGCTCAACGGCGCCTTCGTGATCGCCACGCCCTCCGAGGGCGACGACCTCGCCTACCTGGACAACCAGTTGAAGGGCACCATCGCAGAGCGCACTGTGGACGTAAACTCCCTGCGGCAGCACTGGGAGTCCGTCCGGGCCGAGGCGCTGCCGCACGGGGCCACCCTCAAGATGATCTCGGAGGCGGCGGAATCATGGACCTGACCGGCGCGATCTGGCGCAAGAGCAGCCGCAGCAGTGGCAACCAGGGCGACTGCGTCGAGGTCGCCGACAACCTGCCCGGCGTGGTGGGCGTGCGCGACAGCAAGGACCGGCAGGGCCCGGCGCTCACCTTCACCCTCGACACCTGGCGCGCCTTCCTCGCGTACGCCACCCGGCGCTGACCCGATCCGTGGCGGTGCAGGTGGCCGACACGCCGATTCCGGAACACCTGCACTGCCACGGATCGCGTCTTGCCTGACAAAGTTACCAGCGGGTAGCGTCTGGGTATGACCATCGACTCGCGGCAGGTGGCGGCCGGCATGCTTGAGGCGGTGCCGTTCGCCCGTACGCTCGGCTTCGAATTTGTCGAGGTGGCCCCGGAGGCGGAAGGTTCGGTCCGGGCGGTGGTCCGGCTGCCCGACTCGCCGGCCACCCACAATCACGTCGGTGGTCCGCACGCCGGGGCCATGTTCACCCTCGGGGAGACGGCCTCCGGTGCGGTGGTGCTCGCCGCGTTCGGCCATCTGCTCGACCGGGCCACGCCGCTGGCCGTGCGGGCGGAGATCGCTTACCGCAAGCTCGCCATGGGCCCGGTGCGGGCCACGGCGCGGCTCGGTCGGCCGCCGGCAGAGGTGGTCGCGGAGCTGGAGGCCGGCGAGCGACCCGAATTTCCGGTACGCGTGGAAATCGCCACCGAGGCGGGCAAGCCCACCGCGGAGATGACTGTCATCTGGACCCTGCGCCCGAACTGACCGCAGCCCATCGCGGCCGGCTCGGACCGGACACCCGGCCTCATCGGCCCGCCTCGACATGCGGCATCTTGGCCTCTTCCGCCGTGGTGAAGCGCCCGGGATGCGGCAGGTGGGGCCTTGCTGACCCGAGGATCGCCCGACATGCGGCATCCTGCGCCCGTCCTGGGCGGGGATCGCGGGTGATGCGACATCCTGCGCCCGTCCAGCGCGGGGGGATCGCGGGTGATGCGGCACGGCTGCGCCTGTCCCGCGCCGGGCGATGATCGACTTCAGGGCGTCGTCGGGACCGTTGAGGATCGTCGATGTTGCCGGGGTGGGCCCAAGCGTGCTGGAATGGCTCATATCGCCGCAGCGCGGGGGCAAACGCGCTGAGCACGGCCAGCAACGGGAGCAACGCAGTGCCGGCAGCGCAGCACCTCGGGCAGTTGCCTGCGCGCCGCCTAGCTGGGCCACCTGCACCACAACGGTCACACCTACCCGGGCACGGTGTTCCGCCGTTCGTATCACCGGCATCTGTCTTCGCGCCGACCGAGAAGGTCGACCGCCGACCTGCCGGGAGGCGTCCCAGCGGTCCGCAACGCACAGAACCGGCGACGAGGTGAGAAGCGATCATGATTTCCCGGGAGAGTTTCGCAGGGTGGCTCCGGCACCGCTACGTGTGGGCGGCGGCGATCCTGCTGGTGGTGTCGGCGGGCGCTGTCGTACTTGTCAACTCGGTCGGCTCGAAGTCGGAGCCGCCGGATCTGCACGGGCAGATCGTCAACCGGATGCGTACCACGCTGGAGCAGGCCGACCCGGAGCAGCACAATCACGCCGGGCACGAGGTCCAGCAGGTGGCCAACGGCGAGGAGGTCAAGCCGGCGGTGATCTGCGGAGTCCACGTCTACGGCTACGAGCCGGCCGACGTCACCGTGCTCGCTGACGTGAAGACGGTCTACGGCTTCCACCTCTGCGGGGTCGCCGAGCAGGGGCGCACCTGGGACTGGGCGGTCAAACTGGCCGGCCCCGTGATCATGGACATGTCCACCGAACCGGTGGGCATCCAGGTGGTCGAGGCCACCGAGGACACCAGGTTCATCGACCGGCTGCATCAGATGTTCCCGGCCAAGTACGCGGAGTTGGCGGAGAAGGAGGCGCTCGGCGCATCCGAGATGGCCGATCTGCGGCGCAGGTACGACTCCGCAGCCGGACTCTGACCACGCTGGGCGAGGTGGGTGCGGCCGACTGACCGCACCCCGTACGCCGCCGCGCCGGTATCCGGGGAAGTGCGTTTGCCGGTACGCGTCGGCGGATAGATTGATACGATGCTCGGCCTGCCTGATCACGTGACCGCTGTTCTGTTCGACCTCGACGGTGTGCTCACGCAGACCGCCCGGGTGCACAATGCCGCCTGGACCGAGACGTTCGACGACTACCTGCGCCGGCGGTCGGCCACCACTGGTGAGCCCTACCGGCCGTTCGACCCGGGCCCGGACTATCACCGCTACGTCGACGGCCGCCCCCGCCTCGACGGGGTACGCAACTTCCTCGCCTCGCGGGACATCACGCTGCCCGAGGGGTCGCCGGAGGATCCGCCGGGCGCCCAGACCGTGCACGGCCTCGGCAACCAGAAGAACACCCTGGTGTTGGAGCGGATCCGCACCATCGGGGTGGACGTCTACCCCGGCTCGGTCGCGTACCTCAAGGCGGTGGCTGCGGCGGGGCTGCGCCGGGCGGTCGTCACGGCCAGCGCCAACGGCCGCGAGGTGGTCGCCGCCGCCGGCCTGGAGCCGCTGCTGGAGGCCAGGGTGGACGGGCTCACCGCCCGGGCCGAGGGACTGCGCGGCAAGCCGCACCCGGACACCTTCCTCGCCGGGGCGAAACTGCTGGACGTGGCACCGGAGAAGGCGGCCGTGATCGAGGACGCGTTGGCCGGTGTCGAAGCCGGCCGGGCCGGTGGTTTCGGGTACGTGGTCGGCGTGGACCGGGCCGGCCAGGCCGACGAGCTGCGCGCGCACGGCGCCGACGTGGTGGTCGACGACCTCGCCGACCTGCTCGACGCCGGGCGGCCCGAGTGATCCGGGAGCGGGCGTACCCGGTCGAACCGTGGCACGTCCGGGAGACCCGGCTGGACATGGACGTGCTCGCCCAGTCCGAGTCGGTGTTCGCACTGTCCAACGGGCACGTCGGGTTGCGCGGCAACCTCGACGAGGGTGAGCCGCACGGGTTGCCCGGCACCTACCTCAACTCGTTCTACGAGCTGCGCCCCCTGCCGTACGCGGAGGCCGGGTTCGGCTTTCCCGAATCCGGCCAGACCATCGTCAATGTGACAAACGGCAAGCTCATCCGGCTGATGGTCGACGACGAGCCGCTCGACGTGCGCTACGGCGAGGTGCTCGCCCACGAGCGGATCCTCGACATGCGCGCCGGCACGCTGCACCGGTCACTGCACTGGCGCTCGCCGGCCGGTCGCGAGGTCCGGGTGAACAGCACCAGGCTGGTCTCCTTCCGGCAGCGCTCGGTGGCCGCCATCCGCTACGAGGTGGAGGTGGCCGACGGCAAACCGCTGCGGCTGATCATCCAGTCGGAGCTGGTGGCCAACGAGACGTTGCCGCCGCAGAGCCGCGATCCGCGCGTCGCCGCGGTGTTGGAGTCGCCGTTGCAGGCGGAGGAGGAGCTGACCACCCCCGCCGGTGGGCTGCTGATCCATCAGACAAAGGTCTCCGGCCTGCGGGTCGCCGCCGCCATGGACCACGAGGTGACGTCGCCGGCCCGGACGTCCGTCGGCTCCGAGGGGTACGAGGACTGGGTGCGTACCACAGTGGCCTGCGTGCTGGCGCCGGGCCAGAAGCTCCAGGTGGTCAAGTACCTGACCTACGGCTGGTCCAGCCGGCGGTCGCTGCCGGCGCTGCGTGACCAGGTCGGTGCCGCGTTGGCCGCGGCGAAGCTGGACGGCTGGGAAGGCCTGGTCCGCGAGCAGCGGGAGTACCTGGACGAGTTCTGGGACGCCGCCGACGTCGTGGTGGACGGGGACCCGGAGGTGCAACAGGCGGTCCGGTTCGGCCTGTTCCACGTGCTCCAGGCGGGCGCACGGGCGGAACGGCGGCCCATCTCGGCCAAGGGGCTCACCGGGCCCGGGTACGACGGGCACGCCTTCTGGGACACCGAGATGTTCGTCCTGCCGGTGCTCACCTACACCCACCCGGCCGCCGTACGGGACGCGCTCTACTGGCGCTTCTCCACCCTGGAACAGGCCCGGGAGCGGGCGCGGACGCTCAACCTGGCCGGTGCCGCCTTCCCGTGGCGCACCATCGAGGGGCCGGAGTCGTCGGGGTACTGGCCTGCGGGCACCGCCGCGTTCCACATCGCGGCCGGCATCGCCGACGCGCTGCGCCGCTACGTACTGGTCACCGCCGACCGGCAACTTGAGCGGGAGATCGGCCTGGAGCTGCTGGTGGAGACCGCACGGCTGTGGCGCTCGCTCGGGCACCACGACCGCGCCGGCAACTTCCACATCGACGGGGTCACCGGTCCCGACGAGTACACCGCCGTCAAGAACGACAACATCTACACGAACCTGATGGCTCAACGGAATCTGCATACCGCCGCCGAGGTGGCGATGCGGTACCGCGACGAGGCGTTCCACCTCCGGGTCACCGACGAGGAGGCCGCCGCGTGGCGGGACGCCGCCGCGGCCATGCACATCCCGTACGACGAGGAACTCCGGGTGCATCAGCAGGTGGAGGGCTTCACCCGGTTGCAGGAGTGGGACTTCGAGCAGACCCCACCGGACAAGTACCCGTTGCTGCTGCACTATCCGTACTTCGATCTGTACCGCAAGCAGGTGATCAAGCAGGCCGACCTGGAGCTGGCCATGCACTGGCGTGGCGACGCCTTCACCGCCGAGGAGAAGCTGCGCAACTTCCTCTACTACGAGCGGCGTACGGTCCGCGACTCCTCGCTGTCGGCCTGCACCCAGGCGGTGCTGGCGGCGGAGGTCGGTTACTCCGATCTGGCGCACAGCTACCTGCGCGAGGCCGCGCTGATGGACCTGCACGACCTGAACGAGAACACCCGCGACGGGGTGCACATGGCCTCGCTCGCGGGTGCCTGGATCGCGCTGGTCGCCGGGTTCGGCGGCCTACGGGACCATGACGGGATGCTGTCGTTCGCGCCGCGCCTGTCGAGCCGGCTCAACGCCCTGTCGTTCTCGCTTCAGTGGTGCGGCATGCGACTACGGGTCGACGTGCGTGGCCACGACACGACGTACGCCCTGCACCACGCCGCGCCGGACGCCGTCATCGAGCTGCGTCACCACGGCGAACCGGTGCGCGTCACCTGCGACGAGCCGGTGACGGTGCCGAACCCGCCACCGCGTACGGACCTGCCGGTGCCGGAGCAGGCACCCGGCCGGGCGCCGCTGCTCCGGCTGCCGGAGAATCCGGCCTGACCTGGCTGAGCCGTCGTCAGATCGGCTCGCCCTGCGAAGGGTGGCCGGTGGCGTCGTGCGGCGTCCTCGCCCGGGGATCGTCGGCCGAACGTGCCTGAGCCGCGTCGTCCGCCCAGTCCCGTCCACGCTTGTCGTCCTGTTCCCGCCGCTCGCGTTCGGCGGCGGACTGCACGGGCTCACGCTGGTGATGCGCCATGACGGTCCTCGCGATCTGTCGGGGGCGCCGGTGACGCCGGTCCGTCTGCGGTCGCCCGTCGGCTACCCGGCACCCCCCGGCGCAAACCCTCAGGGCCACCGGGGCGTGTTGTCGGCCGGGCCGGGTATCCGGGCGGGTGAGACAGCCACTGGGGGGCGAGATGGACGTACGCGCCGAAGCGGCGACGATCCCGGCGGGTGAGGTGCTGCTCCCGGCCGACCTGCTGGTGCCGGCGGAGCCGGTCGGGGCGGTGCTGTTCGCCCACGGTAGTGGCAGTTCCCGGCACAGCCCGCGCAACGTGGCGGTGGCTCACCAGCTCAACAGTGGTGGGCTCGGCACGGTCCTGGTGGACCTGCTCACCCCCGCCGAGGACGAGGTGGACGCGGTCACCGCCGAGCTGCGTTTCGACATCGGGCTGCTCGCCGACCGGCTCGCCGGAATCGTGGACTGGTTGGCCGCCGAACGGCCGTTCGGGGCGACCCCGGTCGGCCTTTTCGGCGCGAGCACGGGGGCAGCCGCCGCGCTCGTCGCCGCGGCGCAACGGCCAGATCTGGTACGAGCGGTGGTGTCCCGTGGTGGTCGTCCCGACCTGGCCGGTTCCGCGCTCGGCCAGGTGCGCGCCGCCACGCTGCTCCTGGTCGGCGGTCTCGACGAGCAGGTGATCACCCTCAACGAGCAGGCGCTCGGCCAGCTGACGTCCCGGGCCGAACTACGGGTGATCCCCGGCGCGACGCACCTCTTCGAGGAGCCGGGCACCCTGGACCAGGTCGCCGAGGCGGCCGCCGACTGGTTCCACGACCACCTGCACCCCCACCCCACCCCCGCGTAGGACACGCACCCGTCGCCCCGGTACCCGCCCGGTCTGCGGGCGCGACATGCGGGAATTCGGGCTGTCGGGCCGGCGTGTGGGCGCGGGTTGCGGTATGTGGGGCGTCATGAGAGCCCGGCTCGGCTCGCCGCAACCCGTGGCGCGGTGGGCGAGCGGCTGGCGGCACCGTCAGGCGGGCTCGGGGTCCGGTTCGGGTGGCGGCTGCGACGGACGGGAGGGTGGTGGGGTCGGGGTCGATGGTTCGGGTGGATCGGACGAGTCGGCGGTAGCTGCGGCGGCCTGCCGTTGACGCTGCACGCTGTCGATCACCCGCCAGGCGACAGCGGTGATCGGGACCGCCACGAAGGCTCCCGCGATGCCGGCGACGAGGGTGCCGGCGGTCACCGCGAGCAGGATCACCACCGGATGCAGCCGGACCTGGCGCTTCATCACCAGCGGCTCCAGCAGGTTGCCCTCGATCTGCTGGACGGCGATCACGGCGGCCAGGGTGAGCAGGGCGGTGGTGGGACCGTTGGCGGCCAGTGCGACAAGGACCGCGACCGCGCCGGCCACGGTGGCGCCGACGATCGGCACGAACCCGCCGATGAACGTGATCATCGCCAGCGGGAACGCCAGTGGCACCCCGAGCAGCACCAGCGCCAGACCGATGCCGATGGCGTCGATGGCCGCGATCAGCATGGTGCCCCGACTGTACGAACCGAGGGTGCGCCAGCCGACCCGACCAGCCTCGGCGGCGATCTCCCGGTTCCGTCCGGCCGCCCGGCGCAACGTCCAGTGCCACATCTCCCGGCCGTCCTTGAGCAGGAAGAACAGCAGCACCAGGGCGAGCAGGGCGGAGCCGACCACCTCAGCCACCGTGCGGGCGCTGGCGACCGGGTCCACCTCCTGCTGGCTGACCGCCTGACGCAACTGGGCGAGCAACCCGTCGAGCTGTTCGTCGGTCACCGGCAGGGTGGAGGTGACGAAGTCGCGGGTGCGCTCCAGCCCCTGGCCCAACTCGTCGCCCAACTCGCTGAACTGGTCGGCGGTCAGACTCCACACCAGCACCCCGACGCCGCCCAGGATGCCGAGCAGGAGCAGGACGGTGAGCAGGGCGGCGAGCGCGCCGGGCAGTCGTAGCCGGCGCATCGCCAGTTGCACCGGATCGAGCAGCGCGGCGAGGAACAGGGTCGCGGCCACGGCGATGGCCAGCGGGGTGACCAGCAGCGTGATCCTTGCCAGCAGGTAGAGCCCGGCGGCGATCACCACCAGGCAGGCGCTCCACACCACTGCGGAACGGATCAGCCAGGGCAGAGCCGCCCATGTCTGGCGCGGCCCGGCACCCCGCACCATCGTCTCGTCGGGCGGATTCCCGCCGTCTCCTGCGACCACGTCGGCCCTCCTCGATGTCCGGCGAGGTCGGTACCCGGCCGGCGTCCTTCCGACACCGATCCCACGCTAGGTTCCCGGTCGCCGAGGCGGAGGGCGTTCGGCTCGCGCGGCCCGGTTCAGTAGGCGGCGACCGGAGCCCGGCCGACGACGACGGCCGGGATCTCCCGGGTCTGCTCGGTGGTACCCGGCGTGGTCAGCGGCAGCACGAACTCGCGCTCCTCGGCCACCGGCAACAGCGCGGAGACCGCCTCCTCGCGCAGGCTGCGGGCAGCCGCGGCGGCGAGTTCCGCGGCCCGCCAGGTGGCCTGCTCCCGTTCCCGGGCCGCTCGCTGCCGGGCCAGGAGGTGGTCGCGTACCGCTCGGCGCAGCATCAGCTCCTGCTCGACCGGGTGCAACCGGGGATCCCAGCCACGGTGCGCGAAGACGTCGCTGAGCTGCTCCACCGACAACTCCCTACGCCAGTACGCGTCGAGGGCGGCCCGGTGCAACCAGCGTTCCCGGTCGGCGTACTCGGCGGGGGTGCGGTCGGTCTGCGGCAACGGCATGCCGGCGGCACCGGAGAGCCGCCGCACGTCCGCCTCCGCCGCCTCGTACGCCTGCCACGCCTGCTCGGCCTCGTCCTGTGCGGCAAGCCACTCCTCGCGGCGGTGCCGGGCCGTGGCGTCGGCCCGGTCTGCGGCGACGGTGACCTCCTCGGCCCAGCGTTCCTGGTCACGTCGTTGCTCGGAGTGTTCGGACCGGCTCGGCAGCGCGGCCTCGCGGATGCGGGTGCCGGCGTCGAAGCGGAAAAGCCGGGGTCGCAGCAGCAGGCCGGTGACGGCGAGGGTCACCACGCCGAGCAGGCCCAGCCAGATGGCGGCGGCGCGGGGCGCGTCGAGCAGGACGGAGGAGAGGGCGGTACGCATCATCAACACCTCGCGGTCGGGATGAGTCGTCGACTGTGGTGGACGCAGGTGACGGCTGGCTGGATGGCGGGCGGCACGGTTCGCGCCGCCAGGTCGGCTGGATCGGGATCGCCTGACGGTCCCGGGATCACCTGCCGAGGCACCGACGCGGTGCGGTCGGTCGGCCGTCGGGCCGCCGCTGGCGTACTGGCCGGCGGGGGCTGCGGCTGGCTCGATCGGCCGGTCGGGCTGCCGTCGGTCAGCCGGTGGGTGGGCCGCGCCGGGTCGGTTCGCCGGCGCGGACGGCGGAAACCGGGGCGACGTGATGATCGACCCGGGCGATGCCGGCCGACGCGGCCTCGGCACGTTCGGGCCGGATCGGTGCGGTGCTCGTCGGCTCCCGCCAATCCCGGCCGGCGTCGTCCGCCTGGCCGGGCTCGACGGCGGGCCGGACCGTCACCACCGTGGCGGACGGCGGGCTGACGGCGACAACTGCGGACGGCGGCGGGACGGCGGCGGACCGGGCCGGCGGATCGGCCGCGACAGCCCCGCCGAGGCCGACGGCGAGCACGAGGGACGCCAGCGCCAACCGGGTCAGCTCGCGCAGAGCGCACAGCGTCGCCGGCCACATTGGACGGGCGAACGCTAGCGACGGCACGGACCCAACCTATCCCGAGCTCGGCGTGATCGCAGCGCCGCGATCGTACGGGGTGGGTGAAGCGCGCCACGTCGTCCGATCAGGACGGCTGCCCGGCTCACCGGTCGGCGGTGTCGGTCACCTGCTCCTTGGTGAAGAGGGCCAGCAGGTCACCGACCTGGTGGTCGGCCTCCGCCGGGTGGCGGAACCGCCCGGCCGGGTTGAGGGTGTACTCGTTGCGCCGGCCCACCCGGGTGCGGTGCAGGTACCCACCGGCCTCAAGATCGGCGACGATCGCCTGGGCGGCGCGTTCGGTGACGCCGACCTCGGTCGCGACGTCGCGCAGCCGGGCGGTGGGGTTACGGGCGATGGCGAGCAGAACATGCGCGTGGTTTGTCAGGAAAGTCCAGTTCCGTGCGTTTTCCCGTCCGTCAGTGCTCGCCATGTCCGCCATCGTATGACCTGCCGTTCGGGTGCCCCGGGTCGCGCTGTCGCCGGCGTTCGGTTCGGCCGGGCGCAAGCGTCCACTGATGCATGAAATACATATCACGTATAGCTTGACGTGCGTTATGTCGCGTGTGACGGTGATGGCAGCCCGTGACCAGCGCCGGCCGGGATGACCAGGCATTCCTCAAGAGAAGAGGTGCAGCCGGATGAGTCGACCCGGAACGCTCGGTCCCCAGCCCGGACCGGAACGCGAGTACCTGACCGCGGACCTTCCCGGCGCCCCTCAGCGGGCCCTTGCCGAACTGCTCGCCGGCAACCGACGGTTCGTCACGGACACGCTGCGGCATCCCAACCAGAACGCCGGGCGGCGGGCCGCCGTCGCGGCGGAACAGCATCCCTTCGCGGTGATCGTCGGCTGCTCCGACTCCCGGCTCGCCGCCGAGATCATTTTCGATCGCGGGCTCGGTGACCTCTTCGTGGTCCGCACCGCCGGGCACACCGTCGGGCCGGAGGTGCTGGGTAGCGTGGAGTACGCCGTGGCCGTGCTGCGTACGCCGCTGGTGGTGGTGCTCGGGCACGACTCGTGCGGTGCCGTCCAGGCGGCCCGCGACGCACTGGCCACCGCGACCACGCCACCGGGACACCTGGGCGCCGTGGTCGACGCCGTGGTGCCGAGCCTGCGGCGGGCGCAGGACGCCGGGGTACACGAGCTGGACGGGATCGTGGACATCCACATCGCGCGGACCGTCGAGACGATGCTGGCCTCCTCCGCGACCCTCGCGGCGGAAGTGGGTGCCGGGCGTTGCGCGGTGGTCGGAATGTCGTACCGGCTGGCCGCCGGTGAGGTACGGGCGGTGGCCGCGGAACCCGCCGAACTGGCCGGCGCGATGGTGACCGCGCCCTGATCCGCGACCGCGTGGCGGCCGTCGCCTGAACACCGCCACCGCACCTCCGACCGACCGCCCCGCCTGACGACGAGGGCCGTCCCGCCAGCTGGCGGGACGGCCCTCGGTGCGTCGTGTCGGGCGATCAGAGCAGTGACACGTGGACGTGGTCCGTGTGGTTGGACGGGCCGCTGTAGGAACTCCAGCGTTCCGTCGCCGCGAACCAGATCTGCCGGTTCCAGATCACGTAGTAGACGCCCAGCCGGTCGGCGTTGCGGACCAGGAAGGCCGCCAGGTTGTTGCCGTAGATCCGGGTGTCGTTGTTGTGCCACGGGCTGAAGCCGCTGTTCTGCAACGACCAGTCACAGGCCCGGCCCTTGGGGTGCTCGAACTTGTCGCCCGGGCGGAAGCAGCCGACGAACCGGTTGAACCCGGCCCGCTTGACCTCCTTGTACATGTGCAGCGTCCGCGGCGTGATGCAGCCCGACGTGGTGGGGTCGTTCTGGCTGCACGACTCCGGCTTCCAGCCGCCGTCCGAGGCCCGGTTCGGGCCGATCCGGGCCACTGGAGAGGTGGCGTCCACAAGTCCGCCGGTGAGGCCGACACCGCCGACCAGCCGGAGCGACTTCTCCGCCTCACTCTTCTTGCGCGCCATGTCGTTCGTCAGCTTCTTCTGCTCGCGCACCTCGGCGTCGAGCGCGAGCTTGGCCTGCTCGGCGCGGCGCTTGATCGCGTTGACCTCGCCCAGCTTCTTGCCGTTCACCAGGTTCAGCTCGTCCAGTGCCGAGGCCCGGTCGATGAACGAGTCCGGTGCACTGCTCTGCAACAACATCGCGATCGCGCCGACCCGACCCGTCCGGTACGACTGGGTGGCGATCTGGGCGACCTGCGGGGAGAGCGCGTCCAGGTCGGCCTGCGCGGCGCGGACCTCAACCGCCCGTTGGAGCTGCCGCTTCTTGGACTTCTCCAGCTTCGCCTTGGCCTTGGAGTAGTCCCGGTTCGTCGCCTCGATCAGATCGTTGAGCATCGGCGGGTCGTCATCGTGCTCCGCTGGCTTGGGGTCGTTCGGCGCGGCCATCGCCGGCATCGGACCGGCGAACACGGCGAACGCGGCGAACACGGCCACCACGGGTGTCAACCAGCGGCGTAGGGGTGCCGTCACTGTTTTCCCTTCCATCGACCGCCGACCGGGTTAGCTGACGGGTTCGGGACGGAAGTGGCCCCTACCGCTTTCGCGGATTCACCCCACGTACCTGGGTCCCCGGCTCGCCTGGCGGCGATTGGGCGGTGGCACCGCAGGCGCCGCTGCGCGCCTTCGGCGGTGACCGGCAGTGAGGTTACCCGACAGTCCATCTGTGCTTCTACGCCCCGAACCCGACGAGATGCGTCATTTCGTAATCGCGTTGAGTGACCAGCGACACGGTTTCGAGCCGCATCGGCAGGGGCGGTCACGTTGAGGAGTGTCACCATGTGGTGTCCGTGCTCCTGTCCGGGTCGGGCCACCCCGAGGGGGTGGCGGGGGATGTGTTTCGGGTGGGTGGGGTGCTGAGGGCGCGGAGCGCCTCGGCCCGGTCCGTCGCCGGCCGGGGAACCACGGGGGTGGGGTCACCGGTGGGGGCGCCGGCGTCGCCGCGCCCTGCGGTGGTGACCAGCGCGGCCAGCGCGGTGGTCAGTGGTACCGCGGCGATCAGACCGAGCGTGGCGACCACGCTTCGGACGATCTCCGTGGTGAGGAACTCGCTGGTCACGATCTGACCCAGCGCGCGGGAGTCCACGGTCAGCAGGAGCAGCAGCGGCAGCGAGGCGCCGGCGTACGCCAGCACGATGGTGTTGACCACCGAGGCGATGTGTGCCCGCCCGACCCGGGTGGCCGAGCGGTACAGCTCCCGGCGGGAGAAGTTCGGGTTGGCGTGGCGAAGCTCGGTGACGGCGGCGGCCTGGGTGACAGTGACGTCGTCGAGCACGCCGAGCGAGCCGATGATGATGCCGGCCAGCAGCAGTCCGTGCAGGTCGACGTCGGCGCGGAACATGGACAGGGTGGTGGCGTCCTCGCTGCCGAACCCGGTCAGATGGGTGGCCCCGGTCGCGGCCAACCCGAGCAGCCCGGTGAGCACCAGACTGGCGAGCGTGCCGAGCACGGCCACCGAGGTCTGTGCGGATATGCCGTGGGTCAGGTACAGCACCACGAACATGATCAACGAGGCGCCGACGATGGCGACCACGAGCGGCGGCTGGCCGGCGCTGATGCCGGGCAGCACGAAGGTCAGCAGGATGGCGAAGCTGGCGGCCAGGCCGCCCAGAGCGGCCAGGCCCCGCAACCGCCCGAAGGCGACGATGGCGGCGGCGAAGAGCACGGCCAGCCACACCAGCGGCTTGCCGCGCTGGTGCTCGGCGATGTTGTAGTTGCTGATCGAGGGATCCTCCGGGTCGATCAGCGAGACCAGGATGATGTCGTCGTCGACATCGACCCGGGGTGCCCCCGGCCCGGCCGGGATGGGTGTCTGCACCTCCTGCCCGGCGTCCGGCCCGGTCTGCACCCGGACGGTGACCGTGCCGCAGGGGCCGTCCGCGGCCGTCGGGGTGCCCTCGGGCACCACCGGGTTGGGCGGGCAGGGCTCGCTGACCACCCGGGTGACCGTGCCGTGGTAGCGGGGGGCGTCGTCGGCGGCCTCGGGGCGCGGGGCGTCCCGGGGCCAGAGCACGATGGCGGCGACCAGGGTGGCGAGGAACAGGGGGACCACCGTCACGACGAGGATCCGCCGCACCCCTGGTGGGGTGGGCGGAGCGGAACGGGTGTGGTCGGCGCCCATTCAGTGTCTCCCAACGATTTCAGGGCTGAGTACGTGTCGATGGGCGAGACGGTTCAGTGCCGCCTGACGACCGTGTAGAAGGGCAGCCTGAATGGCCTGAACGTGGCGGGGTGGCTGCGGAACGTGAGGTACGGGCCGGCTCGCGACGGCCGCGCGGGCGTGCGCCTGGCAACGACCTCGGGCCGCGAGGCACGGATTTCGGCTGGCCATCGTGTGCGAATGGTAACCAGCCGGACCTGCCGACGCCTGTCGCGAGGGTGCGTCGGCGGGTCGGGTCAGCCGCGCTTCATGAGGCGGCCGACGGCGGCCATCATCTCGGTCGCCATCTCGTCGGCGCGCCCCTCGGCGGCGCCTTCGTGCATGCAGTGCCGGGCGTGCCCGTCGAGCAGGCCGAGGGCGACCTTGTCCAGGGCGGCCTGGATGGCGGAGATCTGAGTCAGCACGTCGATGCAGTAGCGGTCCTCGTCGACCATCTTCTCGATGCCGCGCACCTGGCCCTCCACCCGGCGCAGGCGGGCGAGGAGCTGGTCCTTGCTGGCGGTGTAGCCACGGATCGGCGCGGGTGTGCTCATGCCGACAAGGATAACCTACCCCTGGGGGGTATGGTACGGTCGTCGTGCCGGATACCCCCTGTGGGTATTCGGGGTGGGTGTTCGGCCCGCCCCGAGGAGTGGGAGGAGAGTTCCATGGTCAGCACGACGTACCAGGTACAGGGCATGACCTGCGGGCACTGCGTCAGCGCGGTCAGCACCGAGATCGGTGCGATCGAGGGCGTCAAGGACGTCCAGGTGGACCTGGCCGCCGGCCGGGTCACCGTCACCAGCGACCAGCCACTGTCCGACGACGCGGTGCGTGCCGCCGTGGACGAGGCCGGATACGAGCTGGCCGGCGCCTGAGCCGGCCGGCGGACGGAAACCGAGGGGTGAACCATGAACACGGCGACGAAGCTGAGCGGTTTCGCACTCGGCCTTGCGGCGGTCTTCGGCGCGGCGTACGGGGTGGGACAGCTGACCGGCCCGGTGAACGTGGTCACCACCGGTCACGACAGCGAGGGCGCCGGCCATGGCGGTGACGTCCGCGACGGGAACGACGCCGGACACGACGAGGGGGCGGCCGGGCAGCTGCCCGGCGGCCTGCTCGTCTCCGACCGTGGCTACACCCTGTCACCGGTCGGCGCGCCGACCGGTGAGTTCGCGTTCCGGATCATTGGCCCCGACGGCCGGCCGGTGACCGGGTACGACGTCAGCCACGACGAACGGATGCACCTCATCGTCGCCCGCCGCGACCTCTCCGGCTTCCGGCACGTACATCCGGAGCTGTCGGAGGACGGCACCTGGCGGATCGCCTCGCCGCTGGGCTCTCCCGGGGTGTGGCGGGCCTTCGCCGACTTCACCCCGAGCGGCGGCGACCCCTTGACGCTCGGCGTCGACGTGACAGTCCCCGGCACGCTTGCCGAGCGACCGCTGCCCGCCCCGGCGAGCAGCGCCACCGTCGACGGTTACACAGTCACCCTCGCCGGTGACCCGCAGCCCGGGCGCACCGCGACGCTGACGCTCACCGTCAGCCGCGACGGCGCGCCGGTCACCGATCTGGAGCCGTACCTCGGCGCGTACGGTCACCTGGTGGCGCTACGCCGCGGTGACCTGGCCTACCTGCACGTGCACCCCGAGGGTGTCCCGGGAGACGGGCGCACCGCCCCCGGACCGCAGGTGAGCTTCGCCACCGAGTTCCCCTCGGCCGGCGCGTACCGGCTCTACCTCGACTTCCGCCACCGGGGCGTGGTGCGTACCGCCGAGTTCACGGTGCATGTCGGTGAGCCGGGCGGCACCGCCGGGCCGGCTGACGAGCACGCCACCGCCGAGCCCGAGGACGGGCACGGCACCCCCGGGCACGGGCACGACTGACGGGACCAGCCATGACCACGAGCCGACCCCTGACCGCCGCACCGCACCTGATCGAGCTGGCCATCGGCGGGATGACCTGCGCGTCCTGCGCCGCCCGGATCGAGAAGAAGCTCAACCGGATGGACGGCGTGCAGGCCACCGTCAACTACGCCACCGAGAAGGCGACAGTCTCCTACGCCGCCCCGGTCACCGCGGACGACCTCGTCGCCACCGTCGAGAAGACCGGTTACCGGGCCACCCTGCCGCCACCGCCCACCCCGGCCGCACCGGCGGCGGGCGCCGAACCACCGGACCCGCTGCCCGCCCTGCGTACCCGGTTGTGGGTGTCGGTGGCGCTGAGCGTGCCGGTGATCGCGCTGGCCATGGTGCCGGCCTGGCAGTTCACCTACTGGCAGTGGCTGTCACTGACCCTGGCCGCCCCGGTGGTGGCCTACGGCGGGCTGCCCTTCCACCGGGCCGCGCTTGTCAACCTGCGCCACGGTGCCGCGACCATGGACACCCTGGTGTCGCTTGGCACCCTGGCCGCCCTGGGGTGGTCGGTGTGGGCACTGTTCCTCGGCACCGCCGGCACCCCGGGAATGACCCATCCGTTCAGCTTCGACATCGGCCGCACCGACGGCGCCGGCAACATCTATCTGGAGGCGGCCGCCGGGGTGACCACCTTCATCCTCGCCGGCCGCTACTTCGAGGCGCGGGCGAAGCGGACCGCCGGAGCGGCCCTGCGGGCCCTGCTGGAACTGGGCGCCCGGGACGTATCCGTACTGCGGGACGGGGTGGAGACCCGGATCCCGGTCGACCAGCTCGCGGTCGGGGACCGCTTCGTGGTGCGACCCGGCGAGAAGATCGCCACCGACGGAACCGTGGAGGAGGGCTCCTCGGCGGTCGACGCCAGCCTGGTCACCGGGGAGTCGGTGCCGGTCGAGGTGGGGACGGGCGACACCGTGATCGGCGGTTGCGTCAACGCGGGCGGCCGGCTGGTGGTCACCGCGACCCGGGTGGGTGCCGACACCCAGCTCGCCCAGATGGCCCGGCTCGTCGAGCAGGCGCAGAGCGGCAAGGCCGCCGCGCAGCGGCTCGCCGACCGCATCTCCGGGGTCTTCGTACCGATCGTGATCGCCCTGGCCGCCGGCACGTTGGGCTGGTGGCTGGGTACCGGTGCCGGACCGGCCGCGGCGTTCACCGCCGCCGTGGCGGTGCTGATCATCGCCTGCCCGTGTGCCCTCGGCCTGGCCACCCCGACCGCGCTGCTGGTCGGCACCGGCCGTGGCGCGCAACTCGGTGTCCTGATCAAGGGGCCCGAGGCACTGGAGTCCACCAGGCGGGTGGACACCGTGGTGCTCGACAAGACCGGCACCGTGACCACCGGACGGATGAGCCTGCTCGCGGTGACCCCTGCCGAGGGTGAGCGGCGTGACGAGGTGCTGCGGCTGGCCGCCGCCTTGGAGAGCGGCTCGGAGCACCCGGTGGCCCGGGCGGTGGTGGCCGGTGCCGTCGAGGTCGGCACGCTGCCGCCGGTCACGGGCTTCGCCAACGTGGCAGGGCTCGGCGTCACCGGCACCGTGGACGGCCGGCAGGTGCTGCTCGGTCGGGCCCGGCTGCTGCGCGAGCGGGGTCTGGTCGTACCCGACGACATCACCCGGGCCGTGACCGACGCGGAGGCGGCGGGGCGCACAGCCGTGCTGGTCGGCTGGGACGGTCAGGCCCGTGGCCTGCTCGCCGTGGCCGACCAGGTGAAGCCGACCAGCCGGGAGGCGGTACGGCGGCTGCGCGCGCTCGGCCTGAAGCCGGTGCTGCTCACCGGGGACAACGCCACAGTCGCCCGGGCGGTGGCCGCCGAGGTGGGTGTCGACGAGGTGATCGCGGAGGTGTTGCCGACGGAGAAGGTCGAGGTGGTCGCCCGGTTGCAGGGGGAGGGCCGGGTGGTGGCGATGGTGGGCGACGGGGTCAACGACGCCGCCGCGCTGGCCCGGGCGGACCTCGGCCTGGCGATGGGCACCGGCACCGATGTGGCGATCGAGGCGTCCGACCTGACTCTCGTCCGGGACGACCTGCTGGCCGCGGTCGACGCGATCCGGCTGGCCCGCAGCACGCTCGGCACCATCAAGGGCAACCTGTTCTGGGCCTTCGCCTACAACGTGGCGGCCCTGCCGCTGGCGGCTGCCGGGCTGCTGAACCCGATGATCGCCGGCGCGGCGATGGCGTTCTCGTCGGTGTTCGTGGTGGCCAACAGTCTCCGACTGCGTCGGTTCCGCCCGGTTTCTTGAACTTTTCCGGTTGGCCGCAGCCCGGCTGGGTACCTGACTACCCGTAGCGACACGAACCCCGGGAGGCTGACATGGGCGTCGAGGACAAGTTCAACAACACCACCGAGAACACCGGCGGCAAGATCAAGGAAGGCGTGGGTCGGGCCACCGACGACGAGCGCCTGGAGGCTGAGGGCCGTGGCGACCAGGCCAGCGCCAACCTCAAGCAGGCCGGCGAGAAGATCAAGGACGCCTTCCGCAAGTAGTTCCGTACGCGACGCGACCGCCGGGTCGGCTCACGCCGGCCCGGCGGTTCGTGTGCGGGTGCTCAGGCGCCCAGCGGTCGGCCGGCGGTGAGCCGCAGGGTGAAACCGTCGGCGCCCCGGTGGAAGGTGACGTGGTTGCACGACTGGTGGGTGATCCACAGGCCCAGCCCGCCCGGCGCCCCGTTCACCGACGGCAGCAACCCGGCGTACGGATCCTCCGGGCCGGTGCCGGCGTCACTGACGGTGGCCACCATGCGCTCCGCACCCGCCCACAGCCGGAACCGGACCGGGGGACTGCCGTGCCGCAGCCCGTTTGTGACGATCTCGCTGACAGCGACGACGAAGTCGTCGAACTCGTCATCCCGTAGCCCTCCCTGGCCGGCCTGGTGCACCGCCGCACGGGCCTGCGCCGCGGTCGGGCCGAGCAGATCGACAAGGGGCGGGATCAGCTGGATCGGGTCGGGGGGCATCGGGCGTACCTGGCGCAGGAAGGTCTCCGGTGCGACGTAGTCGGCACTCGGCACGTGCCGCCCGTCGGGTGCGGCGAAGCACGGATGGGTGGCGGCGACGTCCGCCAGCACCCCCGGTGCGGTGGTCCGGGTGTCGTACGCGCACATGCTCCACAACGGCCAGTCGTCGTACGCGCGGTTTATCGCCGACTCGTACCGGGCCCACCAGTCCCAGGTGGGGCCGAGACCGACCGCCGGCACCTCGCCGATGATCCGGATCTGGGTGGCGCCGTCGGCGACCAGATCGGCGAGGAGCTGGCGGTACATCCGAATGGCGGCGGTGGGCCGGCCGTAGACGTCGCCGCCCGACAGGAACTCGACCTTCGTGTCGGCGGGCAGCGCGGCGCGGACCAGGTTGCCGGTGCGCTCACCGAGCGCCACGAAGGTGGGCTCGTCGGCCTCGGCGCCACCGACCAGGAACGGCACCACGACGGCGAGCAGTTCCTCGTCCGAGCCGTAACAGACAGCCTCGTGGAAGTAGCCGGTGCGCCCGGCGGCCGGACCAGTCCTCACCGGGCCACCTCCACCCGCAGGGCGGGTAGATCCAGCAGGTTGGCGAGCCGGGCCACCCCGGAGCGGGCGGCCCGCAGCACGACTGTCGCGTGCCGGTCCCGGGCGTACTCGCTGAGATGGATGAGCGCCCGGTGGTCGAGGAAGCGGAGCCCGTCGGCGTCCAGCACCAGCTCGTGGTCGACAGGTTGCAGATCCGCGCGGTCCAGCGCGGTGCGGAACAGGTCGTGGTTGGACGGGTCGAGCTCCCCGGCGAGGGCGGCCTGCCCCTGACGCGGCGGTACGGCGTACAACCGGAACAGCAGGTGGCCGAGGTTGTGCTCGGGGTGCAGGCAGGCCAGCTCGGCGACCGCCGCTTCGCCGAGCTGCGAGCGGTCGTACGCGCACATGGCCCGGAACGCCTCGGTCCGCATCATCTCGTTCACCCGCTGCTCGTAACGGGCGAACGCGGCGCGTTGGGCGGCCGTGCGGACCAGTTCGGTGGCGTCGGCCGCCACCCGCAGGCCGGTGTACCCGTCGGCCACCGCGTCCCGGCTGGCCCTGCGGTAGGCCGCCACCTGGCTCGCCGGATCGATCACCGCCATGCTTGTGTACGCGCCGTCCAGGGAGCGGACCTGAGCGGCGCCCGTCAGCAGCGCGTCGGCGAAGTCCCGGACACCGAGCAGGTGGTCCCGGACCGGCTCGGCGGGGCCGGAGACGACGAGCCAGACCCGCTCACCGGCCGCCAGCCCGGCGCGCAGGAACTCCACGGCATGCGTCATGAACCCGGCCGGATCGTCGTACGCCCAGCACAGGTGCCAGTACCGCGGTGGCTGCTCAGTCACTACGGCACTCCGCTCGCTCACCACAGGTGCCCCATCAGTGCAGTCTACGGCGTCATTCGCGGCCGGCCCGATACGCAGGTCCTTCGATTGTCTACCCGTGCGGGAACCAACCGGCGGGTACGGCCGACCAATACGGCGATGACAGCCGTGACCGACGACATCAGCGGGTACGCGATCGCCGCGGGCCGGGGCGACCAAGCCGCCGCGGCGGCGTTCGTGCGGGGCACCCAGCACGACGTACGCCGGTTCCTGACCCACCTGCCGGGGGTGCGGGAGGTCGACGACCTGGTCCAGGAGACGTATCTGCGGGCCTGGCGGGCGCTACCGTCGTTCGCCGGCCGCTCCACGGCACGGACCTGGCTGCTCGCCATCGCCCGCCGGGTCGCGGTGGACCAGGTACGTGCCGCCACCTGCCGGCCACGGAGCGCGAACCTCGGCGACTGGCAGGCCGCCGCGGAGAGCACACCGGCCGGAGTGCGGGCCGGGGTGGACGAGCAGGTGGTGCTCCGTGGCCTGCTCGACGGTCTCGCACCCGAGCGCCGGGAGGCGTTCGTGGCCACCCAGCTGCTCGGCCTGTCGTACGCCGAGGCCGCGCAGGTGTGTGACGTACCGGTCGGCACCATCCGGTCCCGGGTGGCCCGGGCCCGCGAGGACCTGGTCGCCGCGATCCGGTCGGCGGAACACCCGACCGACCGGCCCGGCGCCGCCGGCTGAGGTGTTCCCCGGCGTCGTCAGGCGACCCGCCGCCGGTCGCGGTGCCGGTCGGCACCGCGACCGGCCCGGACGGGGCCGTGGTGGGCGTGCGCGGCGGTGCCGTGGGCCTGGGCCGAGTACGGCGGCAGCAGCCGCAGCGGGGCGGGCTCATCGACCTCGTCGAGGCGCAGCCGCCAGCGGGACCGTTCCGGCTGGTGCCGGTCGCTCGGGTCGCCGGGCTGTCGGGAGCTTCGCGCCAGCAGCACGGTGATCAGGTAGCCGACCACCAGAAACGCGTGGCTCACCAGCCGTTCCACCGCGACCTGCGAGGCGACGAGGTCGTTGACCGACAGCAGCACCAGGGTGACCACGAAGGCGCCGAGCATCGGCAGCAGCCCCGACGGCGAGGTGCGGCGCAACGCGACGAAGAGGAAGCCGGCACCCACCGCGACGTTCCAGGCAGCGGACTCGTGCCACAGGTGCTGACCGGTGGAGTGGAGGTGCTCGGCGACCTCGGCCCGGCCGATCTGCGCCAACCCGAGCACCAACTGCACGGCGCCGAGCAGACCCAGCGCGGCGCGCAGCCCGTTGACCAGGGCAGGCCGCCCGGTGGTCGTCGGCCACCAGCGCCGCGGGACCGCCGTGGCGACGAGCGTGCGCCAGTGCCGGCGCGGCGGCGGGGCCGCGGCGAGGATCGTCTCGGTCAGGTCCGGCAGCGAGGTGACCACCTGGGTACGCGCCCGGCGGGTCACCCTCGCCGCCGAGTCGAGCCAGGCCCGGCAGCCGGTGCAGGTGTCCAGGTGTACTCCGACCCGACGCTGCTCGTCCGCCGTGACCTCACCGTCCAACTGTGCCGACAGGATTTCCCGCCACTGCTCACACCGCATGTACCCATAGTCGCTCCCCGGGCCGGCATGGTTCCCGCCCGGGACCGGCGGAACCGGTCGACGCCGAGGTCAGGAGCCACCCCGACCGGCCCAGGCGTGCAGTGCCTCCCGGTCGCCCGCGCCGTCGAGGTTCAGTGCCGCCTCGATGAGCGCGAGATGGGTGAACGCCTGCGGGTAGTTGCCAAGCGCGGTGCCGTCGGCGGCGAGCTGTTCGGAGTACAGGCCGAGCGGGCCGGCGTACCCGAGTAGCTGAGCGAAGACCTCGTGGGCCTCGTCCCGCCGGCCGGCCAGCACCAGCGCCGAGACCAGCTCGAAGGAGCAGAGCAGGAACGCGCCCTCCTCACCGGGCAGGCCGTCGTCGGTGTTGTAGCGACGCAGCAGGGCAGGACCGATCTCCAGCTCCGTGCGCAACCGGTCGATGGTGGCCAGCATCCGGGGGTCGTCACCGGGCAGGAACCCGACAAGTGGGATACGCAGCAGGGAGGCGTCCAGCTCGGTGGAGCCGTACTCCATCACGAAGCTGCCCACCTGCGGGTCGAAGCCGCGTTCCAGGACCTCGGCGTGCACCGCGTCGCGGGCCGTTCGCCAACGCTCGACGTCCGCCGACCGGTCGCCGAGCAATTCCGCCAGGCGGATGCCCCGGTCCAGGCACACCCAGGTCATCACCTTCGCGTTGACGTAGTGCCGGCGTGGTCCGCGTACCTCCCAGATGCCGTGGTCGGGCTCGTGCCACCGGTCGGCCATCACGTCGACGTGCCGGTGCAGCAGTGCCCACTGATCCTCGGTCAGCTCGCCGGTGAGCTGGTGGTACGCCAACGCGGCGTCAAGAATGTGCCCGTACGTGTCGA
The DNA here is from genome assembly GCF_040660295.1 of Micromonospora sp. NPDC049891. Lineage (NCBI taxonomy): Bacteria > Bacillati > Actinomycetota > Actinomycetes > Micromonosporales > Micromonosporaceae > Micromonospora > Micromonospora sp. NPDC049891. The sequence goes on from NZ_JBFAML010000001.1 coordinate 293,916, forward strand.
ACTGCACCTGTTCGGCGGCCTCGTTGCCGATCCGCACCGGCTGCGACCCGGCGTACCCCTCCAGGTGCGGCAACTCCCGTTCCTCGGCGGTGGTGCCGTGGATGCTCACCAGCGGGGTGAGCAGCTCGTCCGAGCAGATCGAGATCAGGAAGTGCAGGTACCGCCGGCCCTCCTCGGCGTGGCCGAGCCGGAAGAGCGCGAGCAGCAGCAGGGCCGCGTCCCGGTGCCAGGCATAGCGGTAGTCCCAGTTGCGTACCCCGCCGATCTCCTCGGGCAGGCTGGTGGTGGGGGCGGCGATCAGCGCACCCGTCTCGTCGAAGGAGAGTCCGCGCAGCACCAGGGCGCTGTGCCGGACGGCGTCGGCACCGAAACCGGTGTAGTCGCTGCGCGCCGACCACGTCTCCCAGGTCCGGCAGGTGCGTCGCAACAGTTCGTCCGGGTCACCGGGCTCGGCCGGGTCGTCGCCGTAGCCGAGCAGCAGTGCGGTGGTCTGGCCGGCGGACAGCTCCGCGGTGAACCGCAGGGTGCCGTCGGCCACCTCGCCGGGCAGGTCGCAGTCGACGCGAAGCGGAGTGTCGGCGGCCCGCCAACGTCCGTCAACCGCGTCCCAGGTCACCTCCCTGGCGCCGTACCCGATCCGGGGTCGCACCCCGATGTCCAGCCGGACCGTGCCCTGCTCAACCGTGACCCGTCGTACCAGCAGCTTGTTCGCGCGCAGCGGCTGTTCGTCGTCGCCGGGCGCGACCGCGAGGAAATCGTGGACGAGCGCGGTGCCGTCGGGAGTGGTGTACCGGCTCTCCAGCACCAGGGTGCCCGGCAGGTAACGCCTGCTCGGCTCGGCGCAACCGGCCACCGTGAGGTCGAGGGCGCCGCCGGTGCGGCGGTCCAGCAGCCGGGCCAGCACGGCGTCGCCGGCGAAGTGGGGCACGCAGAGCCATTCGACAGCTCCGTCGGCAGCGACGAGCGCGGCGGTGTGGGTGTCGGAGAGGAAGGCGTACGAGTCGATCGGGGGATAGGTCATCGCAGCTCCGGAAGGACGTTGGTGCCGAAGTGGTCGAGGAAGGCGGCCTGGTCCCGCCCGACGTGGTGCAGGTAGAACTCGTCGACGCCCAGCTCGGCGTACTCGCGCAGCCACTGGACGTGGCGGCCGGGATCGGCGGCGACCAGCACGTGCTCGCGCATGTCCTCGGGACGTACGTAGGCGGTGGCCTCCGCCAGGTCGTCCGGCATGGCGAGGTCCCAGCCGGCGTCGCTGCCGAGGATCGCGGTGCGCCACTGCGTGTGCGCCTGCCGCAGAGCGGCGTCCTCGTCGTCCGCCCAGGACACGTGCACCTGGAGCAGCACCGGGCCACCGCCACCGGCGTCCCGGTAGGCCCCGATCACCTCACGTACCTTCGGCAGGGGTTGGTTGATGGTGATCAGGCCGTCGGCCCAGGCGGCCGCCCAACCGGCGGTGGCCGGGGTGACGGCCGCGCCGTACAGCGGCGGCGGTTCCGCCGGCCGGGTCCACAGCACCGCCCGGTCCACGGTGACCAGCCCGCGGTGGCTGACACACTCACCGGCGAAGAGCGCCCGGATCACCTCGACACACTCGCGGAGGCGGGCGTTGCGTTCCGTCTTGCTCGGCCAGCGTTCACCGGTGATGTGCTCGTTCAGCGCCTGCCCACTGCCGAGGGCGAGCCAGAAGCGGCCGGGGAACATCTCCGACAAGGTCGCGGCGGCCTGCGCCACGACCGCCGGGTGGTAGCGCTGTCCGGGCGCGTTCACCACACCGAGCGGCAGCTCGGTGCCGGCCAGCGCCGCGCCCAGCCAGGACCAGGCGAAGCCCGACTCGCCCTGCTCCGGGCCGAACGGCGCGAAGTGGTCGGAACACATCGCCCGGTCGAATCCGGCGTCCCGGGCCAGGGCGACCAGCCGCAGCAGCTCGCTCGGCCGGAACTGCTCGTGGGAGGCGTGGAAGCCGTACCTCGGCATGTCAACGGCCCGGCAGGCTGCCGAGCAGGACGGCCCGCGCCGACCGCTGGGTGAGGCCCTCGGCGACGCTGCCCAACAGGCGGTCGCCGATCCCGTGTCCGTGCCGACCGACCACCAGCAGGTCCACGTCCCGGTCGTCGGCGACCGCCAGCAACGCGTCGACGGGGTGACCGGTGACGATCGCGGTGGTGGGCCGGGGCAGCCCTTCGGGCAGCCCGGCGGCCCGTTCGTCGACCATGCGGCGGGCCCGCTCGTGTTCCCGTCGGGACTCGGCGTCGGACAGGTCGGGACTGGTCACGGTGACCAGGACGAGTTCACTCGTGCTTCCGGTGAGGGTGCGGGCGATGGCCCGCAGCGCCCGATCCGAGTGCGCGGAGCCGTCCACCCCGACCAGCACGCGCAGCCCGGTGCCGACCGGCTCGGACGGCCGGTGGCGTACGTCCACCAGCTGCGGACGGGCCCGGCCCCGCTCGACGGCGATCGGCACGAACAGCGGCCCGAGCAGCGCACCCACCAGATACCAGAGCAGGCTGCGGTGCCCGCCACGGGTGACGAAGACCGCCGCCGTGCCGAGACCGACGGCCAGCCACAGCACTGCCACCAGTAGCACGTACCACCACTCAGACACGGCGTACCCCGCCGTCGGGTGTGGTCCTCAACGCGGAAATGACGGGTTCGGCCATGCCTATGACTACCCCTCCAGCCCGGGGGTAAGCGCACGGTTCGTCCGTCACGAGGAGGTTGCAGGGTGTCCGGTCCGTTCGTGAACTGGTCCGGCAGTCTCACCTTCACCCCGTCCGGCTACGCGGAGCCAGGAAACGAACACGAGGTGCGGGAACTAGTGTCAAGGGCTCGCGAGTCGGGCACCACGCTGCGACCGGTCGGCTCGGGCCACTCGTCGAGCCCGCTGGTACGTACCGACGGCACCCTGGTCAGCCTGCACCGGATGGCCGGCGTGATCGACAAGGCCGGCGACCGGGCCACGGTCCAGGGCGGGAGCCGACTCAAAGAGCTGGGCGAGGGCCTCTACGACGCCGGGCTGGCGATGGAGAACCTGGGCGACGTGGACTACCAGTCCATCGCGGGTGCCACCGCCACCGGTACCCACGGCACCGGCCTCGGCTTCGGCAACCTGTCCACGCAGGTGTCGGAGGTGCGGCTGGTGACGGGCACCGGCGAGGTGCTGGACGTCTCCGCGACCAGCAACAGCGACCTGCTGCCCGCCGCCCGCCTCTCCCTCGGTGTGCTGGGTGTGGTCACCCAGCTCACCCTTGAGCTGGAGCCTCGCTACGACCTGCGCCGGCGGGCCTGGTGTGCGCCAATCGAGTGGACCCTCGATCATCTGGCCGAGTTGCAGCACACCAACCGCAACATGGATTTCTACTGGTACCCGCGCAGCGACCTGACCCAGATCCGCACCATGAACCGGGCGGACGACGCACCCGGACCGCCGCCGGGGGCGAACCGGATGTCCGGACCGGGCGGGTGGCACGAGCCCAGGGATCTGGAGGTCGGGCCGACCCACCGCACCATCCCGCGGAACCGGGAGCTGCGCTTCGAGGAGATCGAATACATGCTCCCGTCGGAGGCGTTCCCGGCCTGCTTCGCGGAGGTGCGTCGACGGATCCTCACCCGGCACCGGCGCACCGTGGGCTGGCGGGTGCTGGTGCGCAGCATCGCCGCCGACGACATCTGGCTCAGCAACGCGTACGGTCGCCCGACCACCACCATCGCCTGCCTGCAGAACGCCTCGTTGCCGTACGAGGAGTACTTCCGGGACATGGAGGCTGTCTTCCGGCAGTACGGCGGACGGCCGCACTGGGGCAAGAAGCACTGGCTGACGGCCAGCGACCTGCGCCCGCTCTTTCCCCGATGGGACGACTTTCAGGCGGCGCGCCGCCGCCTCGACCCGGACGGGGTGTTCCTCACCCCCGACCTGGCCCGGCTGCTGGAGGAGGCGTGATGGCGCAGGTGTGGGCGGTGCCGGGAGGGCACGTCCCGTTCGGCGGCAGCGGCGGTGAGCCGGAGTTCACCAGTTTCGACATGCTGTGCGTGCTGAACACCACCGATTCCGAGGCGGAGGTGACGCTCACCTTCTACTACGAGGACGCCGAACCGGTCGGGCCGTACCGGTTCGCCGTCGGTGCCCGACGGATCCGGCACGTACGGGTCAACGACCTGATCGATCCGGAGGCGGTCCGCCTCGACCGCCCGTACGGCTGCGTGCTCGGCTCGCCGGTGCCGGTGGTGGTGCAGTTCCTGCGGCAGGACACCCGGTTGCCGGGCACTGTGGCCCTCACCGGCACGATGGCCCACCCCGTCGGATAGTGCGGGACACCACCGCAGCTTGAGGCGGCTCACACCGGGTATCTCGGGCCCATGCCGAACTCGGTGGCAGGGCTCCGGGGACGAGTCTCGGCCGCCGGCTGGAGCAGCTACGGCCGGCTGCGACAGCATCTGCTGCTGGCCGTCCAGGGTGGCCTGGCGGCGTCGCTGGCCTGGTTGGTCGCCGAACAGGTGCTCGGCAACCCGGACCCGACCTTCGCACCGATCGCCGCGGTGGGTGTCATCGCCACCGCGATCGGGCGGCGGGCCCGCCGTGCCGTCGAACTGATCGTCGGCGTGATCGTCGGTGTGCTGATCGGCGACCTGCTCGTCGACACCATCGGCACCGGCGCCTGGCAGACGTTCGTGATCGTGTTCGGCGCTCTGCTCGTCGCGGTGGCGGTGCGGGGCACCGGTGCCCTGGTGACCCAGGCCGGCGGTGCGGCGGCGCTGATCGCCACTCTCACCCCCACCACGCCGGACGTCGTCCTGCCCCGGACGGTCAACGCCCTGGTCGGCGGCGCGACCGGGCTGCTGGTGGTGCTGGTGCTCGCCCCGATGAACCCGACCCGCAGCGTGCGCCGGGTCGCCGGGCCGGCACTTGACATCTTCGCCCGGCAGCTGACGTCGGCCGCGGCGGCGCTGGCCCGCCGGGACGCGCGTCAGGCGACGGAGGTGCTGGACGAGATGCGGTCCGCCGAGGGGCAGCTACGGCAGGTCGGTGATGTGGTGACCGCGGCCGAGGAGGTGGTCCGGTACTCGCCCCTGCGGTGGCGGCGACGCCGGGCGCTGGCCGCGTACGGCGCCGGGGCCGAGCACCTGGACCGGGCGTTCCGCAACAGCCGGACGCTGGTCCGTCGGATCGGTACGGCGTTGCGCGACCAGGAGCCGGTGCCGGCCAGCCTGTCCACCGCCGTCGAACAAATCGGTCAGAGCGTCCGCCTGATGCACGAGGAGTTTCTGTCGACGCGGGAGCCGGTGCGGACCCGGGAGCGGGTGCTGCGGGCCGTCCACGATGCCGGTACGGCGTGCCGGCAGGAGATCGGCTTCTCCGGCACCATCGTCGTGTCCCAGCTCCGGACCATCGCCAACGACATGCTGCGGGCCACCGGCGTGCCCGGCGACGAGGCCCGCCGGCTGGTCCGGCGGGCCGCCGCCGGCCACTGACTCACCCCAGCAGGTCGCGGCGCCGGTGGCCGAAGCGTCCGAGAGCGGCGGCGACGACCGCGATCCCGACCATGACCAGCGACGCGGTCCAGCCGGGTGACTCGGCCGGAACGGCCGCCAGATGGGTGAACGGTGAGATCACGGACACCCATCCGGGTAGGTCGGCGCTGTCGGCGAGCACCTGGAGCAGGAAGCCGCCGACCGCGGGTGACGCACCGACGGCAGCGGTGGCCCGGGGCAGCCAACCGAGCGCGAGCAGCCCGGCGCCGAGGCAGAGCAGCACCACCGGCAGCACGTTCCAGGTGCCGGCCAGGGCGGCGGGCAGCGGCAGCGGGGCGTTCACCAGATAGGTGCCGAGCCAGGTCGCCATGGCCGCCACGGTGAGGAGTGCGGCCACCCCGGCGAGGGTGGCAAGCGTCTCGGCGGTCAGCAGCCGGCTGCGGCTGACCGGCTGCGCGTACAGCGACGTCAACCGGCCGTCCGTCTCGGCGGCCACGAACTCGGCGAGCCGGACCACGACGAAGATTCCGACCGGCACAGCGAGCAGGACGAACAGGGACGAGGTGTAGCCGCGTACGCTGCCCAGCTCGGTGAAGCCGGCCTGCCCGGCCAACTCGGCGAAGCGCGGGTTGTCCGACAGGAAGCGGGTCATCGACGACGCCAGCAGACCGATGAGCAGGAAGTACGCGCCGATGCCGGCGGACCAGCCGGCCAGCGGGCGCAACATCCGGCGTACCGCGAATTCCTCGACCGTGCCGAGCAGCCACCTTCGGGGCTGACGACCGGTCGGTGCGGCGACCAGCCCGGCCCGCACGTCCCGTCGCCGGGCCAGCACCAGCGCCGCCGCACCGGGCACGACCGCCGCACCGGCGAGCACGAGCAGCGGCAGCAGCCGATCCTCGTGGTACGGGCGGGTGAGGGCGAGCAGGCCGTACGGCGACAGCCAGCGCAGCCAGCCCAGCGCGGCGACGCCGTCGCCGACCATCCGGGCCAGCAGCCCGACGCCGAGCACGGCCAGGGCCAGTCCACTCGCACCGGCACGGGTCGGCATCACCTGCGCGCTCAACAGCGCTGTCGACACGGCGAAGAGCGCGACGAGCGCGAGGCCGCCGGAGTACCGCACCGCCCCGGCCGGTGGCGTACCGGCAGCGACGAGCACGACACCTGTCGCGGCCCCGGCGCTCACCACGGCGACACACAGGACGGCGAGGTGCCGGCCGAGCACTGCCGGCACCGCCAACCGGCCGGCCAGCAGGAGGTCCCACCGGCCGCTCTCCTCCTCGCCCCGGGTGATCCGGGCCGTGGCGAGCACCCCCCACACCGAGAGCAGGACGGCAAGTACGGTGCCGGTCCGCCAGACGGTGAAACCACCCGGGGTGTCCAGCGCGAACGGTTCGCCGAAGAGAGTACGGACCGCCGGGTTCTCGGCGAGGGCGGCCAGCGCGGCAGCGTCGAGCGCGGTGCCGGCAGTGGCCTCGTACCCGGCGACCACGATGGCTGTGGTGCCGGCCGCCAACCCGGACATGCCGAGCGCGCCCCGGCGGACCTGGCGCAGGGCGAGCCGGGTGACGGCGGCCCCGGCGGTGCCGCCGTCAACTGATCCGGTGGTGCTCACCGGCCGCTCTCCCCGTAGTAGTCGAGGAAGATCTCTTCCAACGTCGGCTCGCGCATGGTCAGGGTGGTGACGTCGGCCGCCGCGAGCGCCCGCAGCGCCGGACCGGGTGGACCGGTGAGGGCGAACCGCAGGGCGGCGCCGTCGACCTGAACGCCGTCGATTCCCTCGACGCCGGTCAGCTCCGGCGCCGGGCCGGCGAACCGCACCAGCACCTCGGTGCGGTGCAGTCGACGCAGCTCGGTGATGGTGGCGACGTCGACGAGGCGCCCGGCGCGCAGGATGCCCACCCGGTCGCAGACGGCCTCCACCTCGGCCAGCTGGTGGGAGGAGAGGAACACCGTGCTGCCGGCGTCGCTGGCCTCGACCACGGCGCGGCGGAACTCGCGCTCCATCAGCGGGTCCAGGCCGGCGGTCGGCTCGTCGAGGACGAGCAGCGGTGCCCGGGTGGCGAAGGCGGCGACAAGTGCCACCTTCTGCCGGTTACCGGTCGAGTAGGCCCGACCCGGCTTCGACAGGTCGAGCGCGAACCGCGCCACCAGTTCGTCGCGGTAGGCGACGTCGACGCCCGGCCCGGTCGCGCCGAGCAGCTCCAGGATCTCCGCGCCGGTCAGCTGCGGCCAGAGCGTCACATCTGCCGGAACGTACGCGATCCGCTGGTGTGCTGTGGCCACATCGGCGGCGGGGGTTCCGAAGATCCACGCCTGGCCGGCGGTCGGCCGGGCCAGACCGAGCAGCAGCCGGATGGTGGTGGACTTGCCGGCACCGTTGGGGCCGAGAAAACCGAACACCTCACCGGCGGTGACGGTCAGGTCGAGGTCGTCGAGGGCGAGCAGGGGACCGTACCGCTTGGTCAGGTGGTCGGTGCGGATGGCGGGGTGCACGGCAGCCTCCGGAAAGTTGGGGACACGACCGCCGACCAGGCTTCCCGGCACACCAGGCTCACCCTAGCGATGGCCGGCAACAGCGGGAAGTAGCCGTTGGGGCGGTGCCGGACGCTCAGGTGACCAGCACGGCGGTCATCACCGCGTACGTGCCGAGCAGCACGATCCCCTCGAAACCGAGGCGCCCCCACCCGCACGCCTGCCGGACCAGGAGACCACCGAGCAGGGCCGCGGTCATGAACAGCGCGGTGGCGGTGACGAAGAGTTCCTGCGTACCGGCGGCGTGATAGATCGACCCGCCCCGGTAGGCGATGTCGCCGATGACGAGGTTGAGCGCGTCCAGACTGTTGCCACCGAGGACGGCGGCGATCGCCAGGGTGGGCGCACCACGCCGGACGGCGGCCACGGCGGTCACCGTCTCCGGCAGCGCGTTGACCGCGCCCATCAGGCTCGCACCGACGAAACCCGCGCTGAGGCCGGTGACCAGGAGGAGGCTCTCGGCGGCGAGCGCGATGACCCACCCGCCGGCGGCGACGAGCAGGCCGACGAGGGCGAACCGGCGCCACAACCAGGCGGCGCGTCGACGGTCCAGGTCGCCGTGCTCGTGGGGGACGTCCGGCAGTGTCTCGGTGGTGGCGACGGCCTGCCAGGGTGGGCTGGCACCGGCCCGGCGGATCAGGTGCAGGCCGCCGAGGTAGCAGCCGACAAGCGCGTACGAGACGGGATGCAGGCCGGCCACGGTGGCACCCGGTGCGAAGCTGCCCAGCAGGGCGAGCGACAGCAGCGCGATGAGCAGCGCACCGAAGAGCAGGTTCGACAGCGACGCCGCCGCGTGTTCCAGGTTGGCCCGCCGATGGAAGGCGTCGGCCACGGCCACCGCTGTGGTCTGCGCGGCGATGCCGCCAACCGCGTTTCCGTAACCGAGCTGGGGCTGAGCGCCGGCCGCCGTGACCGCCGTCATCACGATCCCGGACAGCGAGGTGGCCAGCCCGAAGAAGACCGCCCCGAACAGTGCCTCACCCCAGCCCGTTCGGTCGGCGAGGGTGTCGCCCAGCGCGACCAGCCGGACGCTGCCGAGCACGGTGACCGTCCCGGCGAGCAGGAACAGGCCGATGCTCCAGCTCAGCGGCCACGGAGGCGTCAGGATGTCCGCCACCGGCCGGGCATTCCCGCAAAGCCGGGTCCGAACCCGTCGGGTGCCGACAGGTTGACCGACGCGTCACGACCGCGGTGCGGAACCGGCCCCGCTCACCGGCCCGCTCGCCGCGCTGCTCAACCCGCCGACTGGACGAGGACGGGTGGGGATTCCTCACCGGTGTCGGCGGGTGGTGTCGCTCGCGGCAGGGCCGTCGGGGTGTCCGGGTGCGGCCGGATCGCGGCCGGCTGTTCCGGGTCGCCGGTCTCGCCCCGCCAGTGGGCCAGCCGGCCGGCTCGGGCGACGGCGCGCAGCCGGCGTTCCGTACGGTCCCGGACGTGTGGCGTGGTGACCACGAGCAACTGATCACCGTGACGTAGCCGGGTGTCCGGCTCGGGTACGAAGGCGGTGCCGTCGCGGACCACGAGGGTGATCGCGGCCGGCGGAGGCAGCCGCAGCTCGCGGATGTGCACGCCGTGCATCCGGGAGTCGGGCTCGACGGTGAGGTGCAGCAGGTCCGCGTCGATGGCATCCAGCGGCGCGGACTCGACCTGGAGGTCCGGGCCGATCCCGGTCGAGCTGAGCCGCAGGCGTTTGGCCAGCCACGGCAAGGTCGGCGCCTGGACCAGAGTGAAGGCCACGACCAGCACGAACACGATGTTGAACAACTGCTCGCTGCCACCGACCCCGGCCACGACGGGGATGGTGGCCAGCACGATGGGCACGGCACCACGCAGCCCGGCCCAGGACAGCAGCACCTGTTCGCGGAGTGGAATCTGGAACGGCAACAGGGTGACCAGCACCGACAACGGCCGGGCGAGCAGCAGCAGCACCAGACCGACGGTGAGGGCGGGCAGGATCGCGGCGGGCAGTTCGCTCGGATTCGCCAGCAGGCCGAGCATCACGAACAGGCCGATCTGCGCGATCCAGCCGAGGCCCTCGGCCACCGACACGGTGGCCCGGCGGTGGGCCAGCCGGGCGTTGCCCAGGATCAACGCGGCAAGGTACGCGGCGAGGAAGCCGCTGGCCTGGGCGAGCCCGGCGGCGGCGAAGGCGAAGATGCCGCAGGAGAAGGTGGCGATCGGATAGAGGCCCGAGGCGGGCAGGGTGAGCCGGCGCAGGAACCACACTCCGGCGGTGCCGATCGCGACGCCGACCGCCCCACCGACGCCGAGCTGGTAGATCATCTGGACCAGCAGTTCCAGCGGGCTTGTCGCGGTGAGCCCGGTGGCGCTGAAGGCGAGCACCAGGATGACCGTGGGCGCGTCGTTCAGCCCCGACTCGGCCTCCACCAGCCCGGCCAGCCGTCGGGGCAACGGCAGGGTGCGCAGCACCGAGAAGACCGCCGCCGCGTCGGTGGAGGACACCACCGCGCCCAGCAGCAGGGCCAACTGCCACGAGACGTCGAGCAGCAGGTGGGCACCGAGGGCGGTGACCCCGACGCTGATCAGCACGCCGGCGGTGGCGAGCGCGGTCGCCGGCGTCAGCACCGGTCGGATGTCGGAGAACCGGGTGGTCAGGCCCCCCTCGACCAGGATCACCGCGAGCGCCGCCGTGCCCAGGGCCTGCGCCAGCGCGGCATCGTCGAAGCGCAGGCCGAGTCCGCTCTCGCCGAGCAGCAGCCCGATGCCGAGGTACGCCAGCAGCATCGGTACGCCGACCCGGGTGGCGACCCGCGCGGCGGTGATGCTGACCAGCACGGTCGCCGCCGCAGCGATCATCAGCAGATAGACCTGTTGCAGGGTCATCCCGGAATCCGTCCCAGCCGCCGTCGACCCATGCTTCGCTCCCTCAACGCTCGCGCCCGGTTCGGGTACAACGCCGGCACCCGCCCCCACGGGCCGCACAGCCGTCACCGCCCGGCTCTGCCGGCCGGGTGGCGACGCGTGCCGCGGTGTGTCCCCCCGCTCACGTTACCGGGCGGGCAGCCGCCGAATGCTCAGCGTGACGGTGAATTGCTGCCCGGGACGATCTGCCGAGCGCCCACCGGGGAGCGGTGGCCCGGCTGCGCGATCATGGCCCGGTCACGGGTCGACAGAGGAGACGGGAGCCGGCTCATGAGCGGCGGAACAGCCCAGCGGACCGATCGACTTGAGTCATGGGAGCGGGTCAGCGCCGCGCCGCTCACCGTGCTGTCCGTCGTGTTCCTTGCGGTGTACGCGATACCGATTCTCAATCCGGACCTGAGCCCGGGGTGGCGGGCCGCGTGCGTCGCCACGACGATCGTCGTCTGGTTGCTGTTCTGGGCCGACATCATCGTGCGGCTGTGGCTGGCCACCGACCGCCGGAGGTTCCTCCGGGAGCACCTGTTCGACCTGGTCGTGCTGACGCTTCCGATGCTGCGCCCACTGCGCGCCGTACGCCTGGTCATGGTGGTGCTGACCATCAACCGCCGCACCGAGTCGTGGGCCCGTGGCCGGCTGGCAGCCTACGTCGCCGCCACCACGGCGTTGCTGGTGCTGGTATCCGCGCTGGCCGTGCTGGACGCCGAACGACTCGCGCCGGACGCTACCATCACCTCCTTCGATGACGCGTTGTGGTGGTCGACGGTCACCATCACCACCGTCGGTTACGGCGACTACTACCCGGTGACCGCCACGGGACGATTCGTCGCACTCGGCCTGATGATCGGTGGGATCGGCCTTATCGGTTTCGTCACAGGTTCGCTGGCAACCTGGATCGTCGAGCGGGTCTCGGCAGCCGCCGACCGGCCGGCGGCTGCCACCAGCGACGACGTGGCGGCCCTGCGCGCCGAGATCGCAGCCCTGCGCCGGCGTCTCGACCCCGATCCGGCCGAACAGACCGCCACCTGATCGTCGACACCTGTGCGGTGTCCAAAACGTCTCACCGGATCACCGCCTAGCCGGGGCGTGATCAGGCGTTCCGGCCTGCTGGACGGAGTTCGTCCCGGAAGATGGTGGGCGCGGCGTCCGGCCGGCCGCCGGGGCTGAGGCGGCGAACCCGGGCCGGCGGCGCGGGTCCGGTTCTCTGATCGTCGGCGGGGTGACGGTGACGCTCGAACAGTCGGCTGGGACGTCGCGGTCCGACGAACACCACGGCATGTCGGCCCACGAGGTGGTGCTGCTGCTGGAGACGGATCCGCAGCGCGGTCTGAGCGACGCGGAGGCCGCCCGGCGGCTGGCCCGCTACGGCCCGAACGTGCTGCCCGCCGCCGGTGGTGGCGGCCTGCTGCGTCGGATCCTCCGGCAGTTCCACAACCCGCTCATCTACGTGCTGATCGCGGCCGGCGTGGTCACCGCTGTTCTCGGGGAGTACGTCGACTCCGCAGTCATCTTCGCGGTGGTGCTGATCAACGCCGCGATCGGGTACGCCCAGGAGTCGCGAGCCGAGGCGGCGCTGGACAGTCTGCGTTCGATGGTGCGGACCGAGGCGCGCGTGATTCGCGACGGTGAGCTGCGGGCGATCTCCTCCGATGACCTGGTCCCCGGTGACCTGGTGGTGCTGGAGGCGGGCGACAAGGTGCCGGTGGACCTGCGCCTGGTCCGGCTGGCCGAGCTGCGGGTCGACGAGTCGGCGCTGACGGGTGAGTCGGTCCCGGTGGACAAGTTGGAGGCGGAGCTGCCGGTGGGCACGCCGGTCGCCGACCGGCGCAACATGGTCTGGTCGGGCACGCTGATCGCGGCGGGCGGCGGTGCCGGCATCGCGGTGGCCACCGGAGCCGAGACGGAACTCGGGCAGATCCACCGTCTGGTCGGCGCGGCGGAGGCGCTGGCCACGCCGCTGACCCGCAAGCTGGCCCGATTCAGCAAGGTGCTGACCGTGATCATCCTGGTGCTGGCGGCGGTGACCTTCGCGGTCGGCCTGCTCCGTGGCCAGGACGCGGTCGAGACGTTCACCGCGGCCGTGGCGCTCGCCGTCGGTGCGATACCCGAAGGGCTGCCGGCGGCGGTCACGATCACCCTGGCCATCGGGGTGACCCGGATGGCCCGGCGGCGGGCGGTGATCCGTCGTCTGCCGGCGATCGAGACGTTGGGCAGCACGACTGTCGTCTGCTCCGACAAGACCGGGACGCTCACCGAGAACCAGATGACCGTGCGGGCGGTGTGGACCCCCGACGCCGGGTTCGAGGTGACCGGCTCCGGCTACCGGCCGGAAGGGGAGGTCCGCGACGACGGCCGGGGCGGTGAGGCGTTGCGCTGGACCCTGCTGGCCGGCGCCGGGTGCAACGACGCGCGGGTACGCGAGCAGGACGGCGAGTGGCTGCTGGCCGGCGACCCGACCGAGGGCGCCATGCAGGTGGTCGCGGCCAAGGTGGGGATCGACCACGGCCGGCTGTCGGCCGACTATCCGCGCCGGGACACCATCCCGTTCGACTCGAAGCGGCAGTACATGGCGACGTTGCACGACGAGCGGGCCACGAGCCGGACGGTGATCCTGGCCAAAGGCGGCGTCGAGCGGATCGTGTCGATGTGTCGGGGCGAGATGGGCGCCGACGGGGAGATCCGCCCGCTCCGCGCCGACGCCGCGTTGCGGGCGGCCGAGGAACTGGCCGGTCGCGGGCTGCGGGTGCTCGCCACCGCCGTACGGCCACCGGACGGCCCGGACGACGGGTTCGACGAGGTCGCGCTGCCCGGCACCCTGGTCCTCACCGGGTTGCAGGCGATGCTCGACCCACCCCGCAGCGCCGCCGCCCCGGCGGTCCGGGCGTGCCACACGGCGGGTATCGACGTCAAGATGATCACGGGGGATCATGCGGCGACGGCCGGTGCCATCGCTGGTCAGCTCGGGCTGCTCGACGCGGAACGGCCGGACCGGGTGGTCACCGGCACGGATCTCGAAGAGTTGCCCGCCGAGGGGTTCGCCGAGGCGGTCGATCGGGCCACCGTCTTCGCCCGGGTCTCCCCGGAACAGAAACTCCGGCTGGTCGAGACGCTCCAGCAACGCGGCCACGTGGTCGCGGTGACCGGCGACGGGGTCAACGACGCGCCCGCGTTGCGGCAGGCGAACATCGGCATCGCCATGGCCCGCTCCGGCACCGAGGTGGCGAAGGAAGCTGCCGACATGGTCCTCACCGACGACGACTTCGCCACCATCGAGGCGGCGGTGGAGGAGGGTCGCGGGGTCTTCGACAACATCACCAAGTTCATCGTCTGGACGCTGCCGACGAACCTCGGCGAAGGGCTGGTGGTGCTTGTCGCCATCGTGCTGGGTGCCACCCTGCCGCTGCTGCCCACCCAGATCCTCTGGATCAACATGACCACCGCCGTCCTGCTCGGGCTGATGCTCGCCTTCGAGCCGAAGGAGCGCGGCATCATGCGAAGGCCGCCCCGTGACCCGGCCCGGCCCTTGCTGACCCGTGCTCTGGTGGTGCGGATCCTGTTGGTGGCCGCGTTGCTGGTGGCCGGCGCCTGGTGGGTGTTCCGGTGGGAGTACGCGAACGGCGCTGACGTCGCCCAGGCACGTACCGCCGCACTGAACGTCTTCGTCGTGGTCGAGACGTTCTACCTGTTCAGCTGCCGGTCGTTGACCCGCTCGGCCTGGCGGATCGGCTTCTTCACCAACCGCCTGCTGTTGCTCGGCGTCGCCGCGCAGGCGCTCTGCCAGCTCGCCATCACATACCTGCCACCGATGAACGCGATCTTCGGCACCGCGCCGATCGGGCCCGACGTGTGGTTGCGCATCCTGGCCGTTGGAGCGGCCTCCGCCGTCGTGGTCGCCGTCGACAAGCGGCTGCGCCGCGACCTCGGCTGAGCGGCCCCGGCCGGGCACGCCGACGAGCCCCGGTCACAGCGAGAGGACGGCGTGCGCGACGGCGAAGTAGATGATCAGGCCGGTGGCGTCGACCAGGGTGGTCACCATCGGTGCCGACACCACGGCCGGGTCGATGCGCAGCCGTTTGGCCAGCAGCGGCATGGTGGCACCGACGGTGGCGGCCCAGGCGCAGATCACCACCAGGGAGATCCCGACGACGAGGGCGATCTGCCCGCCGACGACCACCGCGCCGACCACCAGACCGACAAGCGCGAGCATCGTCCCGAGCAGCAGACCGACCCGGGACTCGCGCCAGATGACCGCCGGCAGGTCCGAGCCGCGCAGCTCGCCGAGGGCGAGGGCGCGTACGGCGGAGGTGGTGGCCTGTGCCCCGGCGTTACCCCCGGTTCCCACGAGCAGCGGGATGAACAGGGCCAGTGCGGTGACCTGCGCCAGGGTGGTCTCGAAGACCTGCAGGACGTTTACGGTGAGTACCGAGGCGATGATGAGCAGCAGCAGCCAGGGCGCCCGGGAGCGGGCCAGCCGCCACACACTCACCGCCATGTAGTGACCGGGCCACGGCGCGGTACCGGCCTGACGGGCCACGTCCTCGGTGTCCGCGGCCTCGATGATCTCGACGGCGTCGTCGATGGTGAGCAGACCCACGAGCCGGTCCTCGCTGTCGACCACCGGCAGCGCCAGCGTGTTGGTCTCCCGCATCAGCCGCGCGGCGTGCTCGGCCACGTCCGTGGCGCGTACCCGTGGCACGTCGGCGTCGACCAGTTCGGCCACCTCCGCGTCGGCGGGACTGAGCACCAGGTCGCGCAGCTCCACCACGCCGACCAGGCAACGGCCCGTGTCCACCACCGGCAGCACGTACACCGTCTCTGCGGCGGCCCCCTTCTGGCGTACCACCTCAAGGGCCTCGGCGGCGGTGAGCTGCCGGGGCAGCGCGACCGTCTCCGGTGTCATGATCTGCCCGACCGATCCCGCCGGGTAGCCCAGCAGCTCGGCGGTCATCTGCCGTTCGTGCGGGGACAGCCCGGCCAGCACCCGCTTGGCGACCTTTGCCGGTGCCTCGGTGAGCATCCGCGCCCGGTCGTCAGGGTCCATCCCCTCGACCAGGTCGTGGAACGTCAGATCGCGCAGGCCCATCAGGATGCTCTGCTGGTCGACCGGTTCCAGCTCCTCGAAGACGGCAAGCGCGCGGTCCTTGTCCAGCAGCCGGAACGGCACCCCGGCGGCCACGCCGTCCAGTCGGGCGAGCGCGTCGGCGATCTCGTGCGGCGGGTGGTCGTCGAGCCACCGGCGGATCAGCTCCAGGTCGTTGCGCTCGACGAGCTGCTGCAACGTCGCGGTCATCCGATCACCTCCACCGGCGGCGCCGTCGTCGTCGGGAACCGGATCACGGCCGGCTGGATGATCCGAACCTACCCGCCGTGCCCCCTGGGCGAACCCGTTGAGGTCAGGCCCACAGCGCTTCGGCGAGGGTGACCCCGAGGAACGCGGCACCCAGCGCGGCGACGACGCTGACGCCCGCGTTGACAAGCGCGTGGAAACGGGCGCCGTCCTCGAAGAGCCGGATCGTCTCGTAGCCGAAGGTCGAGTAGGTGGTCAGCGCACCGCACAGGCCGACGCCGAGCAGGGCGACCAGGGAACCGGGAACCGCGCCCACGGCGGCGCCGCCGATCAGGACGCCGAGGACGAGTGAGCCGACCACGTTCACCGTGAAGGTGCCCCAGGGGAAGACGGAGTCGTGGTGTGCCTGCACCGCCCGGTCGACCAGGTAGCGCAGCGGTGCGCCGAGGGCGGCGCCGAGCGCCACCAGGATGACTGTCATCCGGCGCTCCGGCCCACGCCGGTCGCCAGCCGGGTCAGGGTCACGCCCGACCAGACGGCGGCGAGGGCGGCGACGAGGGTGCCGGCGAGATACAGCAGGGCGGTCCGCACCGCGCCGGCGGCCACCGCCTGCTGCACTTCGACGGCGTACGTGGAGAAGGTCGTGTAGCCGCCGAGCACGCCGACGCCGAGGAAGGGCCGGACCAGTCGCGGCGCGGTCCACGCCTCGGTGATCAGCACCATCAGCACCCCGATGAGCAGACAGCCTGAGACGTTGACGGCGAAGGTGGCCCAGGGAAAGCCGCGGGGTGGGTGCGGAAAGGCCACAGCCAACCCGTGGCGCACCACCGCACCGGTCATGCCCCCGGCGGCGATCGTGGCGAGCAGGCTGGCGGTCCCGCCTCGCAGTTCCGCCCGTTGACGCGGGACGCTGAGATCGACATCCGGATCGACGGGTGGTCGCTGTGGCCCCATGGTCACCCCCTACCAGTACGCGTCTGCCCTGGCAGGGACCGTTGGCGGCGGGCGCCGCGGTTGTCCCGCACCGGCGGGGTGGCGGGCCCCACCGCCACGGGCACCTCCGGTGGGTGCCCTGTGCAGAGGATAACGCCGCTCGCTCGACGCAACCCGGGGTGTGGCCACCCGGTGACGGTAGGGTGCGGCGGTGACCGTGCTGCGTTCCGTCCTGCTCTTCGCCCTGGCCGCGGTCGCCGAGATCGGCGGGGCCTGGCTGGTGTGGCAGGGCTGGCGGGAGCACCGAGGGCTGTGGTTCGTCGCCGCCGGGGTGCTCGCCCTCGGCGCGTACGGCTTCGTCGCCACCTTCCAGCCCGACCCGAACTTCGGCCGCATCCTGGCCGCGTACGGCGGCGTTTTCGTCGCCGGTTCGCTCGCCTGGGGCATGATCTTCGACGGCTTCCGCCCGGACCGGTGGGACATCACAGGTGCCGGGATCTGCCTGCTCGGCGTCGCCGTGATCATGTACGCCCCGCGTGGCGCCTGATCACCTGCCACTACGGTGACGCGATGCGCGTTCTGTTCGCGAGCCTGGCCTCGGTCGGTCACACCTACCCGTTGATTCCCCTGGCCAGGGCGGTTCGCGACGCCGGGCACGAGGTGTACTTCGCGGCCGGTGAGGCCGTACACGCCCCGTTGGCGGCGAACGGACTGCGACCGTTGCGTCCCGCGGACACCTGCTACGAGATGTACGCCGAGGACCTGGCGCCGGAACTGGACCGGCTCGCGCCGGACCTGGTGGTACACGGTTGGGGGGTGCCCGGCGCGGCGACAGCAGCCGCCCGAGCGGGCATTCCCGGCATCTGGCACGGCTTCGGCCGGATGTTTCCGGACGGCATCGGACTGGAAGCGCCCACTCGGGTCGCCGCCGCCTCCGGCCGGCCGCACCTCGACATCTGTCCGCCCTCTCTCCAGGACCGGACGTTCCTCGACTCGGCGGACCGCATCGAGTTGCGTCCCGTCCCGTACGCCGAGCCGGCGCCGCTGTCCGGTCTCGTCGACACCGGGCTCCCGTTGGTCTACCTGACCTTCGGTACCGCCTTCGCCACCCGGGACCTGCTCGCCGCAGCCGTTGCCGGCCTGGCCGTTCTCCCCGCCCGGGTGGTGGTCGCCACCGGCCGGGTGCCGGTGGAGGAACTCGGCGAGGTGCCGGGGAACGTCGTGGTCCGCCCGTGGGTTCCGCAGGCTGATCTGCTGCGGTACGTGGACGTGGTGGTGCATCACGGCGGCAGTGGCACGACGCTCGGGGCGCTCGCCGCCGGCGTACCGCAACTGGTCCTGCCGCAGGGCGCGGACCAGTTCGCGAACGCCGAGGCGCTCTGCGTCGCGGGCGCCGGTCTGCGGCTGACCCCGGATGAGGTGAGCGTCGACGCCATCACGGCGTACGCCCGCCGGCTGCTACCCGGCCGCAGCGACCATCGGGATGCGGCGTGGACGCTGGCCAGGGAGATCGCCCGCATGCCCTCGCCCGAGCAGGTGGCCCGCCGACTGCCGGAGTACGCCGGGGGACGGTGATCGGGACGCTGTTCCGGTGCCGGGCGGTTCGGCGCGCCGACAGGGCTGGACCACTGCCGCATCGACGGTGACTATAAGTAGCTGGTCGGTCGCCTTCGGCTATCTCGGCGGTGTCCGCTTCGGCGGTGCCGCCGTCCGGCGGCGGCGACGGCCAGGTGTCGCCGAGCCCCAGGAGGTACCCCCATGGCCGCCACGTCGACCCGGCGTCGTGACCGGGCACAGCAGGCCGGGTCGTCCGGCGGGGAGTCGGTGCTCCCCGAGATGCGGGCCATGTGGTGGGAAACGGGTATGCGGGCGCGGACCCAGGCCGGTCTGCTCGCCGTCTTCGCCGAACTGCCCAGGCTGATCTGGGCGGCCCTGCGGATCAGTTGGCGGGCTGACCGGCTGCGTACCTCTGTGGTCGCGGTGGCGACGGTCGGTGCCGGCGTGATGTCGGCGTTCGGTCTGCTCGCGACCCAGCGGGTGCTTGTGGAGTTGTTCGCCGGTGGACCGACCGGGGAGAAGGTGGTGGCGGCGCTGCCGGCGCTCGCGGTGCTGGCCGCTGCGACGGCGGTGCGTTCGGGGATGACGATCGCCACCGGCTACGCCCTCAACGGGCTGACGCCGAGGGTGAGCCGGGAGGTGGAGCGTGGGCTGTTCGAGGTGACCACGGCCGTGCGGCTGGAGGCCTTCGACGCGGACGCGTTCGCCGACGACATGGAACGCGCCTCCCGGGGCACCGATTCAGCTGTCGACCTGGTGCCCGCCTCGATGAACCTGCTCGCCGGGCTGGTAGGGGTGGCCGCGGTGACCGTGGCCGTCGTGGTGATCCATCCGCTGTTGCTGCCGGCGTTGCTTGTCGCGACCGTGCCGAACGCGTGGGCGTCGCTGCGGGCGGGGCACCTGCGGTACCAGACGTACATCGCCGGGTCGGTCCGGCGGCGCCGGATGTGGTTGCTGCACCGGCTGATGGCCGAACGGGCGTCGGCGCCGGAACTGCGCTCGTACGGGCTGCGCCGGTTCCTGCTGGACCAGTACGACCGGGTGATGGCCGTGGAGACCGACATCGAGCTGGCCCTGGCGCGGCGGGTGACCACGACCGTCACGGTGGGCTCGATGATCGGCGGCGTCGCCACCGGCGTGGTCTACGTGCTGCTCGGACTGCTGCTCATCGACGGGCAGATCCCGCTCGCGGCGGCGGCCACCTGTGTGATCGCGGTGCAGGCGGCGCAGCGTTCGCTGGCCGTGGTCACCTTCCAGATGGACCGCGTCTACACCGAGGGCCAGCACTTCCGCGACTACACGGGATTCATGACCCGCGCCGCGACCTATCTGCCCGAGCAGGTGGTGGCGGCGGCCCCCGACCGGCTGCGGGTGCTGACCGTGGATGCGGTGAGCCTGCGTTACCCGGATCGCGACATCCCGGCGGTCGATCACGTGACGTTGACCGTCGAGGCGGGACAGACCGTGGCCTTCGTCGGAGAGAACGGGTCCGGCAAGAGCAGCCTGGCCGCGATGATCGCCGCCCTGCGTACGCCCAGCGACGGGGTGGTCCGCTGGAACGGGCGGCCACTGTCCGAACTGGACCGCGACGAGTTGCGTGGTCGCATCGCCGTGGTCACCCAGGAGTACCACAAGTGGCCGTTCACCGCCGCCACGAACATCGCCATCGGGGACATCGACGCCGAGGCCCGCCAGGACCGGATCGAGGCCGCCGCCACCCGCGCGGTCGCCGACGAGATGATCCGCGAACTGCCGCACGGGTACGAGACGCTGCTCGACCGTACCTTCGCCAAGGGTCAGGATCTCTCCGGCGGGCAGTGGCAGCGGATAACCGCGGCCCGCGGCTTTCTTCGCGACGCCGAACTGCTGATGATGGACGAGCCGTCCTCAGCACTCGATCCGCGTGCGGAGGACGCGTTGTTCCAGGCCATTCGCGACCGACGGGGCCGGGCCACCACAATCCTGATCACCCACCGGCTGGCCAACGTCCGGCACGCCGACCGGATCTTCGTGCTGCATCACGGGCGTCTGATCGAGGAGGGCACCCACGACGAGCTTGTCGCCGCCGGTGGCCGCTACGCCGAGCTGTTCGCCCTCCAGGCCGCCGGGTACGCGGACACCGACGGTCCGCCCGTCCCCCGGCAGCACCCGCACCCGGCCGCCGGCTGACCCGACCTCCACGCGCGTCTGGCCGAGAAGCAGCGCTGCCACGTTTGCGGGCTCGGACGACGGGAACGGGGCTGGCCTGACGGCAGGAGCAGCGCATGAGTGAGCCCGTGTCCGACGAGCCCGTCGGCGAGCTGGAACTGGTCCACGCCTTCACCGGGCCGATGCCGACAGGCGTCAGCGTCTCGCACACCGGCCGGATCTTCGTCAGCTTTCCCCGCTGGGGCGACGAGGTGCCCGCCACCGTGGTCGAGCTGCGCGACGGCGCCGAGGTGCCGTACCCGGACGAGCTGTGGAACCGGCCAGGTGGCGCCGACGACCAGGACGCGTTCGTCTCGGTGCAGAGCATCGTGGTCGACCCCGCCGACCGGCTCTGGGCCCTCGACACCGGCAGCCCGATGTTCCAACCGACCCGGCCGGGCGGCCCCAAACTGGTCCGGGTCGACCTGGACAGCGACAGCGTGACCCAGGTGATCACCTTCCCGCCGGACGTGGCGCTGCCCACCACGTACCTCAACGACGTGCGCTTCGACCTGCGGCGCGGTGACGCGGGGCTCGCGTACATCACCGACTCGGCGATCACCGGGCCGAACGGGATCATCGTGGTTGACCTGGCCACCGGTGCCTCCTGGCGACGGCTGCACGATCACCCGTCGACAAAGGCGGAGCCACTGTCCCGCTTCCGGCCCGTCGTGGAGGGACGACCGTTCCTGCAACGGCCGGACGACGGGCCGCCGGATCCGGTGACGATCGGCGCGGACGGGATCGCCATCTCCGCCGACGGTTCCCGGCTCCACTACTGCCCGTTGGCCTCGCGCCAGTGGTACAGCGTCGCCACCGACGCGCTCGCCGACATCTCCGTCAGCGCGGACGAGGTCGCCGCGACGGTGGTCCACGAGGGCGACAAGGGCACCGGCTCCGACGGCCTGGAGACCGATGACGCCGGGCGGATCTACCTCACCTCGTACGAGCACAACGCGGTGCTGCGGCGGCGTCCGGACGGCGAGTACGAGACGGTCGTCCACGACCCCCGGCTGCTCTGGCCGGACACCCTGTCGGTGGCGGTGGACGGGCACCTCTACGTCACCGCGAACCAGTTGCACCGGCAGGCCGGTTTCCAGCAGGGCAGGGACCTGCGCCGCAAGCCGTACGCGCTGTTCCGCACCCGGATCGACGCCGGACCGGTGCTGCTGCGCTGAGACCGCCGGTCTCCCCGGCCTGCTGTCTCCTCCGCAACCCGCGCCGCCGAGGCCACCCTGGCAGACGCTCACCGCGTCGGGCCGCCCCGGCAGGCGCTCACCGCGTCGGGCCGCCTTCGGCGGTGGACCGGCGGCGCAGCAGGAACACCGCCGCGGCGGCCACCAGGACCAGCACCACCCCGCCGCCGGCCAGCAGCGCCGTCGTGCCGGGGCCGTCGGAGGAGCCGCTCGCGGCCGGGCTGGCGGCCACTGCGGTGGCGCTCGGTTCGACGCTCGGGGGCGCCGACGATTCCGGCGCCGGCTCGCTCGCCGAAGGGCTGGGGCTCGGCTCGGCGGTGGCCGTCGGATCGGCCACGGTGAAGGTGTACGACCCCTGTACCGGGTGCCCGTCGGCGGAGACCACCCGGTACGCCACCGTGTAGACGCCGTTGGCCAGCGTCGGGTCGATGCTGACGGTGCCCTTGGTGCCGCTCACCTCCGGCTCACCGACGGTCACCTGCTGCTTGTCCGCATCGCTGAGCGTGATGGTGGTGAACGACGGGTTCAGCTTCTGCATGAACTCCAAGGTGATCCTGGTGGGTGCCTTTTTGAGTTCGGCGTCCTGGGCGGGCGAGGCCTTGCGCAGCACGTTGTGGGCGTACGCCGGCTGGACCGGCCCGATGAGCAGGGCGGCGACGGTCAGTGCGGCGGCGGTCAGTGCGGCGGCGAGGACGGCAGCGGTGGACGGCCGGCGAAGGTGGCGGGACATGGCGGTCATTCTCCTCCTCAGTCGAGCAGTTGCTGGCCGACCCAACCACCCTCCGGGCAACCGGGTGGGACGGCGAAGACGGCGGAGCCGATCGGGGTGGTCCACTCGTTGAGCAGATCCCGCTCGGCGAGCCGCCGTTGAATGGGTAGGAACTGGGTGGCGATGTCGGCCTGGTACGCCGCGAAGATCAGCCCACTGTCCGCGGTGCCGTCGGCGGCGGGCACCCCGTCGTAGTTGTAGGGGCGGCGCAGGATCCGGAACCGGTCGTCGGTGACGTGCGCCCGGGTGAGGTGGGAGAAGTCCGGGATGACCGTCAGCCCGTCCGGGCCGAGGGCGGCGAAGTCGGGCTCGTCGTGTTCGAGCGTGCCGGTGAGCGGTGCACCGCTGTCCAGCCGCCGACCGACCGCCAACTCCCGGTCGGTGCGACCGAGCAGGTCCCAGGTCTCCAGGTTCATGCTGATCCGCCGCACCACGAGCGTGGTGCCGTCGCGCAGCCAGTCGGGGCCGTCAGCGATCCAGACCGCCGTCTCCACAGGCGTACCCGGCTTCGGGTTTGCGGTGCCGTCGAGCTGGCCGAAGAGGTTGCGTTGGGTCCGGCCCGGCTCGGCGCCGGCGGCCCGCCGGAAACCCTGCTGCACCCAGCGCACGGTGGCGAAGGGCCGACTGTCCTTGACCAGGACCCGCTGCGTGTGTGCGACGGTGATCGGGTCGTCGGCGCAGATCTGCACCAGCAGATCCCCGCCGGACCAACGGCGTTGCAGCCGATCGATCGGGAACGGGGGCAGATCGACCACCGAGGGCGGGCGACGGGCGTCGAGACCGGCGGCGGCGAACAGGCCCGGGCCGAAGCCGAAGGTGACGGTGAGCCGGGCCGGCAGCAACCCCAACTCGGGTTCGGTGTCGGCGAGCGCGGGTCGGCCCTGGGTGAGCCGGGCAGCATCGTCGGAGAGCAGCCGCAGCAGCCGCCCGAGGGCGGCCCGGTCGGTGCCCGGGCGCAGGGTGAAGGCGACGAATGCGGCATGCGCCTGGGGCTCGTCGACGATCCCCGCCTGCCGTACGCCGTGGAACGGTTCGACCGCATCGCCGACGGTCGCCACCGGCGTTCGTTCCGGCTGGCGCACCGCCGGCTCGGCGCGGGTGGTGGCCACCGCGGCGGCACCGGCCAGTGCGCCACCGGCGGCCAGTGCGCCCCCGGTGAGCAGGCCACGCCGGCTCACCGGCCGGCTGATCGGCGTCACGGCGCCGGGCTGTGGCTCGCCGACATCGACGGCATCGGCTCGCCGTGTCCGGGCGCGTAGCTCTCCTGTGCCCCGGTGAACGGCTTGGCCACCGCGCTGAACGTCTGGCTCCGACCGTCGGCGAAGGTGAGGGTGAAGGTCAGCTCGTCACCGGCCCGCACCGGCCGGGCGAGGTCCATCAACATCAGGTGGTCGCCGCCCGGCTCCAGCTTGTACTCGCTCCGTGCCTTGATCACCACGCCGCCCTGCTTGGCCCGCATGACCATCTTCCCGTCCGCCATGGCCATCTCGTGCAGCTCCATCGGCGACACCTCGGTGGCGGCACCGGTGATCGTGATGTCGGTGTCGCCGTCATTGACGAGCGTGGCGAAGGCCGCGGTCATCCCCTCGTCGGCGGCCTTCACCCATGGATCGCGTACGCCCAGCACACCGGCCTCGGCGACGGCTTCGGCGGAGGCCGTGGCGGACGGCGTGGGGGTTGCCGACGTTTTCCCGGACGACCCGCAGGCGGCCAGGGACACGATGAGTACGGCCCCGGTGAACAGGACCGCCGGGCGCAGGAACCGGCGGGGCAGGACGCTGGGCATGACGTTCCCCTCGAAGATCGATGTCATGAGGTTTGTCGGCCCAGGCCGCCCGGAAGTTCCGCCCGCCGCAGTTGCCCTGGTCACTAACTTCGAGCTGACGAAAGATGGTCCATAACTGAGGGGAGCGACGACGAGGTGACGACCGTGGCGGGCCACCCCAGCCAGTTCAGAGTGGCCCTCACCTGGCTGGTCGGTAACGCGCTCATCGGGTACTTCTGGATCTTTCCGCTGGGTGCGGTGGACGGCCTCGTCTTCTACGCCCGCGCAAGGATCTGGAACGACGTCGTCCCGTTGTACGGACGGGACGGCGCGATCGGGGTCGCGGTCCTGATCGCTCTCGCCGCCACCGTCCTGGTCGTCTGCTCCGTGCTGTTCAACCGGCGACAGGCCCGGCGGGCCGGGTTCCCCACCCGGAGTGGGGCCAGGCTCGTCGGCGCGGTGGCCACGGTCGTCGTCCAACTGCTGCCGTTCGCCTGCTTCCTGCTCTTCACGGACCGTACCGTTCCCCCGTTCTTCTGACGGCGGGGGAACGGGACGACCGAGCTGGGCGACGGCCTGCCGGAAGCCGGGCCGGACATGGCCACCGACGTGCTGTGGGCCCCCGCTCGGCCGGGCGGAGCGGTTACAGTTCGGCCGTGTCCGGGCGACAGCAGGTACGGGTCTGGTCCCCCTCGGTCAGCGGGATCACCGAGGTGCTGCACGCCAGGTTCACCGACCACGCCTACCCGATGCACACCCACGACAGCTGGGCGCTGCTCGTGGTCGACGAGGGAGTTGTCCGGTACGACCTGGACCGCCACGAGCACGGCGCGTTCCGGCGGGTCGTCACGCTGTTGCCGCCGAACGTGGCACACAACGGCTCCCCGGTCACCTCGCAGGGGTTCCGTAAGCGGGTCCTCTACCTCGCCCCCGGGCAGCTCGACGAACGTCTGGCCGGTCGGGCCGTGGACCGGCCGACCTTCGACGACGAACCCCTGCGGCGGCGGATCGATCTGCTGCACGCCCGGTTGACCGGGCCGGGTGACGAGTTCGCCGCCGAGGTGCATCTCGCCGTCGTCGTCGAGCGGTTGCGGGCGCGACTGGCCCGCCGTACGCCCGCGGTCACGCCGTTGCGGGACCCACGACTCGCGCAGCGCCTTCGGGACCTGCTCGACGAGCGTTTCGTGGTGGGAGTGACCCTGGCGGAGGCCGCCGGTCTGCTGTACGCCCACCCGACCCATCTGGTGCGGGCCTTCTCCGCGGCTTTCGGCATCGGCCCGCACCAGTATCTGATCTCCCGGCGGGTGGATCTCGCCCGACGGCTGCTGCGCGAGGGCGTACCGGCCCGGGAGGCGGCCGCCTCCGCGGGCTTCCACGACCAGTCACACCTGAGCCGGCACTTCAAACGGATCCTCGGCTTCAATCCCGGCCAGTACACCCGCCAGGGCCGGGTCAGGGGTGCATCCGGGCCCCCTTGAGGATCTTGTCCACTGCGTTCTTCGGCCCGTACACGGCCAGGCCGGTGAGGTCGAGGTGGTCGCGGCTGACGGCGCGGACCGCCGCCCGGTTGTCCCGGTCGTTGCCGGTCCGGAACAGGTCCGAGGTGAAGACGGCCAGCGGCAACCCGCGGGTGACGGCGCGCTGATGGGCGGCGGTCACTGTCTCCTTCGCGCCGGCGAACACCAGCACGGGCTGCCGGAACATGGGCAGGTAGGGCGTGTCGTCCGCGTCGGCGTACGGCTCGCCGATCACCTCGGGTGCAACCTGACCGATCCCGCTGACCAGGAACGCGGTCATGTTGAGCCGCTGCCAGGTCGGCAGGTCGTCGCGGAGCAGCACTGCGATCTTGGTGTCGAAGCGTACGGGCTCGGTGACGGTTTCCATGCTGCCGAGTCTGGGTCCGGAGCCCCGCCCGGGTCTTGTACGAAATTGCCCTGCGCCGGGTGCTCAGTCTGGTGGGCGTAGTTCGACGCGGCGCAGCAGTTGGGCGTTGAGCGCGACCACGATTGTGGAGGCCGACATCAGCACGGCGGCGACCGCCGGGCTCAGCGCCACGCCGGCCCAGGCCAGGGCCCCGGCGGCGAGCGGCAGCGCGACCACGTTGTAGCCGGCGGCCCAGGCCAGGTTCTGGAGCATTTTCCGGTACGCGGCCCGAGACAATCGGATCACGCCGCTCACGCCGCGCGGGTCGGACGAAGCGAGCACCACCCCGGCGGACTCGATGGCCACGTCGGTGCCGGCGCCGATCGCGATTCCCACGTTCGCGCGGGCCAGGGCGGGCGCGTCGTTGACTCCGTCGCCCACCATGGCCACCCGCAGCCCTCGCCGCTGCAACTCCGTCACGGTGTCGTCCTTCTCCGCCGGCAGCACCTCGGCGAAGACCTCGTCCTCACCGGAGCGGAATCCGAGGTCGGCGGCGACCGCCTCGGCGACCGGACGCGCGTCCCCGGTGATCATTACGATCTTGCGGATGCCCTGCCCACGTAGGTCGGCGAGGGCCTGCCGGGCCTCCGGCCGAACCTGGTCGGCCAACGCGAGTGCGCCGAGGACGACGGCCCGACCGTCGCCCAGCCGCAGCAGGTAGAGCACCGCCGCGCCCCGCCGCGACCAGTCCTGCCGGTGCTGGTCGAGATCGTCCGGGACCGTGACGTCGAACTCCCGCAGCAACGCCGGGCCGCCTACCGCGTAGCTCACCCCGTCCACCTCGGCGCGTACGCCGCGGCCGGTGAGCGAGTGGAATCCGGCCGCCACCCGCTGGTCCGTCCGCTCGGCGGCGGCCGCAACGATCGCCCGGGCGAGGGGATGCTCGCTGTCCGCCTCCACGGCCGCAGCGATGGCGAGTACGTCGTCTCCGGTCGTGCCGGTGGTGGCGGCGACATCGGTGAGCACGTGCTCGCCCCGGGTCAGCGTGCCGGTCTTGTCGAACAGCACCGTGTCCACGGTGCGCATCCGTTCCAGGGCGAGCCGGTCCTTGACCAGGATGCCGGCCTTGGCGGCAACCGCCGTGGACAGTGCGATGACCAGCGGAATAGCCAGGCCGAGCGCGTGCGGGCAGGCGATGACCAGCACCGTCACCGTCCGCACGACCGCCTCGTCCACATTTCCCAGCAGGGACCAGACCGCCAGGGTCAGCACGGCGGTCGCGGTGGCGATGTAGAACAGCCAGGCGGCGAACCGGTCGGCCAGCACCTGAGCCCGGCCGCTGGACTGCTGGGCCTCGCCCACCAGCCGCTGAATGCCGGCAAGCGCGGTGTCGTCGCCGACGGCCTCGATCCGGACCCGCAGCGCTGCGTCGGTGGCCACCGTGCCAGCCACCACCCGGTCACCGGCCGAGCGCGACACCGGCCGCGACTCACCCGTGATCATCGACTCGTCCATCTCGGCGTGGCCGTCGACCACGGTTCCGTCCGCCGGGACGCGGGAACCCGGCCGGATCAGGACCACGTCGCCGACACCCAGCTCGGTCACCGCCACCCGTTGCGGCTGCCCGTCCGGGTCGAGCCGTTCGGCGTCGTCGGGCAGCAGGGCCGCAAGTGCCGACAGGGCGCCCTGGGCCTGGCCGATCGCCTTCATCTCCTGCCAGTGCCCGAGCAGCATGATCGTCACCAGCGCGGCAAGTTCCCACCAGAAGTCCAGGTCGAAGGCACCGAACGAGGTGGCGAGCGATGCCACATAGGCAACCGAGATCGCCATCGCGATCAACAGCATCATCCCCGGTGCCCGGTCCCGGATCTCGCGCACCGCGCCCTGGAGAAAAGGCCAGCCGCCGTACCCGAAGACCACAGTGCCGAGCACCGGCCCCACCAGGCCGATCCCGGGGAAGTCCAGTTCGTAGCCGAGCCAGTCCATCACCATGTGACTGGTGGCCACGATCGGCACGGTCAGCGCCAGGCTGAGCCAGAACTTGCGGCGGAACGCCGCCGGGTCGTGTCCGGCGTGCTTGTCGTGCCCGCCGTGCCCGTGCTGCTTCGTGTGGTGCTGCGTGTCGCCGTGGGACATGTCATCGCCTCCCGGCATCACCATACCCCATGGGGGTATGAGCGGGGCGATGTGCGTCTTATAACAAGATCGCGACCGATCAGACCTCGCCTTTTCCTCTATTCGTCCACAACGATCGGTCGAACAAGTTTCGCTGACGTGTTTCCGGTTCATGTCCGAGACGTCAGTCAACCCTTCGGCGGGCGCGCAGGGATCTAGAGGTGAACCGATACATCGTGGTAGGAATGCGCTCTGACGTGGGCAGGCACGCCCACACTCCACCGTGTGGCCGGCGCGAGCGCCGGTTCCTGCTGAGATCAACGTCGATGAGGCAAAGGGGCGGAGTACGCCGGTGACACGTGCTACAGCGGCAGCCGCAGTGCGTACCCATGCCGAAGCGCGCCGGGGATGGCTGGCCCGGGGCAGCATCGTCCGCCTGCTACGGCTGCTGGTCGCCGTACCACTGATCGCCGTCGTGGGATTCGCCGGCCTCGCCCTTGAGGGCACGGTCCGGCAGGTGCTCAACGCGGGCACCGTGTACGACGTCGTCACACTGTCCACCCAGGCCGGCGCGCTCGCCCGCGCCCTACAGGCCGAACGGGTGATCGCCGCGGTCGAGGTGACCACCCAGAGCCAGGCCGCCAGCGCCGCCTTCGACGACCAGGTAGCACGCACCGACGCTGAGATCGTCGAGTTCCAACGACGCAGGGCCGACGTCTCGACCGGAAACTCCGCCCTGCAACGGGTCGACGCCGGTCTGACGGCGCTGGGCACGGTACGCGAGCAGGTCCGCTCAAGCCCTCGCGCCACCCTGTCCGCAATCGCCTTCAGCTACCGCATCCTCGTCGCGGACCTGCTCGCCTTCCGCGCGTCCGTGGCGACCGACACCTCGACGCGGATCGCCGACGACGTACGGGCCGCGGTGGCGGTGTCCGAGGCGGGCGAGGCGATCGGTCAGCTCCAGGTCATCGTGCTGCGCAGCCTCGCCGGGGGCGAGCTGACCCCGGCCGGACAGCAGGAGATCGTCGGCGCCCAGGCCCGGTACGCCGAGGCCACGAACGCCTTCCTGGCCCTCGCCGAACCGGGGTGGGCGGCCAGTTGGGAGCAGATCGGCACCGACGCACAGGTCGTCGCGGCCCAACGGCTTCAGGACCAGGTGGGCCGGACCCTTCCCGGTGGTCGGCTCACCGTCGACGGGAACGCCTGGGTCGAGGCCACCGACGGCTGGGTCAGCCAGATGTTCCGGATCCAGAGCGACGTGGACGCCGCCGTGGCCGACCGGGTGTCGACCGAGCGTGGGCAACTGCTGCGTAACGCGCTGCTCCAGGGCGCCGGCATCTTCCTGGTCCTGGCGCTCACCGCCGTACTCACAGGTGTGGTTGCCCGGCGGATCACCCGCCGGTTGCGGTCCCTGCGCAACACGGTGACAAAGGTGGCGTACGACCGACTGCCGGCCGTCGTCCGGGAACTCAGTGCGGCCCCACCCGGCAGCGTGCAGCCCAACGAGGTGGCGGACCGTTCGGTGTCGGAGTTCCGGATCACCGGTTCCGACGAGATCGCCGAGGTGGCCACCGCCACCCGGGCGCTGCACCGGGAGGCGGTCCGGATCGCCGGTGAACAGGCGGTCATGCGGGCCAACATCGCGGAGATCTTCGTCCACCTGTCCCGACGTGAGCAGCGGCTGGTGGACGCGATGCTGGCCCAGGTCGACGAGGTGGAGCGGGACGAGGCCGACCCGGAGCGCCTCCAGCAGCTCTACCAACTGGACCACCTCGCGACCCGGATGGCGCGGATCAACCAGAGCCTGCTGGTGCTCGGTGGTTCCGGCATCTCCCGGGTACGTCAGGAGCCGGTCCCGCTCGACCACGTGATCCAGGCCGCGCTGTCCCAGATCGAGCACTACACCCGGGTCCGGATCGGCACTGTGGACAAGGAACTGTCGATCGCCGGCGCGGCGGTCGACGAGATCGTGCACCTGGTCGCCGAACTGCTGGACAACGCGACCGGATACTCCCCGCCGGAAGCCGAGGTGCTGGTCACCGGGCACGCACTCTCCGACCGGGCCATCGTGCAGGTGGTGGACCAGGGGGTCGGGCTCTCCAGGCAGCGGTGCGAGCAACTGAACGCGGCGCTCGCCAACCCGTCGTCGGTCGACGTGTCAGGCGTGCGGGCCATGGGTCTCACAGTGGTCGCCCGGCTCGCCGCCCGGCACGCGGTGAAGGTCGAGCTGCGCCCCGGACCGACGGGCGGCACGGTTGCCGAGATCACGCTGCCGGCACCTATCGTCGTGCGCCGTCCGGTTCAGCAGCCGCAGCCGACGGAGCCCGAGCTGACTCGGGCCCGGCCCTCCGCCGCCGGCAGGCGCCCGGCCATGACCTCCCCGCCCCGCGCCGACGTCCCCGTGGCCGGCTCGGGCAGCCCCATGCCGAACGCCGGGCGGGTCCCGGTCGGCGTCGGAACCGCCGGTGCCGTACGAGCGAGCGCTCCGGCGCCGCCCAGCCCGGTCGCTCCGCGTCCAGTGCCCGCACCCCTGTTCCAGCCGGCTGCCCAGCCTCAGCCGGGCACGTTGGGATCGCCGGTCGGGCCGACGGTGAACGGCTGGTTCAAGACCGCCCTCGACGGCGACTCGGTGGCCGTCATCTGGCCGGCCGATGCCGGCGAGAAATGGGCGACCGCCACGACATCACTGTCCACCCAGGTCGGGTTGCCCCGCCGGGTGCCACAGCCGCACCTCGTCCCCGAGGCGCAGCAACCGGTCGCGGACCCGCGGCGGAAGCTGGATCCGGCAACCGTGGCGGCAGCCATGTCGGCCTACGCCAAGGGCGTCGCCGGACGCCGGGCCCCCAACTCCTTCTGACGCTCATTGCCCAACCCCTCCCCGATCTGGAGCGACGTCGTGACAAGCCCGAACGACCTGAGCTGGCTGTTGCAGAACTTCGTGAGCCGTACTCCTGAGGTCAGTCATGCCCTCGCCATCTCCACCGACGGGCTGGTCCTGGCACACAATCACGGCCTGCCTCGCGACCGGGCGGATCAGCTCGCCGCGACCGGCAGTGGGCTGATCGCCCTGCTCGTGGGCGCCGCCCGGTTCTTCGAGGCGGGAACGGTGATCTCGAACGTGACCCAGATGGACGGCGGCTTCATGTTCTGCATGTCGTTCAGTGACGGCGCTTCGCTGCTCGTGCTCGCCTCCCCGGTGTGCGACGTGGGCCAGGTCTCGTACGAGATGACCGACCTGGCGAACCGGATGGGTGAGGTGCTGACCCCGGCGGTGCGTTCCCAGTTGCTGGGGATGCTGTGAACGCCAGCGCCCGACGCGCCGCACCGCCCGCCCGCCGGCTCGTCGCGGCCCTGCTGACCGGCGTTCTGGTCGCCGTCACCGCCGCCTGTGACAGCGGGTCGGAGCCGGAGCGCCAGACCATCCGGATCGGGATGATCACCGCGCTGTCCGGCTCGCTAGAGGCCCCGGGCTCCGAGCTGCGCGACGGTTTCCAGCTGTACCTGGACATGCGCGGTGGGCAGCTGGGCGGCCACCCGGCCGAGCTGATCGTCGCCGACGAGGGATACGAACGCGACGTGACTGTCGAGTCCGCCACGAAACTGCTGGAGCAGGATCGGGTCTCGGCGATCACCGGCATCATCAACGGCGGTAGCGTCGCCGCCATCCTCCCGCTCATCAATCAGCACAAGGTGCCGCTGGTCGGCGCGCTGGGCAGGCCCGCGCTCACCGACGTGACGTACGTCTGGCACACCAACCTGATCTCCGTCGAGCCCGGTGTGGCCATGGCACCCTTCGTCAAGCAGGAGGTGGGGCAGGGCCGGGTCTACGCCATCGGGCCGGACTTCCAGAGCGGACGCGACGAGTTGCGTGGATTCGTCGAGACGTTCACCGAGCTCGGTGGTCGGTTGGCCAACCCCGGCGGCGAGGCCGTCTTCAGCCCGTTCCCGGTCACCGAGGACTTCGGGCCGTACCTGGACGAGATCGCCGAGTCCGGTGCCGACGCGGTCTACTGCTTCTTCGACGCGCAGAACGCCATCACGTTCGTCAAGCAGTTCGCCGAATCCGACGTCGCCGACCTGCCGCTCTACGCGGCGGGCTTCGTGACCGAGCCGGCGAGCCTGGTCGAGCAGGGCGACGCGGCCGAGGGCATCTACAACGGCCTGAACTACTCGCCCGACCTCGACAACGCGGCCAACCGGGAATTCGTCGCCGCCTGGAACGCGGCCTACCCGGGCCGGGTACCCACCTCGATCGTGATGGCGTCGTACGACGCGGCAGCCGTGCTGGACCGGGCGATCGCCGCAGCGGGCACGAACCCCAGCCCGGAACAGATCAACGCCGCGATCGCCGGCCTCGGCCAGCTCAACAGTCCACGTGGGCCCTGGCAGTTCGCGAAGGCCACCCACGCGCCGATCCAGAAGTGGTACCTGCGCCAGGTCCGTCGGGACGGCCGGGCGCTGACGAACGTCGTCGTCTCGGAACTGGCCACGCTCGGCGGCTGACCTCGGTCGGCATCTGCCGGTCGGCAGCCGGTTGTCGCCGAGGCCGATCCGCCGGTCGACCCCCGGTCCGTGGCCGGTGCGGAATCCCGCACCGGCCACGCCGCATGACGGTCAGGCCGGGCTGCCGGTGACCGAGCTGCCGGACTTCGTGAGCCGGTAGGTGATCTGTGTGCCGCTCCAGAAATGGAAGGTGAGCGTGACGGGGCCGTCGTTGACCTCGGCGAAGAACTCGGGCGTCAGCAGGATGGTGTTGGCGCTGTAGTCGGGGCGGAAACTGCTCCAGAACTCCTTGTACGGGGTCCAGTTGGCCGGTCCGGCGGGGCTGCCGTCGGCGTACTTGGCCTCCATGGTCGCGAGTTGGTCACCGCGGAACTGGGTGGGAATGGTGAATCCGCTGGTCGTGCCGGTGGCGGTGGCCTGAGTGGGTGGGTCGTAACTGATGACGCTGATCCGCCACGGCACGCCCTGGGAGAAGCGAGCCTCAATTGTGGCGTTGAGGCCGGTGGCCCGGTTGCCGACCAACCGGGTGACGGCCGCCTGAGTCAGCGTGAGTGTGCTGCCGGAAATGGTGTAGTCGGCACCGCTCGTCAGCTGGGTGCTGCCGTGCCAGAGGCTCCGGAACGAGGTGCCGTTGAGGTTGAGGGTGAGCGACCTGCTGGTGATGCCACCGGTGCGGGGTACGTAGATCTGGTCCGAGGACGCGGTGGCCGAGCGGGTCGTCAGGCTCGCCCTCATCATTTCGTAGATGCCCTGGTCCCGCCAACGCAGCTCGGGCCGGTGCAGGAACGATCCCGCGTCCCACAGCATGGTGGTGAGCTTTCGGGTGCGGGCGTGGTAGCCGACGGCTTCGAAGAACTTCAGCAGCTCGCCCCGTTGGATGATGCCGGGGCGGGTGTAGTCGTAGCTGAGCAGGGCCCACTCGCCGATGATCACGGGGATGTCCCGGGACACGAAGGTGTTGTACGCCCGGTCGAACGTGCCGATGATGTCCTGTTCGACGTTGCTGTCGTAGCGCGTACCACCGGCGATGTTGACGCTGAACGGCCACCAGCCGTAAAAGTGGATGGTCGCGACGAGGTGGGGGTCGTCGAGTTCGTCGAACGTGGCCAGCAACGCGTCCATCCGAGCCTGCTCCCCGCTTGTGTGCAGGGTGGGCAGCACCAGCAGCCGGGTGGCGTTGTTCCCGCCGGACTGGCGTACCAGGCGGACGAACTCCAGGTTCAGCTCGTGCAGCACCCGGTCGCTCTCGGCGTCGGAGGAGGTGCCGGCGAACTGCGGCTCGTTGATGCTCTCGAACACCAGCTTCGCCGAGTGATTGCGGAACGTGGTGGCAAGCTGGCTCCACAACGCCTTGTACCGGTTCATCACGCCCGCGCGGTCGGTGGGATAGGTGTTGATCCACTGCCACGAGTCATGATGCAGATTGATCATCACGTACAGGTCTTCCGCCAGGGACCAGTCGACGATCTCGCGGACTCGGTTCAGCCAGGTCGGGTCGATTGTGTAGTCCGGTGCTGGGCCGTGGTGGTTGCTCCAGGTGATCGGGAGTCGAATGCTCCGGTACCCCTGCGACCGGATGTGGCGCAGCATCTCCCGGGTGGTCAGTGGGTTGCCCCATGCGGTCTCGTCGGGGATGGCGTCCAGGGTGTTACCCAGGTTCCAGCCGGGCTGCATCGCCGCCACCATCTCCATCCGGTCACCGGGCGGGGTCGCCGTCGGCGAGACCGACGGTGACGCGGTCGGCGACACGGTAGGGGAGACGCTCGGCGTCGGCGTCGTCGTGGGGCCCACGTTTCCGGTGCATGCGACACCGTTCAACGTGAAGGAGCTAGGTGCGGTGTTGGTGCCTGTCCAGGATCCGTTGAAACCGAAGGAAACCGTGGAGTTCGTGCCGATGGTGGCGTTGTAGCTCATGTTCGTCGCGGTCACCTGGTTGCCGGACGAGGTGACTGTCGCGTTCCAGGCCTGGGTGACCCGCTGGCCGGACGGGAACGTCCAGGCCAGGTTCCAGCCGTTGATCGGGTCGCCGAGGTTTGTCACGTTCACGTTCGCGGTGAAGCCGCCGGGCCATTGGGACGACACCGCGTACGTCACCCGGCAGCCGGCCGCCGCCTGGGCGTTGCCGGTCACTATCGTTCCGGCGACCAGAAGCGCGGCCACCCCACCGGCGATCAGGCCGGCGCGTCCGGCGGTTCTCCTTGGGTTCTGCGAACTCATCAGCAACTCCTCGCCATAGTGGCGCCCGTGTCGTGGACCGGCCGTTCGCCGGTTCGTGAGGTCCGTCGGACGGACTGCCGGCACCGGGCACGGCGAACGAAGACGTTGGCCTCCGCGTCCGTCACGACGGGGGTTGCGCGGCGATGACGCGATGACGCGCCGCGGTGCCTGCCCGGCCACGCGCAAACCAAGATGAGGGGTACGCGGATGCTGCCCTGGCCTCCGCGACGAGCTGTAGGACTCCCGCATGGAAACTTTCGACCTCAAGGTCTAGAAAGTTTCCTGGCGAGACGTTACAACTTTCTTCGATCGGGGTCAATGAAAGGAACTGGTCGCCACGGCCAAGGCCCCCGAGGCTCGTGTCTGCGGCCCGTACGCCGGTGGCGTCCCGCAGTGTCGGCCGGGTACCGGACCGAACGGTTATCCTTGCGCCCTGAGCGATGTAGCGACCATCGGCCCGACCGGTGCTGGCCGACGCGGGCCTCGCGGCCACGAGGGATCGGTGGAAAGGTGGCTAGGTTGACGCGCGCCGATTCGAGCGATCAGTTCGTCGACCTGCCGCCGCAGCTCGGTGATCCGACGCGGCCGGTGACCATCGCCGCTATCGCCGAGTCGGCTGGCGTTTCGGTGCCGACCGTCTCCAAGGTCATAAATGGTCGCTCCGGGGTGGCGGCAGAGACCCGGGCCCGCGTCGAGGCAGCGATCACCCAGTACGGCTACCGAAGGTCGTCGTCGGCCGCTCGGTCCAACATGGTGGAACTCGTCTTCGACGAAATCGAGGACATGTGGGGCGTGCAGATCATCCGTGGCGTGCAGCGGGTCGCCCGGCAGCAAGGTGTAGGGGTAATCCTCACGGAGTTCGGTCCGCAACGTAACGCGATCCGGTACTGGATCGACGACACGGTTTCCCGCCGCCCGAACTGCCTCGTGACGGTGGCTCAGTTGGATGAGGAGCAGCGTGATCAGCTGCGCGCCCGAGGCATCCCGTTCGTGGTCTTCGACCCCACAGTCGAGCTGCCGGACGACGTTCCCTTCGTCGGTGCGACGAACTGGGCAGGCGGTCGGTCCGCTGCCCGTCATCTGATCGGGCTGGGGCACCGACGCGTCGCGATGATCGCCGCGCCCGAACGGGTCCTGTGCTGCCGAGCCCGACTCGACGGTTACCGCTCCGCGTGTGAAAGCGCAGGCCTGACCGTACAGCCGGATCTGATCATCCGTGCGGAACTGACCCGGCAAGGCGGTGAGGCAGCCGCGCTCGACCTGCTGACCCGTACCGACCGTCCGTCGGCGATCTTCGCGGCGAATGACCTGCAGGCGTTCGGGGTCTATCAGGCGGCAGGGCGGTTGGGACTGCGGATCCCGACCGACCTGAGCGTGGTGGGCTTCGACGATCTGCCGGTGGCGGCCCTTGTCGATCCGCCGCTGACGACAGTCCACCAGCCGCTCGTCGAGATGGCCGTCACCGCCACCGAGTTGGCGCTCGCGCTCGGTCGCGGAGAGCGGGCACCGCAGGCGGGCCTGGAGTTGGGCACCACCCTCACCGTTCGGCGAAGCACGGCATCGCCCGAACGGTGAGCGAAGCCACCTGTCGAATCCGGTTCGGCGGGGACATCGGCGGGATGACCCGGGCCGGCCTGCCGATCGCTACCGGCTGCGTTCCACCACGTACTCGGGCAGGCCGAGCAGGAACCTGCCGTCCTCGGTCTCGGCTGCCGCCGGGCCCAGCGCCTGCTGTCCTTCCCGCCACGCGGCGGCGGCGAGTTCGCG
The DNA here is from genome assembly GCF_040660295.1 of Micromonospora sp. NPDC049891. Classification (NCBI taxonomy): domain Bacteria; kingdom Bacillati; phylum Actinomycetota; class Actinomycetes; order Micromonosporales; family Micromonosporaceae; genus Micromonospora; species Micromonospora sp. NPDC049891. The sequence continues at coordinate 330,956 of NZ_JBFAML010000001.1, forward strand.
GGCGCTGCGGCGGGCGGACTCGACGCAGTCGTAGGCGAGCAGCCGCCCGTGCAGCCAACGCACCTCTGTGGCTGTGCGCTGCGCCCTCGACCGGCTGAGGAACGCGACAGTCCGGTCGCGTTCGTCCGCGGTGCAGCGCCGTAGGAAGTCGATGAGTATCAGCGTTCGCTTGCCCTCCCAGAGGTCTCCCGCGATCTCCTTGCCGTACCTGGCAAAGTCCCCGACGAGGTTGAGCGCGTCGTCCTGGATCTGGAAGGCGGCACCCAGGTACCAGCCGTAGCGGTCGAGGACGTCGACAGCGTCATGCTGACCGGTGGCGACGAGGATGCCGGTACGGCACGGGTAGATGCAGGTGTACCAGGAGGTTTTCTTCAGACACATCCGGTAGTAGTCGTCCGCGTCGAGGTCGCACACGTTGTCGCGGATCCAGCCGACCTCGATGGCCTGCCCCTCCAACGAGTGACGCAGCATGAGTTGGGTCTCGTCGAACAAGCGCCACGCGATGCCCGAGCCGAGGGCCCTGCGGTTGGCCGCGAGCCGCTGCAACGCGAGCAGGTTCGTCATGTTCCCCACGTTGAGGGCGACACCGACCCCGTACTCGCCGTGCAGGGTCTGCGCTCCGCGCCGCTGCTCGCTCTCGTCCTGGATGTCGTCATGAATGAGAAACGCGTTGTGGAACAGTTCCACGGTCACCGCGGCGTTGAGCCCGACCGACGGCGTGCCGCCGAAGGCCTGGCAGGCCGCCAGGCAGAGCGCGGCACGCAGCCCTTTGCCCCAGCGTCGCGGATACTCGGTCACCAGGTCGTAGAGGTAATGCGGTCCGCCCGACGGCACGTCAGCAAGAAGCGCGTCGATCGCAAGGGCTCGATAGCGCTCCAGCATGTGCGTGACATGGCCACGAGCCACGCCGGTGGTGGACATGTCACCCAGCTACTTGTCCGACGGAGCGGACTTCTGCCTGGCCTCCGCCGCGAGCCGGTCGACAAGCCCGTTCGCCACGTCCGGTACCAGCCGCGCGAGGTTGAGCACGCCGTCGAGGGCCTCGTGCGCGTCTGACGTGTACCGGCGGATGACCTCACCACGCCGGTCATCCGAGGTCTTCAACTGCGCGACGACAGTGTCGATGAGTGCGTGTCCGTCGGTGCGGACCCGCGTCACCAGCTCGTCGAACGCCTCCGGATCCACCCTGCGGTCGGCGCTCAGCTTCTCCTCAAGCCGTCGCGCGCTGGCAATGCCCGCCGCGAGTTCCTCCTCCAGCACGCTCGCCGCATGGGTCACGGTCTCGGAGGTCTCCTCGGCCACCTTCTCGAAACGCTCGTCGCTGCGCTCACGCCCACTGCTCTCCATGGGAGAAGTGTTGGGCTCCTCCCGCACCACTGGATAGGGATGTGTCTAGATGGTGACTCAGAGTGTCCGTGATCGGTTGCCAGCACCACCGACCTGCCGGAGGGACAACGTGAACCGTCCCCGGCAACTACGGTAGGTGTATGGTCCGGCCGCAGCGCTGACAGTACGGCACCACCTGTACGACGACGTCTTCCCCGTGCCGGAACTGGTAAGCGCCGGGACACCCACCCTGGTCAGCACCGACGGCCGGGCGAAGATGAGCAAGAGCCTCGGCAACGCCATCGCCCTGTCCGACAGTTCGGCCGAGGTCCGCCGCAAGGTCATGGGTATGTACACCGACCCGGACCGGATTCGCGCGGACGTGCCCGGCACCGTGGAGGGCAACCCCGTGTTCCAGTACCACGACATCTTCAACCCCGACCGGGCCGAGGTCGACGACCTCAAGAGCCGCTACCGCGCGGGCAGGGTCGGCGACGTCGAGGTCAAGGCCCTTCGACGACGAGGGGTTGACGACGAGGGGTTGCGGAACGGCGGTCAGCGGTTGAGGTAGGCGGCCAGGCCGCCGAGTTCCTCGCTGGCGATGAAGACCGCCCGTACGTTGAGGATGGCTTCCTCGACATGGCCGGGACAGCCCCACGCCGAGTCGCCCCACGAGTCGGCGATCTTGATCTCGGCCGGTGCGGTGCACGCCTGGGTGCCGCCGAGCTGGCAGGTCTCCGGGTGCGGCGTGGCGGCCTGCGCGGCTGCGGCGGCACGCATCTGGGCATTGAGTTCCGCAGCGGCGGCGGCGCGCTGCTCAGCTTCGGCGCGCAGTTCCCGCTCCGCGCGTACCGCCTTGGCGAGTTCGTCATGGGCTGCTCTGGCCTGTGCCTCGGCGGCGAGTTTCGCCTGCTCGATGTGGTGACGCTCGATGGCCAGTGCCGCAGTGCCGGCGAAGACCCGGGCGAGGGCCAGGTCAGTGTCCTGGGGAACGCGTGGGGTGCGGTGGTACATGGCGAAGGTGCCCAGCAGGCTGCCGTCGCGGGCCAGGATCGGCGTGGACCAGCAGGCGGCCAGTCCGGCCCGCCCGGCCAGGTCGCGGAAGTCGGCCCAGAACGGATCGGCGGCGATGTCGGTGACAATCACCGATTCCCGCCGGTGGGCGGCGGTGCCGCAGGATCCCACGCCCTCGCCGGTGGCGATCCCGTCGATGGCCTGGTTGTAGAAGTCCGGCAGGCTGGGGGCGGCACCGTGGCGCAGGTGCTTACCGTCGGGGTCGGCGAGCAGCACGGAGACGAGCATCTCCTGCGGGGCGAGATTCTCGATGCAGCGCGCCATCCCGTCGAGTACCTCGGTCAGCGGTGCCTGGCGGGCGATCTGCTCCAGCATGGCACGGTGCTCGGCCATCAGCCGTTGAGCCTGCTTGACCTGGGTGGTCTCCACGCCGATCACGCGGATGCCGATCACCGTGCCGTCGGCGTCCCGGCGCGGCTCGTAGGTGAAGTCGAAGTACGCCTCCCGCGCGTGCGGCTCGGTGCCCAGCATGATGCGCGCGTCCCGGCCGGTGTAGGGCTCACCTGTCCGGTAGACCCGGTCCAGCAGGGCGATGAAGCCCTGAGCCGCCAGCTCGGGCATCACCTCGACGAGCGGTACGCCGGTGCGCGCCCGCTGCTCACCGATGGCGGCGAAGAATGCCGGGTTCGCCGTCTCCACCAGGTGGTCCGGCCCCACAAGCGATGCGAAGACGGCGATGGACTGGCCGAACAGCGTCCGCAGATCCTCCGCTGCCTGACCGGTGCCCGTCGGATCCGCAGCAGTGGGCAGGTCACCTGGTACCGCCGTCATGGTGGTCCGTCTCTCCTCTGCCTGTGCTGAACGATCGGTGGTGCGCCGGGTGGAACCGGCAGCAGGCGCAGCGAACCGCCTGATGCCGCCGACGCAGCCTACCGGCAGCCGGTGCAGCCGGCAGCGATGCGGCCAGCGCACCGGGGACCGCGAGCCGGCAGGTGACCCGGCTCGCGGAATCCGCGCCGGGGCCCGCCGTACGGACATCGCGGGTCTTCGGCGTTGGAATTGCGGGCTGCGCAGGCAGCCGGCTGATGCTCCCTTCGAGGCGACGCACCGATGCCGGTGTCGGGCGCCCGTGGCGGACCACGGGCGCCCGACGGACAGGCGGAGGCGTCAGAACGGGGGGAGGACCTGGGCCAGCCGGGTCGCCATCGCCTGGTAGCCCGGGGCGTTGGGGTGGAACGAGTCGCTCAACGGCGAGGTGAGGCCGTTGGCCCACACGCCGTTGGTGCTGCAGAGCCGGTGGCCGCGGAACAGGTCCAGGCCGTTGACGTAGACGACGCGGGAGTCACCGGTGGCCAGCACGGCGTCCCGGATCATCCGGTCGGTCTGGGCGGTCGCGTCGTAGATGGCTCTCCGTTCGCTTTCGACGAGGTTGCTGCCCAGGTCCGGGCAGCGGTCCTGGGCCGGCGGTGGGTCTGCTGGGTCGTCCGGGTTGGGCACGACGGCCGGGTAGCTGAGCACCATGAGCTTCCCGCTGGGGTGCATCTCCGCCCTGATCTGTCGGTACAGGGCCGTGAGCTGGACCTGGACCTGATCGAGCTTCTGCTGGGTGACCAACGGTCCGGCTGCGGCACAGTCGGCGCCCAGGTAGCAGCCGGTGAGCTTGAGCGAGAAGTCGAGGTCGTTGCCGCCGATGGTCAGCGTGACGAGCCGGGTGTGTGGCTGTATCGCGTCCAGTTGAGGTGGCACGCCGGGATGCTGACCCACGTACAGGTCGATGATCTTCCCGCCGTGACACGCCGCCAGGGTCGGCCGGTCCACCGGCAGTCCGGACAGGACTGTTCCCGTGATCAGGTTGGAGTAGGTCGCGGGTGCCCGCCGGCACAGTTCGTCGGAGTACGGTGGCGCGCCGGTGCCCGAGGAGTAGGAGTCACCAAGTGCGACATGCCGGATCACCGGGGGCTGCAGCCCGGTCCCGAACGACCCGGTGCCCAGCACGATGTGCAGCAGGTTGGTGCCGAGGCCCTCGCACAGCAGGTAGCGCAGCCCCGGTATGGGGAAGCAGCCACCCCAGTAGACCCCGGCCGGCGCCAACAGATAGAGCTCGAAGGCGATCTCCACGTTGCGTCCGCCGTCGAAGAGTTCGCCGGGGATGCTGACGCCACCCGAGGTCGCGCCGTAGTAGGTCTGCCCGTACGAGCGGGGTGCCGTGGTGTAGAGGAACTGACCGTCGAAGCGGCCACGGTCGATCACCCCGGTGGCGATGTAGGCCGCGTTGAGCCAGAAGTTGCAGCCGAACTCCGCCAGGTAGGAGAGGTTCGCCGCGTAGTTGGTCTGATTGGGTGCGCCGCTGACGGAGCTGTTCCGGGTGATCGCCTCGGTGCAGTACAGCCCGGTCGGCGGGTCGTCGGGGTCGGCCTGCGGCGCTGCCCCACGGAAGGTCGGCAGGTCGGCCTTGCGGACTGCCGCGCGGGCCGCGCTGTCCGCCTTGAGCGTGGCGCCTGGCCCCTTCGTGGCGCCCGGCAGCGCCTCGGGTTGTTGAGGGCTCAGCGGCTTCGCGAACGGGGTGATCTTCTTGGTGGTGCCGGGAAGGGTCACCGGGTCGGGCGTCTGGATATCGGGCTGCCAACCCCCGCCCGGCGCCGCCGACAAAGCCGCAGCGCCGCCATCGACGGTCGGCGTTGCGGCCAGTGCGGGTTGTGCGCTGACGAGTAGCCCACCGATGACCGCACCCACGGCGAGTAATCGCGTCCAGCGTCCCGGTGACAGCGCTCTACGTGATGTCACTGCCCAACCTCCTAGCATGGCGTGATCGCCACGTGACAAACGGTGAGATGGATGCTAGGCAGTCGACAGGTGCGCGCAGATCCGTGAAATTACGCAAAGAAGCGCGGAGAATCAGTCCTCGTCGATCAACATCGGGGTTGATGTGATCGGCGGTGGTCATGGGCTGCGGGAACAGGGTTTCCGGCAACGCGGGGGAACGAAGGTCAACGGTAGCCACGCCCTGCCACCCCAGGCGAACCCCAGGTCGCTAGACTGTCCCCTCGCGCCCTCGTAGCTCAGGGGATAGAGCATCGGTTTCCTAAACCGTGTGTCGCAGGTTCGAATCCTGCCGGGGGCACCTGTGCTCATTCGTGCGACGTGGGCAGGGCCTCAGGGGGGCCGAGCGTGACGGTTATCGACAAGGTTGCCTGGATCCATCTTGAGGACGGCGCGATCCTCAGTTCCCGGTCGCGCGGCAGGGACGTCTACTACATCCCGGGCGGGAAGCGAGAGCCCGGCGAAGGCGACGTCGAGACGCTCGTCCGCGAGATTCAGGAAGAACTCAGCGTGACGATCTCGCCCGACTCCGTCGAGCACGTAGGGATCTTTCACGCTCAAGCCCACGGTCACCCTGATGGGACGATGATCCGCATGATCTGTTACACCGCTGGCTACCGAGGTGTACTGCGGCCCAGCAACGAGATCGAGGAGATGGTCTGGCTCACGTATGCCGACCGTCATCGGGTCTCCCCGGTCGATCAGCTCATCTTCGATCACCTGCACGAGACGGCGCGGATGCGCTGAGGCGTCGACCGGCCGACGGAGTGACGGCGATCACACCGCGCCGGGACCCGTTGCGGGTGGGCCCGTCGTCTTACCGGGTGTGAGAACAGGCATGGACGCAGCTGACGAGGGTGAACTCGTACGCCGGGTGGCCCGTGGCGATCGGCGCGCGTTCGACGAGCTCTACCGGCGTACGGCGCCCTGGCTGGAGGTGCGCCTGCGCCGTCGGTGCGCCGACCCGGACATGGTCGCCGAGGTGCTACAGGACACGTACCTGACGGTCTGGCGGGCTGCGGGCAGTTTCGCAGGTGTCCCGGCGGCGCGCGGCGGCGGGGCGCAGGGGAGCGCCGTGGGTTGGTTGTGGACAATCGCCGCCCATCGCCTGGTCGACGCGTTCCGTCGCCGGGCGCGCCGGGCCCGGGTGCCGCAGGTGCAGCTCATGCCGGACACGGCCCCGGCGGCCGAGGACGAGGTGATGGCCGCCCGGGTCGGCCAGGAGTTGGAGCAGGCCCTGCTGGTCCTGCCGCCCGAGGTGCGGGCCGCCCTGCGGGCGACGGTGCTCGACGGGCTTTCCATGCGGGAAGCGTCGGTGTTGCTTGGCGTACCGGAGAACACCGTCAAGTCCCGTGTCCGCCGCGCCCGGATCGCCCTGCGGGAGGCCCTGTCATGACGACCACACATCCCACGATGTCCCAGATCGAGCGGTACGCCGCCGGAGACCCCGGCCTCGACGAGCCCAGCGTCTGGGCGATCGAGGTGCACCTTGAGGACTGCGGCGACTGTCGTGCCCGGCTGGCCGGTGCCACCACTGTCGACACCCGGACCCTTGTCGAACGGGTCGCGATGAACCTGGACCGGGAAATCGCCGCCATGCCGGTTCCCGCCGGCCGTAGCCGGCCATGGTCGGTGCTGCGCCACCGCTGGTTCGTCGGCACGCTGTTGCCGTGGCTGGCGATGACCGCCACGGTGCTCGCCTCCGCGGCGTTGCTCGGTGAACTGTGGGCCGGGCGGCCCTCGCTGGTGCTGCTTGTCGCACCGCTGGCCCCGTTGCCCGGCGTGGCAGTCGCCTGGCACCGACGTGCCGATCCGGCCTGGGAACTGATCGCCGCCACTCCTGCCGCCGGTCTGACGACGCTGCTACGGCGTACCGCGGCGGTGCTGGCCTTCGTCATTCCCGCGCTCGCCGTGGCGGGTGCCCGCACCGGGGTGTCACTCGCTCTGATGCTGCTGCCGTGCCTGGCCTTCACCGCCGCCACGCTGCTGCTGGGGACGGTCGTCGGCGTACGCCGGGCCGCGATCGGACTGATCGCGATCTGGACGCTCGTCGTGATCGCCCCGAGTGTGGCCGCTGCTCGGCTTCCGGTCGTCCTGGCCGCCGACAGCGCCGGCATCTGGGCGCTGGCCACGGTGCTGCTGACCGGCATGGCCCTGTTGCGGGTCGACGGATTCCGTCGACTTTCCCACCACGACTAGGAACCCCCGGGCCACGACTGGGCAACCCCCACCATCCGGCAGCTGCCGTCACCACCAGGCAACTCACCACGACCTGGCAACTCCGGCCTGCGAACGAGACGGCGCACCTGTTGCGCTGGCGATCACGAAGGAGACGATGATGATGCGTGCCGTGAGTGCGGCCGAGACGGCGGTGACCATCCATCCCTGGGCGGTCCACGCGGAGGGTCTACGGGTCCGGGCGGGGCGCCACCTGGCCGTGGACGGGCTGGACCTGGCCCTGCCCTCCGGGGTGCATGGCCTGCTCGGCCCGAACGGTGCCGGGAAGACCACGCTGATGCGGGCCCTGGCGACGGTCCTGACGCCTGCTGGCGGGCGGCTGACGCTGCTCGGGCGCTCCGTCGACGGCCGGTCCGACCTGCGATCGGTCCGTCGAACCCTCGGTTACCTGCCGCAGCACTTCGGTTTCTACCCGCGGTTCACGGTCCGCGAGTTCGTCGGGTACATGGCCTGGCTCAAGGAGATGCCGAAGGCAGGTGTCGCGGCGGCCGTGCAGCGGTCCATCGACCGGGTCGGGCTGACCGCCAAGGCCGACGCCAGACTGAAGACGCTTTCCGGTGGCATGCTGCGCCGGGCCGGGATCGCGCAGGCCATCGTCAACGATCCGCAGCTCCTGCTGCTCGACGAACCGACCGTCGGCCTCGACCCGGAACAGCGACTCGACTTCCGCGAGCTGCTGCGTGACCTCGGCACCGACAGTTGCGTGCTGGTCTCCACCCACCTGGTGGAGGATGTGGTGGCGGCCTGCACCGACGTGATCGTGCTCAACGAGGGTCGCCTGGTGTGGCAGGGCACCCCCGAGGGCCTGACCAGGCAGGGTGACAAGGGCGACGCCGGCGACAGCCCGGCCGAACGCGGCTACTCCGCCGTCCTCCGCCGGCACCGCGCGGAGGCCGCCCGATGAACATCCTCGGGATCGAACTGCGCCGTTCCGCCGCGCTCGGTGCCGGACTGATCACGGTGCTGGTCGGGGTCGGCGCGCTCTATGCCGCAACCGGCAGGTGGTCGAGTGGCTGGATGGCGCTGGCCATCGCCATCCGGGAGTACCTGCTCCTGTTGTGGCCGTTGGCCCTGGCCGCCGGGGCCTGGCAGGGCCGCCGGGAACACCGGGCGAAGGTGGGTGAGCTGTTCACCACCACCGCCCGGCCGCGCGCGCAGCGGATGCTGCCGGTCCTCGGTGCGCTGGCCCTCACCCTCGCGGTCGCCTACCTGCTGGTGACCGTGGCGGGCATTGGCTGGATCGTCTCCACCGCACAGCACCTGCCCCTGCTGAACTTCGCCGTCGTCACAGGTGTCGGCGCGTTGTCCCTGATCAGCGCGGCGTGGCTCGGGCTGGGCATCGGGCGCATGCTCCCCGCCCTGGTGACCGCCCCGGCGCTGGCGGTGGCCGGCGTCCTGCTGGTCTTCCTCAGTGTCATCCGGCTTCCGGACTGGTTGGCTGCGGCGATTTCCCCGGTCCACGGCGCGGTTCCGTTCCACGCGTACCAGACGATCGACAACCGGGTAAGCGGTGCGCTCGCGATCTCGATGGCCGCGCTCGCTGTCACCGGCCTGCTGCTGTTCGTCGCCGGTGACTGGCGTGCCCGTACGGTGGCGCTGGTGCCGGTGGTGCTCGGGCTCGTCGTGGCGACTGCTGTCGTACCGCGGGACAAGGAGGTGCTCAACTGGCCTGTCGACCCGGTGGCGCGGGAGCTGGTCTGCACCGACGACACTCCGACGGTGTGCGTCAGCCGGGTCAATGCCAACGTGCTCGAAGCGCTGACCCCGCTCGCCCGGGAGGGCCTGACGGCGTTGGCGAAGCTGCCGGACGCGCCGAGCGCCGTGCACGAGGACACCCGCACGTTCATGAGGGACGAGGTCAGCTCGCCCGAGAACGGGGTCGTCCGGATCCCGGTACGGATCGACAAGAATGGCGGGCTCGCCCACCCGGCCGCCGTGGTTCCCGAGGTTGTCCGAGGGCTGGGTGTCGGCTACGACGGGCGGTGCCAGAACCGCGACGAGGTGGTCGAACGGGCGGCGGCCCACTGGCTCCTGGGCCGCGAGCCACAGTCGGACGTGGGCGTGATTCCGGGCATGATCGAAGAGGATCCCGAGATCAACGCTGCGGCGGTCGCGCTCTGGCAGGGTCTGCGTGAGCTGCCCGAGGACGAGGCGCTGGCCCGCGTCACTGCGGTCCGCGACGCCCTCCGGTCCTGCGTCGACGTCACAGGCATCCTGTCCGGAAGTGCCCGGTGACCGCGACGATGCTGTACCTGCGCTCGCGGCGCGTGCCGCTGGCCCTGACCGCGGCGGTCGGCGGCGCGGCTGTCGTGTGGGGGCTGTGCCTGGCCTTCGCCAAGGAGCGGGACGTCACGGCGATGGTGGTCGTCATGACTGTCGTGCTGATGGTCGCGGTCCTGTCGCCCACCCTCGCCGGCCCCGACGAGAACCTGGACCGGACCGCGTCGATGCGTTGGCCCTGGCGGCGGGCGGTGCACCTGCTCGCCGGCCTGGTGGTCGTCCTCGCGGTCCTGTTCGCCACCCTGTACACCGGGGCGCGGTTCGGGCCGGCCTCGCTGGTGGCCCGCGACGCCGCCGGCCTGCTGGGGCTGACCGCCCTGTGCGCGACGGTCGCCGGCGCCGCCAGATCGTGGTTCCTGCCGCTGGGCTGGACCACCGTCGCGACCATGTACCCGCAGGGGGGTGCCTGGGGTGCGTCGGCGACCTGGCAGGGACAGCCGGCCGACAGCGATGCCGCCATGCTGACGGCCGCGGTGCTCGCCCTCGGCGGGTTGGTCGCCTACTCGATCGCCGGTCCGGCCCGCCGCGAGGCCGCCGAGTAGCTCCGGTGACCGCGGTGTTGGGCCCGCCGCCCCGTCTGGGTTCGGGGCGGCGGGCGATGTCGGTCGTCAGAGCGCGGCGCGGATCGCCTCGGCGAGGGTGACCGGTGGACGGCCGATCAGCTTGGCCAGGTCGTCGCTCTCGACGTGCAGGTCGCCCGCGGCGGCACCCCGGTCGCCGTCGGCCAGCACCTTCGCGTACTCCTCGGGGAGGCCGGCGCCGACCAGGACCTCGACGTACGTGGCCACCGGCAGGTCGGTGTAGGTGACCTCGTGTCCGCTCTGCTTCGCCACCTCGGCGGCGAGTTCGGCCAGGGTGAAGGCGTCGCCGCCCAACTCGTACACCTGGTTGGTGTGGCCGTCGCCGGTCAGCACCTCGGCGGCGGCGTCCGCGAAGTCCGCGCGGGTGGCGGCGCTGATGCGCCCGTCACCCGCCGCGCCGACCACCCCGTGTTCCAGGTACGCGGGCAGCTGCGGCAGGTAGTTCTCCAGGTACCAGCTGTTGCGCAGGAACGTGTACGGCAACCCGGATGCGATGATCTCCTGCTCGGTGAGCCGGTGCTCGGTGGCGAGGACGAGGCTGGAGGTGTCGGCCTTCGCGATGCTGGTGTAGACGACCAGGCCGACCCCGCCCTGCCTGGCGGCGGTGACCACGTTGCGGTGCTGGGTCACCCGCCGGCCCACCTCGCTGCCGGAGACGAACATCAGTTTCTCCGCGCCGGCGAAGGCCGCCCGCAGCGAGCCGGGGTCGTCGTAGTCGGCTTGGCGGACGGTGACGCCTCGCCCGCTCAGCTCGGCCAGCCGGTCTGGGTTCCGGCCGAGCGCCACGATCTCGGTGGCCGGTACGCCCCGTTTCAGCAGTGACGTGACGATGAGCTGACCGAGGTGCCCGGTGGCGCCGGTGACGACGATGGACATGGGTGGTGCTCCCTCCAGGGAAAACTGTCTGACGTCGGGGTCAACCGGAACATCGGACCAATGCTTCCTGTTGGAGAGTAGGCACCTTGAGGTGCCTGACTTACTGATGGAGAGTATTGGGAATGAAGCCGAATCTGTACGACCGCAACTGCGGTAGCCGGCAGGTGCTCGACCGCATCGGCGACCGCTGGAGCGTGCTTGTGGTGCTCACCCTCGCCGACGGCCCCCGGCGGTACGGTGAGCTGGCCGGACGGATCGACGGGGTGAGTCAGAAGATGCTCACCCAGACCGTGCGGGCGCTGGAGCGCGACGGACTGGTCACCCGGAGCGTGCAGGCCACGGTGCCACCCAGGGTCGACTACGAGCTGACCGACCTGGGTCGTAGCCTGCTGACCCTGCTCGCCGGTCTGGAGGCGTGGGCCACCGATCACCTCGCCGAGGTGGAAGCCGCCCGCGCCCGCTACGACGCCCGTACGCCAGGGTGACGACGCCCGTACGGCCGGGTGGCGCCGGCGCGGGGTCAGGTCGCAGGCAGTTGGGTGGCGGCGGTCACCACCTGGTCGATCAGGCCGTAGTCACGGGCCTCCTCGGCGGTGAACCAGCGGTCCCGGTCCCAGTCCTGCTGGATCTCGTCCAGGGTCCGCCCGCTGTGCTGGGCGATCAACTCCTGCATCGTCCGCTTCACGTGCAGCATGTTCTCGGCCTGGATGGTGATGTCGGCGGCGGTGCCGCCCATGCCGCCGGAGGGCTGGTGCATCAGGATCCGGGTGTGCGGCAGCGCGTACCGCTTGCCGGCCGTGCCGGCGCAGAGGAGGAACTGGCCCATCGAACCGGCGAGCCCCAGGGCCAGGGTCGCCACGTCGTTACGCACGAAGCGCATCGTGTCGTAGACAGCCATGCCGGCGCTCACCGAGCCGCCGGGCGAGTTGATGTAGAGGGTGATGTCCCGTTCCGGATCCTCGGCGGCGAGCAGCAGGATCTGGGCGCAGATCCGATTGGCGATCTCGTCGTCCACCTCGCTGCCGAGGAAGACGATCCGCTCCCGCAGCAGCCGTTCGAACACCTGATCGCCGAAGGTCCGCTGGCCGTCGTCGAGCATCGTAATCATGATCAACCTCCACCCGCCGGGGGCGACGTGGAGCGCCCGGGAACCGGCTCCTTGAGCCTGCGGGATGGTTGCGGTCCCTAACCAGCCGTTCTGCCCCGGGCAGATCCGCCCACGGCAGAACCCTCACCCTCGGTGACTGCCGACGGTGACCCGAACGGCGGCCGTCCGTCGGACGGCTCGCCTCCGTGCCCCGGGCCGGTGCAGCGGGCCGACGGGTGAACGACCGGGCGACCTGCGACGGAGCAGCGGCCCTCGGGCGACGAGGTGGACCGGGCCGATCGGGTCGGCGAAGGCGAGGACCCTGATCCCGCCGATCAGCCCGCCGCCGATCACTGCACTGCCGCTCAGCCCGCCGCCGGCGGTGCCGGCGGTGCCGAACTGCCCGCCCGAGCGGGTCCAGGCCCCGTAGGGGTCGTTACCGCCCAGCCCTGCGGTCAGGTCCGAGCCGAAGCCGAACCCGACGGTGTTGAGGCGGGCGACGGGCTGGGCGGATCCGTCCGTACCGCGGCCAGCCGGCGCGGCCGTCGGGTCGCCGGGCCGGGTGGCCGGGACACGACCGGCCGGGCCGCCGGCGGGCAGCCGACGCTCGACCCGCCGAAGCTCGTCTCGAACCTCCTCCAGCAGATCCGAGAGGTGCAGGCCGAGCGCCCGGCAGATCGCCGCGAGGACCTCGGAGGAAGCCTCCTTGCGCCCACGCTCCACCTCGGACAGGTACGGCACGGAGACCCCGGCGGCCCGGGCGACTTCCCGCAGCGTACGGCCCTGGTGCTGGCGCTCGCGGCGTAGTACCGCACCGATCACCCGTCTCAGCAACGACATGCGGGCCTCACTCTCGCCGCTCCTGCGCTGACCGTCCCATCATGCCCGTCCGACGCCCCGCTCGCCGTACCGTGTCCATTGAACGCCACCCCGCCGTGCCGTTCCCGGATCAGCGGCTATGTTGTGCACGTGCAGGCGACCGAGGTGGGGCGGGTCCCCAGGTGATCCACTTTCCCGCGCAGCGGCGAGGTCCGCTCAGCGCGCTTAGCATCCGGCTGGCCGCCGCCATCGGGCTGGTCCTCGCCGTGGTGGCGGTGGTCTACCTCGAACGGGAGCAGTACCGCGACAACAACGACGACGGCCTGACGCTGCTGGACTGCTTCTACTACGCGGTGGTCTCGCTCTCGACCACCGGCTACGGCGACATCGTGCCGGTGACCCAGGAAGCCCGGCTGGTAAACGTCCTGTTCATCACCCCGGCCCGGGTGCTGTTCCTGATCATCCTGGTCGGCACCACCCTTGAGGTCCTGACCGAGCAGTACCGGACCGGCCGTCGCCTGCACCGGTGGGAGAGAAAAGTGAAGGACCACGTCATCATCTGCGGCTACGGCACCAAGGGGCGTAGCGCGATCTCGGCGCTGATGGAGAACGGGCTGGACAAGTCCCGGATCGTGGTGGTGGAGCGGGCCGGCCCGGCGTTGCGTCAGGCCACCTCGAACGGGCTGGTCGCGATCGAGGGTTCGGCCACCCGATCCTCCGTGCTCAACCAGGCCCACGTACGGACCGCCAAGGCGGTGATCATCGCGACCGACAGTGACGACGCGTCGGTGCTGGTGGCGTTGACCGTACGTCAGCTCACCGCCGGTCAGGTCCGGATCATCGCCGCGGCGCGGGAGGCGGAGAACGCCCCGCTGCTCAAGCAGAGCGGCGCACACCACGTGATCGTCTCCTCGGCGACCGCCGGCCGGTTGCTGGGGCTGTCGACGTCGGCGCCACCGCTCATCGACGTGGTGGAGGATCTGCTCACCCCGGGCCAGGGCATGGCGCTGGCCATGCGTTCCGCGGAACGCAGCGAGGTGGGCAGGTCGCCCCGCGAACTCGACACGTTGGTCATCGCGCTGGTCCGGCGGGGCAAGGTGGTCACCCTGGCGGACCGGGCCGGTGCGGTCATCGAGACCGGCGACATGCTGGTGCACGTACGCGATGACCGTCCCACCGCGAACACGCTGCCCTGAGCGCCTGCCAGCGACCGCAGAGCCGGCACGGCCGACCGGGCCGCCCCGCGCGGGAACGGCCCGGTCGTCGTGACGGTCACGGCACGGGTCAGCCGACGATGGTCCAGGTGTCGCCGCTGCCCAGCAGCCCGGCCAACTGCTGCTCCGGGGTCTCGCTGACGGTGGCCCGGGCCTCGGCCAACTGCCCCTGCACCACGCTGTCGTACGACGGCCGCCGCACCGAGCGGAACACGCCGATCGGGGTGTTCCGCAGATCGAAGCCGGGCAGCCGGGACAGTGCGAACGCGTACGCCGGGTCGGCGACCGTGGCGTCGTGCACGACGATCTCCTCCGCCGGGGTCGACGTGGTCTCGCGTACCTCCAGGCCGAACCCACCGGGCGGGTGTACGACGCAGAACTGCCCGTCCTTGCCGAAGGTGATCGGCTGGCCGTGCTCCAGCCGGATCAGATAGTCGTCACGGGTGCCCGGCTCCTTGAGCTGCTCGAACGCCCCGTCGTTGAAGATGTTGCAGTTCTGGTAGATCTCCACGAAGGCCGAGCCCTCGTGTTCGGCGGCGGCGCGCAGCACCGATTGCAGGTGCTTGCGGTCGGAGTCGATGGTCCGGCCGACGAAGGTGGCCTCCGCGCCGAGCGCGAGCGACAGCGGGTTGAACGGCGCGTCGGCTGAGCCGACAGGCGTCGACTTCGTGATCTTGCCGACCTCGGAGGTGGGCGAGTACTGCCCCTTGGTCAGGCCGTAGATCCGGTTGTTGAACAGCAGGATCTTGAGGTTGACGTTGCGGCGCAGCGCGTGGATCAGGTGGTTGCCGCCGATGGAGAGAGCGTCGCCGTCACCGGTGACCACCCACACCGACAGGTCCGGCCGGGAGACCGACAGGCCGGTGGCGATCGCCGGGGCCCGCCCGTGGATCGAGTGCATCCCGTAGGTGTTCATGTAGTACGGGAAGCGCGACGAGCAGCCGATCCCGGAGACGAAGACGATGTTCTCCCGGGGGATGTTCAGCTCCGGCATGAACTGCTGGACGGCGGCGAGGATCGCGTAGTCGCCGCAGCCGGGGCACCAGCGCACCTCCTGGTCGGACTTGAAGTCCTTGGCGGTGAGCTTGAGGGCGACGGGCTCAGACATTCTTCAGGACCTCTTCCAGCATCGTCTCCAGCTCGGCGGCGGTGAACGGCAGGCCGCGGACCTGGTTGTAGCCGATGGCGTCGACCAGGTAGCGACCCCGGATCACGTGCGCGAGCTGGCCGAGGTTCATCTCGGGGATGACCACCCGGTCGTAGGAGCGCAGCACCGCACCGAGGTTCGCCGGCATCGGGGCCAGGTGCCGCAGGTGCGCCTGCGCGACCGGCAGGCCGCGGTGACGCAGGGCGCGGCAGGCGGCACCGATCGGGCCGTACGTGGAGCCCCACCCGAGCACCAGCACCCGGGCGTCGCCGTCCGGGTCCTCCACCTCCACATCCGGCACCGGGATCGTCTCGATCCGGGCCGCCCGGGTGCGCACCATGTAGTCGTGGTTCGCCGGGTCGTACGAGATGTCACCGGTCTTGTCGGCCTTCTCCAGCCCGCCGATGCGGTGTTCCAGACCCGGGGTGCCCGGCACGGCCCACGGCCGGGCCAGCGTCTGCGGATCGCGCAGGTACGGCAGGAAGGTCGTACCGTCCTCGCCGTTGGGCGCGGTGGCGAACTCGACCCGCAGGTCGGGCAGGGAATCCACCTCGGGCAGCAGCCACGGCTCGGAGCCGTTGGCGACGTAGTTGTCCGACAGCAGGATCACCGGGGTGCGGTAGGTCAGTGCGATCCGCGCCGCCTCCAGTGCCGCGTGGAAGCAGTCGGACGGGGACTTGGGGGCGATCACCGCCACCGGCGCCTCGCCGTGCCGGCCGAACAGCGCCATGTTCAGGTCGGCCTGCTCGGTCTTGGTCGGCATGCCTGTCGACGGCCCGGCCCGCTGCACGTCGACGATCACCAGCGGCAGCTCCAGCGCCACCGCCAGGGAGATCGTCTCGCCCTTGAGCGCCACGCCGGGACCACTTGTGGTGGTCACGCCCAGCGCGCCGCCGTACGAGGCACCGAGCGCCGCACCGATCGCGGCGATCTCGTCCTCGGCCTGCATGGTGGTGACACCGAACCGCTTGTGCTTGCTCAGCTCGTGCAGGATGTCCGAGGCCGGCGTGATCGGGTACGCGCCGAGGAAGACCGGGAGGCCGGAGCGGACCCCCGCGGCGACGAGTCCGAGCGACAGCGCGGCGTTGCCGGTGATGTTGCGGTAGGTCCCCGGCGGCATCTTTGCCGGCTTCACCTCGTAGCGGACGGCGAAGTCCTCGGTGGTCTCGCCGAAGTTCCAACCGGCCTTGAACGCTGCGACGTTCGCCGCGACCAGCTCCGGCCGCTTGGCGAACTTGCGCTCCAGGAACCGCAGCGTCGACTCGTACGGCCGGGAGTACATCCAGCTGAGCAGGCCGAGGGCGAACATGTTCTTGGCCCGCTCGGCGTCCTTCTTGGACACGTCCAGCTCGGCGAGCGCGCCGATCGTCATCGAGGTCAGCGCGACCGGGTGCACCGCGTACCCGGCGAGCGTGTCGTCGTCGAGCGGGCTGCTCGCGTAGCCGACCTTGGCCAGGTTGCGCCTGGTGAACTCGTCGGTGTTGACGATGATGTCAGCGCCCCGGGGCAGGTCGGCGAGGTTCGCCTTGAGCGCCGCCGGGTTCATCGCGACGAGCACGTTCGGCGCGTCGCCCGGGGTGAGGATGTCGTAGTCGGCGAAGTGCACCTGGAAGCTCGACACGCCCGGCAGGGTGCCGGCGGGAGCCCGGATCTCGGCGGGGAAGTTGGGCAGCGTGGAGATGTCGTTGCCCAGTTGCGCGGTCTCGGAGGTGAACCGGTCCCCGGTCAGCTGCATGCCGTCGCCGGAGTCGCCGGCGAACCGGATGACCACCCGTTCCAGCTGGCGGATCTGCTTGCTCACGGCCGCACCTCGCTTCGTCGCGCGCCGTGGCGCGGCCGGCTGAACTGGATGGTGACCTCGCCTTGCCCGGCCACGAGACCTCCTTGACGCGCCGCTGCACCGGCCGTCCGTGAACGTCCGGCCCGCCTGTCTTCCCTCACCGAGAGCCTACGTCGGATCGGGGGCCTGCCCTGCCCGGAGGTCCGCCGACTGGGATCGAAACGTGAGGGTTTATGTGGTCACTTGCGGTGTTTCGCCGGGGCCGCCGTAATCCATATCACCGCACGTCCCAGCCAGGTCGGTCATTGGTCCGGGCCGGCCGTCGGGCTTTGAACCAGATCCCACTGTCGGATCCCGGCGCACCGCCGGCCGGGCCCTCCGCGCCGGTCCCGAGTGCCGTAGCTGTCAGCTTCCCGCCCCCGGTCCCCGGCGCGGTTGCCCGGCGACGCATCCTCGCCACGACCAGCCCGACGGTGAGGAGCAGCAACAGCACCGACACCGTGATCAGCAACACCGCCGTGCGCTGGCGCGACGTCAGCCCCTCGGTGTCACCGGGCGCCGCCCCGGCCGGGCGCAGGCTCGGCGACGTCACCGGCGCGGGCGGCGCCACCACGGGCAGCTCCGGTGACGCCGCGGTGATCCGGAAGCTGAGCTGCATGCGCCGGTCGGCACCGTGGCGCGGGTCGAGCCGGCCGATCACCGCCCCGGACAGCGGCGCGGTGCGCAGCGCCGGTGGGGTCGCCGTCACCGGCAACCTCACTTCCTCGGTACGCCCCGGCCGGACCGTCCCGAGGTCGCAGCGGGTCCGCGTCGCCGCCACGGCGACGCAGCCGGACGGCGGCGCGGCCACCGTGACCCCGGCGGGCAGCAGCACGTCGACCCGGCCGGTGGCGTCGGCCCGACCGGTGTTGCCGAGCCGGACGAGAAGGCCCTCGCTGGCACCCTCGGCGTCGAAGGCGACCTCGTCGGCCGACATGGTGATCCCGGGTGCCGGTGGGCCCGGCGGGAAGAGCACGGCGAAGCCCTCGTCGTCCTCGGCGGTGCCGGTCGCGCCGCTGGCCGTCACCCGTACCGAGCCGGCCAGCGGCATCCTGCGCCAGGCGTCGCCGTCGACCCGGATCCGCAGCCGGGTGCTGAACTGCGCGCCGGGCGCCGTGGTCCACTGCCCGCAGCGGTACTCCCGGTTCCCGGCGGTGGCGCAGCCGTCCGTGCCGGCGTCGGTGAGCCCGGCCGGCAGGGTGTAGGCGAGCCGGACACCGGCGCTCGCGGTGCCGGTGTTGGTGACGGTCACGCTCAGGGACGCCACGGTGCTGGCGGCGTTCCAGTAACCGACCGGCAGGGTGACGTCGCCGGTGGTGACCTTCACTCCGGCTGCGACGGGCGGCGCGATCGTGGGCGCGGGCGGCCGGGAGGGCGGCGAGTACGTGGGCCGGGGCGGTGCGACTGTCGCGGCCGGCGGACCGCTGCTCGGGACCGGTCCGCCGGTGGTGGCACCCGGGGTGGGCGTCGTCGACGGTGACGCCGGTGCACTCGGCTCGACCGGCGGCTCCACCGTGGGCGGGGGCGACGTGGGCTCGGGCTCACCGGTCGGCTCGGCCGGCGGACTGTACGGCCCCGGCTCGGCGGCCCGATTCGCCGTCGGTGCGGCCGCCACCGCCCCCGGCGCAACGGCGGCTCCGGCAGCCACCAGCAGGCCGAGGGCGCAGGCGGACGCGAAGGTACGACGCCAGGCGCGTCGTCCGGGCAGGCGGCCCATTGATCCTCCGGTGCTGGTGGTGGTCCCCATGGTGGGCATAAGTTGCCCTGGGACACTAGTCCCAGGTGAAAAGAACTTCGCGACCCGGCGGGGGTCCGGCCCGGGACGGTAGGCTGACCGACCGTGACCGGTTACCTGGGCTCGTACGCGACGCTCGGGCTGCTGCTGCTCGCTGGCGTGCTCTTCCTCGTCGTCGCGTTCACCGCCAACCGGGTGCTGCGCCCCGCCCGCCCGGCCGATCCGCCCGGCAAGCGCGCCAGCTACGAGTGCGGCCTCGACCCGGTGGGTGGCGACTGGGCGCAGATGCAGATCCGCTACTACGTCTACGCCTACCTCTACGTGCTGTTCGCGGTCGAGGCGGTGTTCCTGTTCCCCTGGGCGGTGGTCTTCGATCGGCCCGGGTTCGGGATGGTCACCGTGGTGGAGATGGCGATCTTCGTGGGTGTCCTCGCGCTCGGCCTGCTCTACGCCTGGCGGCGCAACATCCTCCGCTGGACCTGACCTTCACTGGACCGCCCACGGCTCAGGCGAGGCCGCGACGGCTGAGCGTGGGTGGGCGATCTCCCCGGACGGCCGCGACCATGTCCAGCAGCCGGCGGGTGGGGCGGACCTGATGGGCGCGGAAGACCCGGGCACCCAACCAGGCGGAGACCGCCGTCGCGGCGAGCGTTCCCTCCAGCCGCTCGGCGACCGGCAGGTCCAGCGTCTCGCCGATGAAGTCCTTGTTCGACAGGGCCACCAGCACCGGCCAGCCGGTCGCGGCCAGTTCGCCCAGCCGGCGGGTGATCTCCAGGGAATGGCGGGTGTTCTTGCCGAAGTCGTGTGCCGGGTCGATGAGGATCCCGTCGGGACGTACGCCCAGGGACACCGCGCGCTCGGCGAGCCCGGTCACCGTCGTGACCACGTCCGCCACCACGTCGGCGAAGGCCGCGCGGTGCGGCCTGGTGCGCGGGCTGAGGCCGCCCGCGTGCGAGCAGACCAGCCCGACCCCGGTCCGCGCCGCCACCCTGGCCAGCGCCGGGTCCGCCCCTGACCAGGTGTCGTTGAGCAGATCCGCGCCGGCCGCCACGGCCTCCACCGCGACCTCGGCGCGCCAGGTGTCGATCGAGATGACGACCTCCGGGAAGGCGGCCCGTACGGCGGCGATGGTGCCCACCGTGCGACGGATCTCCTCGGCGACGTCGACCTCGGCGCCCGGCCCGGCCTTGACCCCGCCGATGTCGACGATGTCCGCACCCTCGTCCACCGCCCGTTCCACCGCCCGCAGCGCACTGTCGGCCTGGAAGGTCGCACCCCGGTCGAAGAACGAGTCCGGGGTGCGGTTGACGATCGCCATCACCACCAGGTCGTCGGGACCGAACCGCCGAGCCCCGAGCCGCAGCACCCCGGCCACGCCACCTCCCACATCGCCGTACGCCGTCGGGGCGATCACGCCGCCGCCACGCTGACGCTATCCGGTCACCGGTCCGGTGCGGTGGCCGGGAACGTCGCCGGACCGTCGCCTGGGCCCGGCGCGGCCCGGTGAACGTTTCCGGCCGCCGCACCAGCGCCTTGTCCGGTACGCCGCGCCGGGTGGGGTCGCCCCGTTCCTCTCGGCGTGCCACGATCAGTGCATGGGTCAGCTTCTGCTCCTGCTGGTCGTGGCGGTCACCGTCGCGGCGGTCGTGTTCGGCGTGACGGTGCTGGTCACCGGTCGGGATCCCGGCCTGGCCCCGGTCGAGGCGGACGGACGGGCGGTGCCGCTGCCCGGCGATCGTCCGCTGCGCGAGTCGGACGTGGGTGAGGTGCGCTTCGACACCGCGCTGCGTGGGTACCGGATGACCCAGGTTGATCAGGCGATGCGCCGGGCGGCGTACGACATCGGCTACAAGGCCGAGCTGATCGGTGTGCTGGAGGCAGAGGTGACGGCGCTGCGGGACGGACGAACTGCCGACGCCGACGCGCTCCGACGGGCCCGTGAGCAGGCGGCCAACCCGATCGAGGCGGGGACCTCCCCCTGGGACGCCCCGGTGGTCGAAGGATCGACGATCGAGCTTTCGGTGACCCCGGCGGCGGTCGGGGCCGACGGTGTGCCCGGTCCGGGGCCGGAAGCCGACGCGGCACCAGCGGCGGAGTCGGAGTCCGCGGCGGCAGCGGCGACGGAGCCGGCCGACCGCGATGTCCGGCCGGCCGCCGAGCAGCCGGTGCCTGGCGGTGAGCCGACCGACGCGGCCGCAACCCCCACCGCCGCCGACCCCGTCACCGGCGAGGAGTCGACCGACAGTGCGGCACCGGGATCCGGGTCGCGCGGTTCGGTGGTCCGGTCGGAGTCGGCGTGAGCGGCTCGGACGGCGCTGACGATCTTCGCGAGGCGGCCCAACCCGGTGCCGGCGAGGTCACCGCCACGGTGATCGTCAACGCGCCGGCTGAGAAGGTCTTCGCCGCTCTGCTGGCCTGGGAGCGGCAGTCCGAGTGGATTCCGTTCACCACCGTCCGGGTGGTGGAGGGCGACGGCGGCGAGGGGAGCCTCGTCGAGGCGGTCACCTCGCTCGGGCCGGCGGTGCTGCGGGACAAGATGCGGGTGGTCCGGGTGGACGCGCCGTACGAGATCGGCGTGGTGCACTGCGGCACGCTGCTGCGCGGCCCCGGGGTGCTGCGCTGCACCCCGCTGGAGAGCGGGCGCAGCCAGGTGGTCTGGCACGAGTGGTTCCACCTGCCGGGCGGCCCGGCCGGACGGGTGGCCTGGCCGGTGCTCTGGCCCGGCTCCAAGTTCAGCCTCACCCAGGCACTGCGACGCTTCGCCCGCCAGGTCGAGCAGGGCCGCCTGCCCTGACCGGCGCGCGGGGCGGCACCGGGCTGTCGGGCACCGCACTAGCCTTGACGCCGTGACTGAACTGGTGATCGGGGCCGACGGGCTGGCCCGGTGCGGGTGGGGAGCCAGCACCCCCGACTATGCGGTCTACCACGACACGGAGTGGGGCCGACCGCTGCACGGTGACGACGCGCTCTACGAGCGGATGACGCTTGAGGCGTTCCAGTCCGGGTTGTCCTGGCTGACCATTCTGCGCAAGCGGGAGGCCTTCCGGGCGGCCTTCGCCGGGTTCCGGATCGACACGGTGGCCGGCTACGGCGAAGCGGACGTGGCCAGGTTGCTCGGCGACGCCGGCATCGTCCGTAACCGAGCCAAGATCGAAGCTGCGATCGCGAACGCCCGCGCCGCGCAGCAACTGCCCGAGGGACTGTCGGCGCTGCTCTGGTCCTTCGCCCCGCCGCCCGGTCGGGACCGACCGGGCGCCGCGGCCGCCGTGCCCGCCCTCACCGACGCCTCCACGGCGATGGCCAAGGCGCTCAAGAAGCGCGGCTTCCGGTTCGTCGGGCCGACCACGGCGTACGCGCTGATGCAGGCGACCGGGATGGTCGACGACCACCTTGCGGGCTGCCACGTCGTGACATCCACGACGGGCGTGATGGGATGAGGGCATGACGACCGACACCGCACACCGGGTGAACGGGGCGAGCCAGGCGGACGGCACGGGCACCTGGGCCGTGCTCCTGCCCGCCGGACGGTACGACGCCGAGCGGCTCGTCCACCACGACACACTCGAACTGACCGGGCTGGACGAGACCACCCTGCCCCGCCTCGGTGACCAGGTCGCGGTGCTCACCGACGAGCCGCCGCGGCTGGTGGCGGTGGGCCGGGTCGCCGGCCCGGCCACCCGACGTCCGGAGGATCCGGACGACCCGCAGTCCGACCAGGCACCCGACGCGCTTGTCGTCACGTACACCCGGCGAGCCTTCGACGAGCCGGTGCCGGCCGACGCGCTGGTCCTCAGCGGGCCGGTCACCGCGCTCGACGCGGCGACGTTCCGTGAGCTGGTCGACCGGCTCGGCCCGGCACCGCAGCGCCGCACCTGGCTGGTCAGCCTGGACCTGCCGATCGAGGCCGACTCGCCGGCCGAGGCGGTCCGGCTGTTCTGGGCGTACGTGCAGGAACTCGGCCCCCGGGAGCTGCCCGCCTTCGTCTCACCCTCCGGCGACGAACTGGCCATGCAGGCGTTCGTGCTGGGCGCGGAGGCGAACCAGGACCCGGAAGAGGACGACTGACCGACCCGGGCGGCCGGCGGCGGGCCGGCGACGGTAGACCCCTGATCCTCCCGCGACGACTCAGCGGCCCTCGAAGACCGGCTGCTGCTTGTTGACGAAGGCCATGGTGGCGGCGCTGTGGTCCGCTGTCGCGCCGCAGATGGCCTGCGCCTGCGCCTCGGCGGCCAGCGCGTCGGCCAGGGTGCCGGCGTCGGCGACGGAGAGCTGACGCTTGATCGCCCCGTAGGCCACTGTCGGTCCGGCGGCGAGCCGGGCGGCCAGTTCCTGCGCGGTGGGCAGCACCTGCTCGTCGTCGTCCATCATCCGGTTGAGCAGGCCCAACCGGCAGGCCTCCTCGGCGCGTACCGGCTCGGCCAGCATCAGCAGCTCGACGGCCTTGGCGTGGCCGACGAGCCGGGGCAGCGTCCACGAGGCGCCGGTGTCGGCGGCCAGCCCGACCTTGGCGAACGCCATCAGGAAGCTGGTGGACGGGCCACCGATGCGGATGTCGGCCAGGAAGGCCAGCGAGGCGCCCGCCCCGGCGGCCATGCCCCGGACCGCGGCCACCACCGGCTTCGGCAGGCTGGCCAGCCGGGCGGCGATCGGGTTGTAGTGCGCCCGGACCGTGTCCAGCGGCTTGCCGTCGCCCGCCTGGAGGGTGTTCACGTGCTCGCGCAGATCCTGACCGGCACAGAACGACCCGCCGGCTCCGGCCAGCACCACCGCCCGGCAGCCACGGTCGGTCTCCAGCTCGGCGAGGGTGTCCCGCAGCGCCTCCTTGAGCGCCACGTCGAGCGAGTTCATCGCCTTCGGGCGGTTCAGGGTGAGGGTGACGACCGCGTCGGTGCGGTCGACGAGCAGCGGCTCGGTCACGTCTGGCGACCCTTCTGTCGGGCTATCCGGTGTCCACCGTCGAGGCACTGCTCGACGTACCGGTCGGCGGCCGGCCGGAGCCGGGCCGCGTGGCGGTCGAAGAAGCTGGCCGCGGCGATGCCGGGCCAGCGTTCGGGCAGCAGCGCCGGTGGCAGCTGCGGGTCCCGGAAGAGGAACGTACGCCACGCGTGCACCAACCGGAACCGGGCCGCGTACGCCTCCTCGTCACCGCTGCGGGCCGTGACGCCGGTCAGCAGCGTCCGCTGCTCGGCGACGAACTGCTCGTACGCCCGGCCGATCTCGGCCAGGTCCCAGGCCCGGCGGACCAGGCCCATCGAGCCCGGCGTGCCGGCGGCGTGCGCGGCGCTGAACCGCTCGAAGCGTACGCCCGCCTCGCTGAGCAGCAGGTCGACGTCCTCGGCCGGCCGGGTGGCCACCCAGGTCTGCTCGTCAAGCGTGCCGTAGCCGAGGTAGCGCAGGTTGGCGGCGAGTCGCTGGCGGTCCCGCCGCGCGCTTGGCGCGTCCAGCACCAGCAGGTCGAAGCGGCCGTCCCAGGTGACCCGACCGGTGCGGTAGATCCGGGAGGCGGCCTCGTCCAGTCGGCGGGCCGCCTTCGGTGTGATCGAATATCCCGGGCCGGACGTCAATCTGATCGGTTCCAGCCAGCCCTGGCGGACCATGCGGGAAACCGCCGTACGTACGGCGGGTGGCGCGATCCCGAGCGGTGCCAGCAGCTTGACCAGCGCGGCAACGGGTGCGCGCCCACCCCGCGGTCGGAGGTGGTCGCCGTACAGGTCGAAGAGTGCCGACCGTGCCTGCATGACCGCACATTGTGACAGGCCATCTAAGGATAAGCTAGATGCTGTTACATCAATGCTGCTTCGGTTTGGGTCCGGCGGTGTTCATCAGGGAAAATCGTCGGTCGACACCCACGTGCAAGTTGCGGGTGGTCATGGCGAAGTGGCTGTGGGGCAACCCACCGACCCTGGTGTAGGTCTGAGGGGAGACAACATGGCGGCGATGAAGCCGCGGACGGGCGACGGTCCGCTGGAAGTCACCAAGGAGGGCCGGGGCATCGTCATGCGGGTCCCGCTGGAGGGCGGTGGCCGGCTCGTCGTCGAGATGACTCCCGACGAGGCGACTGCTCTCGGTGACGCGCTGAAGGCGGCCGTCGGCTGAGTGAGGCCGGTTCGTCGGCGACGCTCGCCGCCGCGGACGGTCGTCTGGTCCCTGGCTCTGAGCCACCGGTATCACCGGTGGCTCAGAGCCGTCACACCCTCGCGCGGCCGATCCACCGCGCGTCCGTCTCCAGGAGGTACGGCTCCGCGTGCTCGCCATCCGTCTGACCGCCGAGCCGGAGCGGCTCGACACCCTGGTCCTGCCCGTGCGGCCCGGTGCCGCCGACAACGCACCGGCCGAGCCGGTCCCGACCGGAGTGACCCCGCCCGACGGGGTCGCCGACGAGGTGGCCGCCCTGATCCCGGTGGCGCGGTTCAAGGGCCGGGCCGGCGACGTGCACACGCAGCTGCGGCCCGGCGGAACTCCCCGGCGACTGCTGCTGCTCGGGGTCGGTGCGGCGGACGAGGCGGCCTGGCGGGCGGCTGGCGCGGCGCTGGTCCGCGCGGTCAAAGATGAGACTCATGTCACACTCGCCCTGTCGGCAGGAGCGGCACCGGAGGCGGTGCGAGGTCTGGTCGAAGGGCTGCTGCTCGGGTCGTACCGGTTCCGGCTGGGTGCGGACGCCGACGCCCCCGCGCTCACCGCCGTGGACCTGGCGGTCACCGACCCTGAGGCGTACGAGCAGGCCGTCACGGTGGCGCGAACCACCGCCCGGATGACCCGACTGGCCCGGGACCTCACGAACATGCCCTCCTCGGTCAAGAACCCGCAGTGGTTCGCCGGGCAGGTCGCCGAGGCCGTGGCCGACCTGCCCGGGCTGACGTTGCGGGTCCGCGAGCCGGAGCAACTGACCGCCGAGGGTTTCGGCGGCATCCTCGCCGTCGGCGGGGGATCGGCAAGCGGCCCGCGCCTGGTGGAACTGGACTGGCATCCCTCGGACGCCCGCACCCACGTGGTCCTGGTGGGCAAGGGCATCACCTTCGACACCGGCGGCATCTCGATCAAGCCCGTGCCGGCGATGAAGCTGATGCGCAAGGACATGGCCGGTGCCGCCGCCGTCGTGGCGGCCACCCTCGGAGCCGCGGCGCTGCGGCTGCCGGTGCGGGTGACCACGCTCGCGCCGCTGGCCGAGAACATGGTCAGCGGGGCCGCGTTCCGTCCCGGCGACATCGTCCGGCACTACGGCGGGCTGACCAGCGAGACGACGAACTCCGACGCCGAGGGCCGGCTGGTGCTCGCCGACGCGCTGGCGTACGCGGTGCAGGAACTCAAGCCCGACCTGCTTGTCGACCTGGCCACCCTGACCGGCGCCAACGCGGTGGCGCTGGGCACCCGAACCGGCGCCCTCTACAGCGACAACGACCAGCTCGCCGAGGATCTGCTGGCGGCGATCAGGGCGGCCGGCGAGTCGGCCTGGCGGATGCCGCTGCCCAGCGACTACGTCGAGCACCTCGGTAGCGACCTGGCCGACCTGCACAGCGCGCCGACGCAGGGCGGCGGCTCCGTGCTGGCCGCTCTCTACCTGCGGGAGTTCACCGGCGAACTGCGGGACCGTTGGCTGCACATCGACATGTCCGCACCCTCGTGGTGCGAACGCGACGACGCCGAGCTGACCCGGGGCGCGACCGGCTGGGGCGTACGCGGGCTGCTCCGCTGGTTGGCGGCGCTGGACTGAGCGTCCCGGGTCGTGCGGACCCTGGTCGGCCGGCCCGCCGGTACGGTCCTCGGCCGGCCCGCCCGCCGGTACGGCTGTCAGCCGGCCGGACCGCGGGTGGGTCGGCTCAGCAGCGCACCGCGGCCAGCAGCCCGTGGCCGACCGGCAGCAGTGCCGGGATCCAGTGCTCCGACTCGCGGATGGCCTTCACCGTCTCGCGAACCGTCACCGTCTCCGGGTCGCGGGCGGCCGGGTCGCCGATCCGGCCGCCGGCCAGCGCACCGTTGAGCACCAGCACGCCGCCCGGCCGCAGCAGCCGCAGCGCGGCGTCCACGCAGGCGGTGAAGCCGGTCACCTCGGCGTCGACGAAGACCAGGTCGTACGCGCCGTCGGCGAGCCGGGGCAGCACGTCCAGCGCCCGGCCGGTGATGATCCGGGTCCGGCCGGACACGAAGCCGGCTTCGACGAAGATGCGCCGGGCGATCCGCTGATGCTCCACCTCGACGTCGATGGTGGTGAGTACCCCGTCGGCCCGCATGCCGCGCAGCAGCCACACGCCGCTGACGCCGGTGCCGGTGCCGATCTCGACCACCGCGCGGGCATTGCCGGCGGCGGCGAGCAGGCGCAACGCGGCACCCGCGCCCGGGGTGACCGCGGCGAGGCCGACCTCGTGGGCGAGGCTGCGCGCGGTCCGCAGGACGAGGTCCTCGGTGACGTACGACTCGGCGAACTGCAGGGCCGGGTTCGTCGAACTGCCGGAACCGGCGACCGTGGCGATGGGGCACCTCCGGGCGACGAGCATGATGCGCAGGGCGGTTGGGCACTGTGACTCTAAAGGCGGCCCGCTCCGAGCGCAGCGGGGCATCCACCCGCAGTGACAACCGCTGACCCCGCGCGGCGCATCCGTGCAATCCTGGAAGCGGTATCCCGTCGACCGCGCCCGGCGCGCCGGACGTGGACGCGTGGATACCGGGGGACGGGAGTGGGAGGCACCGAGTGACCGACGGCTGGGACTGGCGCCAGCCCGGCGTGGGCGGAGCACCGGCCGGGCAGCCGGCGGCCGGGCATCCGCCAGCCGGTGTGCCCGCGACACCACAGGACGGCGGCCATCCGGCGTCGCCGTGGTGGTCCGACGCGCTCGCCGATCCGTGGCGGGATCCGTACGCACCGGCGGCTGTGGTGCTGCCCGCCGCCCCGGTGGCCGGCAGCGAGCCGGAACCGGTCACCGACCCCGACGCGGCCGGCCGGCCGAGACTCCAGCAGCTCCTGCTCATTCCGCTGGTGACCGCCCTGCTCGCCGGCGCGCTCGGTGGTGCGCTCGGCTACGCGTTCGCGATCCGTGGTGGTGCCGGCGGTGCGGTGCTCGGTGCGGTCCCCAATGCGGCGCCCACCCTCGCCCAACGGCCGCCGGAGTCGCTGGCCGGTGTCGCCGAACGCGTACTGCCCAGCGTGGTCACCGTCCGGGTCGCCGGCCTGGGTGGCACCAGCGAGGGTTCGGGCTTCATCGCCAGCGCCGACGGGCATGTGATCACCAACGATCACGTGGTGGCCGGCGGCACCGGAAAGGCCTCGGTCATCTTCAACGACGGCAGTTCGGCCTCCGCGACGGTGGTGGGGCAGGACGCGGAGTCCGACATCGCCGTGATCAAGGTCTCCCGCACCGGGCTGCGTCCGGTCGAGTTCGGTGACTCCGACGCCCTGGCCGTGGGCGACCCGGTGCTGGCGATCGGTTCCCCGCTGTCGCTGGCGAACACGGTGACCGCGGGCATCGTCAGCGCCTTGGACCGGACGATGCACGCCGGCGAGCCGGGCGGTCCGACGCGTTACTACGCCGCGATCCAGACCGACGCCGCGGTCAACCACGGCAACTCGGGTGGCCCGCTTGTCGATGCGGCGGGCCGGGTCATCGGGGTCAACTCCACGATCAAGTCTCTGGTCGCCGAGGGGCAGGAGGCCGGCAACATCGGCCTCGCCTTCGCCATCCCGATCAACCAGGCGAAGCGGATCACCCAGGACATCATCGGCACCGGGAAGGCCCGCCGTACGGTGATCGGCGCCCAGGTCGGCGGGCCCGGCTCGGGGACCAACGGCGCCGGGGTACGCCTCGCCACGGTCGAGCCGTCCGGGCCGGCCGCCGGTGCGGGACTGCGCGCCGGTGACGTGATCCTGAAGCTCAACGGCCGCCCGATGACCGAGCCGACCGACCTGATCGCCCTGGTCCGCAAGTACGCGCCCGGATCGGTGGTGACCGTCGAGTACCGCCGGGGTTCGAGCCGGCAGAACGCCTCGGTCACCCTCGCCGCGGACGCGAAGTGACCTCGCACCCTCTTCTGGCAGCGGCACCGACGTGCGTACTCTGGCTGCGGTAGCCGGGGGAAAGGGGGACCGAGGGTGTTCGAGAACCTGAACGTGTGGGAGGTTGGCGCGCTGCTGCTGCTGGCGCTGCTGATCTTCGGCGACCGGCTGCCGGTGGTGATCAGTGACGGGCTGCGGATGGTGCGCAACCTCCGCAACATGGCCCGCAGCGCCACCACCGACCTGAGCAAGGAGTTGGGCACCGACATCCAGTTGGAGGACCTGCACCCCAAGGCGTTCATCCGCAAGCACCTGCTCAGCGAGGAGGACGAGCAGGCGATCCGGAAACCGCTTCAGGGCGTCTACGACGGCCTCCGAGCGGACGTCACAGGCGTGCACGACGAACTCAAGGACGTCGCGAACGCGGCGGACCCGCGCCGGTCGAACCCGGCCCCGGCGAGCACCTCAGGCCCGGCCCCGGCCCCCCGCGCGGTCAGCTACGACGACGTCACCTGACACCCCACCGGCCCTGGAAGCGAACGACCGGGTCGGGCCGCGAGCCGCCGTCTCAACCGGGGCCGACCCGAACGGCATCCTCCCAGCGAAGGGCCGGTTCGGGCCGGACGAGGTCTACCGCGCGGTGTCAGCGCCCGGACGGCTTGAGGCCCAGCGGCTTGCCGAGCAGTGACTCGCGGCGCAGCGCCAGCCGGTCGGCCACCTGGCCCAGCGCCTTCGCCGCCGGGGAGTCCGGCTCGGCGAGCACGATCGGGTTGCCCTCGTCGCCCGCCTCCCGGACCCGGGTGTCCAGCGGCACCTGGCCCAGCAGCGGCACCTGCGCGCCGATGGTCTGCGTCAGCGAGTCCGCCACCGTCTGACCACCGCCGGCTCCGAAGATCTCCATCCGGGAGCCGTCGGGCAGTTCCAGCCACGACATGTTCTCGATCACGCCGACCACCCGCTGGTGGGTCTGCAGGGCGATCGCACCGGCCCGCTCGGCCACCTCGGCCGCGGCGGCCTGGGGGGTGGTGACCACCAGGATCTCGGCGTTCGGCAGCAGCTGGGCGAGAGAGATCGCCACGTCGCCGGTGCCCGGGGGCAGGTCGAGCAGGAGGACGTCGAGATCGCCCCAGTAGACGTCGGCGAGGAACTGCTGCAACGCGCGGTGCAGCATCGGGCCGCGCCAGACCACTGCCGCGTTGCCGGCGGTGAACATCCCGATCGAGATGACCTTCACCCCGTGCGACTGGGGCGGCATGATCATGTCTTCGACCCGGGTGGGTAGGCCGTCCGCACCGAGCATCCGAGGCACCGAGTGCCCGTAGATGTCCGCGTCCACCACGCCGACGGACAGGCCCCGGGCGGCCAGCGCCGCGGCCAGGTTGACTGTCACGCTGGACTTGCCGACGCCGCCCTTGCCGCTGGCCACCGCGTACACCCGGGTGCGGGAGCCGGGCTGGGCGAACGGGATCACCGGCTCCTGGGTCGCCCCGCCACCGCGCAGCTTCGCCTGGAGCTCCTGGCGCTGCTCGGTGCTCATCACACCGAACTCGATCTCGACGCGGCTGACCCCGCTCACCGCGCCCACGGCCGCGGTGATGTCCGAGCGCAGCTTGTCCTTCAGCGGGCAACCGGCCACGGTCAGCAGCAACTCGACCCGGACCACACCGTCCTCGCCGACCTCGGCGGAGCGCACCATGCCGAGTTCGGTGATCGGCCGGCGGATCTCCGGGTCGTTGACGGTGGCCAGGGCGGCCATGACGGCGTCGTTGACGGTGCTGACGGGAGCTGACATGCCCGCAATGCTACGTCGGCGAGGTGCCGCCACCGGTGTCGGTCACAGCGGTGTGAGCGAGTCGATCAGCTCTCCGGGCGGCGGGAGCCCGCGGTGTCGTGATGACCGTCACCCGGCTGGTCGCCGTCCACCTCGTCGCGGGGCTCGTCCAGCCCGTCACCACCGGCCCGGCCGGCCGGGCCGTCCCGGTGCCGGCGCTCCAGCCGCTGTCGCCGCTGCGCCGCCTCGTCCAGCTCCTCGGCGAGCCGGGTCAGCTCGGAGCGGACGAAGTCCCGGGTGGCCACCTCGCCCAGCGCGATCCGCAGCGCGGCGATCTCCCGGGCCAGGTACTCCGTGTCGGCCTTCTGCATGGTCGCCCGGCGTCGGTCCTCCTCCATCCCCACCCGGTCGCGGTCGGCCTGCCGGTTCTGCGCCAGCAGGATCAGCGGCGCCGCGTACGACGCCTGGATGGAGAGCATCAGGGTGAGGAACGTGAAGGTGTACGGGTCGAAGCGCAGCCCCGCCGGGGCGATGGTGTTCCAGAGGAACCAGGCGGTGATGACAAGCGTCATGTAGACGATGAAGTTCGCCGTGCCCATGCCGCGCGCGATGCCCTCGGCCCAGCGTCCGAACGTCTCCTGGTCCACCCGGGGCAGCTTCAACCCCCGGGGTTCCCGCGGCAGGTCCAGCCGCTCCGCGCGTCGTTGCTCAGTCATGGTCACCGTCCGTCGTCGAGGCCGGGGGCGCCCCGTTCTGGTGGCCGCTCGTCAGCGCGTCCCGGTCCCGCCAGTCCCGGGGCAGTGAGTGATCCAGCACGTCGTCGACGGTCACGGCGCCCACCAGCCGGTTGTTCCGGTCGATCACCGGCATGGCCACCAGGTCGTAGGTGGCCATCCGACGGGTGATCTCCGGCAGCGGGGTGGTCGGGCGCAGTGGATCGATGTCGTTGACCACCACGCCGCCGAGCAGATCGGCCGGGGGTTCGCGGAGCAGCCGCTGAAAGTGCACCATGCCCAGGTAGCGGCCGGTGGGCGTGGCCATCGGCGCCCGGACGACGAACACCTGCGCGGCCACTGCCGGGGAGAGCTGGGGCTCCCGGATTCGCGCGAGGGCCTCCGCCACTGTCGCGTCCGGGGGCAGGATGACCGGTTCGGAGGTCATCACGCTGCCCGCCGTACCCGGCGTGTACTTCAGCAGCTGCCGCACCGAATCCGCCTCGTCCGGCTCCATCAGGTCGAGCAGCACGTCCTGTTCGGGCGGTGACAGCTCGCCGAGCAGGTCGGCGGCGTCGTCCGGGTCCATCTCCTCCAGGATGTCGGCGGCCCGCTCGCGGTCCAGCGCCGCGAGGATCTCCACCTGGTCGTGCTCGGGCAGCTCGCTGAGCACGTCGGCGAGCCGCTCGTCGTCCAGGGCCGCCGCCACCTCGTTGCGCCGGGCGTCGGGCAGGTCCTGTAGCGCGTTGGCCAGGTCGGCCGGTCGCATGTCCTCAAGCACGGCCAGCAGGTTGGCGGTGCCCCGGGTTTCCGCCACGCCACTGAGCCCGCGTACCTGATTCCACTCGACCTGGTGCAGATGGCCCCGGCGAGCCAGCCGGCCGGTCTGTTCGCGGACCGCCACCCGGGCCAGCGACCACTCGCCACCACGACTGCACTCCATCGCCACGTCGACCACCGACGCGGCCCGGCCCTCCGGGGCGACCTGCACCCGCCGGTCCAGCAGTTCCTGGAGGACGAGCAGCTCGTTCGGGCGCTTCTCGAACCGGCGCAGGTTCAACGTGCCGCTGCCCAGCACGATGGCGTCGGCGTCGATCGAGGTGATCCGGTTGATGGAGAGGAAGATCCGTCGGCGCATCGGCATCTCGGCGACCAGGCCCACGACCTCGGGCGGCCGTTGGCTCACCCGCAGCCGGGCCACCGCGTCGCGTACCCGGCCCACCTGGTCGCCGTTGGGGTCGAAGACGGCGACTCCGGCGAGGCGGGCGATGTAGACCCGGGTCGGCGTGCTCACGGGCACCAGCCTAGGGGGTAGGTCGGTGCCCCGGTCCGCCATGGCCCAGGGCCGGCACGGCCGGGCAGTGACCCCGACACCCGCCCTGAGGGCCTAGTGTCTATCAACATGTCGACCTTGGCCTACGAGATCGTGGACGTCTTCACCGACCGTCCGTACGCCGGGAATCCGCTCGCGGTGGTCTTCGGCGCCGAAGGGCTGGCGACCGACCAGATGCAGGCTCTGGCGCGCGAGTTCAACCTCTCGGAGACGGTCTTCGTGCTGCCCGCCACCCAGGCCGGTGCCACCTACCGGGCGCGGATCTTCACGCCGGTCGACGAACTGCCGTTCGCCGGTCATCCCAGCGTCGGCGCTGCGGTCACCGCCGCGCGTCGGGGCCTGTTCCGGGTGGGGCA
Organism: Micromonospora sp. NPDC049891; assembly: GCF_040660295.1. Classification (NCBI taxonomy): domain Bacteria; kingdom Bacillati; phylum Actinomycetota; class Actinomycetes; order Micromonosporales; family Micromonosporaceae; genus Micromonospora; species Micromonospora sp. NPDC049891. The sequence goes on from NZ_JBFAML010000001.1 coordinate 364,070, forward strand.
GGTCACCCAGGAGTGCGGTGCCGGCGTGCTGCCGATCGAGGTGAGCGACGGTGCCGCCACCCTGACCGGCGGCAGTCCCACCCTCGGACCCGAGCTGGAGCCGGAGCCGCTGCTGGAGATGGTCGGGCTCGGCGCGGATGACCATCTGGGTCCGGCGCCCCGGGTCGCCGGCTGCGGCCTGGAGTTCCCATTCCTGCCGGTACGCCCCGACGCTCTCGCCCGAGCCCAGGTGAACCCGGTGGCGGCCGGGCGGTACGGCATCGAGCATGTCAGCGTCTTCTCCTGGAACGCCGCCACGCAAACCGCGCGCGCCCGGGTCTTCGTCCCCGGTCTCGGTGTACCCGAGGATCCGGCGACCGGGTCGGCCGCGCTCGGTCTCGGGGTGTGGCTGGTCGCCAGCGGCCTGCTGCCCGGCGAGGGACGATCGTCGTACACCGTCCAGCAGGGCGTCGAGATGGGACGACCGTCCTCGCTGGCCTGCACCGTGACCGCAGCCGGTGGCGTGGCCGTGGGCACGAGCGTCGCAGGTCAGGTGATGCCGGTGGCGCGGGGGGAGATCCTCGTCCCGCCGTTCGTCGGCTGACCGCCGACGCGGACCGGCCCGGATGCGAGAGGATGCCGCGGTGACCGACGAGCGCGAGAACCACCCCCTGGTGGACGAGGCGATGAAGAAGGCCTCGGTGGCCTGGGTCGCGGTGGCCGGCGGTCCGCCGCTGGCCCTGTGGTGCGTGCCCCTGGAAGCGGCGCTGTTCGTGGTCAGCGGCCCCGGCGAGCAGTCCGCGCCGGGGTTGGCCGAGGCCGACGAGGCCCAGGTGACGCTGCGCGGCGACCACGGTGGCCGGATCGTCACCTGGCCGGCGCGGGTCAGCCGGGTGGCACCCGGCACCGAGCAGTGGGACACGCTCGCCCCGTTGGTGGGGGCGAAGCGACTGAACGCGCCCGGAGCGACCACCGAACTCGTCGCCCGCTGGGCCGCCGACGGTTGTGCCCTGGTGCGGCTCGCGCCGGCCGGCGAGCCGGCGCACGGTGCCGAACTGCCGACCGGCTCGTTGGCCGAGACGCCCCGGCCGACGCCGGCCGTCCGGGCCACCCGCCGGCCGTTCCGGCTGCACCGCGTCCGACGCCGCTGACCCGCCGCCGTCCGGGGGTGACGTCGGCCGGTGGGGGTGCGGGCGTGGTCACGACGGCGCGCCGACCGGGCTGGGGGCCTCGTCGACCAGGTCGATCACCTCACCGAGAGAACCCAGTGTCCGGCCGGCCCAGTCGGCGTCGAGGTTGAACACCAGATGGTCGGCGAGGTCGGGTGAGGCCAGCCGGGCCGCGCTCAGGCCGGCGCGATGCGCACCCGTCAGTTCCTGGCTGCCGCCGTCACCCACGTAGAGACAGTCCCGGGGTGACAGGCCCAGCCGTTCGCAGGCGGCCAGGTAGAGGGTCGCGTCCGGCTTGCACCGCCCCACCTGGACGGAGAACACCCGGACGTCGAGCAGTGGGGCGATCGCCAGCTCCGGCAGGAACGTCGGCAGCTCGTGGGTGCAGTCACTGATCACCCCGGTCCGTACCCCCCGTCGCCGCAGCGCCCGCAGGGTCGGCACGGCCTCGTCCCGCAACCGGGTGTCCGCGCGTACGGCCTGGTGCCGGGCAGCGGCGGCCGCTCGCAGCGCCTCCGCCGGAGGGTGTACGCCGGCCTGTTCGCACACCCAGCGCAGGGTGGCCTCGACGCTGCCGAAGCGTCCGCTGGCACGTTCGTAGAAGCTGCGGTCGAGCACCTCCAGGAAGGTGTCCGGCGGGCAGCCGAGCAGTTCGGCGGTGTCGAGGTGACCCTTGCCACGCTGGACCGGACGGGTCAACGTGCCGAAGAAGTCGAACAGCACCGCTCGGAACCTGGGCATGGGAATGCCTCCGGGCGGATGGGAGTAGCCCCGGTGAGGACGCGCATGATCGTAACCGAACGCTGACGGAAAGTGGCGCCCGTGCGGCGTGTGAAGATTGCACCCCGTGGCACCCGAACCGCACCGTCCGCCGCTCGACCTGATGACCGGCGCGGCCCTGGCCGTGGCCGTCTTCGCCGTCTCGTCGTCCGCGCCGCTTATCGCCTTCGCCGCCGCGCCGGCCCTGGCGGTGGCGTTCTGGCGCAACGTGCTGGCGGTCGCCGTGCTGAGTCCGTTCGCGCTGACCCGCCGACGGTCCGAGTTCCGCTCCCTGACCACCGGCGTCGGCCGCCGCGAGGGCATGTTCTGCGTCCTGTCCGGGGTGGCGCTGGCGGCGCACTTCGCCACCTGGATGCCGAGCGCGAAGCTCACCTCGGTGGCCGCGGCGACGGCGCTGGTGGCCACCCAGCCGGTCTGGCAGGGGCTGATCGCCCGGGCCCAGGGCCGCCGGCTACCAGCGGGCGTCTGGGCCGGCATCGGGGTGGCGGTGGCCGGGGCGGTGCTGGCGACCGGGGCCGACTTCACGGTCTCCGGCGAGGCCTTCACCGGGGACCTGCTGGCGCTGGCCGGTGGCCTGTTCGCGGCGGTGTACACGGCGCTGGGGGAGCGTGCCCGGGTCACCGTCAGCAACGCCACCTACACCACCATCTGCTACGGCGTCTGCGGGCTGATCCTGCTGGTGGTCTGCCTGGTCGGCGGGGTGCCGCTGAGCGGCTTCGACACCGGTACCTGGTTGGCCGTGCTCGCCCTGGTCGGCGGGGCGCAACTGCTCGGCCACTCGATGTTCAGTTACGCCCTGCGGCGGGTCTCCGCCACCACTGTGAGCGTGCTGATCCTGCTGGAGGCACCCGGTGCGGCGCTCATCGGCTGGGCGTGGTTGGGTCAGCTACCCGACCCGGTGACCCTGCCCGGCCTGTCGTTGCTGCTGGTCGGCGTCGCCGTGGTGGTGTTGTCCAGCGCCCGCACGGCCCGGCGTACGGCACGGGTCAGCACCGCGGTGCCGGCGGACGCGGCACCGGTCCGCGACTGACGCCGGCCCGGCCGGTCACACCTCGTGCGCCTCGAGCACCCGGGTCCGGGGTGCGGCCTCACCCAGCCTCGCGCGCAGCGCGGTCCGCTCCGGATCGGCCAGGAACGCCTCGTAACCGGCCCGCGTGTCGAACCTGATGACGTGCACCTCGGAGCACCCGTCACCGGTACGCAGCCGCCGTTCCAGCCGGCCACCGTGCCGTGGCAGCAGGGCGAGCACCGTGTCCTCGTACCGTTGCCCGGCCTCGACCGCGTCGTCGGGCAGCTCCACGAGCGCGACCAGGCGCACCGCTGCCTCCGGGTCGGTGACAAGGGACTTCCAGAACTGGTGGTCGACGTGGCCGCCCGGGATGCCCTCCCGCCGGCCGGTGTCGAGGTAGCCGTGCCGGCGGTAGAAGCCCGGGGCCTGGAACGAGAACGAGGCGACCGAGATCTCGGTGCAGCCGCGTCGTCGGGCCTCGTGCTCGGCCGCCGCCAGCAACCGGCCACCCCAGCCTTCGCCGCGGCGGTCCGCACGCACCCAGACCATGTTGATCCCGGCGCAGGTGTCCCAGCTCCACCCGGTCAACCCGGCCACGAGCTCACCGTCCGCGTCGGTGACCCGGACGGACAGCTCCGCCTCGTCGGCGGCGCCGGTGGCCTGCTGGTTGAAGGCGGTCAACTCCGCGTCCAGCCGGGTGGCCAGTTCCTCGTCCTTGCCGAGCACCCGCAGGCTGGTGCCGTCCGTGACCGTCATGGCGCGGAGTATCGCAAGGTTTTCCCGACGGCGGCGACCCGGTTGTACCGCCGGACGAGCCGTCAGCCCGGGACGCCGACAGCGGCGGCGCTGGCCGCCCAGAGTCGTGCCGCGAGTCGCGGGTCGGCCGCCTTCGGCCACGGGCGGCGTGGCCGGCAGTCGAAGTAGTAACCACCGTCCCGCAACCGGGACCGGTCCTGGTTGGCGAGCCACACGAGCGTCTGCGCCCCCTTGACCGGACTGCGGAACGGCAACAGACGCATGCCCAGGGCGACGATCCGGCTGTCGTTGCCGAAGCGGGTCCGCACCACCCCGGGATGGAAGCAGTACGACTCGACCTGCGGCCACCTCCGAGCCGCCTCGGCGGTGAACAGGATGTTCGCCTGCTTGCTGGTGCCGTACGCGGACAGCGGACGGTAGCGGCGCAGTGGCGCGTTGAGGTCGTCCGGATCGAGCCTGCCGCTGCGGTGCGCGCCGGAGGCGGTCACCACCATTCGACTCACCCGGTCGGCCAGCAGGTTGGCGAGCAGGAAGGGCGCCAGGTGGTTGGCCTGGATGGACAGCTCGAAACCGTCGACGGTGGTGACCGGCTGGAGCACGATCGCACCGGCGTTGTTGGCCAGCACGTCGATCCGGTCGTACGCGGCGCGCAGCCGCTCGGCCATCTGCCGGACGTCGTCGAGGACGGCGAAGTCGGCGCGGAACACCTCGGGTCGCTCCCCGGATGCCTCGCGTACCTCTTCGGCGGCGGCCCGCAGTCGAGCCGGATCCCGGCCGACCAGGACGACCCGGTCTCCCCGGCAGGCCAGGTTGGTGGCGGCGGCCAACCCGATGCCCGAACTCGCTCCGGTGATCACGACCAGTCGGCGGTCAGTGACATCTTCCACAGGTCCATTCACCCCGGTCACGGGACGAGGTTACCGTGACGTCACAAACACCTTTGGGATCGTTAAGTCAGGGGCGGCGGACCGGCCGTACCCCGGAAGGAGCGCCGTCCATGGCCGTTGTTGGGCGTCCCCGCCGGTCCTGCCTGGCCGTGCCCGGATCGAGCGTCAAGATGCTCGGCAAGGCCCAGGGCCTCCCGGCCGACCAGGTCTTCCTCGACCTGGAGGACGCGGTCGCCCCACTGGCCAAGCCGGACGCCCGCAAGAACATCGTGGCCGCGCTCAACGAGGGCGACTGGGCCGGCAAGACCCGGGTGGTCCGGGTCAACGACCTCACCACCCCGTGGACCTACCGGGACGTCATCGACGTGGTGGAGGGCGCCGGGGCCAACCTCGACTGTGTGATGCTGCCGAAGGTGCAGAACGCGGCGCAGGTGCAGTGGCTGGACCTGACCCTCACCCAGCTGGAGAAGACCCTCGGCCTGGAGGTGGGCCGGATCGGCATCGAGGCGCAGATCGAGAACGCCGCCGGCCTGGTGAACGTCGACGCCATCGCCGCCGCCTCGCCACGCGTCGAGACGATCATCTTCGGCCCGGCCGACTTCATGGCCTCGATCAACATGAAATCACTTGTGGTCGGCGCGCTCATCCCCGACTACCCGGGCGACCCGTACCACTACATCCTGATGCGCATCCTGATGGCCGCCCGGACGCACGACAAACAGGCCATCGACGGCCCGTTCCTGCAGATCCGGGACACCGACGCGTTCCGTGAGGTGGCGAAGCGGTCGGCGGCGCTCGGTTTCGACGGCAAGTGGGTACTGCACCCGGGGCAGATCGATGCCGCGAACGAGGTCTATTCGCCGGCCCAGGCCGACTACGACCACGCCGAACTGATCCTCGACGCGTATGAGCACTACACCTCGGAGGCGGGTGGCCGGCTGGGCGCGGTCATGCTCGGCGACGAGATGATCGACGAGGCGTCCCGCAAGATGGCGCTGGTGATCGCCGCAAAGGGCCGGGCGGCCGGGATGACGCGTACCTCGACGTTCACCCCGCCGGCCGGGTAGCTACCGCCTTCGCGCGCCCGCCCCGACCTCGACCGGGGCGGGCGGCGCAGGTCAGTTGCTGGACGACGAGTTCGCGACGGCGAAGACGATCGCTACGGCGTAACCGATGATCACCAACGCGAGCAGGCCGGTGAGGATCCAGCCGACGATGATGGCGGCCTTGGCCATCCCCTCGCCGCTCTCGCCGGTCTCCCGGATCTGGCCCATGGCCACGTGACCCATGATGGCGCCGATCGGGGCGGTGATGCACGAGCCGACCCCGATCAGGGAGAGGACCAGGGCGACGATCGCCATGGAGTTCGTCTTCTGCTGCGGGTAGCCGTACCCGGGCGGGGGATAGCCGTAGCCGGGTGGGGCCGGCGGGTAGCCGGAAGGCTGGGCCGGCGGATAACCGACGGGCGGGTACGGCGCGGCGGCCGGGTCCGACTTCATGCCGGCGTACGGGTCGGCAGACGGCTGGTACGGGTCGTAACCGGCCGGCTGCGGTGGGATCGGTGGTTGCGGGTTGAGTGACATGGTCGGGTCGGCGGGCGGGCCGGACGGCTGGCCGGTCGATGCGGGATCGGGCCAGCCGCCCGCCGGCGGGGGTTGCGTCATCGGGCTTCTCTTCCGTCGCGATGTTGTGGCGCAGTCAGGGTAGTCACCGCCGCGCAGCCCGCGACGCGCCCGGCACCGGGCGCGCGTTGCCCGACAGCGGCGGTAAAGGGCAGGATCTCCGCATGGGGATTGACGCGCGTGCGGCGGACCGTTCCGGCAACAGACCGAGACGGGACGTGAGCCGGCCGGGCATGGCTCGACGCCCACGTTCCGCCGCGGCATCGGAGTCCGGCGAACAGGACGCGCCGGCGCCGCTGCCGGAGCCGGTGACGATGCGGTTGGACGGCAAGGTGGCGCTGGTGACGGGGGCGGGCAGCCCGGACGGCATCGGGTACGCCACCGCGCGCCGACTCTCCGACCTGGGAGCCCGGGTGGCGATCGTGTCGACCACCCGGCGCATCCACGAACGGGCCGGCGAACTCGGGGTGATTGGTTTCGTCGCCGACCTCACCGACGAGTCGGAGGTGGGCGCGCTTGCCGATGCCGTCGCCGAGCAGCTCGGCGACGTCGAGGTGCTGGTCAACAACGCCGGTCTGGCCAGCCGGGCCAGCCCGGAGGTGCTGCGCCCGGTCGCGCAGCTCAGCTACGACGAGTGGCGGGGTGAGATCGACCGGAACCTGACCACCGCCTTCCTGTGCAGCCGAGCCTTCATCGGCGGCATGGCCGAACGCGGTTGGGGCCGGATCGTCAACCTCTCCGCCACCGCCGGTCCGGTCAACGCCCTGCCCACCGAGGCGGCGTACGCGGCGGCCAAGGCTGGCGTGGTGGGCCTGACCAGGGCGCTGGCCATGGAGATGATCGCCGACGGGGTGACGGTCAACGCGGTGGCCCCGGGCACCATCTACACCGCGGCGTCGACAATGGCCGAGATCAAGCAGGGGCTGGGTACGCCGGTGGGGCGCCCCGGCACGCCGGACGAGGTCGCCGCGGCGATCACGTTCCTCTGCTCGCCCGCCGCGTCGTACATCACCGGGCAGATGCTCGTGGTCGACGGCGGCAACAGCGTCCGGGAGGCCCAGTTCCGCTGAGTGGCCTTTCGAGGTCCCCGGCCGGCCGGCGGCTCTAGGTTCTGGTGCCGTCGGAGCCGGCCCAGATCGCCAGCGCCAGCCAGCCGCAGCAGGCCAGCAGGAACAGGCCGGTGAAGATGTAGCTGAGGATCAGGCCCCAGTTGGCGAGCTGCTCACCGTCCTCGCCGCTGGTGCGCAGCTGCCGCTTGGCCAGGTGTCCGAGGGCGATGCCGGCGGGGGCGAAGACGAAGGCGAAGACCAGCGACAGGATGGCCAGTACGTTCGTACCGCGTCCGCCGCCCTGGCCGCCCGGCGGTCCGTACTGCCCGTAGGGCACCTGGGGGGCGTACGGCGGTTGCTGGCCCCACTGCTGGCCGTGCGGCGGCTGGCCCGGATGCTCGTACGACGGCTGCCCGTACGCCGGCTGTCCGTGCTGCTGTTCGCCCGGCTGCTGTCCGTACGGTTGGCCGTACTGCGGCTGCTGGCTGCCCGGTGGTGGCTCGTAGGGCGACGGTGGCTGGTCCGGCTCCGGTGGGTGGCCCACGCTCTCCTCCTCCGTCCCGCCGTACGGTCCCCGTTCGGGCGTCCGCCCTGGTGGGGAGGCCCTCATTGCGGGACGCTACCCGCAGCGGTGAACCTTTTCACAGCGGTTGTGTGGACTGGTCACCTTGGCCGCTCCGGCCCGGGCGACCGATACTGATCGAGCGTTTAGTTACCAATGAGTAAGGCGCCGATTCCCCGGAGGCTGAGATGGCTCGACTCGCCCAGACGCCCGGCCTGACCGACGAGCAGCGGTCGATCCTGGAGACCGTCCGGGAGTTCGCGGACAAGGAGATCATCCCGCACGCGCAGCGCCTGGAGCACGCCGACGAGTACCCGGCCGACATCCTCGACGGGATGAAGGAGATGGGCCTGTTCGGGCTCACCATCGCCGAGGAGCACGGCGGTCTCGGCGAGTCCCTGCTGACCTACGCGCTGGTGGTGGAGGAACTCTCCCGGGGCTGGATGTCGATCTCCGGCATCGTCAACACGCACTTCATCGTGGCGTATCTGATCTCCCAGCACGGCTCCGCCGAACAGCAGGCCCGGCTGCTGCCGAGGATGGCCACCGGCGAGGTGCGCGGTGCCTTCTCGATGTCGGAACCGGAGTGCGGCTCCGACGTCTCGGCGATCAAGTCGAAGGCCGTCCGTGACGGCGACCGCTTCGTCATCAACGGCCAGAAGATGTGGCTGACGAACGGCGCGTACTCGTCGGTGGTGGCCACCCTGGTCCGGACCGAGACCGGTGCCGACTCGGTCTACGGCAACATGAGCACCTTCCTGCTGGAGAAGGAACCCGGCTTCGGCGAGACCGCCCCGGGCCTGACCATCCCCGGCAAGATCGACAAGATGGGCTACAAGGGCGTCGAGACCACCGAGATGGTGCTCGACGGTGTCACCGTCCCCGACAGCGCCGTCCTCGGCGGAGCCGACCAGGTCGGCCGGGGCTTCTACCAGATGATGGACGGCATCGAGGTCGGCCGGGTCAATGTGGCCGCCCGTGCCTGCGGCATCTCCATCCGGGCCTTCGAGCTGGCCGTCGGGTACGCCCAGCAGCGCCGGACCTTCGGCCAGCCGCTCGCGAAGCACCAGGCCATCGCCTTCAAGCTGGCCGAGATGGGTACGAAGATCGAGGCGGCGCACGCCCTGATGGTCAACGCGGCCCGACTCAAGGACGCCGGCCAGCGCAACGACGTCGAGGCGGGGATGGCGAAACTGCTCGCCTCGGAGTACTGCGCCGAGGTCGTCCAGGAGGCGTTCCGCATCCACGGAGGCTACGGCTACTCGAAGGAGTACGAGATCGAGCGGCTGATGCGGGAGGCCCCGTTCCTGCTCATCGGCGAGGGCACCTCCGAGATCCAGAAGACGATCATCTCCCGGGGTCTGCTCCGCGAGTACAAGCTCTGAGCGGTACGGAAGGCGGCCTCGCGCGATCAGGGTCCCTGCTGACGTGGGTCACGCCGAGGCGGCCTGCGCCGCCCGCAACAGCCGGAGTTGGCCGATCTCGGCCACGTTCTTCATCAGCTCGGCGTTGACCCACGCCACCAGGTGCCGGACGGTGTGCCCGCTCTCCGCCGGCCACGGGAACGTGGCAGCGGCCTCAAGATCGCCGTCGGTGAGGTCGTCGAGCACCACCAGCCACCGGGTACGCAGGTCCCGCAGCCACGACACGGTCTCCGCGCCCGGCCCGGGCCAGTCGACATCCTCCCGCGCCGGCACCGGGCGTCCGCTCAGGTGGTCGGTCGCCGAAGTCCACCACCAGCCGAGATGCCAGGTCAGCCAGGCGATCGTGGGCACCGGGACCGGATCGGGTTCGGCGTCCGCCCAGTCCGGTTTCCACAGGCCCTCGGGATCGCGGTGCATGGTCCACCGGTGCTCGGCCGGCTGCCACCGGAAATCCGCCGGCTCCAGGCGATCGAGGTGGTACTCGAACAGCGACCAGGTGAGGTCGAACTGCCACCGGAGGAGGCTCTGGCACGACGTGGGCATCCGCACAGGATGCCGCTGACCGCCGCCCGGGTCGACCGGTATTCAGCTCCGGCGGGTCAGCCCGGCGGCGGCTCGCTCCACGATCAGGCAGCGGTCCTCCACGTAGTCGATGCCGGCTTCCTCGGCGATCCGCCGGGCCTGCGGCGAGACGATGCCGAGCTGCAACCACACCGCCGGGGCACCGATCGCCACCGCCTGCCGGACCACCTCCACGGCGTCGTCGGCCGGCCGGAACACGTCGACCAGGTCGACCGGGTGCGGGATGTCTGCCAGGGACCGGTACACCGGCTCGCCGAAGAGTTCGTCGGCGGTCGGGTTGACCGGGATGATGCGCCAGCCGTGCCGCTGCATCTCCAGCGGTACCCGGTGGGCAGCCTTGAACGGATCGCGGGACGCGCCCACGACGGCGATCACGCCGGCGTCGGCGAGGATCTGCTTGGCGGAACGCATCCGACGACTGTAGCCGGGTCGCCGTCAGGCCGCCCCTGATCGACCTTCCGTAGGACTCGCCGGTGGCTGCTGCGGTGGGCTCAGCCTCACCCGCCGCCGTTCAGAGCAGGCTCAGCTGCTCCGGTGCGGGTGCGGGCTGTGGCGCGTTGCGGTGCTCGCCGGCCTCGGACCGGACCAGGCCGTGACGGCGGGCGGCGATGCGGACCCGGGCGGTCAGCTCCCGCTGGTAGGACTGCGGCGCGTACGCGCCCGCCCGGAACAGCTCCCGGTAGCGCGGAACCAGCTGCGGGTGTTCCCGCCCGAGCCACCGGGCGTACCACTCGCGGGCGCCGGGGCGCAGGTGCAGCGCAAGCGGCGTCACGCTGGCGGCACCCGCGGCGGCGATCGCCGCCACGGTGGCCTCGATGGACTCGTCCGAGTCGGAGAGGCCGGGCAGGATCGGCGCCATCAGTACGCCCACCTCGAAGCCGGCGTCTGCGAACCGGCGTACCGCGTCGAGCCTGCGGCGCGGGCTCGGTGTGCCCGCCTCGACCGAGCGCCACAGTTGCTCGTCGAGGAAGCCGACCGAGAAGGAGACGCCCACCCGGGCGACCTCGGCCGCCTGCCGCAGCAGCGGCAGGTCACGCTGGATCAGCGTGCCCTTGGTCAGAATCGAGAACGGGTTGGCGAAGTCGCGTAGCGCCTCGATGATCGGCGGCATGAGCCGGTAACGCCCTTCGGCCCGCTGGTAGCAGTCGACGTTGGTGCCCATCGCCACGTGCGCACCGCGCCAGCGCGGCGCGGCCAGCTCACGGCGCAGCAGCTCACCCGCGTTGACCTTGACGACCACCCGGCTGTCGAAGTCCGCCCCCGCGTCGAAGTCGAGGTAGGTGTGGGTGTTGCGGGCGAAGCAGTTGTGGCTCACCACCCCGTCGGCGATGAAGTCACCGGTGCCCGTGGTGATGTCCCACAGCGGAAGCTCCAACCCGAGAGATTCGATCTCGGTGACCCGCAGTCTGGCCCGGCACTTCACCGCAGCCCCCTCGATCGAACGTTTGCGGGTGATGGCGGGGTCGGTCAGGTGGAAGAAGCGCAGCCGTTCCGCGAGGCCACCTGTCACCCGCAGGGTGCGGACCCGGTTGGCCCGCCCAAGATCCTCGCGGGTGGCGGAGAGGCCGAAGTGACGTAACGCGTCCGCTGTCCGGGTCAGGACGGCATCGTCGGCACTGGAGATCCGCAGGACTCCCTGGCTGCAACTTCCTTCAGCGTCGAAAATGCCAGCGAGGAAACCTCGGTACCAGTCGTCGTCGGGTTGCGTGGGCCACGTGATGAGCGTCCGGACGGCGTTGACGTCGGCCTTCCTGGAGGAGCGGATGGCTTCCATCGGCCGGCGATTCGAACTGGCCGGTGTGGAGGAGAACCGTGTCGTCTCCACTCCGAACGCCCGCAGATAGTGCTGGGTGCGGTGCAGCGCCTCCTCGTCGGCCAGCGCGAGCCGGAACCTGTGCACGACGCCGTACGGGTAGACGTAGGTGCCGAGGTTGCCGTCGCCGCGAATCATGCCGCTGAGATAGCCCTTTCGGTAGGCGTCGTTCTCCTTCGGTCCGGTTGCGAATCGCCCTGTGCCGATCAGGCGGTTGTTCGTGGTCAGGTAGGGGCGCTGGCCGTCGCCGTGCATGGCGGCCGTGACGTGCTTCCAACCCCGTTCGGTGAGGAAGCGATGGTCACCGCTCGCGACAAATGTCGTGCCGTCTTCGAGCGTGAGCCGGTAGGCCGGCTTCATCGTCGACCACTTGGCCAGAACGGTGGTTACCACGTAGCGGCGGTAAGCACCCCGCCGTTCTGTCCCGTAGATGCGGTCGCCCACCTCCAGATCGCGTAACGCCCTGACGCCTCCGTCGGCCATCAGGACCGGAGTGTCCCCAGACAGGCAGTACGAACATGCGTGACTGCATCCCCGGTACGGGTTGACGGTCCACTCGAACGGGACGCGAGAGGTGCCCGGGACCTTGTTGAGGATCGACTTGGCGTGTATCTCGTAGAAGGTCATGCCGGCGAAGTCGGGGGTGTCGAAGGTGCGGACGACCGCCTCGGGCAGCGCCAGCGGCAGGGGTGGCGTCGCTGGCGCTGCCCGTCCGGGAATTCCCTCGACCGGGGGAGCGGTCAGGTTCTCCCAGCGCATGGCCAGTATTCGAACACATGTCCTAGTGGCGTGCAAGTGACTCGCCGGACACCCGCGTGTGGGCCGACCGGCGTAGGGGGAGGATGAAGGCATGTCGACCTTCGTCTACGACGGGGACTGCGCCTTCTGCACGAGCTGCGCGGAGTTCATCGAGCGTCGCATCCCGACCGGTGCCCGCGTGATTCCCTGGCAGTTCGCCGACCTCGACCAGCTCGGCCTGACCGAGGCGGAGTGCGAGGAGGCGGTGCAGTGGGTCGGCGCCGACGGCAGCCGGGCCGCGGGCCCGGACGCCATCGCCGCGCTGCTCGCCAGCAGCGGCCGTGGGTGGCGGATCGCCGGAGCCGGGCTACGGATCCCGCCGGTACGCGCCGTCGCCTGGCCCGCGTACCGCTGGGTGGCCCGCAACCGGCATCGGATGCCGGGCGGTACGGCCGCCTGCTCGCTGCCCCAGGAGACCCGGGACCGCCTCTACGGCCCCTCCGCCGGCTGACACCTCGCCCGGACGCCTGCCCGCTCCGGGTCGTACGGCGTACGGGATCGTGGGCCGGTCAGGGCGCTGCCGGGTCCGGCACCGGCGGGGTGTCGGCCGGCAGTGGGTCCGGGTTGAGCCTTCGCTTGTCGATCGTGGACCTGCGGGCCAGTAGCCGCCGCAGCGCGATCACCGGGCGGACCTTCTCCAGCGGCAGGAAGCTGGTCATGGCGACCAGGTGCGGTGCGAACGAGATGGTGATGGTCGAGATCGTCACCAGGTGGAACGAGTAGAAGAAGCCGACCATGGCAAGCCGCCAGCGTTCGGGCAGCACGAAGACCAGGGGGCTGAGCAGTTCGAAGGCGAGGATGCCGAACTGGGCGACGAGCAGCAGATGGGGCACCTGCGCGATCAGGTCGGCCAGGTCGGTGCCGCGTCGGATGATCGCTTTGGCGAGCACCGAGCCGGTCGCCCAGTCCAGGCCGCCGAAGCGGAACTTCGCCCAGGCGGCCAGAAAGTATGTGCAGATCACCGAGATCTGGGTGACCCGCAGCGCCCAGCCGCCGGCTTCCGTCCGGGTCAGGTCACCGTGCCGGGCCCGGCCCGCGGTAGGCAGCACGGCCAGCGCGACGAGCAGGGCGAACCGGTCGTGGTCCACCTTGCCGTAGCTCATCGCGATGATCATCCACTCCAGGTAGAGCGCGAAGACCGTCCAGCCGAGCAGCCGGGGAGCCCGTCCGGTCGCGGCGAGCAGGGCCAGCACCAGCAGGGCCCAGAAGATAACGCTCACCAGCGTCGCGGTGGGGGTGGGCAGCGGCAGCACGCGCCCGATGAACAGCGGTTGGTAGAGGTTGCCGGGTACGTCGACGCGGTCGCGTACCCACGGGGTGAAGACGACCAGGTCGGCGGCGACGAAGAGGTAGACGAGCGTGCGGAACGCGGCGACGCGACCGCGGGGGACCGCTTCGGTGAGCCAGCGACTCATCGGGTGACCTGCCAGCTGACCACTGTCTCGTCGACCCAGCGGCCGGTCGGCCGACGGTCGGTGATGTCGTGCCACCGGATCACGATCCGGACCTCGGCCAGCTCGGGTGCGTCGGGATGGCGTCGGCCGTACGCTTCGGCGACCTCGCGTAGCCGGCTGGGGTCGTCGACGTACCGGCTCTGCTGGCCTTCGATCTCGGCCCGGCGGATGCCTGTCGCAGCCTCGCCCAGGTCGACGAGGTTGCCGCTGAGATCGACCCCTTCCACCCGGGTGTCCGGGGCGTCCGCGTCGGCCGGATCGGAGGTGGAGTACATCCGGAAGGGACCGAACGGGAAGTGGTCGTCCGCGCCCCAGATCGTGCCGGTGAGCAGGACGGCGAGGCCGAGTGCCGTCACCGCCACCCGGACCGTGCGGCCGCGGCTCGTCAACGCATCCATCGCGTGCCGAAGATACGGCACCGGCGCTCGTCGGAGTGGCCGGCTCGGCCTGCCGTGTCCCAGCTGTGACGGGCCGGCGCCCCGGTGGCAGTGCGGACGTCGATGGCCGGGCCCGCATCGGGCCCGGCCATCGTGTCTGGGTGAGGTCAGTGCTTGTGTTCGGCGAGCTTCTTACGCACGTCTTCCATGTCGAGCGCCTGAACCTGCTCGATGAGGTTCTCCAGGGCCGACTCCGGCAGCGCACCCGGCTGAGCGAAGACGATCACGCCGTCGCGGATCGCCATGATGGTCGGGATGGACCGGATGTCGAACTTGGCGGCGAGTTCCTGCTGCGCCTCCGTGTCCACCTTGCCGAAGGTGATGTCCGCATGCTTCTCGGACGATCGCTCGTAGACCGGAGCGAACCGCTTGCAGGGACCGCACCAGTCGGCCCAGAAGTCAACCAACACGATGCCGCTTGCCTCGGTCACCTGGTCGAAGTTAGCCGTGGTCAGCTCGACGGTTGCCATGTGAGTTTCTCCGATCACGCGGAACAGCTACGTCTGGTGGAACTCGGGCGTACCCCATCGCATTCCCGCCGTGGTGCCACCGTAACCCTGGTCGCAGTCCGGGTGGGGCCTTTGTCCGCATCGATCGCGGTCGGTCTTTGGGGGTGTCCGCAGATCGCACATGCATGTCGCATTTGCGTGACGGCCCGTGATGGGAGCGTTTCCAGCGAGATCAACGCCCTGACCGGGTACGACACAGTAACTTTGGCTCTGACTAGCAGTGACTCGACCTGCAGAGATCGCCTTTTGACCGATGATCAGTCACTTAGAGTAATGTAACAAAAAGATAAATGTGACCTCGGTCTCTGTGCGACCGGACGGGTGTACGGCAGAATCTTGAAGCATCAGAGCGTGGGCGGCGGGTGCCGGGGAGGGCCCCGCCGCTCATTGCGTCCGGCCTCGGTCGACAGCCGCCGGCACCGCACCCGATCGCCGCTCACCTGCTGATCGACAGACCTCGCGGCGCTGGGTGGTGTGACATTTCGACGCCCGCCGCGCCCCGCGACTCGCCTTAACCCTCGATAAGGCATGCTGTGCCGAACTCCGTCGCCTCCGTCGAAGGGGACCAGGATGCAGTTCGGCCGCTACTACGAGGAGTTCGAGGTCGGCGCGGTCTACCGGCACTGGCCGGGCAAGACGGTCACCGAGTACGACGACCACCTGTTCTGCCTGCTCACCATGAACCACCATCCGCTGCACATGGACGCGCACTACGCCGAGACGGCAAGTCAGTTCAAGCGCAACGTCGTGGTCGGCAACTACATCTACTCGCTCCTGCTCGGCATGTCGGTGCCGGACGTCAGCGGCAAGGCCATCGCGAACCTGGAGATCGAGTCGCTGCGGCACGTCGCACCCACCTTCCACGGGGACACGATCTACGGCGAAACCACGGTGCTGGACAAGCGGGAGTCCGGCTCCAAGCCGGATCGGGGGGTGGTCGCGGTGGAGACCCGCGGCTACAACCAGGACGGCACGCTGGTCTGCGTATTCCGGCGCAAGGTGATGGTCCCCAAGCGGGAGTACGCGGCGGCAGCGGTACCCGACGGCGTCGACCCTGAACGGCCCAGCTTCCCCGAACCCCGCTGACCGCGTACGCCCTTCCCCGCCACCGGGCGGGCTCGCCGCGCCCCGGTCGGCCGCAGCCGGCGGGGTCACGGCGGCGCGCCGTGGCGGGTTCCCACCGGAGGGGTTCGGTCCCGGGTCCGGGCGCATATGCTGGCGCCGGAGGTCCCGCCATGAGCGAGCGAATCACCACCGCCACCGCCTATTCCGCCACGGAGTGGGACCTGCTCACGAGTCTGCCCGGGCGGGTGATCGTGGCGGCTGCCCAGCCCGGTCCGGGGCGTCCGCACCGCAGCGTGGCGGCGGGCCTGGCCGGGTTGGACGCGGTGGCGGCCGGGCGAGCCTTCGACAGTGATCTGGTCCGGGCGGTGGTGGCCGCGATCTACGCCCGGCACGACGGCGCATCCCCGCCCGCTGCCCAGCTCACCGACCTGGTGGACGTGCTCGCCGCCTGCCGGGCCGTGGTGCGGGTACTCGATCGCCATGCCGACCCCGCCGACTCGGCGGCCTACCGGCAGTGGGTGCAGTCGGTGGCCGCCCGTGTCTGTCGTACCGCCTCCTCGACAGTGCCCGGCGGCGTGCTGGCGCCCGTCGACCGCCGTCTCCTCGACCGGCTCGGTGACGCGCTCGCCCTGTGCTGACCGCCGCGCTCTCCCCCGTCGTCGCCGGACGTGGTGGCGGGTAGCCGGGTGACGGGCGGCGGAGCGTAACCTGCGTGACCGTGACCGGTGAGCAGCTCGAAGTCGGCGTGGGGCCCTGGCCCGGGGACCTGCCGGATGATCCCCGCTACGACCCGGAGCTGCTCACTGCCGGGGATCGGCGCAACGTGGTCGACCGCTATCGCTACTGGCGGCGCGAGGAGATCGTCGCCGACCTGGACCGGCGGCGGCACGGCTTCCACGTGGCGATCGAGAACTGGCAGCACGATCTCAACATCGGCACGGTGGTCCGCAACGCCAACGCGTTCCTCGCGGCCGAGGTGCACATCGTGGGCCGGCGGCGCTGGAACCGGCGTGGCGCCATGGTGACCGACCGCTACCAGCACGTACGCCATCACGAGACGATCGACCAGTTGGTCGCCTGGGCGGCGGAGAACGACCTGCCGCTTGTCGGAATCGACAACCTGCCCGGCTGTCGGCCGCTGGAGACCGCCACGCTGCCGCAGCGGTGTGTCCTGCTGTTCGGTCAGGAGGGTCCAGGGCTGTCCGAGGCGGCGCATTCCGCGTGCGACCAGATCTTCTCCATCGCCCAGTACGGCTCGACCCGCTCGATCAACGCGGGGGTGGCGAGCGGAATCGCCATGCACGCATGGATCCGCACCCACGCCGCCCCACCCCCCACCTGAACCCACCCCGCCCCGCCCCACCCGGCCCCGCGCCCCACCTCGACGGACCTCCGTTGATCATGAAGTTGTCGCCGCGACACGCCCGGGCGGACGTGCGGCAACCTCATGATCGGCCCGGGGCTGGTCGGGGGTTGCGGGAAGACGGGTGGGTGAATGAGGCGGCTCGGCTTGACGGGGGACGGCCACGGGGTGACGGTGGAGTGGTGACGGTTGCGGTGAGTTGTCCCAGATGCGGTGGGTCGGTCCGGCCGCCGGACCTCATGCACGCGGAATCCCGCTGCCCCGACTGCGGCCCGGTCGCCCCCCTGCACGTGCCCGAGCACATCGGCGCAGAGATCGTGGCAAGCGTGGTCGGTCACATCCAGGCCACCGCACAGCCGCAGCAACCTGCGGTTCCGCTGTGGTGCCCGTGGCCGCTGCCTCCGGGTTGGACCACGACCGGCGTGGCGTGGGCCGGTGACGATCGGCTCGGGGTACGCGCCACGGCGGTCGCCTGCGCAGGCCCCGCGCCGTTGGGCGGTGGGCCGGCGGACCTGGTCTTCGTGGCCGAGGAGCCCGGCGTGGGCCTGGGGACGCGATACGCCGGGGTGCCTGGCCCGGACGCCGGACCGGAGCTGGCCGAGGCGCTGACCGACCCGGGTCCGGGGCATCCCGGCCATGTCGGACGCGCCGGGATCAGGGTGGCCGGTCACCCTACTCCACTGTGGCTGGTGAACTCGCTACCGGATCGAAGCGCGTACGCCGGCGAGGCTCGGGGAATGTGGCTCTATGCGATAGCCTGGCCGGCGAGTGCGGGGCATCTGCTCGCGGAGGACGTGCTGCTGCACGACCTGGTCGAGTGGACGCCACCCGAGCTCGTGTACGGCGCCCCATCTCCGTATCTGCACGGGAAGGCTTGACAAGTCTCCCGGAATGTCGGAGAACGGACGCAGATATTCACGGTAAGACACCACGCTGATACTCTGGGTGCCGCTGCGGTAATGGGACCCGGCGCCGCGCGAGAGGATGGCCCGCCATGGTCAAGAAGGTCCTCACCTGGGCCGGAATCGCATTCTTGATCTTCTTCGTCGCCTACCGGCCAAATTCTGCGGCGGATGTGTTCAAGTCGTTGGGTGGCGGCATCATGGACATCGCCCAGGGCTTCGGCGACTTCTTCACCTCACTGGTCGCCTAGCCTCCGATGGGAAGCCCCTCCGGCCCACCCTTCGATCCCGACGATCCCGACCGGGCCCGCCGGGAACGCGACACAGAGCCGATCCCTCGAATCGATCCCGACGATGGGCCGGGCTACGGCTCCGGCGCTCGCCTCTCCGACGGTCCGTCCTTCTCCGACGACGCCGGCTACGGCGACGGTCCGGGGTACGCCGGCGAAGGCCGGTCGGGTCGGGCCTGGGTGCGTGATCCGGAGGCCGGTTACCTGCCCCCGGAGATCTCCGAGGAGGAGCTGGCCGGCCTGCGGGCAGATGCCAGCGGTGCCACCCCTCGCCGGGTGCTGCCGCTGGAGGACGAACCCAGCTCGCTGGTCGCCCGGTATCTGTTCCCGACCGAGCGGTACCGGGGCGAGTGGAAGCGGCACTGGGTCCACCTCGTCACCCCGATCATCGTCGGCGTCGCCGCCACCTTCGTGCTCGGCTACCTCTCCGGCTTCCTCGCCGGTCAGGACGTCGGCGCGCTCACCACGATCGCGGTGCTGCTCTGGTTCGCGGTGATGGGCTGGGTGGCGTGGCGGGTCGCCGACTGGTGGTACGACCGGTTCATCCTGACCAACAAGCGGGTCATGGTGGTCAACGGGATCATCACCCGGCGGGTGGCGATGATGCCCCTGGTCCGGGTGACCGATATGAAGTACGAACAGACGCCGGCGGGCCGGGCGCTCAACTACGGCACCTTCGTGCTGGAGTCCGCCGGCCAGGAGCAGGCGCTACGCGAGGTCAAGAACCTGCCCAACCCCAACGAGCTCTATCTACGCGTCGTTGAGGAGATGTACGAGCCGCAGGCGGTCGAGGCGCGGTTGGGCAAGGAGCAGGACGAGGCCAAGGCCGACGACGGGGCCTGAAACTTTTTGACCGAACATCGGAGATGTTGCGCACCTTTCGTCCTCGACCCGCTACTCACGCTGTGGCAGGCTGCGGCAGGAGCAGGCACGGAGGTGGCGTGTGGCCAGCAGCAATCCGCTGGAAGAGGAGTTCCGCGACTTCGTCGCGGCCCGCTCCGGCGCGCTGCTGCGGACCGCGTACCTGCTCACCGGGGACTGGGGCACGGCGGAGGATCTTCTCCAGACCGCGCTGACCAAGACGTACCTGGCGTGGAAGCGGCTGGGCGGGATCGAGGCGATCGAGCCCTACGCGCGACGCGTCATGGTCAACACTTCGACGAGCTGGTGGCGGCGTCGCTGGCACGGCGAGCGTCCGACCGAGGTGCTGCCCGAACATGCAGCTGTCGACGAGATCGAACGCCAGTTGGACCGGGACGTGCTCTGGCGACACCTGCGCGCACTGCCCGCCCGGCAGCGCGCGGTGCTGGTGCTGCGCTTCTACGAGGACATGTCGGAGGCGCAGACCGCCGCCGTGCTCGAGATCTCGCCCGGCACCGTGAAGAGTCAGACCTCCCGGGCTCTGGCCACGCTGCGCCGACGGATCGGCGCGGAGGACACCTTCGGCCTGCGCGTCGGTAGGTCGGAGCCGGCCGAGCAGACGACCGGAAGGTCGGCGCCGGCCGCACAACCGACCGGGCAGGTGGAGCGGGTCGATCAGTCGGCGAGCCGGAGCGGGAGCGGACGTTCTCAACCGGAGGGCAGCGACCGGTCGGGCAGGGCAGCCCAGCGCCGGCAGGAGGCAACTCCCACCGGCGGGATCGTCCCGGCCCGTGGAGCCGGTCCCGGCGGTGCGACGGCCTCCCGCGACGCGGTCTCCTCGCTCGGCGCGCCCACCCCGGCGGGGACCGGCGGACGTGACGACCCGGCGACGGCGCCCGGGTCGGCGGCGCAGCCGGGCGCCGCGCTGGTCGGAGAGCGACGGTGAACCGGAAACCACCAGCTCATGACAACCAGAGCCGGTTCCCGGATCGTTCATTGGACGTGCCACCCAACGAGCTGGAAGGTGCCCTACGGGAGATGTTGTCCCGGCGGGCGGCCGTACCGCGTGCGGTCGCCGCTGACCCGGCCGGTGCGGCGATCCGCCGAGCCAACCGAATTCAACGCCGCCGCGCGGCGGCGGGGATGGGCCTGGCCGTGGTGTTGATCGTGGCGGTCAGTGCGGGCAGTCTGCACCTGCGCGACGACCGGCCACCGACGGGCGGCACCGTGGTGATCGGCGACCCGGATCGGCCGCCGCTGGTCGAGCGCACCATCCCGCCACCCGGGCCGGACACCGCGACCCCGCTCGCCGAGGTCGACCTGCTGATGGACGGCGCGATCGCCACCGCGCAGGGCCGACGGGTGCCGCTGCTCGGCACCGGCGACGTGGAGCGGGCACACCGACTCACCGACGGCCGTGGCTGGTTGGCCGTCGGGGAACCGACCCTGGCCGGGCGCTTCCTGTGGGCGGTCGCCGCGGACGGCACCGCGCAGGTGCTGCTGGCCGGTGCCGACGAGATCGTTCTGGACGGAGACGGCCGGCAGGTCGCCTGGAAACAGGGCACCGTGCTGGCCGCCGCCGGGATCGTCAACGGTGAACTCGCCTCCACCGTGCGGGCCGAGGCACCGGCCGAGGCGGTGCCGCTGCGGTTCGTCAACGGTGCCGTACTGGTCAGACTGGCGCCCGGCCGCCCCGGGCATGTGCTGTGGTCGCTGCGGCCCGGCCCGGTGGACCGGGGTGCTGACCGGGCCAGTACGCACATCTTCGGTGCGCTGCCCGACGGACGCCTGGTCGGTGGGATCACCCCGGGTACCGGGCTCCCCGCCTGCCTGACGTTGCTCGACCCGGCCCGGGATCTCGCACCAACCGGGCCGGAATGCGGGCCGGAGTTGCCCGGCGACGGCCGGGGCGCGGTGTCACCGGACGGGCGCTGGCTGCTGGTCAACGGGCGGGCGGCGGGTGAGGACTCGGCGCTGCTGGTGGACCTGGCGAAGCTCGACACGTTCACCGGGCTCCCGGCCGGACCGGCGATGACCGGCACGGTGGTCTGGAATTCGCCCGACACGGCCTACTACGCCGATGCCACCGGCGGCCTGGTGCGGGTGGCCGTCGACCAGGTGGCCGCGGGCCGTCCCGCCGCCCCTACCGCCCTGCCCGGCCTCCCCGCCGGTGAGCAGCCGGTGGTGGTGAGCGGTGGCTGACCCGGCACCCGGTGACGACGGGCGATGACCGTCCGGATCGACCTGCACACGCATTCCACGGCCAGCGACGGCACTCTCGACCCGGCCGAGCTGGTCCGCGCCGCCGCAGCGGCGGGACTGGACGTCGTGGCGATCACGGACCACGACACCACCGACGGTTGGGGGCCGGCGCTGCGTGCCCTGCCGCCCGGGCTGCGACTGGTCCGTGGCGCGGAACTCTCCTGCCGCTGGGACGGCGAGCAGCCCCCGGTGCCGCTGCACCTGCTGGCGTACCTCTTCGATCCGGAGCACCCGGCACTGGTCGCCGAGCTGACCCGGGTGCGGGCAGCGCGGTTGGCTCGGGGAGAACGGATTGTGGACCTGCTCCGGGCCGACGGCATCGACGTGAACTGGCCACAGATCCTGGCCCAGGCCGGCGGCGGGACGGTGGGCCGGCCGCACATCGCCCAGGCGCTCATCCGCGCCGGTCTGGTCGCCACCACCAGCGAGGCCTTCGGGCCGGACTGGCTGGGGGAGCGGTACCGGCTGCCCAAGGAGGACATCGACGTGTTTCGGGCCGTACGGCTGATCCGGGCGGCCGGCGGCGTGGCGGTGTTCGCTCATCCCCGGGCCAGTCGACGCGGCCGGATCGTGCCGGACGAGCTGATCGCCGAGCTGGCCGCGGCGGGGCTGGTCGGCCTGGAGGCCGACCACGAGGACCATTCGCCCGCCGAGCGGGCCCACGTACGCGGTCTCGCCGCCGAGCTGGGCCTGCTGGTGACCGGCTCGTCGGACTTCCACGGCAGCCACAAGACGGTGCAGCTGGGTGCCTTCACCACAAGCGTCGACGCGTACGAAGGGATCGTCGCCGCCGCCTCCGGGGTGACCGCTGTCGCTTCGGGCTGACCTGGGTTTCGACGCCGCTGGCCACGACTACGGTGACCGGGTGGATCTCAAGCTCTTCGGCGAGGTCTTCGTGACCCTCCTGGTGATCGTCGACCCGCCCGGCATGATGCCGATCTTCCTGGCGTTGACCGGCCCGCTGTCCGCGCGGGAGCGTAACCGGGCCGCCTGGCAGGCCGTCGCGCTGGCGCTGGGCGTCATCGTGATCTTCGCGGTGGCGGGTCAGACCCTGCTCGCCTACCTGCACGTAGACCTGCCGGCGTTGCAGGCGGCCGGTGGGCTGCTGCTGATCCTGGTCGCACTGGAACTGCTCACCGGCAAGACCGACGACCCGACCAAACAGGCCACCGCCAACATCGCCCTGGTGCCGCTGGGCACGCCGCTGCTGGCTGGGCCCGGCGCGATCGTGGCGACCATGCTCTTCGTGCAGCGGGCCGACGGGCCGGCCGACTTCTCCGCGATAGCCGCCGCCATCGTCGCGGTGATGCTCACCGTCTGGATCGTGCTGCGGTTCTCCGGCGGCATCGTGAAGGTCCTGCGTCCGGGCGGGATCGAGGTGCTCACCCGGATCGCCGGCCTGCTGTTGGCGGCGATCGCCGTACAGCTCATCGCGGATGCGATCGCGGCGTTCGTGGCCCAGTACAACGGCGCCGGCTGACCGGCCTGCCCGTTCTGTCGGGGGTGGATGGCAGGATCAGGTGGTGCGACGAGCCTCCCCAGCCGGACGACCCGCCGCCGGAGGCCGCCCGCCCCGGCCCCGTGACGCGCAGCCCGAGCAGCTCGGCTTCGAGGGCATGCCGGAGCGGCTGTTCGTCTGCACACCGAGCCGACTCGGCACGTACGCCGACTGTCCACGGCGCTACCGCTACTCCTACGTCGACCGTCCGGCGCCGCCGAAGGGCCCACCCTGGGCGCACAACTCGCTCGGTGCCAGCGTGCACACCGCTCTGAAGAACTGGTATGCGCTGCCCGCCGACCGACGTCGCCCGGAGGTGCTGCCCACCCTGCTCAAGGGCACCTGGGTCCGTGAGGGCTACCGCGACGACGAGCAGGAACGCGAGGCCTACCGGCGGGCGCTCGGCTGGCTGGAGGCGTACGTGGGCGGGCTGGATCCGGCCGACGAGCCGGTCGGGGTCGAACGGGTGGTCGCGGTGAAGACCGGGGTGCTGGCCTTCAACGGCCGTGCCGACCGGATCGACGCGCGGCCCGGCCCGCAAGGCCCCGAGCTGGTCATCGTCGACTACAAGACCGGCCGCAGCGGGCTCGACGGCGACGACGCGCGCGGTTCGCAGGCGTTGGCGCTCTACGCGTACGCGGCCGAGCGGGTGTTCCGCCGGCCGTGCCGCCGGGTCGAGCTGCACCACCTGCCGAGCGGCACCGTCGCCGCGCACGAGCACAGTGTCGAGTCGCTGGCGCGGCAGGTGACCCGCGCGGAGGAGACCGCCCGCGACATCATGGCCGCCGAACGGTCGGTCGCCGAGGGTGCTGATCCGGACGACGCCTTCCCGACCGCCCCCGGCCCGCGCTGCGCCTGGTGCGACTACCGACGCGGCTGCCCGGCGGGCTCCGCGACACCGGGCAAGGAGCCGTGGGCTGCCGTGGAACGCTTCGCCGAGCCATCCGCAGAGCAGGACTGACCCGGACGGGTCGGCCTCAGGCCGTCAGTCGGTGCTGCCCCCGCCGGTGCGCCAGTGGTGCGTCACCGATCACCGGCGGCGGTGCCGGAGGCGGCGGTGAGCTGGGCCGCGCGTTCCTTGGCGGCGCGCTGCATGGGGCTTTCCCGCCACTCACGGGGCAGGGCGGTGAGGGCGAGCCGCAGCGCGCGTACCGTCACATCGGCCGACAGCGCGGTGGTCGGCAGGCCGAGTCCGCCGTAGAGCCGCCGCGCCCACGGCGGCAGCAGGGCCAACGCGGTACCGGCGATGCCCAGGTACGCCCACCGGGGCGGGCCGAGGTTCAGCCCGATCCGGGCCGGCAGGCTGAGTTTCCACGGCAGGGGTGGGGCGGTCAGGAACAGGGCGGTCTCGGCGGCCTCGCGGGTCATCCGCAGCTCAGGTCGGATCCGCTGGTAGTAGTCGGCCACCTCGGCGGCGGTGCCGGGAACTGTCTCCGGAGCCAGTCCGACGAGGGCGGCGGTACGCCGCTGCTCGGTGTAGTAGCTGTCCACCTCGTCGGCATCCAGCGGTACGCCGGCCCGCCGTGCGGTGTCGAGGAACGATTCCACCTCGGTGACGTGCACCCAGCGAAGCAGGTCCGGCTCGTCGATCCGGAACCGCTCGCCGGTGGCCGGGTCGACAGCAGTCATCCGGGCGTGCAGCCGACGTAGCCGCCGCCCGGCCCGCTCCGCCTCCTCGGTGGTGCCGTAGACGGTGGTGCCCACGTAGTCGGCGGTGCGGATCAGACGCCCCCAGGCGTCCTGACGGTAGTTGCTGTTCTGCGCCACTCCGGCCATCGCCCGCGGATGCAGCGCCTGCAGGTAGAGCGAACGCAGGCCGGCGACGAACAGGATGGGCTCCTGGTGCAGCTTCCAGGTGACCGAACCGGGACCGAACAGGCCGACGTCGACGGTATCCACAAGTCAAGGGTGCCACGCCCGCCGACTGAACCCGGGCAGTCAGGGATGCGTGTGGAGCAGCAGGGCGTTGGGCGGATCAAGCATGGGCCCGTACGCTGACATCCACGATCACCTTCGGAGGTGCCGATGTTCGAGAAGGCGCTGGGCCTGCCCCTACACGTGTTGGTCGTGCACGCGGTCGTCGTCCTCGTGCCGCTGCTGGTGCTGCTCGCCCTCGCGTACATCGTGCTGCCCCGGTTCCGCGCCCGGCTGGACTGGGCGGTGGCCGGCCTGGCGGTGGTCGCGCCGATCACCGCATGGGTCGCTACGAGGTCCGGCGAGGCGCTGGAGGCCCGGCAGATCGCTCGGGGGTTCTCCGGCGAGATCCTTGACAAGATCAGCGAGCACGCGGCGCACGGCGAGGTGCTGTTCCGCGTCACGTTGGCGCTCGGCCTGGTGGTGATCCTGCTGCTGGTCGCCACCAGCAACCACCCCCGGGTGCCGAAGCTGCCCGGCTGGGTACCTCCGGTGTTGTCGGTCGTGGTGCTGGGGCTGGGCGTCGCCGCCCTCGTCTACGTCTGGCTCAGCGGTCACTCAGGTGCCGAGATGGTCTGGGGCAACACTTACGAGTGAGCCGGCCACGGCCGCTGCGTCAGTCCGTGCACGGCCGCTGCCCGGCTGGGCTCGGGTGCCGTCTCAGAACAGCAGCCGAGTGCAGAGCAGACAGGTAAGCACCACCAGGACGGCTCCGGCGATCGCGCCGACGGCCCAGGTGATCCGCTGTGCTCGCTGTTCCTGCGCGTCCAAGGCGATCATGTCCTGGGCCGGCAGTTGACGGGGCGGTGCCGGTTGCAGGTGCACCGGAGGCCGCCAACCGGGCGGCGGAGCGGTGGTGGGTGGCGGCCCGCTGTAGCTGCCCGCCCCGCCTGACGCGACGTTCCCGGCGATCCAGCCAGGTCCGCCGGTCGGGCCAAAGCCGCCGCTTGGGCCTGGGCCGCTGCCTGCGCCTGGGTGGCTGCTTGGACCCGGGCCGCCGGTCGGGCCTGGTCCGCTGCTGGGGTCTG
Organism: Micromonospora sp. NPDC049891; assembly: GCF_040660295.1. Classification (NCBI taxonomy): domain Bacteria; kingdom Bacillati; phylum Actinomycetota; class Actinomycetes; order Micromonosporales; family Micromonosporaceae; genus Micromonospora; species Micromonospora sp. NPDC049891. Next base: position 390,083 of record NZ_JBFAML010000001.1, read on the forward strand.
GGCCGCCGCTTGGGCCTGAGGCTGCGCTCGGGGCCGGGGTGTGGAGCGGGTCGGTGGTGCCTGTGGGGTTGGCAGGGTCGGGGGCGTCGGTGGACCCGGTGGTGTCGGTGGCCGTGCTGGATACGGACGGGTCTGGGGACGCGGGCTGACTGGCGTCGACCGGTGCCGAGGTGCGCTCCGCCGGAGGGCCGGAGGGGGACCCGTCGCCGGAGTCGGGCCGGCGCCACGGATCGTCTGGGTCCGGACCGGGTCGGGGGATCGTCACGCCGTCCGACGCTACCAACCACCCCACCACCGCACCGTCAGGCCGCGCCCGGACCGGTCATGATCCGGACAACTTCGGGGACAGTGCTGCCTTTCGCGAACAAGACCCAGCACTGTCCCCGAAGTTGCTCGGAGATTGAGTGCGCCGCAGCTGCGTTAGTCTTGCCGGTCGTGAGCACTCGCGAACCCGATGGCCGGGGCGATGACGATCGCGCGGTCGAGCTGACCGACGACTTCGTGGTGCTGCCGGAGCAGACCGCCGACGACACCGACAACGGGTGGGGCGAGCGGGCCGGCGGCAACGACGACTGGCTGCTCGCCGAACGCCCGCCGCACTGGGACTGAACGCCCACCCCATCGCCGAACGCCCGCCGCACCGGACTGAACGCCCATCCCACGGGGACCGAGCGCCCGCCGTGCCGGGACTGAGCGCCCACCCCGCCGGGACTGGGCGCCCGCCGTGCCGGGGCCCGGTGGCCCCAGCACGGGCGATCGGTCAGGAGGGGCTGGCCGTGGCCGGTGCCTTGCTCGTGCCGCCGGAGGACCCGCCCGACGATCCCCCGGACGACCCGTTGCCGGAGCCGGCCGAGGCGGAACCACCGGACGAGGTGGAACTGGTCGACGAGGAGTTCGACCCGGTTGAGCTGGAGGACGAGGACTCCGACTTGCCGCTGGCGCCGTTCGACGTGGTGTCCGAGCCGGAGGAGCGGGAGTCGGTGCGGTAGAAGCCCGAGCCCTTGAAGACGATGCCTACCGAGTTGAACAGCTTTCGCAGTCGTCCCTCGCACGCCGGGCAGTCGGTCAGCGGCTCGTCAGAGAAGGACTGCACCGCCTCGAGCTGGTGACCGCACGCGGTGCAGGCGTACTGGTACGTGGGCACGTTCTCCTCCGGATCTGACACGGCCGGTTGGCACTCGACGTATTCGAGTGCCAATGGTGCGTCATCGCCCCCCGGTTCGTCCAGCGGAAGTGTGGGGCACGACACCCGAGAGGGTCACCAGGCCGAGGGCCGGGGTGACCACCGCGCGTACCGGCTGGTCGTGCGGCTCGGCGGGCAACTCGTCCAGCAGCTCACCGTCGTACAGCGGCACCACCGTGAGGACCGTCGCCGGCACCCGCGCCAGGGCCCGATCGTACGACCCGCCGCCGCGACCCAGGCGGACGCCCCGATGGTCCACCGCCAGGGCCGGCACCACCACCAGGTCGGCGGCGGCGACCGCGGTGACGCCCAGCCGGGGCCCGGCCGGCTGGCGGATGCCCCGCCCGGCGGCGATCATCGCCTGCGGCCCGTCCCAGGCGGCCCAGTCCAGGTCGAGGTCGTCGCGGAGCACCGGCAGCAGCAGGTCCGCGCCGGGAGGCAGCGCGTCGGCGAGCACCGCCGGCAGGTCCGGGCCACCCGGCTCCCCGCCGACCGGGGCGTACGCCGCGACCCGGGCGGGCCGCAGCCGGCGTACCAGGGAGGTCAACTCGGCCTGGACGCGTGCCGCGGCGGCCGCGCGCTCAGCTTCGGTGCGGGCGCGGCGGCGGGCGAGCAGCCCGACCCGGGTGGCCTGCTTCGCGCCATGCGCCACTTCCGCTCCTTCAGCAAATTCCGGCACGCAACACTCCTCACGCAACGCTTGCCTCGCCGTCGCTCTGTGTCAGCATCGCAGGCAACGGTCACGCAACTTCCGGGGGGAAGGGGAAGCGTTGACGCTACGCGGGCGGTTGACCGCAGCCTTCCTGGCGGTGGCGTTCGGCCCGGTCCTGCTCGGTGCCGTCTTCGTCGCCGCCACCGTGGCGGCGGTCGACCGCAGCCGCGCCACCGAGCGGTTGGCGGTGGCCGCCACGGCCGTACGTACCTCGATCGACGCCCTCTGCCAGCAACTGCGCGCCGCCGCCGACGCGGTGGCCGTCACCGCTGACCATGCCGGCACCGCCGCGCAGGTGGTCAGCCGGGGCCTGGCCACCGCGGTGCTCGTCACCGACGTGACCGGTCGGGTCAGCTACGCCACGCCGGACCCGCCACCGGCGCCCTGGCGGGACTGCGCGACGCCGGAGCCGCCCGGCGGACCGGTGAGCGCCCTGGTGGTGCGGGTGCAGTTGCGCGACGCCGCCGGCTCGGCACTGGGTACGGTCGCCGCCGCCCAGCCGGTCGACCCTGCCTTCGTCGCGCGGCTCGCCGCGGTGACCGGGGTCGCGGTGACCCTGCTCGACGGGGCCGCACCCGTCCAGGTGGCCCACACCACCGAGTCCGGCAACGGTCGGGACGCGGTGTTGGCCGCCGCCGCCTCCCTGCGCGACGAGCGCGTCACCGGCACCACCGACGGTCGGTACGTGCGTCGCGCCGGCCCGACCGTCGGGCAGCCGCTGCCCCTGGTGCTCTCGGTACCCAGTGACCAGCCGCCCGGCCTGCACGCGGTGCTGGTCGCCGTGGTGCTGCTGGCCGCCCTGCTGGGCGTGGCCGTCGCGTGGCGGCTGGCCCGGGTGACCACCCGGCCGCTGGTGGAACTGGCCGGTGCGGCGGACCGGGTCGCCACCGGCGATCTCACTGCCCGGGTGCCGGTCCGCAGCAGCGACGAGATCGGTCGGCTGGCCGTCGCCTTCAACCGGATGACCCGCGAGACGGGCGGCTACCTGGCGGCGCTGGCCAGCAGCCGGGACCAGCTGCGCGGGCACCTTGCCGTGCTCGGCGACACCCTGGCCAGCACCCATGACCTGCCCCGGATCCTGCGGGTGATCCTGCACAGCGCGCTCGCCGCGACCGGGGCCCGGGCGGGAGCCGTGCTGCTCACCGAGCAGGGCGAGCGGCTCGTCGCCAGGTGCAGCGTGGGGCTCGACGACCGCTGGCCCGGCACCGAGCCGCTGCGGGTGCCGCTGGGCAGCGGGGTGGTCGGCGCGGTCGCGGTGACCGGTCAGCCGCGGCGGGGTCGGATGGAACCGACAAGCGTCGCCTCGGACGAGCCGCGCTGCCGGACGTACATCGCGGTGCCGTTCGCAGCCCCCGACGGGACAGGTGGCGACGCGCCGGGCGCGGCCTCGGCGGCCGTCCCCCCGGGCCGCCCGGCGGAGGTGGTGCTGGGCGTGCTGGCACTCTACGACCGCCTCGGCGGGGAGGAGTTCGACGACGACGACCTGGCAACCCTGCGCACCTTCGCCCGGCACGCGGCGGTCGCCGTGGACAACGTGCGGGTGCACGAGGAGGCGCAACGGCTGTCGCTCACCGACCCGCTGACCGGGCTGTGGAACTACCGGTACCTGCGCGAGTCGCTGCGCCGGGAGGTGGAACGGGCCAGCCGGTTCGGCCGGATGGTGAGCGTCCTCGCCCTCGACCTGGACCGCTTCAAGCGGGTCAACGACACGTACGGGCACGCGGCCGGGGACACCGTGCTGGCCGAGTTCGCCAGGCGGGTACGTGGCGAGATCCGGGAGGTCGACCTGGCCTTCCGCCGGGGCGGCGAGGAGTTCGTGGTGCTGCTGCCGGAGACCGACGCCCGAGGCGCGGCGATCGTCGCCGAGCGGCTCGGCGCGGCCGTCCGCGACACCCCGGTGACTGTGGTGGGGCACGCCGGTGTCCGCGAGCTGATCCCGGTGACCGTATCCATCGGCATCGCCGTCTTTCCCGACCATGCCGACACCGGGCCGCAGGTGCTGGCGACGGCGGACGAGGCGCTCTATGCCGCGAAGACCGCCAGCCGGGACACCTGGCGGCTGGCACCGACCCGGGAGGCGTCGCCGACCCGGGAGGTACCGGTGCCGGCGGTGGCCCGAACCCCCGCCGACGGACTGCCCCGGGCCGGACCCGCCGTGCCGTCACCCGGCGGCCCGGTGCTTGCCCTCGACGTGCCGACATCCGGCGGCCCGGCGGCTGGCGAGGACGCCGGGTCGGGCGTGCCGGTCACCGGCGAGTCGCCGGCCGGAGCCGGCACCACCGGCACCGGCAGAACCGGCCCGGCGGGCGGCGCGTCTTCTGGTCCTCACCCGCCGAGGTACGGCCATGGCCGATAGTCTCGCGACATGTCGGAGCACTCAGCGAACCCCTCAACGGCCGCCGCCACCGGTCGTCCCCGTGCCGTCAAGGCCGTCATCCCGGCCGCCGGCCTGGCCACCCGGTTCCTGCCGGCCACCAAGGCGGTCCCCAAGGAACTGCTGCCGGTCGTCGACCGGCCGGTGTTGCAGTACATCGTCGAGGAAGCCGCCCAGGCCGGCATCGGCGACGTTCTGCTGATCACCGGCCGGGGCAAGACGTCGATGGTGGACCATTTCGACCGTCGCCCCGACCTGGAGGAACGGCTCGCGGAGAAGCCCGACCTGCTCGCCGCCGTGAAGCGGACCGAGGAACTGGCGTCCATCTACACCTGCCGCCAGCCGGAGCAGTTGGGCCTCGGGCACGCCGTCGGGTACGCGGAGTCCCACGTCGGCGACGAGCCCTTCGCGGTGCTGCTCGGCGACGAGTTCGTGAACCTCAGCGAGCCGCTGCTGCCGGCCATGCTGGAGCTTCAGGCGCGTACGGGTGGGGTGGTGCTCGCCTTCTTCGAGGTCGACCCGGCGGAGACGAAGCGGTACGGGATCGCCTCCGTCGAGCCGGCCGAGGCCGAGCTGACCGACATCGGCGAGGTCGTGAAGGTGACAGGCATGGTGGAGAAGCCGAAGCCGGAGGAGGCGCCGAGCAACCTCGCCGTGCTCGGCCGGTACGTGCTGCCCGGCAAGATCTTCGACGCCATCCGCCGGACGAAGCCCGGCAGCGGCGGGGAGATCCAGCTGACCGACGCGATGGAGATCCTGCGCACCGAGGGCACACCTGTGCACGCGATCGTCTACCGCGGCATCCGCTACGACACCGGCATGCCCCTGGGCTACCTGCAGACCGTGGTCCAGATCGCCGCCGACCGCGAGGACCTGGGTGGCGAGTTCCGCAAGTGGCTTGCCGAGTTCGTCAACTCCGACGCGTCGGGCGGTCCGAATACATGACCACGACGGCCGACGCCGAGGCGGCCGAAAACGGGTTGACGCCGCTCGCCGACTACCTGGGCAGCGTGCTGCGCAGGTTGCGCGCGCTGCCTCCGCTCGACCTCGACCTCACCCAGGCGTACGGCAACGTCCTCGCCGAGGACGTCGTCGCGCCGCACTCGTTCCCGGCCTTCGAGCAGGCGGCCGTGGACGGGTACGCCGCGCGCTGGGAGGACATCTCGGGCGGGGGCCGGGGCGTGGGGTACGTCCCGGCCCAGTCCAGTCGGCCGGGCGGTCGCACCGTACGGCTCAACGTCGTCGGTGATCTCGGTGCGGCGAGCTGGCGGCCGGTCCGACTCACCCCGGGTTCGTGTTTCTCGGTGGCGGCCGGCGCACCGCTGCCGATCGGCGCCGACGTGGTCGTCCCGGTGGAATGGACCGACCAGGGCATGGCGGCGGTGGAGATCTTCCGGGTTCCGAAACGGGGGTACGGGGTTCGTCGGACGGGCGAGGAGGTGACCGCGGGTGCACTGCTCGCCCGCTCCGGCACCTACGTCTCGCCAGCGCTGGTGGCGGTGCTCGCCGCGACCGGCATCGGCCACGTGGTGGTACGCCCCAGTCCTCGGGTGGTGATCGTGGCCACCGGCGACGAACTTGTCGACGTGGGCCGGGGCAGCCAGCCCGGTCAGGTCGTGGACGCCAACTCGCACGCCCTGACGGCCGCGGCGGCGGAGGCGGGGGCGCTCGCCTACCGGGTGGGCATCTGTGACGACGATCCGGAGGGGCTGCGCGGGCTGCTGGAGGACCAGACCCTGCGCGCCGATCTGATCATCACGACCGGCGGCACCGGCACCGGGCCGGGCGACATGGTCCGCCGGATCCTGTCGCGCCGCGAGGGCAGCCGCGCCGGCCCGGTCACCTTCACCGACGTGGCGCTCTATCCGGGTACCGCCCTCGGCTTCGGCACCGTCGGCGCCGAGGAGGTGCCGGTGGTCTGCCTGCCCGGCGACCCGGGTGCCGCGATGATCGGCTTCGAGGTGCTGGCCCGACCCGCGATCAACCTGCTGGCCGGCGCGGAGCCGGTGTTCCGTCCCAGCGTCCGGGCGCATCTGCTGGAGACCGTCTCCTCGCCGGCCGGGCTGCGCGAGTTCCGACCCGCACACGTCGCCGAGCGGCGTGGCGGGGGTTACACTGTCCAGCCGCTCAACGGCGGCCCGTTCACGCTCTCCGGCCTGGCAGAGGCGAACGGACTTCTCGTTCTCGGTGAGCGGGTGACCGCCGCCGCCGCCGGCTCCACCGTCGACGTGTTGCTGCTGGACCGCCGCCGGTGACCCACCGGTGACGCTCGGGAGTGGAGGTTCGGTGTTCCGACGGGCGCCCGGCTGGCCGGCGGTGCTCTCCGACGGTCCGGTGCTGCTGCGGCCGTACCGACGGTCGGACGCGGCGGCCTGGTCGCAGGTGCGTCGGGCCAACCGGGAGTGGCTGGCACCCTGGGAGTCGTCGGTACCCGGCGACTGGGACGACCTGAACTCCCCGGCGACCTTCCGCTGGGTCTATCGCGACCAGCGACGTTCGGCACGCACCGGCGAGGGGATGCCGTTCGCGGTCTGCCTGCACGAGGGCGGAGTGGAGCGGCTGGTCGGCCACATAAACGTGGGCAACATCGTGCGGCGGGCCTTCTGCTCCGGGTACGTCGGCTACTGGGTGGACCGGCGGGTCGCCGGCCGAGGTGTCATCCCCACCGCGCTGGCGCTCGCCGTCGACCACGCCTTCGGCTCCGGCGGGTTGCACCGGATCGAGGTCAACATCCGGCCCGAGAACCGGCCGTCCCGTCGGGTGGTGGAGAAGCTGGGCTTCCGCGAGGAGGCGTACCATGCGCGCTACATGCACATCGACGGTGCCTGGCGCGATCACATCGGCTACGCGATGACCAGCGAGGAGATCGCCGCCGAGGGTGGCCTGCTGGCCCGCTGGCACCGGCTGCGCGCCCGTACCCCGTGAGCCGTCCCACGTGCGGGATCGGCGCGGCGCGGTGGTTCCGGCGACGGTGACCCGTAACCTCAGGTAACTGCAAGCTGCGGCAGGCGCTGCCCGCCCCGCATGATTCACGTCGCCGACGCCGATCGGCGAAAGATCCTGCGGCCGGTCGGCGCTTGCTCCGAATCTGGTGACGGGAGGGGTGAGGGTGCCGACCTCGGTGCTCCTCGCCGTCCTCGCCGCCGCCGGTCTGCTCGCCCTCGCTCCGGCGCTGGTTCGCCGGTACGACGCCGCCGAGCGGCTGGTGGCGGAGCGGGCGCAGTCGACGGCGCGGGTGCTCCAGCGCCGCCGACGCCGTCGCACTGTCCCGGGGCGGCGACCGGTGAACCCCTCCCGCGCTCTGGTGATCACCCTCAGCGAGGACCCCGACTCCGGGGAACTCGCCACCCCGGTCTCCGGTCCGCCGGCCCTACGTCGCTCGGTGCCTCCCGCGCCGCGCCGCTCAGCCGACGCCGTCGGGTCGCCGCGGCCGGGTGCCGCAGGATCGGACTCCGCCGGTGTGACGGGCGAACGCCCGCCGCCGCGCCGCTCCGGTCGGCCGAGCCGGCTGCGCGCCGTACCGGCGGGTGGCAGCCGGCCCCGCCGCCGCCCCGAGCGGCGGCACCACCACACCCCCGCCATCTACCGCCGCCGCCGGGTACTCGCCGCGCTGGTGCTGCTCAACGCCGTCGAGCTGATCGGCGTGCTGGTCGTGGGCCCCGGATTCTGGATCAGCTTCGGCGTCACCGCCACCCTGCTGGTCGTGTACGTCGTACACCTGCGCGCCCGCGCGTTGGCCGAGCGTCGACGACGCCGGGCGCTGGCTCGTGAGGCCGCGTGGCTGGCCGCCCGCCAGGCCGAGGTACGCCGGGAGCAGGCCCGCCGGGCAGCGGCCCGCCGAGAGGCACAGCGCCGCCTGGCGGCCCAGCGGGAATCCGTCCGGCGCAGCGCGATGGGCCTGGACCGCCCCGCCGACCTGCCGCAGGCTGCCAACGGCGGCTCGGTCTCCTACCGCCGAGCCGGCGGCCTACGCGGCCGCCCCTACGAGACCGGCCCCGGCTCCCACACCGCCTGACCCCGGGTGGGGCCCCTCGGGTGAGGTGTGGCGAAGTTGCGCGGATCTTGCGGGGCCGGGGTGGCGGGGTGGTTCGCGGCGGGAGCGCTCGACCTGTTAGCCTTGTCGCCGGCCCGCCCGGTGACAGCCGGGTGGGACCGACGCCGGTTCACCGGTGGAGGGGCTGTGGCGCAGACCGGTAGCGCACCTCGTTCGCATCGAGGGGGTCAGGGGTTCAAATCCCCTCAGCTCCACCCAGTTCAAAGGCCGTTTCCACAAGTCGGAAACGGCCTTTCGTGATCTTGTCACACTCCGAGGTCCAGGCAACAAGTAGGCTCAGACGTTTTGGTCGCTGGTTTACCGGATGAATGTCCGATGAGACAGGGGAACGGGCGTTGATTATGAGGCTCGGCGCTGCGGTACGCGATGCCGCTCTGGTCATTCCGTTGGCCGTCGGGCTCGTGCTGTTCGTAGCCTTTGCCGTGAAGGAACCGCCACATGCGGCTGCGTGGTTGATCGCCACCGGTTTGATCATCCTGCGGTTCACGCTTGTAGCTTTCCGGGTTTCTGGGCGAGGTGCGCGAGCCGACTGAGTCTCCTCGGCGAAGAGACAGCGTGGAGACACCGAAAGTTAGAGCGATGCCCTCCGGTCAGGGTGTCCGGCCGGTCCGGCTGGTGGGGCGAGATTGGGCAGTGGTCGGCCGAGCAGGGCGGCACGGGTCAGTTCGGCCTTGTTGCCCACGCCGAGTTTGGCGCGGATGCGTTTGACGTAGGTGTCGACAGTGTTCGGGCTGAGGCCGAGCCGGGTGGCGATCTGCCAGTGGGTCAGGCCCTGGGAGATCTGCGTCAGCACCTGAGTTTCCCGTTCGGAGAGGGTGAGACCGGGGCCGGGCGGTACGTCGACAGCCGAGGTTTCCGGGCCGAGCGTGCGTACCGCGTCGACTATGTGGTTGGTCGGCGCGTGCCTGTCGATCACCTTTCGGGCGCCGGCGCGCAGGTAGGCTGCGCCGCCGTCGGCTGCGCCGTCGTCGAGTACGAGGACGAGCATCCGTCGGGCGGCGTCGGTGATCGCGTCGAGGCCGTCCGGGGCCGGGAGCCCGTCGACGTCGACGATTGCGGCCTCGGCCGTGCCGGCCGGTGCCTCGTCGGGTGACCGGCGTACGCCCACGACCTCGACTCCGGCGGCGGCAAGCGTGTGGACGAGACCGACTGTGTAGATGGGCGAGCGGACGAGCAGATCGGTTCGGATCACGTATCACCTGCCTCGATGCCTGCTCCGGCTTATCTGGGATACAGGTGTCGGGCGGTCGTGGGCAAGCCGTTCGAGTTGTCGCGGTCGCGGTCATACGCCCGGCGTGGACTGACGGTCCGGGTGATCGATGGCATCATCCCCATCGTGACCCTCTCTGCACGGCAGAATGCGGGCCGGCTGCGCCAGCGGCAGGAGTGGCAGTTCTTCGCCACGACGTTCCGGGCGCGGCCGGGACTCGCCGGGCTGTGGTGGGGGATCGTCGTACTGCGCGGTGCGCTCCCGGCGGGCTTCGCCGTGGTGATGGGCGTGCTGATCGGGGCGATCGACGACGGAGCGCCGCTCGCCGCGCCGTTGGTCCTCACCGGTGTGATCTTCCTGGGCATGCAGGTGCTCGGTCCGATCCACATGGCACTGAGCCGCAACCTGGGTGACCAGACCGCCGCCTGGCTGTACGACCGACTCACCGGTTACTGCCTGGAGCCGGCGGGCCTCGGGCACCTGGAGAGTCCTGGTCTGGCCGCCGACCAGGCGGCCGCCCGGGACTTCGACCTCGGCCAGAGCGCGCCGCCGCTGCGGCTGTCGATGGGGTTCATCGCGGACGGCATCGTCTCGTTCGTCAGCGGCGTCGCGTGTGCGCTCGTGCTCTTCGGCTACGCCTGGTGGGCACCGCCGATCCTGGCCGGTTGCTGGTTGGCCACGCACTGGCTGCTGCGGGAGAGCGGGATCTGGCGGGACCGCAACACCGACGAGGTGCGGCGAGCGCAGCAGGACGCCGAGTACCACTACCGGTTGGCAGTTGATCCGGCACCGGCCAAGGAGGTCCGGCTCTTCGGCCTGGCCGACTGGGTGCTGAACCGTTTCGTACTGCGTCGGCGCCGGTTGCATGAACTCCAGTTCGAAGCGACCCGGTTGCGCGAGCGGTCGGTCTTGCTGAGCCTGGCCGTCGTGCTGGCCGGCAACCTGGCCGTCTTCGGGGCGATCGGTCTGGACCTGGTCGGCGGTGGGCTGGCGCTCGGCGCGGCGGTGACGTTCACCCAGGCGGCGATCGGCGCTGTCGCCATCGCGTTCGGTGGGCTCAACTGGTCGCTCGACTCGGCTGCCGCGCCGGTGGCCGCCGTGCTGCGGCTGCGCGAGCCGATGGCCGCCGCCGGTGCGCTGCCCGGCCCGCCTGGTTCGCTGGCTCCGCAGACCGGCTCGGGCACCGGGGAGTTGCGGCTGCGCGGCGTCACCTTCGGCTACCCGGGCACCGGCACGACGGTGCTGCGGTCGTTGGACCTGACCGTGCCGGCCGGCTCGTCGGTGGCGATCGTCGGGCGCAACGGCGCCGGAAAGACGACGCTGGCGAAGCTGATCTGCCGCCTCTACGACCCCGACGAGGGCAGCATCGAGTTCGACGGCGTCGACATCCGACGGTTCGACGTCGGGGCATGGCGCGAGCACATCTCCGCCGTCTTCCAGGACTACATCCGGTACGAGTGGCCGCTGCGCGACAACGTCGCGCCCACCGGCGCCCCCGACGAGGTGGTGCTGGCGGCGCTGGAGGCGGCCGGCGCACACGGGCTGGCCGACCTCGACACCGTGCTGGCCAAGGGCTATCCAGGCGGCATCGACCTCTCCGGTGGCCAGTGGCAGCGCGTCGCGCTGGCCCGTACGTTGGTCGCGGTTCGGGGTGGCGCCGGCGTGGTGCTGCTCGACGAGCCGACCGCGCAGCTCGACGCGCGCGGCGAGTTGGAGATCTTCTCGCGGGTGCTGGCCGAGACCCGCGGCCGTACGACAGTGCTGATCTCCCACCGGTTCTCCACAGTCCGGATGGCCGACCTGATCTGCGTGGTCGAGGACGGCGCGGTGGTCGAGGCGGGCAGCCATGACGAGCTGATGCGTGCGAACGGGCGGTACCGCACGATGTTCGACCTCCAGGCCCAGCGCTTCGACGAGCCGCAGGAGGTCGGTGGCGATGTCCTCGCCTGAGCAGGAGATCCCGCTGCCGCCACCGATGCGGTCGATGTGGCGACTGTGCCGGTTCGGCCTGCGTCACGAGCCCCGGCTGATGCTCGCCGCGCTGGCGATCGCGCTGCTGGCGGCGGTGCCGGACGCGCTGTTCGCGCTCTGGTTGAAGCTGCTGAGCGACGGTGTGCAGACGGATGACGACCGGCGGATCTACGCCGCGCTGGCCGGGCTCGGTGTGTCGGCGGCGCTCACCTGGTTCCTGTCGGTGATCTCGGCTCGGGTGCAGCGGCGGTTCCGGGACCGGGTGACGATCGCGCTGGAGTCGCACGTCGCCCGGTTGCAGGCCCGGGTGGCCACCATCGCCCATCACGAGCGACCGGACTACCTCGACCGCCTGGCGGTGCTGCGCGACCAGGTCTTCGTTCTCGATCACATGTACCTGTCGGTGTTCACCACGCTGGGCTGGATCCTGCGGTTGGCGATCACGCTGGTGCTGCTCGCCACCATCAGCCCGGTGCTGGTGCTGCTGGCGCTGTTCGCCGTTCCGACACTTGCCATGGCGGGTTGGCGTCCGGCGGTCGAGCAGGCCGCCCACGAGCAGGCGGCCGCCACCGGCCGGCTGGCCCGGCACCTCTACGTCACCGCGACCACCGCCGAGCCGGCCAAGGAGGTACGGGTCAGCGGCATCGGCCCGCGACTGAGCCGGGAGCGCCGCGCGGCCTGGGACGAGTGGTACGCGATCGTCGCCCGCCCCCGTAACAGGTCGGCGGGGTGGCATTCGCTCGCCTGGATCGTGTTCGGGCTGGGCTACGTGGGCGCCATCGCCTACGTCGCGGAGGTGCTGCGGGCACCGGCGGGTGACGTGCTGCTGGTGCTGGCGGCCGGTGCCCGGCTGTCGGCGTACGTCAGCGCCACCGTGGGGGAGATCGGCTTTCTGCGTGGTATGTGGATCGACGGGGCTCGCCGGTTCACCTGGCTGGAGGAGTACGTGGCGTCCTTCGACAGGTCCGCCGACGCGCCCGCTCCCGATCGACTTGTCGACGGGATCCGACTGGAGCATGTCTCGTTCGCCTACCCCAACAGCGACCGACTGGCGCTCGACGACGTGACGCTGCGGCTGCCCGCCGGGTCGGTGGTGGCGTTGGTGGGCGAGAACGGCGCCGGCAAGAGCACGCTTGTCAAGTTGCTGTCGAAGTTCTACCCGCCGACAAGCGGTCGCATCCTGGTCGACGACCGTGACCTGACGACCGTGTCGGCGGAGTCCTGGCGTACCCGCCTGGCCGGCGCGTACCAGGACTTCTTCCGGTTCGAGCTGCGGGCCGGGCAGTCGATCGGCGTGGGTGACCTGCCCCGGGTCGAGCAGGAGCCGGCCATCGTCGGCGCAGTCGCGCGGGCCGGTGCCGACGCGGTGATCTCCGCGCTGCCCAGTGGCCTGGACACCCAGTTGGGCAAGTCGTGGCCGGAGGGCGTCGAGGTCTCGTTCGGACAGTGGCAGAAGGTCGCCCTGGCGCGTGGGTTCATGCGGGACCATCCGTTGCTGCTGGTGCTCGACGAGCCGACCGCAGCGCTCGACGCGGAGACCGAGCACGCCCTCTTCGAACGGTACGCGGCAGGTGCGCGCCGCGACACCACGTCCGGCCGGGTCACCGTCCTCGTCTCGCACCGGTTCTCCACGGCGCGGATGGCCGACCTGATCGTGGTCCTGAACGGCGCCCGGGTGGTGGAGGTCGGCAGCCACGAGGAGTTGATGGCCGTCGGCGGTCGTTACGCCGAGCTGTACGCCATCCAGGCGGCCGGCTACCGCAGCGGCTGACCGGGTCGACGCGGTCGGTGACCGTGCGTCCCGAACGGATTCCCGTACACCTGGGGGCTCGCCTAGCATCGGCCGCCATGCGGCTGCACGACGACGAGCAGGAGGCGGAGTTCCGGGCGACCCTGCGAGCCTGGCTGCGCGAGCAGCTGCCGCCGGTGCCGGAGGTGGGGGTCCGTCGATGGTCTCCGGCGGAACTGCGTGGGTGGAACCGGACGCTCTGGCAGGGCGGGTACGCCGGAATGTCCTGGCCGGTCTCGTACGGCGGCCGTGGTGCCCCGCCGGCCGTTCAGGAGATCTTCGTCGCGGAGTCGGCCCGGGCCGGTGCGCCTGACCACGCGAACCTCATCGGGCTGAACATGGTGGGACCGACCGTGATCCGCCACGGCACGGCGGCCCAGCGCGCCACCCACCTGCCGGGCATCCTGCGTGGCGACACCACTTTCTGCCAGGGCTTCTCGGAGCCGGAAGCTGGCTCCGACCTCGCCGCCATCCGCACCCGGGCGGTGCCGGCTTCCGACGGCGGCTACCGCATCACCGGCGAGAAGATCTGGTCCTCGTACGCCGACACCGCCGACGCCTGCCTGCTGCTGGCCCGCACCGATGGGCCGGCGGGCCGGCACGACGGGCTCACCTGCTTCCTCGTCGACATGTCGACGCCGGGGGTGACGGTCCGGCCGTTGCGCCAGATGTCCGGTGACGCCGACTTCAGCCAGATCATCCTGACCGACGTGGCGGTACCCGGGTCGGCAGTGGTCGGCCCGGTGGGCAGCGGCTGGCGGGTGGCGATGACCACCCTCGCCCATGAGCGCGGCACCCTCGCCGTCACCCTCGTCGCGCGGTTGGCCGTCCAGTTCGACCGCTTGCGGCGGACCGTCGTCGCGGCTGGCGCCCACCGGGACCGATCGGTCCGCGACCAGGTGGCGACCCTGCACGTCGAGCTGGAGGCGCTGCGGTGCACGGCGCACCGGGCGGTGGTCACCGCGCAGGGCGGCGATCCGGCCCCCGAAGCGACGGTGCTCAAGCTCCGCTGGTCCGAGGTGGACCAGCGGGTGTGTGCCCTCGGCTTCGACGTGGCCACTCCGCAGTCGCCGTGGCGGGCCCACTGGGAGCGCGAGCGACTGCGCAGCCGAACGTCGACGATCGAGGGAGGAACATCCGAGATCCTGCGCGGCATCGTGGCCGAGCGGGTGCTCGGCCTGCCTCGCTCGCGCTAGTGCGGTGTCCAGCAACGTTGCCGGCGCGGCCCGTTTCTGGTCATCGCCGGGGCGCAAGCATCGTCCGACATCCCTGGACACGGCAATGAGCAGCCGGAGGTGGACCCATGGACCTGACTCTCACCCGCGACCAGCTCGACCTGCGGGAGGCGGCGCGCCGGTTCCTCGGTGCGGACTGCCCGCCCGCTACCGTCGCCGACCTTGCCGACGGCCGGGAGTGGGCCGGTGGCACCTGGCCGGAGCTGATCCGGCAGGGCTGGGCGGATCCGGAACTTCCGGCTGTGGAGTTGACCCTGCTCGCCGGTGAACTCGGCTACGCACTGCTGCCGGTGCCGTGGTGGACGACTGTCGGGCTGGCACTGCCGGCCTACCGGGCGGCCGGGGAGCCACTGCCCGGCCCGGCGACCCTGGTGGACGGGCCGGGCGGCGGGGAGGCCAAAGTGCTGACCGCGAGCCGGGACTCCGGCGGCTGGCGGATCGACGGGGTGGCGTCCGCCGTCGACGCCGGTCCGGCGGCCGAGTTCGTCGTCGCCGCCAGCACCGACGGGCAGGTGGGGCTCTTCGCGGTGCCGGCCGGCCCGGCCGGACCGGTCCACGCGCCGACCGAGGGCGTCGACCCGCTGCGGGTGGTCAGCGACCTCACCTTCGACTGTGCACCGGCGCGGCTGCTGGTCGGTCCGCCCGGTGCCGCCGAGCTGCTGGCGCGGATCCGGGACCGGGCGGCCGTGCTGCTCGCGGCGGAGGCGGTAGGGGTGGCTGAGCGGGCGCTCGCGTTCGCCGTCGAGCACGCCACGGTCCGCACCCAGTTCGGCCGGCCGATCGGCTCCTACCAGGCGGTGAGCCACCGGTTGGCGGAGTGCTACGCCGACGTCGAACTCGCGCGGTCACTTGTCTGGCGAGCGGCCGCAGCCCACGACGGACCAGCGGGTGGGCCGGCGGACGCCACCGCCAGCGCGGTCTTCGCTGGCCGTCGGGCGGCGGTGCAGACCTGCGAGACGGCCGTCCAGGTGTGCGGCGGCATGGGAGTGACCTGGGACTTCCCCGTGCACCGCTGGTATCGCCGCGCCCTGTGGCTGGACGGATCCACCGAGGCGTTGGCCGCGATCGCCGACGTCGTGTTCGCGGCGGGGGAGTGCTGAACGGGGAGGCAGAGCAGGACCGGCCCCGCCGGCCGCCCAGCGCGTGCCCGTTGTCGGTCTGGCCTCTTCGCGCTGGTCTGGCGCGCAGGCCGTGGGCGGGGCCGGCCGGCGGACGAGGTCTTTGAACGCCTCGTCGCCGCCGGCGGCCCCGCCCGGCTAGCCGGTTCGAGATGTCACGAGAGGGCCTTCATGAACGACCAGAGGTGGCCCTCCGGGTCCCGCGCGCTGTACTCGCGGTAGCCGTACTCCTGGTCGACCGGCTCGTGTTCGATCATGGCGCCCTTCTCGCGGGCGTGCCGGAAGTGGGCGTCGACGTCGTCGACGAGGATGGCCATGCTCGCGGTGGCCGCGCCGACCTCGTTGGGCGGGGCCAGCTTCATGTCTTCCTGCACCGGGTGCAGCCAGATGACGCCGTCGCCGGCGGTCACCTCGCCGTGGTCGACCCGGTCCTGGTCGTCACGGATCACCACGCCGGCCTGGAGTCCGAAGACCTCGACCAGGTAGTCATGGGCGGCCGCGATGTCGGCGTACATCATCAGCATGATCCGGCCGCGTACGATCGTGTCCGGCATGGTCGATCCTTCCCAGTCGGGGCGGTGACAGGCCGCCACGGTACGGCCGCCCACCGGGCGGCTCGCAAGCGTCGGTGGGCGAACGCGCGGGCGGCCGGGACCGGGTGTTCGACTGCGTCGGCTGCGCAGTCGAACGTTCACCTTGACCACCGGTACCGGTTCCGGTTGAGCATGGGTGCCATGAGCATCGAGTCACCTCTGGTCAGATCCCGCGGACTCGTGAAGCGGTACGGCGACCGGGTAGCCGTGGCCGGTATCGACCTCGATGTCGCCCGGGGCGAGGCGGTGGGCATCCTCGGACCCAACGGTGCCGGCAAGTCGTCCACCATGCGGATGATCGGCTGCGTCACCGACGTCACCGACGGCGAGCTGAGCGTCCTCGGGCTCGATCCGCGCCGCGACGGGCCGGCGATCCGGGAACGTCTGGGGGTCTGTCCACAGGAGGACAGCCTCGACATGGACCTGTCCGTTCGGGACAACCTGGTCACGTACGCGCGTTACTTCGGCTACTCACGATCGGCGGCCCGCGAACGGGCGGACGCGCAGCTCGAATTCATGCAGCTCGCCGACCGGGCCGACAGCCGGATGGACCAGCTCTCCGGCGGTATGCGTCGCCGACTGGCGATCGCGCGCGCGTTGGTCAACGACCCCGAGCTGCTGATGCTCGACGAGCCGACGAGCGGTCTGGACCCGCAGGCCCGTCACCTGCTGTGGGAGCGGCTGTTCAGGCTGAAGCGACGCGGGGTGACGCTGCTGCTGACGACCCACTACCTCGACGAGGCGGAGCAGTTGTGCGACCGGGTGGTCGTCATCGACGAGGGACGCATCGTGGCCGAAGGCGCACCAGCGGCCCTGGTCGCGGAGCACGCCCCACGGGAGGTGGTCGAGCTGCGCTTCGACAGCGACGACCTCGACGCCCACGCCGACAAGCTCGACCAGGTCGGCCACCGGATCGAGGTGCTACCCGACCGCATTCTGCTCTACGTCGACGACGGTGACGCCGCCGTGCCGGCGGTCTACGCCCGTGGTGTGTCCCCGACCGGGGTGCTGGTCCGTCGGGCCAGCCTTGAGGACGTCTTCCTCAAGCTGACCGGCCGCACTCTGGTGGAGGCCTAGATGGCGACAAGCGCCGTGATCCGCAGTCGGGCGGTGTTCGAGTACCACGTCGCGTGCTACCGGCAGACCTGGCGCGGCACGCTTGCCAGCTCGTTCCTCACTCCGGTGCTCTTCCTGCTGGGGCTCGGTGTCGTCCTCGGCGGGTACGTCGACCGCACGCCGGTGCTCGGACTGCCGTACGCCGAGTTCGTCGCGCCCGGTCTGCTGGCGCACACCGCGATGCAGGTGGCCATGATGGACTCGGCCACCCCGGTCATGAACAACTTCCGGTGGCAGCGGATGTACCACGTCATC
The DNA here is from genome assembly GCF_040660295.1 of Micromonospora sp. NPDC049891. Classification (NCBI taxonomy): domain Bacteria; kingdom Bacillati; phylum Actinomycetota; class Actinomycetes; order Micromonosporales; family Micromonosporaceae; genus Micromonospora; species Micromonospora sp. NPDC049891. The sequence continues at coordinate 407,693 of NZ_JBFAML010000001.1, forward strand.
GCGGCCGCCCCGCCCGGACCGTCCGACCTGGTGCTGGGTCACCTGGCGTACGCGGCGCTGCGGGTGCTCGCGGCGACTGTGGCGTTCCTCGTGGTGATGGTGGTGTTCGGCACCGTCTCGTCGTGGGGCGCGCTGCTGGCCCCGCTGGTCGGGCTCCTGGTCGGTCTGGCGACAGCCGCACCGATGTGCGCGTTCTCCGCCACCGCCGAGGACCCGGGGGTGATGGCCATGGTCAACCGGTTCGTGCTACTGCCCATGATGCTGTTCGCGGGGATCTTCTTCCCGGTCGCCGAGATACCCGGGGTGTTGCAGCCGCTGATCTTCGCGACGCCGCTGTGGCACGGGGTCGAGCTGGCCCGGGCCGCGACAGCGGCCACCGGTACCGCCTGGCCGGTGCCGGTGCACGTGGGCTATCTGCTGCTCTGGGCGGTAGGCGGATTCCTGCTGGCCCGGCGCCGGTTCGCCGAACGCTTGGGGGCGTGATGCTGTCGACAGCGATCCTGGCCCGGTCCGCCGCGGTGACCGGACGCAACGTCCGGGTGCTGCGTACGAAGAAGGGCTACTGGCTCCTGGTGGCCTCGGCGTTCGTCGAGCCGCTGCTCTACTTCGTCGCGCTCGGCTGGGGCGTCGGTTCCCTCGTGGCGACCGTTCCGCTCGGTGACCGCTCGGTCTCCTACCTCACGTTCATCGCTCCGGCGATGCTCGCCGCCTCGGCGATGAACGGCGCGGTCGCCGAGGCGACCACGAACTTCTTCACCAAGGCCAAGTACGCGCGGCTCTACGAAGCGGCCCTCAACACGCCGCTACGTCCGGTGGAGGTCGCCTGGGGTGAGCTGGGCTGGGCGACCATCCGGGGCAGTCTCTACAGCGTGGCGTTCCTGGTCGTGATGACCGCCCTCGGGGTGACCACACCACTGCGGGCCCTGGTGGCGCTGCCGGCCGCGCTGCTCGTCGGCGTGACCTTCGGTGCCGTCGGGCTCGCCCTGGCCACCTACATGAAGAGCTGGCAGCACTTCGACTACGTGACGCTGGCGCAGATCGCCCTGTTGCTCTTCTCCGGCGCGTACGTGCCGGTGAGCACCTATCCGAAGGTGTTCGAGGTCATTGTCGCGTTCACCCCGCTCTACCATGGCATCGAACTTCTGCGTGGCGTCACCGTCGGCACCGTGGGTTGGCCGACGGCGCTCAGCGTGCTCTATCTGCTCGTGCTCGCGCTGGTGGCGGTCGGCGTAGCCGGTCGCCGGACGGCTCAGTTGCTCCGGCGCTGAGCCGCGGCGAAGTCAACCGCGGTAAGGAGAGAAGCATGTCCTCGACAGTCATCCACGTGCTGGCCTATCACGACGCGCCGAAGGCGATCGACTGGCTGGTGGAGGCGTTCGGCTTCGAACGGCGCCTGGTGATCGACGCCGGTCCGGGCAAGGTGGCGCACGCCGAGCTGACCTACGGCCCCGGCATGTTGATGATCGACTCCACCACCGACGACGCCGCACCACTCGACGCCGACCAGAACAGGCCGGGCGGGGTCTACGTGATCGTCGACGACGTCGACGCGCACGCGGCGCGGGCTTCCGCAGCCGGCGCCCGCATCGTCGACGAGCCGGCCGATCAGCCGCACGGTGGCCGCGCCTACTCGTGCGCCGACATCGAGGGATACGTGTGGGGGTTCGGTTCCTACGACCCCTGGAAGATCTGACGGCTCAGGCCATCAGCCGGTAGAGGCGGTGGAAGCGGTCCGGGACCGGCACGACCACTGTTGCGGCGTAGCCGGCCCGGGCCGCCATGGCGCGCACGTGGTCGGGACGCAGCACGGTGCCGTGTCCACCGCCCTGCGCCGACCTGGCCGCCGGCAGGCAGTGCAGCACACTCGTCGCGTACTGGAACTGCTCCACGTCGTCGCCCGGCGCGGTGAAGGTCGCCGCCACCTTGGCGTCCATCAACAGTACCGTGCCGCCGGCAGCGCACAGCTCGCGGCAGGCGGCCAGCACCCCGACCGGGTCGGTCAGCTCGTGCAGCGCGTCGAAGAGGCAGACCAGGTCGTACCCCTCCTTGGTGCCGGCCCGGTCGGCGGCGTCGCCGACGGTGAAGCGCACCCGGTCGGCGACGCCGGCTCGGGCGGTGTTCTCGTTGGCCAGGGCGATCGCACCGGCGCTGATGTCGATCCCCGTCACGCGCACCCCGGGGTAGGCCCGGGCGAGGGCGATGCTCGACCAGCCGACCCCGCAGGCCACGTCGGCCACCCGCCGGCCCGGCTCGGCGAGCCGTGCGTGCAGGTCGGGGAGGTACGTCTCGATCCAGCCGGCCAGCTGGTGCCGGTAGAGCGCCCGGTTGGCGCCGGAGTGGCCGTGCAGCCAATCGTCACCGAAGACCTCGTCGGCGACCCCGGCACCGGTGCGGTAGGCGTCGAGCAGGTGGGGCAGCGCCGTGCCGATACCGCCCACCGGCAGCACCGCCAGCGCCGCCATGGACGCCGGGTCGTCCGACTCGGTGAGCACCGTGGCGTGGGCGGCCGGTAGCGCGTAGCGCCGTTGGTCGGGGCCCTCGTCGCCGGGCGCTGCGGAGGCGACCAGGATGCCCGCTGTGGCCTGCTGCTCCAGCCACTCCCGGACGTAGCGCCTGTCGACCCGTGCGGCTGCGGCCACCTGCCCCGGGGTGCGGGGCTCGCCGTCGCGCAGGGCGTCGTACAGCCCGAGCCGGACGCCGAGATAGACGGTGAACATTTCCTGGGTGGCGAGCATCGTGCGGAACAGCCGCAGCGAGAACGCCAGGGTGCGGGGATCGGGTTGCGTCATCACGGCCTCACGGAATCCCGGATTAGGGTGTCCACCGTGCACCAGCGCCGTCGGCACGACCAGGGTAGCGAGGTGGACGATGACCAACCGGCCTGTCACTGTCGACGTCCCGCAGGGTTCCGGCGGTGTCGACTGGGTGCGACACCGGCGCTCCGAACTGCGGGCGCTCCTGCACACCAGCGGAGCGGTGCTGCTGCGCGGACTGTCGGTGCGTGACTCCGCCGACGTAGCCGCGGTCCGTGCCGCGCTCGTCGACGTCGCCGCCGGATCGCACGAGCCGTTCGCGCCGCGCCCCACCCGTGGCGACGGCGTCCACGGCGATTTCCAGTGGCCGCCCGACCGGGAGCTGTGCCCGCAGCACGAGCAGAGCTACCGGCTCACCGTTCCCCGGGTGGTGCTGCTGGCCTGCCTGCGCCCGGCCGACTCCGGCGGGCAGACCGTGCTGGCCGACGCCCGCCTGGTGCTCGCCCGGATCCCGGCCGATGTCCGGGACCGGCTGCGTACGCACGGCTGGTTGCTGGCGCGTACCTTCCGGGAACGGATCGGCCTCAGCTGGCGGGAGGCGTTCGACGTCGACACGCCAGCGGAACTGGCCGCCGCGCTACGCCGGGAACTCATCGCCCACCGCTGGCTCGACGACGCGACCCTGCGGACCGTACGGCGACGGACCGCCGTCGTGCATCACCCGGACACCGGTGAGCAGTGCTGGTTCAACCACGCGGGGTTCCTCAACGAGTGGGGACTCGACCCGGTCGAGCGGCAGGTGATGCGCCAGGCGTTCGGGGAGGACCTGGCCTTCAACACGCGGGCCGGTGACGGGTCGCCGCTCACCGCCGCCGACGTCGCCGGCATCGAAGCCGCCTACGCCGAGGTCTCCGTGGACGTGCCGTTGGCCGCCGGTGACGTACTCGTGCTCGACAACATCCTGACCGCGCACGGCCGACGCGCCTACCGGGGACCGCGGGACGTGGTGTGTGCCTGGGGTGAACCGGTGGACGTCGCCGACTGCCGGCCCACCACAGTGGTGTCATCGGCGATGGTCTGCTTCGATACCGAGTGACCAGGGCGGCGAGACGACTCGAGGTGCAGACGTGACCCTCCCCGTGCCCAATCCCTCCCAGAACCTGCGGCGGTTCGCCGAGATCGCGGCCGAGCTGCCGGAGTCCGAATGCGTCGTCGTCGAGGGCTGGGGCGGCGAGCCCACCTTCCGGGTGCGGGGCAAAGTGTTCGTCTTCGTGTCGCCGCCGGGCACCACGATCTGCGTCAAGCTTCCGCGCGACGAGGCGGCGGCGGTGGTCGCGAGCGACGACTCCGTGGTGCCGATGCGCTTCGGCCTCGGCAGGCACGGCTGGATCCAGGCCAGCGTGCGCGCCGACGAGGACGACGAGAAGCGCTGGCAGGAACTCACCGAGTGGGTGCGGATCTCCTACACCCTGGTCGCCCCGAAGAGCCTGGCCAGGCGGGTCGATGACGCGCCGAGCCGGTGACGGAGCCGGCATGTCGGTCGTCCAGTTCACCGCCGAATCGCCCTACCTGCGCCGGGCCCGGCGGGCCGCACCCAGCCACCGGCTGTTCTGCCTGCCGTTCGCCGGTGCTGGCGCGTCGGCCTACCGGGACTGGCCGGACGCCCTGCCCGCCCACATCGAGGTCGTGGCGATCCAACTGCCGGGGCGCGAGGACCGGATCCGGGACCGGCCGTTCACCCGGATCGAGCCGTTGGCGCGGGCGGTCGCCCAGGTCGTGCGCCCCTACCTCGACCTGCCGGCGGTGTTCTTCGGACACAGCAGCGGCGGGCTGCTCGCGTACGAGGTGATGCGGGTGTTGGCCGGTCGGTTGCCGGCCGACGGTCCGGACCTGCGCCTCATCGTCTCCGGCTGTCCGCACCCGCGACGTCGGTCGATCGGCCGTCCGGTGGCCGACCTGCCCGAGGACGAGCTGGTGGCGGAGATCGCCGCGCTCAACGGCACCGCCGTCGAGGTCGTCGACAACCCGCAGCTGCTCGCTCTCGTGGTGCCGGCACTGCGCGCCGACGCGGCGATGGCCGAGTCGTACCGGTTCCGGGCCGGGGCGTTGCTGCCGTGGCCGGTCACCGTGTTCGGTGGCGAGTCGGACCCGCACGTCGACCCGGCCGACCTGGCAGGCTGGGACGACTACACGAGCGCACCCTCGCAGGTGCGGCTCTTTCCCGGAGGCCACTTCTTCCTGAACGAATCCGCCGCGGCGGTGCACGCCGCTATCGCATCGGAGTTGACGTGAGCGAATCGCCGTCCGAGCCGGAGTCGGTGACCGTCGACCAGGTCGCCGCCGAGATCGTGTCCCCCGTGTTGGGCGTGCCGAGCGTCGCGCCGGACGAGGACTTCTTCGACCACGACGCCACAAGCCTGCATCTGGTGCGGATGGCGGCCGACGCGTACCAGCGCTACGGCGTGGAGCTGCCGCTGCCCGAGCTGTTCGACGAGCCGACCGCGCGCGGCCTGTGCCGGCTGATCCGCGAAGAGCTCGGAGCGGCTGCCGGGACGTCGTGATGAGCCTCGCTCTCTACTGGTTCATCCCCGCCCACGGCGATGGCCGGGACGTGGCCAAGTCAGCCACCGGCGAGACGCTGACCCGCCCGCCGCGACGGGACCCGGACGTGGCCTACCTGGCCCAGGTGGCTCGGGCGGCCGACGGGCTGGGGTTCACCGGGGCGTTGGTGCCTTTCGGCATGTTCTGCGAGGACCCGTGGCTGGTCAGCGCCGCGCTGGCCGCGCAGACGACCCGGTTGCGGTTCATGCTGGCGCTGCGGACCGGGCTGATCTCGCCGCCGCTTGTCGCCCAGATGGCCGCGACCCTGCAACGGATCAGCGGTGGCCGGCTGCTGTTCAACGTGGTGACCGGCGGCGACCACGACGAGCAGCGGCGCTACGGTGACGCGTTGCCGCACGACGAGCGCTACGCGCGGACGGCGGAGCTGCTTGAGGTGCTCGAACGGGCGTGGGCCGGGCAGGAGTTCGACTTCCGGGGCGAGCACTACCAGGTCGACCGGGGGCGGGTGGTGCGTCCGTACCCGCTGCGTACCCCCATCTTCGTCGGCGGATCCTCGCCGGCCGCGCAGGCGGTGGCCGCCCGCCACGCCGACGTCTACCTGGCCTGGGGAGAGTCACCAGCCGGCCTGGCGGAGCTGATCGGCGCGGCCCGTCGGCTCGCCGACGGACACGGCCGCGTGCTGGCCTTCGGCACCCGCTACCACGTCATCGCCCGGGACACCGCCGACCAGGCGTGGCAGGTCGCGCAGGAACTGCTCGACGGGATGGAGCCGAGCCGGATCAGGGAGGCACAGGCCCGGTTCCGGCGCTCGGAGTCGGTGGGCCAACGCCGGATGACCGCGTTGACGCAGGACGCTGCGGGGCTGGCGGCGTACCCCAACATCTGGGCCGGCTACGGCCTGGTCCGGCCGGGGGCGGGCGCGGCACTTGTCGGCAGCCACGACGAGGTGGCCGACCGCATCGCCGAACTGCACGCGATGGGCATCGACCATCTGATCCTGTCCGGTCAGCCGCATCTGGAAGAGGTCTACCGGTTCGGTGAGGGAGTCCTGCCCCGCCTGCGGAACCGTGGCCTGCTCACCGAGCTGGAGCCGGCCCGATGACCGCCGTCCGCGCCGAGGTGACAGCCGCCGAATCCGCCACGGTGGCGTCACCACCCCGGGTGGCGGTGGTGGTGGGCAGCGCCCGGCCCGGATCACGTACCCGGGCCGTGGCCCTCTCGCTCGCCGCCGCGATCCGCGCCGGACTGGAGCCGGCGAGCGGCGCTGTGCCCGCCCAGTGCGATGTCATCGACCTGTCCGACCTGCTGCCCGTGCTCGGTGTCCACGTCCCGGGGGTCGACCCGGCCGCCGCCGACCCGGTCACCCGGGCGCTCGCCCGCACCCAGGCCCCGGAGCTGCTGGTCGTGGCCAGTCCCACGTTGAAGGGCAGCTACTCAGGTGTCCTCAAGCACTTCCTCGACCTGCTGCCCCGGGCCGGGCTCGCCGGCACGGTCGCGGTCCCGATGATGACGGCCGCCAGCGCCGAGCACCGCTTCGCCGTCGACCTGCATCTGCGGGCCCTGCTCGTCGAACTGGGTGCCCAGGTGCCGACCCGGGGCCTGTCCGTGCTGGAGCGTGACTTCGAGCGGCTCGACACCCACCTGGACCGGTGGCTGACCGAGAACCTGCCGACGTTGTCGGCCGTGCTCACCGGGCCGCGCTGACGCAGCATCGGCGCCCGGCGAGCACCGGAGTCCGTCAGGCGTCCCGGTCGATGACCGTGGCGACCAGGGCGGTCTTGTCGACCTTGCCCACCCCGGTGCGGGGCAGCCCGGTGACGACGACCAAGCGGTCCGGCAGCTTGTAGTCGGCGACCCCGCGACCGGTGAGCCAGTCACGTAGGCCCGCGAGCGTCGGCGGCTCACCGGCGGCCACCACGACAGCGCAGGTCTTCTCGCCCAGGACGGCGTCGGCGATCCCGATGACCGCCGCCTCCCGCACCTGCCCGTGGGTCAGCAGGTGCTCCTCGACCTCCTCGGGCGGCACCTTCTCGCCACCCCGATTGACCACGTCCTTGATGCGTCCCAGCACCACCAGCCGGCCATTTTCGTCCAGGCGGACCCGGTCACCGGTGCGCAGGAACCCGTCGGAGGTGAACGCGCGGGCGTTGTAGTCGGCTGCCCGGTAGTAGCCGCGCAGCACGGTGGGCCCCCGGGTGAGCAACTCGCCGCTCGCCCCCGGCGGTACCGGGTGGTCCTCGTCGTCGACCACGAGGATCTCGTCGGCAGCGGACAGCGGCAGGCCCTCGGTGCCGGTCCGCACCTCGAGCGGATCGTCCCGCCGGGTGAAGACCAGCAGCCCCTCGGCCATGCCGAACCACCGGGTGATGGTGCAGCCGAGCGCCGCCTCGGCCCGCTGGGCGACGGCCGGGGCCAGTGGCGCGCCACCCACCTCGATGGTCACCGCCGACAGGTCGGCGCGGAAGACACCGGCCAGGTCGGCCCAGAGCGGGAGGTACGCGGGCATGAGCGTGGTCAGGGTGACCTTCTCCCGGGTGACAAGCGGGAAGACCTCGTCGGGGCTGGGGCTCGACGCCAGCACGACCCGGCCACCGGCGCGCAGCGCACCGAGCAGGCCCGGGCAGCCGAGGGCGGCGTTGTGGCTCACCGGCAGGGCGGCCAGGTAGACGCCGTCGGCGTCGAAGCCCATCTCCGCCGCCGTCGCCCGGATCTGGAAGTCGTAGTCGCGGTGGGTGCGCGGGATCAGCTTCGGTGTCCCCGTGGTACCTCCGGAAAGCAGGAAGAAGGCCACCTCGGCCGGGTCGACGTCGACAGCTACCGGCGGGCCGTGCACAGCCGACAACGGGGTGAACTCACCGGCGTCGTCGTCGGCGATGAGGATGTGACGCAGGCCCGGCACCTCCCGTCGTACCTCGGCGGCGAGCCGTCGATGGTCGAAGCCGGCCACCGTGCCCGTGGTCAGGTAAGCGACGGCGTCGGTGTGCGCGCAGAGGTAGGTGATCTCGCTGCGACGGTGGGCCGGCAGCGCGAACACCGGAAGGGCACCGAGCCGGAACGCGGCGACGGCGACCGCCGCGAACTCCGGGACGTTCGGCAGCTGCACCACGATCCGGTCGTCGCGCCGGACGCCCAGCCGGTGCAGGCCACCCGCCAGGCGGTCGGCCCAGGCGTCCAGGTGGGCGTAGCTGACCGTCCGCGAGCCACAGACCAGCGCCACCCGGTCCCCGTCGGTGGCAGCGACCTCGCGGAGCAGGCTGGCCAGCGTCTCCGCACCCCAGTAGCCCGATCGTCGGTAGCGCTCGGCCGCCTCCGGCGGCCACGGCTCACAGCCTTCCAGCACCCTGCACCCCCTCCGCCGGTTGCCGGGCGTCCGCCGACAGGACCCAGGTGAGGGCGTCGGGCAGGTGGTCCTGCCAGGTGGCGAAGGTGTGGCCACCGGGCCCGGCGACGTAGCGGACCGGGTTGCCGGCGGCGGTCAGCTCGTCGGCCAGCCGCACGCTCCAGGCGCGGATGCGCGGATCGTCACCCTCGGCCGCGTACACGTGGAACCGGGTGCCGTGGGCGGCGTCGGCCTGGCGCAGCAGCCAGCCGGGCTCCTCGCCGGCCGGCGACCACCACAGCGGACCGGACAGGGCCACCACCCCGTCGACAGTCAGTGGGTGCCGCACGGCCGCGGTGACGGCGGCGACGGCACCGAGGCTGGCACCCGCCGCGACGACCCGTATCCGATCCGGGTCGAGCCCGAGCCATTCGCAGGCCAGCGGCACCGCCTCGGCCATCAGCGCGTCGACGAAGGCGACCCCCTCCGACAGCTCGGCCTGGCGGGTCGACCAGTCGGGGTGGGCGACGAACAGCGCCGGAGTCGGCGGTATCCGGCCGGTGTGCACGAGGTCGTCGAGGACGCCAGGTGCCCGCATCACGTCGACGAAGTCCGACCCGTCCGGGGCGACCAGCAGGGTGTCGGTGTCCGACGGCGTGAAGCCGGCCGGCACGTACAGGTCGACCCGCCGGTTGGTGCCCAGCAGCTCGCTGCGCCACTGTCGTCGGTGGACGACTCCGGTGGGCCGGTCGCCGGCGTGTCGCAGGCGGTCCAGCGCGGCGGCGTACCGGGCCACCGACGGGTGGTCGAAGAGCAGCCGTAGCGGCACCTCCCACCCCAGGTCGGCGCGGAGCCGGTCGGTCGCGTGCACGACGAGCAGCGAATGTCCGCCGGCGGCGAAGAAGTCGTCGTGTACCCCGATCCGCCGGCCGAGGACCGCCGACCACACCTGCGCCACCTCACCTTCCAACGAGGTACGGGGCGGGCCGGAGTCCGGCGCCGCCTCGATCCGTGGATCGGGCAGGGCGTCCCGGTCGAGCTTGCCGTGGATCGACAGCGGCAGGGCAGGCACCGTCTCCACCACCGCCGGCACCGCGTACGGCGGCAGCAGGTCGGCGAGATGTCGGCGGATCTCCTCCGATTCCGTGGCGGCGGTCCCCTCCTCCGGCACGTAGTAGCCGACAAGGACCGGGCCGGTCTCCGCGCGGTGCACCTTCGCGGCGGCGAACCGCACGCTCGGGTGCGCCCGCATCGCGTGCTCGATCTCCTCCAACTCGATCCGGTATCCCCGGATCTTCACCTGGGTGTCCGCGCGGCCGCCGAACTCCATCACCCCGTCCGGGCGTTGCCGGCCGAGGTCGCCGGTGCGGTACATGCGGGACCCGGGCGGGCCGAACGGGTCGGGCAGGAAACGGTCGGCGGTCAGGTCTGGCCGGCCCAGGTAGCCGCGCGCGACGCCCGCACCGCCGATGAAGATCTCGCCCCGGGTGCCTCTGGGAACCGGGCGGAACCGGGAGTCCAGGACGTACCAGTGCACGTTGGCGACCGGCCGGCCGATCGGCACCGGCCCGGTCAGCTCCCGGTCGTCGAGGTCGTCCCCGGTGAGGACGGAGGCGATCACCGAGGTCTCGGTCGGGCCGTAGACGGGCATGAGACGCCGTGGTGGCTGGCCGCAGTGCAGGGTGTTGAAGCTCGACGTGGCGATGACGTCGCCGCCGGAGACGATCCGGCGCAGCGGGGCCAGCTCCGCCACGCCCCGGTCGATCGCCAGATCCAGCAGGGGCGGGACGAGGAAGACCACTGTCGCCTGGTACCGACGGACCAGCGTGCCGAGATCGTCGGCGAGCACGTCGACAGGCGCGCTGACGGTGGCCGCGCCAGCGCACAGCGGTGCCAGCAGTTCCAGCGTCGCGACGTCGAAGGTGTGCGGCGCGAGCTGGAGCATCCGGTCGCCCGGTTCCAGAGCGAGCCAGTGCCGGGAACCGTGGAAGAAGTTGGCGAGGGCACCGTGCGGCACGGCCACCCCCTTCGGCGTACCTGTCGAACCGGACGTGAACAGCACGTTTGCCAGGTCGTCCGGGCCCAGCTCGACCTCGGGTGGCGTGGCCGGCTGACCGGCCACGGCGGGGTCGTCGGGGTCGTAGTCGCGGACCGGCACCCGCTCGGTGCCGAGGTGGGCGCCGAGATCGTCGGCGACCAGCAGCACCGGGCGGGCCTGGTCGAGCGCGTGCTGGATCCGGCGCGGCGGATGAGTGGGGTCCAGCGGAAGGTAGGCGGCACCGGCCTTGAGGATGCCCAGCAGCACGACGACCCGGTCGACGTCGCGGCGCCGGCACACGGCCACCACGTCGCCCCGGCGGATGCCCGTCGCCCGCAGGTGCCGGGCGTAGCGGTTGGCCCGGGTGACCAGTTCGGCGTACGAGAGGTGACCGGACTCGTCGACGACGGCCACCGCGTCGGGCCGCCGGGCCGCCTGCTCATCGATCATGGCAACCGGCGAGTGGAACGGCACGTGCTCGGTCGGCCCGGCGGACAGCCGTGGCTCCGGCCGGTCCGCTGGACGAACGTCGGACAGGGGCTTGTCGGGCTGGTGGACGACCGCGGCGGCGAGCGCGCCCATCCGATCGAGCAGCGCCCGCATGTCGGCGGTGTCGTAGCTGGCCGACCGGAAGATGACGACGAGCGCGAGGGTGTCGTCGAGCAGGGTGGTGTGCACCTCCACCCCGAAGCGGGGCCCCACCGCCATCGGCGGCTCGTCGCCGGGTCGGTCGAGAGCCGCGGCCAACTCGTCGCCGGAGTGCGCGGTGTAGACCAGCAGGACGTCGGAGAGCGGGTTGCGGCCCCCGTCGGACTGCCCGCCCATCGCCGGGACGACCAGCTCGTAGGGGGTGTCCTGGTGCTGCTGGGCGGTCATCGTCTCGGTGCGCATCCGGCGCAGCAGCGTGCGGAACGACGGGTCGTCGGTCGCGTCGGCGCGCAGCATCACGGTGTTGGTGAGCAGGCCGACCAGGTCGGTCATCTCGGCCAGCAGCCGGCCGGTCAGACTCGATCCGAAGACCACGTCACCGCCGGTGGTGTAGGGCACCAGGCAGGCTGCGAGAAGGCTGGCGACCGTCGCGTACGGGCTGACCTGTTCGGCGGCGGCCAACCGGAGCAGGCCGGCGGTGACCTCGGGCTCCCACCGTGCCGTCACCATCTCCGCTGGTGCCGAGGGGCGTCCGGACGCCCGCCGGCCACCGGTCGGCAGCTCCAGCGGCGGGGCACCGGCCAGCCGTTCCCGCCAGTACCGCAGCTTCTGGTCGAGCACCTCCCCGGTCAGCTGACGTCGCTGCCAGTGCGCGACGTCGGCCATCTGCGCCGCCGGTTCGGGCAGGACCTCGCCCTCGTACGCGGCCCGCAGCTCGCGGGTCAGCACGGCCCGCGACCACGCGTCGACAGCGATGTGGTGGCAGACCAGCAGCACGGTGCAGGCGGCCCGGTCGACCACCACGATGCCGCGCAGCACCTCGCCCCGGGCCAGGTCGAAGGATTCGGTGTAGACGGCGGCGAACAGCTCGGCCGTCCGTCGCCGTGCCGCGTCGTCGGTCAGATCGCGCAGGTCGTGCCAGACCAGACCGGGTGGGTACGGAGCGATGACGACCTGGTACGGATGGCCGTCCGGTCCCGCCTCGTACCGGGTGCGCAACGACTCGTGGCGGCGGATCAGCGTCGCCACGGCGTTCTCCACCCGGTCGCGGTCGGCGTCGGCGGCCAGCCGTACGCTCATCGGCACGTTGAACGCGTGCCTCGCCTCACCCATCCGGTCGAGGATCCAGAGCGCCTCCTGCCCGTGCGTCAGCGGTGCCGGAGCGTCCCGGTCGACGTCCGGCCGGCGCAGCGGCGGTGGTCCGTCGTCGGTGTCGGCCAGGTGGCGGGCCAGGTCCCGCACGGTCGGGAAGTCGAAGAGCGACGCCAGCGGCAGGGTGATCCCGGTGGCGTCCCGGACACCGCGCAGCACCGGCAGGGCCAGCAGGGAGTGGCCGCCGACGTCGAAGAAGCTGTCCGTGGTGGTGAAGGTGTCGGTGTCGAGCACCTGCCGCCACACGCTGCTGACCAGGCGCTCGTAGCCGGCGACCCGTTCCGGATCGGGCGATGCGTCGGCCCGGCGCAGGCGGGCCAGCAGTGCGGCGTGATCCGGTTGGGCCGGCAGGTCCGGCGTGACCTCGGCGTGCTCGGGCAGCGCGGCCCCGCCCAGTTCCCGGGCCGCCCCGGCCAGCACGCCGGTGAGCTGCTCGGGTGCGGTGTCGATGAAGGCGGCGAGCCGGGTGCGGCCGCCGGAGCGGTGGCTCACCACCGCCGCTCGGCGTACCCGAGGGTCGGCGGCCAGTACACCTTCCACCGCGGCGGGGTCGACGGGGGTGCCGCCGACTGTCACCCGGCGATCACGGCGGTCGAACCAGCGCAGGTTGCCGTCGGTGTCGACGAAGGCCCGGTCGCCGGTGTCGAACAGGCGTGCGCCCGGCGGTCCGAACGGGTCGGGCCGGTACCGCTCGGCCGTCAGGGCCGCCCGCCCGTGGTACCCGGCCGTGACGCCGGTCCCTCCGATGTGGAGTCGACCCACCATGCCCGGCGGCACCGGGCGCATCCGGTCGTCGAGCACGTAGGCGGTCGCCCCGTCGACCGGGGCGCCGATGGTGCGTGGCTCGCCGGCCGGGCCGGTGTACGCGGTGGCGACCCCTGTCGTCTCGGCGCGGCCGTGCGTGCGCCGGACCGGCCGGGGCACCGGTAGTTCGGCGAGTGCCACCGGGTCACCGGCGACCACGACGGCGTCCACCGGATCCAACGCGGCGGGGTCGGCGTCCAGGACGTCGGCCAACTGCTCGGCGGTCAGCAGCACTGTCGACGGGGCGTGTCGGGACACCTCACCCACCACGTCGCCGCCATCGGGCAGGACGCAGGTCCCGCCGGCCCGCAGCACGGCCCAGAGGGCCAGCGGAAACCCGTCGAGCAGCAGCACCGGCTCATCCGGGACCGGATCGAGGCCGGCCGACACGCCCGCGAGGTTGCGGTAACTGACCAGCACCGGACCGTCCGGGGTGTGCTGGAGGACCGCGACGTCCTGGGGCGTCGGCCAGTCGCCGTCGAAGTCGGCGTCGGCCGGAGCCACCTCTGCGGCCTGGTACGTGACGCCGGGCATCGGCGGGTCACCCGGCTCGGCGAGCGTGTAGGCCGCACCGCAGCGCAGGACGGCGAGCGCGTCGACGATCGTCTCAGGGCGAACCGGTCCGGACACCGCGACGATGTCGCCTCGGCCGACGCCGGCCCGCCGCAGTCCGGCGGCCTTCCGGTCCGCCGCGTGCAGGAGTTCGGCGTAGGTGAGCGACTCGGAGCCGGTGGCTACCGCATCGGTGTCGGGGCGTTGCCGGGCGTGCTCGGCGATGGCCGCGAGCAGCGCGACCTCCTGGTCGGGCGGCGGTCCGGCGGACAGCGGAGCGGCGGGCGGCGGTCCGGCGGGCGGGGTGGCGGTGGGCTCACCGGTCAGCGGCAGGTCGAACAGCGGAGTGTCCGGGTCCCGGGCCACCTGGCGGGCCAACACCACAAGGTGGTCACGCAGCCGTTCGATCGTCGGCGCGGCGAACAGGTCAGCCCGGTAGATCAGAAGGCAGGAGAGTCGGCCGTCGACCACTGCGGTCTCCGCGTCGAGGTCGAAATGACTGGCCACGACGGCGGCCGTCTCCTGCGGTTCGAGCCGGATCGCCGCGTCGTCGTCAGCGGCGGCACCGGTGAACTCCTGGTGCGCGATCACCACGTTGAACACCGGCTGCCGATGCAGGTCGCGCCGGGGCGCGAGGTCGGCGACGACATGGTGGAACGGGGCGTCCGAGTGCCGCATCGCCTGAAGCACCTTGCCGCGTACCCGTCCCAGCAGGTCCCGGAACGACGGGTCGTCGGTCAGGTCGACCCGCAGGGCGACGGTGTTGACGAAGTTGCCCACCACGTCGGTGAGCGCGGCCATGGTGCGCCCGGCCATCGCGGTGCCCAGCAGCAGGTCGCGTTCGGACGTCCAGCGGGCCAGCAGCGCGGCGACCAGTGCGGTCGTCGCGACGAAACCTGTCGCACGGGCCGACCGGGCCACGGCGAGCAGGTCGGCGGTGACGTCCGCGGGTAGCGTCATGGTGGCCACGGCCGCGGTCGCGGTCGTCATCGGGCCGGCCGCGAAGTCGGTCGGCAGGACCAACGGGGTCGAGGTCGCGAGTTCGTCCCGCCAGTAGGCCAGTTCGGCGTCGAGCGTCTCGCCCCGCAGCCAGCCGCGCTGCCAGGCGGCGAAGTCCGCGAACGTCACCGGTAGCGGGGGCAGCTCAGCTCCGGCGTGCAGCGCGGCGAGGTCGCGCGAGATCAGCCGCACCGACCAGCCGTCGGCGACGATGTGCGGAATGGCCAGACACACGCGATGTCCACCGCCGGGCGCGAGCGCGCCGACCCCGCGTACGAGGCGACCGCTGGCCAGGTCGAAGGGCTCGCGCATGATCTCGGCGACCAGCTCGTGCCACCTGTCGTCGTCGGCCGTCTCGTGCCAGCGCAACTCCGGGGTGTAGCCGGGGCCGGTGCGCAGGGTCGGCGCGCCGTTGCCTTCGGACTCGAACCGCAGCCGCAGCGCGTCGTGCCGGCCCACCAGCGCGGTGAGAGCCGCCTCGAAGCTCGTCCTGCTGACCTGCGGAGCCAGTCGCAGCGACAGCGGGACGGTGTAGGCGGTGTTGGCCGCGTCGAGCTGCTGGAGGAACCAGAGTCCCTCCTGCGAGTACGCCAACGGGACGCTCTCCGTCGCCGGATCGGCTGGTAGCAGCGGCGGTTTCCGCGTCATCGCACACCCTTCGGATAGTGGCGGACCCCGGCGCCGAAGTAGCGCTCCCGCTGGGTACCTTCGGCCGGGTCGTAGGCGGTACGGAACATCCCTCGCCGTTGCAGCTCCGGCACCAGCAGATCGCAGATGTCGTCGATGGCGACCGAGGGGGGACAGGGCACCAGGTTGAAGCCGTCGACGTCGGCGATTTCGAGCCACTGCTCCATCCGGTCGGCCACCTCCTCGGCCGTGCCGAACAGCATCATCGGGGCGTCGCGGCGGGCCCGGCGGGGTCGGGAGGCGATGTAGCGGACATCCCCGACGGTCCACTCCCGGTCGGGGCTCAACCGGCGCAGGAAGTCGAGGAACGAGTGGCTGGCCTGCCCCCGGATGTCGCTGACCGGGGCGTCGTCGGGATAGGCGGCGATGTCGAAGTCCATCCAGCCACACCACTTGGCCAGCTGTCCCTCGCCGCTCCACAGCTGGGAGTAGAGCCTGGCCCGTGCGCGAGCCTGGTCGCGGTCGGCGCCGACCATCGTCATCGAGCCCTGCAACGCCTTGACCGACCGAGGGTCGCGGCCGGCGCGGGCCGCCGCCTCGCGCAGCTCGGCGACCTTCCTCGCCCCGGTCTCCGGGTCGGCCAGGGTGAGGAAGACGACCTCCGCGTGGCGGGCCGCGAAGTCGATGCCACGGGGTGACGCGCCGGCCTGGAACAGCAGCGGTGTCCGTTGCGGGGACGGTTCGCACTGGTGCGGGCCCCGGACGGCGAACCACTTCCCGGCGTGGCCGATCTCGTGCACCCGGTCCGGGTCGGTGAACGTGTCGCTGGCCGCGTCCCGGACGACCGCGTCGTCCTCCCAGCTGTCCTCCCACAGTGCCCGCACGACCTCGACGTACTCGTCGGCCCGGTCGTAACGCACATCGTGGTCGAGGAACTCACCCATCCCGTTCTCGGCCGCCGAGCGCAGATAGGAGGTGACCATGTTCCAACCGACCCGCCCACCGGTCAGGTGGTCGAGCGAGGAGAACAGCCGGGCCGCCTGGTAGGGCTGGTGATACGTGGTGGAGTAGGTGACCGCGTAACCGAGGTGCTCGGTCACCGCGGCCATCGCCGGCAGCAGCAGCGTCGGGTCGATCATCGGCACCTGCACGCCGTGCCGCACGGCTGGCGCCCAGGAGCCCTGGTAGACGTCGTAGAGGCCGAAGACGTCGGCGAAGAACAGCGTGTCGACGCACGCGGCTTCCAGCCGCTGGGCGAGCGCGGTCCAGTGGGCGAGGCGCTTGTAACCCTCCGCGCTGCGGTCCTGCGGATCCCGCCACATGCCCTTGAACTGCGGTGAGGGCGAGCACTGGGTGAACACGGCGAGATGCATGCGTGTTGTCCCCTCGTCGGGCCGAAGATCGAGCGAAGTCTACGGTCGGGACCCGGATAGGACACCGGTGTGCGAGGTGCGACCGACCGCACCGGGCAGGCGCGACGGTTAGCATCCGGGCTGTGGCCGTCCTCGATCCACCACTCGATCGAATCCCCACGAGCGCCGTCCTGATCGGCGGGGAACACGCCCCACCGACAGCCGGCAACATCCATCGTCATCACTACGCTGCCACCGGTCGGCCCACAGTGGACGTGGTCCTCGGCGGTGCGGCCGAGATGTCGGCGGCGGTCGCCGCCGCCCGCTCGGCCCTGCCGCGCTGGTGGGCCACGCCGCCCGCCGGTCGACGTGACGCGCTGCTGCGGCTGGCCGACCTGATCACCGAGGACGCCGGGACGCTCACCGGGTTACAGGTGACCGAAATCGGCCTGCCTCGCCAGTTCGCCGCCGCCACGCCCCAGGTGGCGGCCGATTTCCTGCGCTACAACGCCGGCTGGGTCGACAAGCTCGGCGGCGAGGTGGCGGCCGGCGCGGCCAGCCACGGCTGGAGCCACACGCTCGACGAGCCGTACGGCGTGGTGGCCGCTCTGCTGCCCTACAACGGCGCGGTCGCCATGCTCGGGCAGGTGCTCGGGCCGGTGCTGGCGGCCGGCAACGCGGTGGTGGTGAAGCCGTCCGAGCTTGCCCCGTTCACCGCGGTGCGGATCGGCGAGCTGTGCCAGCAGGCCGGCCTGCCGACCGGCCTGGTGAACGTGGTCACCTCCGACGCCACCGGGGGCGAGGCGCTGGTGCGTACTCCCGGTGTCGACAAGGTCCACCTGACCGGCGGCGTCTCGACCGCCCGTCGGATCCTGACCGCCACCGCCGACCGGCTGACCCCGGCCAGCCTCGAACTCGGCGGCAACTCAGCCCACCTGATCTTCGCCGACGCCGATCTGCGTGCGGCCGCCCGGCAGGCCCTGGCCGGCGCGGTCATCCTCAACGGGCAGGCCTGTGCGCGAGGCAGCCGGATCCTGGTCGAGGACGCCGTCTACGACCGGGTGCTCGATCTGGTCCTGGCCCGGCTGCCGCAGCTGGTCGTCGGCGACCCGCAACGCCCGGGCACGGTGCTCGGCCCGCTGGTGTCCCGGGAGGCCGCCGACCGGGTCACCGCGGTCGTCGACCGGGCGCGCCGTGACCCGGCGGCGGGCACCCTGGTCACCGGCGGTGAGCGGCCGGGCGGTGAGCTGGCCGACGGCTTCTTCGTCACCCCCACCGTCTTCTCCGGCGTCGAACCGACAGCCGAGCTGGCCCAGGAGGAAGTCCTGGGTCCGGTACTGGCGTTCTCCCGGTTCTCCACTGAGGACGAGGCGGTCACCCTGGCCAACGGCACCCGCTACGGGCTGGCGGCCTACCTGCACACCACCGACCTGCGCCGGGCGCACCGCCTGGTCCGGGCGCTGGACGCCGGGGCGGTATGGGTCAACGGCTTCCCGGGGCTCTCCCCGGCGACGCCGTTCGGGGGGACCGGCCACAGCGGGTACGGCCGGCTCGGCGGCCGGGCCGGCGTCGAGGAGTTCCGACGCCCGAAGACCGTCTGGTTCGGCCGCTAACGAGGCGAGACCGCGAGCGGAACCTGGTGGTGCCCGCGCAGGTTGAAATGCGGGCGGAGCACCGGTTCGCCGGCCGGTTCGAGCGAGTCGACGCGGGTGGCCAGCCGATCGAACACCACGGTGCCCAGGGCCCGGGCCAGCACGGTACCCAGACAGGTGTGCGGGCCCCCGCCGAAGCTGAGGTGCGGGTTGGGCCGGCGGGTCAGGTCGAGGCGGTCCGGGTCGGCGAAGCGCCGTGGGTCACGGTTGGCCGATGCGAGCAGCAGCAGTACCGCGCGGTCCTTGCGGATCGTCCGGTCGGCGATCCGCACCGGTGCCGACGTGAGGCGGGCGACCCACTGGATCGGCGCGTCGTAGCGCAGCACCTCCTCGACCGCGTTGGCGGCGAGGCCCGGTCGGCCACCGAGCTGCTGCCAGGCGTCGGGGTGCCCGGCCAGCGCCGCGCAGCCGCCGGCGACCAGATGGATCGTGGTCTCGAAGCCGGCGAAGAGCAGGAACACCGCGTTGTCGACGATCTCGTCGTCGGAGAGCACGGTGCCCTGGTGACGTACCCGGGTGAGCCGGGAGAGCAGGTCGTCACCGGGGGCGCGACGCCGGGCGGCCACCAGGTCGGCCACGTAGTCGCGCAGCCAACCGATCGCCTCGCGCTGCGCGGCGAGTCCGCCTTCGGCGACGTACGGGATGAGGATGAACGCGCGGCCGATGTCGACAGCCCGACTCACGATGTCGGGTCGGTCGGCGACCGGTGCGCTGATCAGCTCGCAGGCGACAGCGGTCTGCAACGGGAGGGCCAGGTCGGTCATCGCGTCGAATTCGCCGCGTTCCACGGCGTCGTCGAGGAACCGGTCCAGCCACCCGCTGGCGTCGGCGGCGATGGCCCGCACGGCGGCCGGGTTGAGAGCCTGGGCCATCAATCGTCGGACCCGCCCGTGGTCCTCCCCGGGCAGCCGGGGCACGATCCGGGTGAGCGCGGTGTCCGCCCGGCCGCCGGCGACCGAGTAGGCCAGTCGCAGCAGGTTGGACTCGCCGGTGGCGGCGAAGCCGTGGCCGAGCCGTGGGTCGCGTAGCAGACCGGCCACCTCCGTCCACCGTGGCACCACCCAGGTGCCCGGACCGCCACGGCACACGGCGGCCTGTTCGCGCAGGCGGGCGTAGGTCGGATACGGATCGACGAGCAGCGCCGGATCCAGCGGGTCGAACCTGGCTGGGGGAACGGGCACCATGGCCTCCACGTGAGTTCGTTGATCGCGGCCGGCCCGTGCGGGGAGGGCCGGACCGCCTCACAACCCGCCGTCGTCCGGCGTCTCGCCGACAAGCGACGCCCCGAGCGCGGCGAACGACTGACGTCCGGCCACGAAGTGCTGGGCGGCGGTCCGCATGTCGCGGAGCCGGCGCTGTAGCGGGCAGGTGTCGTAGACGGCGGTGCCGCCGGCGAGCCGGTAGGCCGTGTCGACGACGGCCGTCGCCTCGGCGATGAGGTGGGCGGCGGTGGCCCGGGTCCGGGCCCGGCCCTGCGGGGTCGCGGCGTCGGTCCGATCCTCGGCGGCCCGTGCGGTGTCGAGGAGGACCGTCCGGGCCGCCCGGCAGCGAACGTCCGCCTCGCCCAGTTGATCCTGCAGGTGCGGTGACCGCGACAGCGGGAGTCGACTCAGCGCCGGCCGTTTGCCACCGACGACCAACTCGATCAGCTCGGTGCTGGCGCCCTCGGCGATGCCCAGCGCGACGGCGGCGATGATGAGACTGGAAGCGGCGACCCGATCGGCGATCATCTCGGCCGTCGGCTCGACCCGCGACCCGGTGAAGCCACGGTGCTCCGGGCAGATCGCCCGCGCGACGGTGACGTCGTGGCTGCCGGTGCCGCGCAGACCGAGTGCCTGCCAGGAGGACTCGATCGTGACGTCGGTCGCGGGGAGCACGACCATCCGGCTCAGCACATCGCCGTCCGGTCCCCGGGTCAGGCCCCTGCCGTCCTGCACGGCGCAGTTGAGATAGAACCAGGACGCGTGCCGGCAGCCGGAGACGAACGGCCAACGACCACTGACCCGCCATCCGTCCGCCGTCCGCGCGGCGCGTCCCTTGATCGCCACCGCGCCGGCCGCGACAACGTCGGGCCCGCCCGCGTAGACCTCCGCAGCCGTCCCTTCGCCGCCACAACCGATGATGAGCTGCGACAACGCCACCTGACCGACCACCCAGCCGGCCGCCGGATCGGTACGGGCCAGGGCGGCGAGCACCGGCAGTACGGTGCTCATGGGCAGCTCG
Organism: Micromonospora sp. NPDC049891; assembly: GCF_040660295.1. Taxonomy (NCBI): domain Bacteria; kingdom Bacillati; phylum Actinomycetota; class Actinomycetes; order Micromonosporales; family Micromonosporaceae; genus Micromonospora; species Micromonospora sp. NPDC049891. Next base: position 428,374 of record NZ_JBFAML010000001.1, read on the forward strand.
TCGCCTCCGTACCGGGCCGGCACGACCATCCGGAACAGCCCCGCCGTGCGGAGGGCGTTCACGGTGTCGGCCGGCAGTTGGGCGGTCTGTTCGGCCTCGTCGGCACCGGCGGCGAGCGCGTCGACCACCGTGTCGACGCGGTCGAGGGCATCGGTCCGCACGCCGGATCAGGCCCGGTCCGTCACCGGGGTCGAGGATGCGCCGTCCCGCTCCGCGACCCGCTCCAGCACGGTCTCGACGACCAGGCCGACAGTGGTGATCCGCCTGGCGGTCTGTTCGTCGATCGGCTCCAGGTCGAACTCGTCCTCCAGGGCGAAGGCCAGTTCGAGCAGCGCCAGCGAGTGGTATCCCAGGTCCTCGACCAACCGGGTGTCGGGTCCGAGGTCGTCATTGGGCGCGGGGGCCAGATCGCGCACGATCGCCGTGATCTGGTCGGCCGTCACTGTCGGTTGGCTCATCACTGCTCCTCGGTCTGGGTGGGGGATGGTGGGGGTGCTCCCGTTCGGGCGAGCTGGCTGATCGCGTCGCGGACCGGGTCGTCGGGCTGCCGTCCGAGCCGGTCCGCGAGGTACCCGAAGTCGCGGACGAAGGCCCGCGCTGTCGAGTCGTCGAAGAGCCGGTCGGTGTAGCGGAGCTGGGTGACAAGCGCGTCGCCGATCGGCACCACGAGCAGTTCGAGGTCGAAGCGGGCGTTGCGGGTCTGCGGTTCCAGGTCGGCCAGGTGGGCGCCGTGCATGTCGCCGCGGGTCGTGCCGGGGTCGAGCATCTGGAAGACGACCTGATCGGCGCGGCCACCGGGTGACCGCACGATGCCGGGCGGCAGCATGTGGAACGGCAGGTCCTGGTGCGGGAGGGCCCGGATCGTGGTGCCCCGGACCCGCCGTACCAGCGCGGTGAAGGGCTCGTCGCCGTCGACCTGGCTACGCAGCGCCACCTGGTTGACGAAGAAACCGAGGGTGTGTGCCACCTCGGACCGCGCGCGGTTCGCGAACAGCGAGGTCACGGTGAGGTCCACCTGGCCGGTCCGCTGGTGCAGCAGGGCGTAGAAGACCGCCAGCAGGACGGCGAACAGGCTCGTCCGGTGCGTCCGGGCGAGGGCGCGCAGCGACCGGACGACCGGCTCGGAGAGGTGTACCCGGGCCGATCCGGAACCGACCGGCTCCGGGTTCCGGACCGGCAGCATCGGCAGGCTGGCACCGTCGAGGGTGTCCCGCCAGAACGCGTCGAGCCGGCGGCGACTCTCGCCGGAGAGCCGTTCCCGCTGCCACTGCGCCCAGGTGGCGTACTGCCAGGTGACCTCGGGCAGCTCGGGTGGCGAGTCGTCCGCGAGAGCCTCGTAGATCGTGCGCAGGTCGCGCAGGACCAGGCCGTTGGACGAGTGATCGGTGATCAGGTGGTGCATGCTCAGGCAGCAGACCGCGCGGCCGGGCAGGCGGTACAGCGTCGTGCGGACCGGCCACTGTTCGACGGGCACCCGTTGGCGAAGGTCGGCGGCGAGAGCGTCGCGCAGGGCGTCAACCGGTTGCCGGGCACCGGTCAGGTCGACGACGTCGAGCTGCGGCTCGCGGCTCGGGCAGACCTGTTGGATCAGCTGGCGGCGGCGCTCGACCAACCGGGTACGCAGCGACTCGTGGCGCTCGCCGAGCAGGTTCAGCGCGTCCCGGAGCCGACCGGCGTCCACCGTGTCGCGTTGCAGCAGCACCTGCTGGGTGAGGCTCCGGCGGCCGCCCTGGTAGTGGTCCATCAACCAGAGGAGTCGTTGGCCCACCGAGGCCGGCGATTCACGCATGGCCGGAGCGTAGGTTGGCGCCGGTCGGATCCGCACCGCTCGCGTGGCCGTACACCGTCTCAGCGTCCCGCGGCATCGCGGTCCAGCGCCGCGCGGAGGCTGCGCGGCGTGATGTCCGTCCAGATCCCGGCGATGTGGTCCAGGCACTGTTGCCGGGAGCCGGCCGTGCCCTCCCGCCGCCAGCCAGGCGGCGGCTCCTGGTCGTCGGGCCAGATCGAGTACTGGTCCTCGTCGTTGTGCACGACGGCGAACCGGTACCGCTCGCTGCTCTCATCCATGACGGACACTCCTCTCACCTGCCGGTCGGCCCGGGCGCGGGGGCGCCAGTGCGGCCGGCATCGTCTTGATCCCGTTGACGAAGTTGGACTGGAGCCGGACCACCGGCCCGGCGAGGCGCAGCCGGGGCAGGTACGGGCGGATGGCGGTCAGCAGCTCGGCCAGTTCCAGTCGGGCCAGATGGGCACCGAGGCAGAAGTGCGGCCCGATGCCGAACGCCAGGTGCGGGTTGTCGGGCCGGTCCGGCCGGAACCGGTGCGGGTCGGTGAACACCCGCTCGTCCCGGTTCGCCGAGGTGAAGTAGAGGACCACCTTGTCGCCCTCGGCGATCCGGGTGCCGGCCAGCGTGGTGTCGCGGGTCGCGGTCCGGCGGAACTGGAGGATCGGGCTGACCAGGCGCAGCAGCTCCTCGACGGCACCCGGACCGTGGGCGTCGACGGTCCCGCCGATCAGGATGGCCAGCGAGCCGGAGATCAGGTGCCGGGTCGTTTCGTTACCGGCGACGATCAGTAGCAGCCAGATCTGGCAGAGTTGGGCGTCGGTCAGTCGGCGCCCTTCCACCTCGGCCGCGACAAGCGCCGAGACGAGGTCCTCCCGGGGTCGTCGCCGACGGTCGCGGACCAACGCCCCGGCGTAGGCCATCGCCTCGCCCAGCGCCCGCCGGTAGGCCTCGATGTCACCGCCGCCGAACTCGGGGTCGTCGAAACCGACGAGGTGGTTGCTCCAGCGCAGCAGCAGACCCCGGTCGGCAGGTGGCAGGCCCAGCAGGTCGGCCAGCACCAGCAGTGGCAGCTCGGCGGCGAGGTCGCGGACCAGGTCGATGTCGTCACCGGCCATCGCCCGGGCCACTGTGGAACGGGCGTGCTCACCCACATCGGCGGCCAGCCGCTGGACCGCCCGTGGGGTGAACGCGGGGGAGACCGCCCGCCGGATCCAGGTGTGCTGCGGGGCGTCCATGTTGACCAGGAGTTGCCGGGCCCGTTCCAGGTCGGCGCGGGTGCGCGGGTCGACCAGGAATGCGCCCCGGCGGCTGGACGAGAACTCGTCCCGACGTCTGGACACGTCGACAATTTCCGCGTGGGTCGTCACCGCCCAGAAGCCGGCCCCCCGTTGCACTGTCGACCCGGCGGCGGAGCGGCGGACCAGTTCCGGCTCGGTGACCCAGCCGACAGGCTCCTCCCGGCGACGTCGGGCGAATTCGTCGTGCGGAACCCCCCGAGCGTAGGTGGCGGGATGCGCGATGTCGGCGATCGGCGGGCCGGCGTTCACGCGCCACCGCCGGGCAGCTCGGCGAGCATCCGCCGGACGAGCTGTTTGCGGAGCTTGCCGGTCTCGTCGCGGGGCAGCGTGTCCACCAGCCGGTAGGCGCGGGGTGCCTTGAAGCCGGCAAGCGTCTCCCGGGTGTGCCGGTCGAGCCGGCCCGGCAGTTCGTCGGCGCGGTCCGGCTCGGCGGCCACCACCACCGCGACCACCCGCTCGCCGTACTCCTCGTCGGGCATCCCGACGACTGCGGCGTCCCGAACCTCCGGGTGACGCAGCAGCACCGCCTCGACCTCGGCCGCGTGTACGTTGACCCCGCCGGTGACCACGACGTCGCGGGCACGTCCGGTGAGGAACAGGTACCCGGCGTCATCGAGGTGACCGACCTCCCCGACGGTGAACAGGTCGGGCGCGCGGTGCACGGCGGCCGTCTCGGCCGGGGCGTTGTGGTAGTGGAAGCCGCTTCCCCCGACCCGCCGCACGTAGACGGTGCCGGTCCGCCCGGCCGGCAGCGGCCGGCCGGCGGGATCGAGGATGACGATCTCGTGCGGGGGCACCGCCCGACCGACGCTGCCCGGCCGTTGCCCGGCCTCGATCGAGTCGATGACGGTGAGCGCCCCCGACTCGGTGGCGCCGTAGTACTCCAGCAGTACCGGACCCCACCAGGCGATCATCCGGTCCTTCACGTCGACCGGGCAGGGTCCGCCGCCGTGCCAGACCAGCCGCAGGTCACGAGGGGTGAGTTCGTCGCGTACCGCCGGGTCGAGCGCCAGCAGCCGGACGAAGTGGGTGGGCACCAGATGGGCCGTGGTGACCCGGTGCCGGGCCATTGTGGACAGGGTGCCGACCGGGTCGAACCTCTCCTCGATCACCAGGGTGCTGCCACGCAGCAGGGGGAGCAGCGCGAAGAAGAGCTGCGCGGAGTGGTACCAGGGGGCGACGACGAGGGTCCGTCCCCCCGCCGGCAGGCGCAACGTCCGTGCGGCGTAGTCGCCCAGGCGGCCGACGCGGGAGAACGGCGCGTCGGCGACGAACAGTCGGTTGGCCACCCCGCGGGGTCGGCCGGTGCTGCCCGACGTGTAGAGCAGCAGGGCACCGCACCGTTGGTCGGCCGGTTCAGCGGCGCCCGGCATCGGCGCCCGGTCGTCGATCGTCAGAAGAAGGGGCGGGTCGTCGCACCGGGCCACCGCGTCGGCGGCCACTGCGGCTCGCTGCGCGTCGACGACGAGCAGGCGACATCCGGCATCGGTCAGGATGTGCGCCACCTCGGCTGCGGTGAGGTGCCAGTTGACCGGCACCACTGTCACCCCGGCGTGCAGGCCGGCCAGCACCACCTCGAAGGTCTCCCGGCGGTTGCCGGCCATCACGGCCACCGCGTCGCCGGCTGCCACCCCGTGCCCGCGTAGCACCTCGATCCACCCGTTGACCCGGTCGTTCAGCTCCCGCCAGGTGGTCGAGCCACGCTCGTCGACAAGCGCCGTCGCGGCTGGCGAACGGGACGCGAGGTCGATCAGCAACTCCGCCATGTCATCCCCATCACTGAAGAAGGTCGGGCTGCGCACGCACGATGTCGGCGTACAACGGCTTGAAGTTGAGTCGGGCGATCGCGGGGCTGCCGATCGTGTCGCGGGTGGACCGTGCGGTCTCGGGGTCGAGCGGTACCGGTGTGCCGGCTGCCTCGGCCAGCAACTGCACCTGGCACGAGCGGTCCATCGAGATGAACCACCAGGCCGCCTCCTCCACCGAACCGCCGACCGTGAGCAGGCCGTGATTGCGCATGATGACTGCCTTGCCGCCGCCCAGACAGTCGGCGATCTGCCCGGCCTCCTCGGCGGCGAGGACGACGCCCCCGTACCGGGCGTAGACGGTGTGCTCCTCGAAGAACGCGCAGGCGTCCTGGGTGATCGGGTCGAGCGGGCGGCCCAGCGTCGACCACGCCCGACCGTGGGTGGAGTGCAGGTGCACCGCTGCCACGGCGTCCGGGCGCTGATGGTGCACGGCGGTGTGGATGACGAGGCCGGCCGGGTTGACCCGGCCGGTACCGGAGACCACCGAACCGGTCTGGTCGACCAGGAGCAGGTCGCTCGCCCGGACGTGCCCGAAGTGGACGCCGAACGGGTTGATCCAGAAATGATCGGGATGCTCCGGGTCCCGGGCGGTCATGTGCCCGCCGACCCCCTCGTCGAACCCGAGCCTGGCGAAAAGCCGGAGCGCCGCGGCGAGGCGCTCGCGCCGGTGCTTCCGTTCCTCCTCGACGGTGCGCCGCCGGCCGCCGCTAGCCACAGCCGCCTGCCGTGTCGGTGTCGTAGGCCTCGGTCACCGGCGGCCGGGCCGGATCGCCTGTCGGTCGCGGCCAGGCCGCGAGGAACGCGTCGAGCCGGTCGTAGCCCCAGAACCGGTGGTGCCCCAGCTTCAGGTAGGGCACCCCGAACACGTCGTCGTGGTAGGCCCGGTACAGGCAGTCCACGCCCTCCGCGCGCAGTCCGGGGTCGTCGGCGCAGGCGGCGGCGACCTGCGGGTCGAGCCCGGCCCGGGCGGCGCAGGCGGCCACCACCGCCGGATCGGAGATGTTCTCGCCGCGCTCCCAGCGGGCGGCCGTGACGGCGTCGTAGAACGGCTCGGCGTGCCCGGACCGGCGGGCCCACAACCAGGCCAGGTGCGCGGGTTCCCACCACGGCTCGACGTCGACCGGCCAGGCCATGGCGGCACCGTCGGCGGTGGCCAGACGTTTGGTGTCCATCAGGATGTAACGGTGTTTGGACCGGCTCATCTGGCCGTAGTGCAGGTCGACGCCGCGCTCGTCGAGCAACCGGGTCGTCGCGTCGTCGGGGTCCCAGTAGGGCAACCAGTCGAGCGCGTCGAACGCATCCGGCACGGCGGCCCGCAGCCGTCGTACGGTCAGCCAGCTGTAGGGGCTGCGGAACGAGAAGTACAGCCTGGCCCGCCGGGTCACCGGGCACCCCCGGTGAGAGTGGCGACGATGTCCGGGTCGAGCTGGGCGACCTCTCCCGCCCGATCGCCCCGGCCGAGCGCGTAACCGTGCAGGACACGGCCCTCGGCCACGGTCACCAGCCGATCGTCGCGCACCACGTGGCAGGAGAGCGCGACCTCGAACAGCTGCGCGCGCAGCACCGAGTCCACGTCGACCACCGTGTGCACCGTCTCCTCCATGTGCGCGGCCTGATGAATCCGCACGCGGGCCCGCGACACCACCGGAATCCAGGCGCGTTCGGCCAGCAGCCGGCCGACCGAGATGCCGCGGGCCTCCAGCAGCCTGTCCACGGCCGACTCGACGCAGCGGACGTAGGCCGAATGCTGCACCCGGTCGGAGTAGTGGCAGTAGTAGTAGCGGGCCCGCCAGGGCCAGTACAGGGCCGGCGATCCGGGATCGACGAGCTGGTCACGCACTTGTCGTCGCGGGTCGTAGGGGCGCGATCCGGGCCCGCCGGCCGGGCCACCGAGGTCGTCTACCACCCACGGGGCGAGGTCTGGGGGAACCGGCGCGGCTTCCTCAGCCGCCCGCTCGCGGACCAGGGCCAGCCGCACCGAGCCACGGGCCACCGTCACGTCCCGGTCGTCACGGCGGACCCGGAGCGTGACGTCGAGCCGGTCGCCGCGCCCCCGGTCCACGTGCGCGACCACCTCGTCGTCGAGGTCGAGTACGGCGGGGAGCTGCACCGAGCAGTCGACGATCTCCACGCCCAGTCCGTGCCTGTGGAACAGCTGCCCAGGTGGGTGGCCCTGGTCGCGCAGCCACTGCAGCACGGCCTCCTCGACCAGGTACATGAAGTGCTTGAACCCGATCCAGGTACGGATGTTCGCGCCTTCGAAGCGGGGGCGGCCCGCCACAACGGTCGGGGTCACGGGACCTCCTCGAGTTTCTGGTGGGCGGCGAAGGCGCACAGCCGGGCCGCGACCTCGGCCGGGTGCCGCAGGTGGCAGAAGTGGTCGTAGCGGTCATCGACGATCAGCCGGGCATCGGGCAGCGCCCCGGCGAGGGCACCGGCGGCCGCCGGGGTGAGGGTCGGATCGTCACCGCCACCGAGCACCAGCACCGGTGGGCGGACCCGGTCCAGTGGCAGCGCCGCGCTTGTGACGTACTGCTCGAAAACCGCGAGGAAACCGGCCGGTCCGGCCCGGTCGAGCGCCTTGCGGGTCATCGTCGCCAGCACGTCGTCAGGCGTACGGGCCAGCCGGTCGCCCTGGCGGCTGCGCAGCGACTCGTGGATGTGCCGCTCGAAGGCGGCCCGGGCCCGGTCGAAGAGCGTCCACGTCACGGCCCGGCCGGGTGGCCGGTAGAGCGGGCAGATCAGGGCCACCCGTCGGGCCGGCAGTGCGTCCCGGCACAACAGGTGCAACGTGGCGTTCGCTCCGTAGGAGTGGGCGACCAGCAGGTCGATGTGCGCGTCGAGCCCGGCGATCGCGTCGGCCAGCGCGTCGGCGGCCGGCCGCTGCCGCCACCGGTAATCGGTGCCCGGTTGCCACGGCAGGTCGAGCGCGGCCACCCGCCACCGCTGACCGAGGACCGCGGCCAGCGGTAACCAGGTCCGCCAGGAATCCTCCAGCCCGTGGGCGAGCACGGCCAGGGGTGCCTCCGGCGGGCCTTCGGCCAACCAGCGGGTGCCTTCCGCTGCCGGGCTCATCGGGTTCCCGCCGGTGCGGGGTGCACGGTCAGCGACCGGTAGCCGTCGACCTCGTCGCCGCAGGACACCTCGACCGGCAACCTGCTCTCGATTACCCGGTCGGCCGCGAGGGCGACACCGACGAGCCCCTGCGCGCCGTAACAGTCGCCCCACGGCGCGGTAGCGGCCGGCGCGGGAACCCTGCCGTTGAGCCGGACCTGCACCCCGCCCGGGCCGGACTCGACGATCACGCACGCCGCCCCGCTGGTGAGTCGCCGCCCGTAGAGCGCCGTCGCCGTGCCGGTCGCGGCCTCGGCGCCCACCACGACCACGCGCCGGGCGCGACCGGCGCGCAACAGCAGAGCGGCGGCGGCCAGCGCGTCGTAGCTCGCGGTGGCGCCGGAGCAGATCATGAGATTGGGGCCGGCGAACCGGAACCAGATCGCGATCACGCTGGCGATCACGTTGCTCGACGCGTTCGGGGCCGCGAGCGGGCTGACCGCCCGAACCCCGTCGTTGGTCGCGATGCGGGCCAGGTCGGCGACGGTGTCGACGTTGCCGAGATTTCCGCAGGCGACAACTGCGACCTCGGCAAGCGCGTCGCCCCGGGGCCGTTCACCGGCGTCCAGGCCGAGCGTGCGGTGCACCGCGCACAGCGCCAGCCGGGTCGCGTCGTCCCGGCTGAGCAGGCCCTTGCGGCCCAGCAGACCAGCGGCGGCGTCCGGTCGGCAGGCCGCCTGGTCGCTCTCCGGCAGGTGGGCACCCCACGCCCGCAGCGTCAGCGTCGCGGTCAGCACGCCGGCTCCAGCAGCGTGACGGCGTTGACCCCGCCGAAGCCGAAGGAGTTGATCTGGGTGAGTGAGCCGGGCACCGCGACCGGGCGGTCCCGGACCAGCCGTACGCCGTCGGCCTCGGCGAGCGGGACGCCCAGCCCGACGACCGGCGGTACGGCACCGACGCGCAGGCCGCGCAGGGCGACGTCGACCCCGCACAGCGCGGCCGCCCCGGAGGTGTGCCCGATCGCGCCCTTGAGCGCGGTCACCCACGGGTCACCCCGGTCAGCGAGGATCACCTCGTGGATCGCCCGGCACTCGGCCGGGTCGTTGAGCGCGGTGCCGGTGCCGTGCGCCACCACGACCCGGACGTCGCGGGCCTCCCGGTCGGCCCGGTGCAGCGCGTCGCGCATCGCTCGGGTCATCCCGCCGATGTCGGGCGCGGTCTCGTGCACCGCGTCGCAGGACAGCCCGGTGGCCAGCAGGCGGGCCAGCCGCGGACCCGCGCGCTCGGCCGGCGCGACCACCACGGCGGCGGCACCGTCGCCGAGCAGTACGCCGGTGCGGTCGCGGTCGAAGGGGCGCACCCGCTCGGTGGGCCGGTCGGCCACCCGGCCGATCATCGCCTGCATCGAGAGCGTGGTGGTGTCCGCAGCGGCAGCGATCGCCACGTCGGCCTCCCCGGTCTCGACCAGGTCCTGGGCCATGGCCAGCGCGTGCCCGCCCGCGCTGCACGCGTTGGCGAGGGTCACCACGTCCCGTACGCCGGGCAGGGCGGCCCGGACCGCCGATCCGAAATGGAGCTGGTCGACCGGGCACGGGCTGGCCGTCAGCGCCCAGCGCTCGACGTCCGTCAACTGCCGCAGGCCGGTACCGACCACCACCACCACACGCTCCCGGTGAGCGTCGACGCCCGCCTGGGCGGCGGCCGCCCGCAACACCGCGACGAGCCAGCCGGCCGCTCGCCCCGGGTCGCTGCCGCCGGTGATCGGATAGCCGGCCCCGACGTTCAGTCGGGCGGCCGTCGTCGGGTCGAGCGGGCGGGCGCCACAGCGGCCACGGGTCAGCGCGTCCCAGGTTCGCGGACCATCGCCGAAGCAGGTCAGCTGGGTGGTCGCCGCGATCACCGACACTGCGGGCTCCGCACCAGCGCGGCCGCTGCGGCGCCGTCGACGCCCTCGGCGACCAGGAGGGCGGTGATGCCGGGCTCTTCCGGGTGGGCGCGACGGTCCAGCATCAACTGGGCCAGGCCGGTCGCACAGGTCGCGGCGTCGCAGTCGCCGAACCGCGCGGTGACCTGTCGGTGCTCGGGCCGGTGACCGAGCACGCGCGCGGCGGCCCCGAACTGCCCGTGGTCGTCGGTCGCGGTCTCGGCGGTGACGACCAGATCGACCTCGGCCGCCGCGACGCCGGCCCGGTCGAGTGCCCGGCGTACGCAGCCGGACAGCGCCTCGGCCCGGCGACCGTCCGGACCGTACCCGGCCGCGGTGGCCAGGATCCGTAGGCCGGTCCCGTCGCTGGGGCCGGTGCCGTCGTCCCGGATCACCGCGAACGCGGCGGCCGACTCGCCGCAGGCCGCGCCGGTGCCGCCCCGGGTCAACGCCTGTGACCACACCCGGTGCGGCGACAGTTCCTCGGCCGCGCCGACCACCATCAGATCGGCGTAGCCCCGGGCGAGGACGTCGGCGGCGTAGCGCAGCGCGTGCAGGAACGCCACAGGTCCGCCCGCCACCGTGGCGTTCACACCGCGCAGGCCGAGCCGGATCGCGGACTGCCCGGCGGCGCAGTTCATCACCGTGTTGGGGAACAGCACCGGGTTGACGAGGTAGGGCCGCTCCTGCACCAGGGTCTCCCGGGTGAAGTCGCTCGTGGAACGGAAGCTGCCGAGCGTGGTCGCGAGCACCACCCCGATGCGATCCTGCGGCTGCTGGGGACCGGCCTCGACGCCGGCATCGCGCAGGGCGTCGGCACAGGCGGCGACGGCGAGGGCGGTGGTCCGGTCGAAGAAGCTGGTGCCTCTGCGGCCGAGGCGGTCCCGCACGTCGAACCCGTCGACCGCGTGCACCGGCCGGTCCGGGAACGACGTGTCACCTGGTGTGGCCGCCGACGGCAGCAGCACGCCCAGCCCTCGTACCCGCAGCGCGGTCACCGGACCGCTCCGAAGATGACTATCGAGTTGTTGCCACCGAAGGCGAAACCGTTGTTCTGCACCACCCGGACCGTCGCCGGCCGGGCCACGTTCGGCACCGGGTCGATTCCGGCGAGGTCGGGGTCGGGAGTGGACCAGTTCACCGTCGGTGGCAGGAAACCCTTGTCGATGGCGAGCACGCTGGCTATCGCCCCGAAACCCGACGCGGCACCCATCGTGTGCCCGATCAGCGATTTGATCGAGCTGACCGGCGGCGGGCGTTCGCCGAACACCTCGACGATGGCGCGCGCCTCGACCGCGTCGTTTGCCGGTGTGCCGGTGCCGTGCGCGCAGATGTAGTCGATGTCGGCCGGAGCCACGCCCGCGTTGCCATGGGCGATGCGGATACAGCGGGCGATGCTCGTCCACTCGGGGGCCACCGGGTGCTTGGCGTCGCAGTTGAGTCCGTGCCCGAGCAGCTCGGCGTAGATGCGCGCGCCCCGGGCCCGAGCATGGTCGAAGGTCTCCAGCACCAGCACGGCCCCGCCCTCGGCGGTGAGGATCCCGTCGCGGTCGCGGTCGAACGGCGCGCAGTCCTGCGCGGCCAGCGCGCCGAGCCGGAAGAATCCGGCGTGCGCCCAGCGGCAGACCGAGTCGGCGCCGCCGGCGAACACCACGTCCGCCTCGCCGCTGACCAGCAGATCGAAGCCGTACCCGATGGCGTAGTTGCTGGCCGAGCAGGCGGTCGCGAGCGTCACCGACTCCCCGGCCAGGCCCAGCTCCTCGCTCACCCCGTGCGCCAGCCGGCCGGCCGGGAGCTGGGCCACCAGGCCCGGGTCGATGCCGGCGAAGCCGTCGGCGACGCGAGCCGCGGTGAACGCCTCGACCGCCACCGACTCACCGCTCGTCGTACCGATCACCGCGTGCGCCCGTTCCGGACCACCGGGCAGCCGCTCCACGTCGAGCCCGGCGTCCTGGGCCGCGAGCCGGGCGGCGGCCGCCGCGAACTGGCTCGACCGCCCCCAGTGCTCCGGCTTCAGCCGCCGCAGTGACCGGTGCGGGTCGAATTCGCGGACCTCGCCGGCCCGACGGCGCGGGAATCCGCTCGCGTCGAAGCTGGTGATCTCCGAGATCCCGGACCGGCCGGCACGCAGGCCGGCGGCGAACGGGGCCGGACCGATCCCGATGCTGGAGACCGGGCCGAGCCCGGTGACCGCGACGCGCACGGGTCAGTCCCGCCAGCCCGCGTGCCGGCTGAGGCTCTCGTGGACGGCCTTGAGATTCGTCAGCTCGGGAAGCTCTGACTGGGGGATCTCCACGTGGTACCGCTTGTCCAGCCGGGCGAGGATCTCGATGGCGCGCAGCGAGTCGGCCTCGTGGTCCGCCATGAAGTCGCTGTCGTCGGTCAGCTCCTCGGGCTCGATCTCCAGGACCTCGGCGATGATGCCGCGCAGCTCCTCCAGCCGCTCGCGCGGGTCGCCGGCCTCGTCCGTGTTGCTCATGGGGGTCCTCTCGGCTCGTTGGATGTGCAGGGGGTTGCTCAGCGCAGCTGCTCGTCCGGCCGCTGCGCCGCCATCAGGGTTTCCACCCGGGCGATCCGACGGTCGCCGACCCAGCTCTCGCCGTGACAGAAGCCGGTGTCGGCGACCACCTGGTCCAGCCGCACGACATGTCGGACGACATCGCCGGGGTAGGCCTCGCCCGACACCTCGTAGCCCCGGGCGGTCAGGAACAGCAGGTGACGGTGCGGGGCCCGCTTCTCGGCCGGTGGCTCGCTGTGCTGCCACAGCAGTGCGGCGCTCTGCCCGAGCGACTCGACAAGCAGCGACACGGGGTATGCGAAGCACGAGGGACCGGCGTCGTCCGGCAGGTCGGCGTAGCACGGCTCGTTCGCGGTGATCGCCTTGATCGTGGTGATGGACTCACCCGCCCGTAGCTCCAGCACCCGGTCGACGAGCAGCATCGGGAAACGCTGGGGCAGCAGGGCGCGGACCTGGGGGTGCTCCAGTACGCCGGCACCGGCCGGTGCCGAACGGCCACCGGTGGTGCAGGTGACCCGCATCGTCGCGCAGACACTTCCGTCGCGTCGGGTACCGGTCGCCGACACCTCCCAGGTGGACCCGTCCTTCGGCCGGGCGGTCGCCTCGATCGACAGTTCGTCGCCCACCAGCAGCGGGGCGACCAGCCGAAGTGACGAGACCCGGCACAAGCGCGCCGTCCCGCCGGGCAGGCCGGCGCGGATCAGCTGGCCGAGCGTCTCCAGCACGAAGACGCCCGGATAGATCGGGAAGCGGGGAAAATGGCCGCGCAGCGACGGCTCGGTGGCTTCGACCACCTTGCGGGCGTGCAGGACCAGCGGTTCCGTGGTGGCACCCGGCCACCACCTGTCGTACGCCGCCAGTGGTGCGGCCGTCGGAATCTGGATCGTCACAGCGCGATACCTCCGTCCACCCGGAAGACCTGGCCGGTGATGTAGCTGGCGTCGTCGGAGAGCAGGAACGAGACGAGCGGAGCGACGTCCCCGGTGGCACCGAATCGGCGTAGCGGCACCCGGCGCAGGGCGTCGTCGCGCAGCCGCCCGCTCAGCCCGGCCGTCATGTCGGTCTCGATGAAGCCGGGAGCGACCACGTTCACCCGTACCCCGTAGGCGCCGACCTCCTTGGCCAGCGACTGACTGAGTCCGATGACGCCGGCCTTGGTGGCGGCGTAGGCGGTCTGGCCGGTGTTGCCGGTGACGCCGGCGACCGACGACATGTTCACGATCGCGCCGGACCGTCGCTTCATGAAGCGGAACGCGGCCCCCCGACACACGTTTCGGGTACCCGTGAGGTTCGTCGCGATCGTCGTGTCCCAGTCCGCCGAGGACGAGAGGACCAGCGGGGCGTCGCGGGCGATGCCGGCGTTGTTGACGACCGCGTCGAGGCCGCCGAGTTCCGCCTCCACCGCGGCGAGCAGATCATCGACCGCGCCGGGATCGCCCACGTCGCAGGCCCGCATCATCGCCGGTACGCCGAGCGCCGCCAGGTCGGCTGCGGTCCGGTCCGCTCCGTCGGTGTCCCGGGCGTAGCAACCGGCGACCGCGTAGCCGCGGCGGGCCAGATCGAGCGCGACGGCCCGGCCGATCCCTCGTGAGGCGCCGGTTACCAGCGCGACGCGCCGAGTCATCTCGCCTCCCGACCGGGCCGACTGTAGAGGTGCTGCCCGACAGCTCGGGCTGGGTGCACCATCGCCCAGGAAATCGGCCGGTGGCAACGCGTTCGGGCACCGGCGACCACACGCACTCAGGCGTCGGCGACCCACTCCCGGAGGACCTCGGCGGTGTCCGCGCCCGACGCCGGGGCGGGCCGGCGGATCCGGGTGGGAGTGCGGGAGAACTTGGCGGCGGGACCGGTCAGCTCGGCCTCCGTGCCGTTGTGCAGCCGGGTCCGTTGCAGCATCTGCCGGACCCGCACCTGGGGGTCGTCGGCGACCTGGCGCAGATCCCGCACGGCCGACACCGCCAGGCCCGCCTCGGCGAGCGCGGCCACCGCCGCGGCCACGGTCACCGTCGCGCACCAGCCGGCCACGACCGCGTCGACCAGGCTCCGGTTGGCGAGCCGGTCCCGGTTCGTGGCGAAGGCCGGATCGCGGGCCAGCTCGGGGCGGCCCATCAGCGCGGTCAGCCGCCGCCAGTGCCGGTCCAGCGAGACGGCCAGATAGATGTCCCCGTCGCGGCAGTGGTAGACGTTCGCGGGCACCACGAAATCGGTCTGGTTACCCATCCGTTGGGGAGGGGCGCCGGCTGCGGCCAGCGACAGCAGGCCGCTGCTGCTGAACAGCAACGAGTCGAGCATCGCGACGTCGACGTGCTGCCCCTCGCCGGTACGGGACCGGTGCGCCAGCGCACCCAGCGCCGCGATGGCGGCGTGCAGCCCGGCCAGTTCGTCGGCGAGGAACGTCGGTGCGCGTACCGGCTGTCCGTCGGGCGGTCCGTTGAGCGCCATCCACCCGCCGGCGGCCTGCACCACCGGGTCGTAGGCCGACCTGTCCACGCCCGGCCCGTACTGGCCCCAGCCGGACACCGAGACGTAGACCAGCTCCGGGCGGACGGCCCGGCACTGCGGGTAGCCGACGCCCCACCGCTCCAGCACACCGGGGCGGTAGTTCTCGACGAGCACGTCGGCCGCGCGGACCAGGGACAGCAGGGTGCGCCGGCCCTCGTCGGTACGCAGGTCGGCGCCGACGCTGCGCTTGTTCCGGTTGACGCTCTGCCGGAACCAGGACAGGCCGGTGCCCGGAATCGCGGGCGGCACCTCACCGTCGCGGCCGTCGGGCAGCTCGACCCGCACGACGTCGGCACCGAGATCGGCAAGTACGCAGGTCGCCAGCGGCCCGGACCACACCTTCGTCACGTCGAGCACCCGGACGCCGTGCAGTGGCCCGTCGAGGTCGTCGCGGGCGTCGCGGAAAAACTGCCGGTGGTCCATGGTCAGACCCGTTCGAGCAGGCTCGCGGTGCCGAGGGAACCGCCGCAGCACATGGTCACCAGGGCGGTGGCCGCGTCGCGCCGCTCCAGTTCGTGCAGCGCGGTGACCAGCAGGCGGGTGCCGCTGGCACCGAGTGGGTGACCGAGCGCGATGGCACCGCCGTTGACGTTCACCCGGTCCGCGTCGACGGGGAAGGCGGACAGCCAGTTGAGCACGACAGCGGCGAACGCCTCGTTCACCTCGAACAGGTCGATGTCGTCAGGCCGGATGCCGGCCCGGTCGAGCAGTCTGGTGGTGGCCGCCACCGGCCCGTCGAGAAGGAAGTAGGGGTCGGCACCGGTCACGACCTGCTGTGCCAGCCGGGCCCGGGGGGTGACGCCGAGCGCACGGGCCCGCTCCGCCGACATCCACAGGATCGCGGCCGCGCCGTCGGAGACCTGGGAGGTGGTGCCGGCGGTGTGCAGCCCGTCGTCGATGACCGGCCGCAGCGCGGCCAGCCCGGCCCGGGTGGTCGCCCGCAGTCCCTCGTCGCGGTCGACGCGACGGGTGCCGTCGGCGGTCGGCGCCTCGACGGCCACCAGTTCGGCGTCGAATCGCCCGGCAGCCTGCGCTACGGCGGCCCGGGCCTGGGATCGCACTCCGTACGCGTCGAGGTCGGCGCGGGTCAGCCGCTGACGCCGCGCGATACGTTCGGCCCCGCCGAACTGCGCGTGCGGTGGGTCGTCCCAGGGATAGTCGCGGGTCTTGTAGTGCCCGGGCCCGAGGCGCAGGTTGGCGCCGATCGGCACCCGGCTCATCGACTCCACCCCGCAGGCGATGCCGACGTCGATGGCGCCCGCCGCGATCAGTGCCGCGACCAGGTGGTTGGCCTGCTGAGCCGACCCACACGACGCGTCCACTGTGGTGCAGCCCACGGCCGGGCTGAGACCGGTGCTGAGCCAGGCGTTGCGGGTGACATTGAGGCTCTGTTCGCCGATCTGGGTCACGCAGCCGCCGATGATCTGATCAACCTCGTCCGGCGGTACACCGGCCCGGTCGAGGACCTCTCGCTGCACGATCCGCAGCAGCTCGACTGCCTTGAGGCCGGACAGCCAGCCGTCCCGGCGGCCGATCGGAGTCCGGGCAGCGGCGACGATCACTGGTTCACGGCCGCCGACCCGCCTCACCGCTCCACCAGTTCGATCGCCATTTTCGGGCATGCCCGCGCGGCGGCCTCCGCGGCCGGCACCTGCAGTGGGTCAACCGTCGGCGACCGTACGACCAGAACGTCGTCGGCGCCGAGAGCGAAGATCTCCGGTGCGACCGCCGCGCACAACCCGGTGCTGTCGCACTGGTCGGTGTCCACCCGAACCCGCATTCTCCGCACGCTACCCGCGCCCGGTGACCCGGCCTAGTGTGCTCGACAGTGGAGGCGTACACCGAGGTGGAGCGGGCTATGGACATCGATCTGCTTGCCTGGACACGGCGGCCCCGGCGCGGCGGGTGGGTGCGATTCGCGAGCACCGAGGGCTGGGACGAGTGGTCCTACGACTCCCTCGCCGCGCTTACCCGCCGGTCGGCGGGCGCGCTCGTCGCCGCCGGTGTGCGTCCCGGCGACGTCGTGGCTCTCGGGCTGGCGGGCGGTCCGCGCTTCGTCGCGATGTTCTTCGGGGCGCTGCTCGCCGGTGCGACACCGGCCCCACTACCGCCACCTGCGGCCTTCGCCCGCGCCGACCGCTACGAAGCGCATGCCGACAGGTTGCTCGGCTGGTCGACACCGACCCTGGTGGTGCACGAACCGGCCTTCGCCCGGACGGGCGAGCTGGCGGCCGTCCGGGGCGTCGACGCGGCCCCGCTGGACGAACTCCTCGCCGCGGCCCCCGACGCCGATCGCGAGCCCGGCCGGCCGGTGCCAGCCGTGGCGGTGGTCCAGTTCACCTCGGGCACCACCGGCCCCGCCCGGGGCGTACGGGTAGGCACCGGAGCGCTCACCGCCAACCTCGGCGCGATCGCCCGCTGGCTGCGGATGACGCCCGCTGATCCGACCGCGTCCTGGCTGCCCGTGCACCACGACATGGGACTGATCGGGTGTCTGCTGCTGCCGGTGACGGTGGGTGGTGACCTGTGGTCCATGCCGACGGTCGAGTTCCTGCGCCGCCCGATGCGCTACCTGGAGTGCTTCGGGCGGCACGGCGCCCGGCTGACCGCGATGCCGGCCTTCGGCCTCGACTACCTGACCCGACGGGTACGCCCGGAGAGCCTCGCCGGCCTCGACTTCAGCGCCTGGCGGTCGGTGATCGTGGGCGCGGAGCGGATCCCGCCGGCCACCCTGCACCGGTTCGCGGAGCTGCTCGGGCCGTTCGGCCTGCGTCCGTCGGCGTTGCGTCCGGCGTACGGCCTGGCGGAGGCGACCCTGGCGGTCACCGGGGTGGCGTCCGGCGAACCCTGGCGCGTGGTCAGCACCCCCACCGAGGGCGCGGTGGTGGGGTGCGGCACGCCGCTGTCCGGGGTCACCGTTTCGGTCCGGGACGGTGACGGGCGTCCGGCGGCACCGGGACAGCTCGGCGAGATAGTGGTCGGCGGTGCCGGCGTCGGGTCGGCCCCGGTGCACACCGGCGACGCGGGCTTCCTCCACGACGGGGAGTTGTTCGTCGTCGGCCGGCTCGGCGACGGGGTGAAGGTCCACGGCCGCTTCGTCTTCGCGGCCGACGTGGAGACCGCGATCGCCGCCGACGGCGGGATCCCGCTGGGTCGGGTGGCCGTGCTGGCCGGCAGCCGCGCCGGCCGGCCGACGGTGGTCGTCGTGCTGGAACGCCCGCAGCCCGACTGGTGGCGGCTCTCCGCCGAGGCGCTGGCCGGCCGGTTCGTCGGCGCCGACCTGCTGGCCGTGACCGCCACCGCCGGTGGCATCGCCCGCACGACCAGCGGCAAGCCGCGCCGCCGGGTGATGTGGGACGCGTTCCTCGACGGCCGGTTGGGTCCGGCTCAGCCGTTGTCGCCGAGTCCGTGTGCGAGCGCCGCGACGACGGCGTCGAGTTCCTCGACGAGATAGAAGTGACCACCGGGGCGCACCAGTCGCCGGTACGGGCCGGTGGTGAATCGCGCCCAGTCCGTCAGCTCGGCCGGAGCGACGTCGGGGTCGTCCCACCCGCCGAGGGCGGTGACCGGGCAGGACAGCGGGGGAGCGGGTGCCGGCTGCCAGGTCTCGATCAGCCGGTAGTCGCTGCGTAGCGCCGGCATGATCAGGGCCCGTAACTGGGGATGGGCAAGGGTTTCCGTGCTTGTCGCGTCCTGCCGGCGCAACTCGTCCCAGAGCGCGTCGTCGGAGTCGAGGTGCAGGCTTCCGATCCGGTGCAGGGCGGGAGACGGATGAGCGGAGACGAACAGGTGTCGGACGGCGACGCCGCGCCGGTGCTCCAGGCGACGGGTCACCTCGTAGGCGATCGCGGCACCCATGCTGTGCCCGAACAGGGCCAAGCCTCCGGTCCGGGTGAACGGCAGCAGTGCCTCGGTCACCCGGTCGGCCAGCTCGGCCATGTCCGTGACGCACGGCTCGGAGAGGCGGTCCAGCCGGCCCGGGTACTGCACCGCCCACGTTTCGACGCCTTCCGGCAGCAGGGCTCCCCAGTCGCGGTAGAACAACGCGTTCCCACTGGCGTGCGGAAAGCAGACCAGGCGTACGCGGGCGGCAGGCCGGGTGTGGAAGCACCGCAGCCAGCGGTCGGGGTGGTCATCCATCGCCGGCCGCAGCCTCCCCGGCGCGCGCCAGCGCCTCGATGTCGGCCGCGCTCAGCGGATCCAGCTCACCACCGGCGATCAGGTCCGGTGGCCCCAGCAGCGCGCTGACGTCCTGCCAGAGTTGGCACAGGGTGAGCTGGTACTGGCCGTCGGCCCGCGCCGGACCACCGGGTATGTCGCGCCGCAGCTCGTCGACAGCGGTGGCGACGCCGGCCGGCCACATGGTGGCGAACAGTTCCTCGTAGGACGCCGACGCGGTCGGTCCGAGCACGACCGCGCTGGGCGCGGCGCGGACGTCGACGCCCTTGTCGAAGTGGGCGGGAGCGGCCGGGTCGGCCACCGTACGGGGAAAGACGGGCCGGGCCGACCACACGACGGGGCCGTGGGTGCCGACGAGCGTCAGGTTCCCGGCGTCGGTACCGATGGTGACGCGGTGCAGCAGGTGGGCGTAGTTGTCCGGGTCGGCCGGGTCCAGTTCGTTCTGGATGCGGATCGTCGTGGGCACGCCGGCCAGTACCCCCTCCAGCGTGCGGAACGGTGGCGACAGGTCGGACGGCCCGGCCCCGGGGACCGCCGGTGGGTTGAAGGACCAGGGACGCAGGCCGGAGAGGGCCAGCCCGAGGATGTCGAACAACGAGTAGGCGAGCTGGAAACCGCAGGCCGCGTCGACGTAGCGGGGGCGCTGACGCCGGAGCAGATCGCGGGCGGCGCCGACGAACCGCCGCACCGGCGGCAGGTGCCGGTAGAACGGGTTGAGCCGGTAGATGACGCCGTGTCGGCGGGCGGTTCGAAGAGAGTCGGCCAGCTCGTCGTGGTGCAGCGGGTGCTCCTGGAGGACGTGCACCCCGCGCGCCATGAGCCGGCCGGCGAGTTCGGTGCCGGGGCCGCCCAGCAGCCCGCCCCGGATCACCACACAGGCGATCCGGATGTCGTCGGGAAGCTCGTCCGGGTCGCGGTAGAGCGGCACGCCGTACCGCGCCGCGCACGCGCGGGACCGTTCACTGCCCCGGGCCAGTACGCCGGCCAGCCGGATCGGCGCGGTGGTGGCCCGGAACGCCTCCAGGTAGACCTGACCGAACCGGGTGCCGGCCACCACCACCGGGGTGCGACTGTCACCTGTCACAGCGTTCCCTCCCGCAGGTGGAGACCGTCCGTACTGTCGACCTCGACGATCCGGGTGACCGCTTCGGCGTGCCGCATCGCGGTCACGGTGGCGACCGGGTCGAGCAGCTCGGCGGCGTGGTGGGTGCCCGGCGGGCCGCCCTCGTCGCGCAGTCGGGTGGCGCAGTGGGCGACCATCGCACCGGTCAGCTCGCTCGCCCCCCGGCCCCACAGCGCCACCGCACGTGCCGATCCGTCGTCCCCGCCGGCCTCGACCACGATCACCTGGTACGGGGTACGGCCGAACAGGTCGAGCCGGGCGGCCCGGCGCAGCGCCTCGCCTGTCGGTTGGTCCGGTGACGCCGCCCCGCGCAGCAGGGCCGCCAGGTGGCCGTCGGCGTAGGCCGAGTGCCATCGGACCTCGGTCAGCCCGGCGGTCGCGGCGATGCGAGCGGCCTCGGTGCTGAGGAACGGCGTGGACAGTACGGGTTCGGGGAAGAACGGCACCGTGGCCGCGCGGCCGGTGGGTGCCGACGGCACCAGGCGGCCGGCGTGCCAGGCCGCGTGCACCGTGCCGAACTCGTCGGCCCGCAGGTAGTCGGCGGCACCTGCCGGGCTGAAGTGGTCCCGGCCGCCGACGTGACCTTTCAGCCACCGGGCCGGCGTCGGCAGGGTGCCGATCAGGTAGCGCGGCAGGACGCCGCTGAGTCCGGGCATCATGCCGGCCGAGAGCACGGCGCACCGGTCCGTGCCGGCGGTCAGTGGCGCGACCAGGGCGGCCAGCCGATCGTCGCCGGCCGGGTCGACGTAGTGCGCCCCGACCGCGAGCGCGATCCGGGCGACCCGGTCGCCGACCACCGCCGACGGTCCGGCGCAGTTGGCGACCACTGCGGCACCGGAGCAGAAGTCGTGCAGGGCGACCGGGTCCTCGACGTCGACGCGCGCCACGGTGGCCGAGGTGTCCGCCTCGACCGACCGCCGGGCCCCCAACCGCAGTGCACCGCCGCTGGCGACCAGGTGGCGGGTGGCGGCGCGGCCAACGGCGCCCGAGGCGCCGACGACGGCGATGACACCGCCGTCCGCGGTCGTCCGCCGGACGCCGGTCACGCCTGCGTCCCGCTGTCGGGCAGGGCCGCCGCGAGGGTCTCCGGTGCGGCTGGAAGGTCGCGGCGGGGCAGCGCCACCTCGACGACCTGCGCTGGTTCGAGGCACAGGTCCGCCCAGAACTCGTCGGCGTCATCGTCGTCGACCCCGCGGACGAGCGTGACGTCGCCGGCGTAGAGGGTGGGTCGGTGGGCGGCGAGGGCGGTGTGGAGCGCGGTGAAGGCGGACAACTCGTCGGTGGACGGTGCTCGACCCGTCTCCTCGGTGAACGCGGCCCGCATCTCCTCCGGACCCACCGCTGCGCGGGCGGGTCGACCGCCGACGATGATCACCCGATCGACGGTGACGCCGCCGTCGGCAAGTGCTCGGCCGATTTCCAGGGCAAGCAACGCGGCGTACCCGTAGCCGACCAGCCGCACCGGGCCCGGGCCGGCGGCGGAGACCGCTCGGGCCTGCTCGGCGGCGAGTCGGTCCAGGCCGATGCCCGCGCCGAGGGCGGGTACTGTCGTCGCGCCCACCCCCTGGACGTACGCCCCGTCCGCGGATGCGGCGAGGGGCCGCCACAACTCCAGGGAGCCGGCGCAGTCGTGCACCACGGTCAGCGTCGGGCCGTCGTCCGCCCGCCCCCGCAGCGGCACCACCGGGGAACCCTGGTCGGCCACCGGTTCGGACCCGGCCGCCGGGGTGGCCGGTGTGGTCCGGCCGGCGGCGATCCACCGGGCCAGTTCCCGCACGGTCGGGTGTTCCAGCAACTCGCGCAGCAGCTCGTCGAAGTAAAGCTCCCTGGCTTCCGGGATCTCGGCCTGGACCTGGCTGGCGATCCGGGCCGAGACGAGAGAGTCACCACCGAGCGCGAAGAGGTTGGCGGTCGGCTCCACCGTGGAGAGTCCGAGCGCGGCGGCCCAGATTGCGGCGAGCCGGCGCTCCAGGTCGCTCCCGGAGGTGGCCGCGGTCACCCCGCTGCCATCAGTCTCCGGGCCCTGGGCGGCGGGTCTCGGTGCCAGCTCCCGCAGCGCCACCCGGTCGACCTTCCCGTTGTCGGTAAGCGGCAGCGTGTCGAGCACCTGGAACGCGGCCGGCAGCAGGTAGGCGGGGAGTCGCTCGGCCAGGTGCGCGGTCAGTTCGTCAGGGGTGGCGGCGGCCCGGTGGTCCTTGAACCTCGCGGCGAACAGGCCCATCCCCAGCGTGCCGGCGGGCTCGTCGCCGTCGGGCAGGCTGACCCGGCTCGTGCCGCCGGCTCCAGCCAGGGCGCGTAGCCACGACTCCGGGTCGAGGAAGGTGTGGCCGGTGTCGGCGCGGGCGTCGGTGAAGTCCCCGGCCTCCCCGTCGGGCGAGAGCAGCAGTTCGAGCGAGGTCATGATCTGGTAGTGGTCGCGGGTCATCTCCAGCGCCACCAACCAGCCGCCGGGGGCCAGCAGCTCTGCCAGGTTGCGCAGGGTGCGGTCGACATCGGTGCACGCGTGCAGGACGTCACCGGCGACGACGAGGTCGAAGGTGTTGGGCGACAGTCCCTGGTCCCGGGCGGGGGAGTTGAGGTCGACGGTGGCCCAACGCATCCCGGTACGCCCGGCGAACCGTTCCCGGCTGTGCGCGAGGAAGAACGGGGACAGGTCGGTGCAGAGGTAGTTGACCTCGATGCCGTCGAGGGCGGCGAGAACCGCTGCCGTGGTGCCGCCCGCGCCGGCTCCCACCTCCAGCACCCGCAGCGGCGTGCCGGCCGGTCGGCTCGCCGCGATCCGGCGTACCGCCCCGGCTGCGGCGGCGTTGGCCCACCTGTTGAACGGCGCGTCCTCGTAGAGCCGGCGGGAGATGTCGATCCGGCCTTCCGGGAAGAGCAGGTCACGCGCTCCGGCATGGTCGAGGAGCAGGTCCGCGAGCCGGTCCAGGCTGGCCCGGAAGTAGCCGACCAGGCTGGCGTCGTCGGGATCGGTGAGCCGATCGACCTCCTGCCAGGCGCTGTCCACGTCGGACTGGTCGACGGGCCGGACCAGCCGGAGGCCGGCGGCGGTGGGCGCGAGGTGACCCTCGGCGGTTAGCACCCGTAGCCAGCGTCGGACCAGGCGGCGCCGAGGGCCGGTCACCGCGGCGATCTCATCGGGCGTGTGCACCGCGTCCCGGGACCCGAACAGCCCGAGGCGGCGCAGTGCCAGCACCATGCCGGGCAGCGCCGCCCGGTCGAGCGCCGAGGTGAACCGGCGGTACGCCCCGAGGTCAACGCCGCTGAGAGCTTCGGTACCGGCGTCGCGGGCGCTGTCGGCGACCGGACGGGCGGCGCCGGCACGCTCGGCCGGTGTGGGTTCGGGATGGTGGGCGGGTTCGACGAAGGAGACCAGCCGACGGCCGAGGGGCGGTTCGCCGACCGCGATCGTCACGGCGCGACCGACGGCGGGATGAGTGGCCAGAGCGGTGTCCACCTCGGCCGGTTCGATCCGGTAGCCCCGGATCTTGACCTGGTGGTCCGCGCGGCCGAGGAACTCGATGTCACCGTTCGTCAGGTACCGCCCCAGGTCGCCGGTGCGATAGAGCCGCTGCCCGGTCTCCGGGTGGGTCGGAAAGCGCTCGGCGGTGCGGTCGGCGTCAGCGAGATACCCGTCGGCCAGGCCGAGGCCGCCGATGAAGAGTTCGCCCACCACGAGGTCGGGGCAGGGCCGCAGGGCCTGGTCGAGCACGTGCCAGGACTGGTTGGTCAGCGGGCGCCCGTAGGGGATGCTCGGCCAGGCCGGGTCCACCTGGTCCACCGGGTGGAAGATCGACCAGATCGCCGCCTCGGTGGCGCCGCCGAGGCTCACCACGCGGGCCGCCGGCAGGTGCCGGCGGACCGCGTCCGGCAGTGGCACCGGGATCCAGTCGCCGGAGAGCAGCACCAGCCGGAGGTTGTCGAGGCCGGGGGTCGGCGTCGCGGTCAGGTAGTCGACGAACATCTGCATCTGGGCCGGGACCGAGTTCCAGATCGTCGCGCCGTGGGCGGCGGCCAGCGCGGCCAGGTGCGACGGATCGTTGCGCCGGTCGGTGGCCGGCATGATGAGGCAGCCACCGTGGCTGAGCGGACCGAACATGTCGTAGACCGACAGGTCGAAACCGAGCTGGGAGAGGCCGAGGATGCGGTCGTCCGGCCCGACTCCGAAGCGGGCGTTGACGTCGGCGACGGTGTTGAGGGCGGCCCGATGGCTGATCATGACGCCTTTGGGCACTCCGGTCGAGCCGGAGGTGTGGATGACATAGGCGAGTTCGTCGGGGCGGGTGGGCGGAACGTCCGGGGGCCGGGCGGCGGGGGCACAGGTGGCGACGACGATCGCGGTCGTCCCGGTCGGACCGGCGACGAACGCGGTGTCGGTGAGGACGAGTCGGATACCGGAGCGGGCGATGATCTCGGCCCGTCGCCGGGGCGGATGGGCGGGATCCACGGGTACGTACACCGCGCCGGCCAGCAGCGTTCCCAGCACGGCGACGAGCTGGTGACAGCCGCGGTCGAGGGTGATGCCGACCAGTTCGCCCGGGCGGCACCCGGCATCGAGGAGCGCGTTCGCGACGCCGTTGGCGTGCACCAGCAACTCGCCGTAGGTCATGGTGCGGTCGGCGTCGATCACCGCCGGCCGGTCGGGTTGCCGGGTCGCCTGCGCGACGACGCCGTCGTGCAGGAGGCCGGCCGGCACGGGCCCGGTCGTGGCGTTGACGGTGGCCCGCCGCTGGGCCTGGGCGGCCGGCAGCCCGACCGGGTACGGAGCCGACCAGGCCGAACCGTCGGCGAGTCGGGCCAGCAGGTCCTCGTAGGCGGCGAAGGCATCGTCGAGCAGGACGTCGGGGAGCACCCCCTCGCGGGCGTCCCAGGTGGTCGAGAGGCCGCCGTCCCGCTCGATGTTCTGGCAGTCGATCCAGACCTGCGGGGTCTGGCTGATGCCGTGGCCGAGGGTCGGCGCGTCCGGCGGGGTGGGTGTGTCCAGCCCGATCGCGCTGGTGAACACGATCGGGAACATGGCCGCTCCGGCGCCGCTGCGGCGGGTGATCTCACGCATCACCTCGACGCCGCTGAACGCCCGGTGGTCGATGTCCTGCCACAGCCGTAGCTGCGCCTCGCGGGCGCGGTCGGCGAAGGTGGCCCCGACGCCGTCCCGGGCCAGCAGCGAGACCGAGGTGAAGTCGCCGACGAGGGCCGGCACCTGCGGATGCAGCGGCAGCCGGTTGAGCAGCGTGACGTTGACCGTGAAGGCGGGGCTCCGGCTCCACGCCGCGATGACCTCCTGGTACGCGGTGAGCACGGCCGTCGACGGGCTCACCCCGTGGCGACGGGCCTGGTCGCGGAGCCGCCGCCAGCTCTCCGGCGACACCACGGCGGCCCGTCGGCGGAACCGCGGCTCGGGTGGCGACGGGAGCACGGGCAGCGCTGGCGCCGGGGGCAGGTCGGGCAACCGGTCGAGCCAGTAGCGGCGGGCCGTCTCGTGGTGCGCTTCCCGCCAGCGGCGTTCGGCCGCGAGATAGTCGCGGAACGTCAGCTCCAGCGCGGGCAGTTCCGCTTCGGGTGCCAGGTACAGCCGGTGCACCTCGTCGAGGATCACCTGCACACTGACGAAGTCGGCGACCAGGAAGTCGATCGAGGCGTGCACGACAGTGGTCTCGTCGTGCAGGGTGAGGCGTACCTCCACGAGCGGCCACCGGGTCGGGTCGGCCACGCGGTGGTCGAGTTCGGCGCGGGTGCGCCGTACGGCGGCCTGGTACTCCTCGTCCGGCCTGCCGCGCAGGTCGGATATCGCGACCGGCAGCGGTGGCGGATCGGGCAGCACCCGCTGGGTGCCGGCCAGGTCGACGACGGCGCGGAGCATGTCGTGCCGCCGGACGACCTCCTGCCAGGCCCGGACCATGCGTGCCTCGTCGATACGCGGATAGGTCAGCTCGCCGTAACCGTGGCAGGCCACCCCGCCGTACGCGAACGAACCGGTCCGGCCGAGCAGGTAGGCCGACTGGACGTCGGTGACCGGGAACGCCTCGTGGCGGGCTTCCGGGTCGGCCACCACCTCGGGCGTACCCTGCTCAAGGTAGGCGATGATCTCCTCGCGTACGGCCCGGACCGCATCGCGTGCGCTGTCGTCGAGTACGCCCTGCGGTGCCCGGAACCGTAGCTGTCCGCCGTCGACCCAGAGCCGCACGCCCTGCTCGGCCAACGATCGCACCAGCCGCGCCGCCGTCGTGTTCACAGCACCCCCTCGTCCACCGGCCCGCCGGTAAGCGTCAACTGCTGGTCCAGGACGGCCGCCATCTCCGCAAGCGTCGGCGCGGCCAGCACATCGCGCAGCGCCAGCTCGACACCGTGCTCGCGGCGCAACAGCTCGACCAGCCGGGTGGCCAGCAGGCTGTCGCCACCGAGTTCGAGGAAGTTGTGCCGGCGGCCGATCTGCGGCGCGTCCAGCAGCCGCGTCCACGCGGCGGCCAACAGGATCTCCGCCGGTCCGTCAGGCGGCTCGCCACCGTCGGTCGGCTGCTCGTCGAAGAGCCGCGCCACCCGGCCCCGGTCGACCTTGCCGTTCGCGGTCACCGGGAAGCGGTCCACCACCACGATCAGCTCCGGGACCATGTACCCGGGCAGCCGCTCGGCGAGCTGCCGACGGATCTCCTCGGGGTGTGGGTCGTGACCCGGCTCCGCCTGCACGGCCAGGACGAGCCGGCGGCCACGTGCGGCCGGCCGGGCGAGCGCCACCGCGCCGGTGACCGCGGGCTGCCGCACGGTCATCGCCTCGACCTCGCCCAGCTCGACCCGGTACCCGCCGATCTTGACCTGCAGGTCGGTGCGACCGAGCAGTTCCAGCGTGCCGTCCGGCCAGTAGCGACCCAGGTCGCCGGTGCGGTACCAGCGCCCGTCCGGACCATCCACGAAGGATGCTGCGGTGAGGTCGGGTGCGCCGTGGTAGCCGACCGCCAGGCCGGCACCACCGATACGCAGCTCACCGGCGACCCAGTCGGGGCAGTCGAGACCTCGCGGGTCGACCACCCGGAATCGCTGGTTGCGCAGTGGCCGACCGTACGGAATCGAACGCCAGCCGTCCTCGACGGTGCTGACCTCGTGGAAGTTGGACCAGATCGCGGCCTCGGTGGCACCACCCAGCGAGACGAACCGGGCCGCGGGCGCGGCGGCGGCGACGAACCGGTCCGGCAGATCCAGGGAGATCCAGTCGCCGGAGGCCAGACCCAGCCGCAGGGTCCGCAACTCATCGGGGTCGGCCGCGGTCAGCAGCATGTCGAGCAGAGCCGGCGCGGAGTTCCAGACGGTCACGCCCCTGGCCGCGACGAGCGCCGCCCACCGTCGGGGCTCGTGCCGGTCCTCGTCGGCCACCAGCACGACAGTGCCGCCCGCGCCCAGGATGCCGAACAGGTCGTAGACCGACAGGTCGAAGTCGAGAGCGGAGACCGCGAGCACCCGGTCGTCGGCACCGACCGCGAACCTCCGGTTGACGTCGACGATCGTGTTCAACGCGGCCCGGTGGGTGATGTCGACACCCTTCGGCGTACCGGTGGAGCCCGAGGTGAAGATGGTGTACGCCAGCGCGTCCGGGTCGACAGCCACCGGTGCGGGCAGCGGGTCGGCCGTCGGGTCGAGGGTGACCACCGGCACCACATCGGTAGTGCCGGGCAACCCGACGACCAGCCGGACGCCGGCGGCGCGCAGGATCCGGTCGCGGCGGTCGGCCGGCTGGTCGATCCCGACCGGGAGGTAGCTCGCCCCGGCGGCCAGCACCCCCAGCACCGCCACCACCTGCGCCGGTCCACGGGGCAGGCTGACCGCCACCCGGTCACCGGCGGTCACCCCGGCGTCGTGCAGCCGGCGCGCCGCCCGCAACGCCGAGTCGACAAGCGCGCCGTAGCTCATGTCGCCGACGCCGGTGCCCCAGGCCAGGGCCGGCGCGTGGGGCCGGCGGGCCGCCTGGTTGAGGAACCCGTCGAGCAGACCGCCCGCCGGCACCGGGCCGGCGGTGTCGTTCACCGCGTCGCGGACCCGTCGCTGCGCGGCCGGTACGAGGTCGGGCGCGGGCTGCTCCCACGACGCGTCGGCGAGCCACTCCAGCAGCCGTCGGTAGGCGTCGAAGGCATCGTCGAGCAGGCCCGGCGGGAACAGTTCGTCGACGCCGTCCCAGGTCACCACGAGTCCACCGGCACGCTCCATCACCTGGTTGTCGAGCCAGACCTGTGGGGTCTGGGACAGGCCGTGCACCAGCTCCCCGAACGGGAACCGCAGACCGGTCAGCTCGTCCGCGACGCCGAGCGCGCTGGTGAACACGACAGGCATCGTCGGTCCGGCGTCGCGGTCCCGGCGTAGGCGCTCACGCAGCACCCACAGGGCTGACACCGCGCCGTGCTCGACGCTCTCCCACATGGCCTGCTGCACCCGGCGGACGGTCGCCGTCCACGCCTCGCCGGGTGCGAGCCGGGCCGGTACGAGGGCCAGCGACGTGAAGTCGCCGAGAACCCGGTCGACGTGCGGGTGCACGTCCCGGCGGTTGAACATCGTGACGTTGAGGGTGAGGTCGGTGCTGCCCGACCACCGTCCGAGTACGTCCGCGTACGCGGCCAGCAGCACGCCGGCCGGAGTGACCCCCGCCCGCCGGGCCCGGTCCCGCAGGCCCTGCCACTGGCCGGGGGACAGCCGCGCCTCCCGCCGACGGAACCGGGGCCGTCGCACGGTGTTCGGATCACGGGCCAGCGGCAGCGCCGGAGCCGGGGGCAGGTCGGCCATCCGCTCGTACCACCAGGTCTCGGCGGCCGCACGTACCGCCGGGGGTGGGGCGGCCTGGATGACGTAGTCGCGGAACGTCACGTCGACCGGCGGAAGTTCGGCGGCCGGGTCGCGATAGAGCGCCGACAGCTCGGCGAAGAATCGCACGATGCTCAGCGCGTCCAGCACGATGTAGTCGAAGCTGAACCCGATGGCGGTCCGGTCGCCGCCGTAACACACCGCACGGACCTCCAGCAGCGGCCACCGGTGTGGGTCGGGCACCCGCTCGGCGAGCGTGCCCCTCATCCGGGCGACGGCGTCGGCGTCGGCGTAGGTCACGGCGATCCGGAAGGTCGGCACCCGGGCCAGTACGCGCTGCCGCCCGTCGTCGTCGAAGATCGCGCGCAGCATGTCGTGCCGTTCGACGAGCCGATTGATGGCTGTTTCCAGCCGACCGACGTCGACGTCGCTGCCGTCGAACTCCCAGTACCAGTGCGAGCCGACGCCGCCGAGCGCGAAGTCTTCGCGACGGCCCAGCCAGTAGGCCCGCTGCACGTCGGTGGCGGGGAACGGGTCGTAGCGGTGCGCCGGATCGGACTCGATCGGCGCCGACGCGGACGGGCCCGCCGGCAGTTCGGACAGGCCTGCGGCGAAGTCCGCGAGCACCGGCGTGGCGTACAGGCGGCTCAGCTCGGCACCGCCGAAGCCGTCGGCGGCCAGCCGGGCCAGCATCCGGGTGGCGACCAGGCTGTCGCCACCGATGGCGAAGAAGCTGTCGTCGCGGCCGACGACGTCGAGCCCGATCAACTCGGCCCACAGCTCCGCCAACAGCTGCTCCCGGGCGCCCACCGGGTCGCGGTGGACCGGGCGCACCGGGGCGGCCGCGAGCAGGTCGGCGATCCGGCGGCGATCGACCTTGCCGTTGGCCGAGGAGGGCAACCTGGCGAGCACCACGAACGACTGGGGCGCCATGGCGGCCGGCAGCTGGTCGCGGACCCACTCGTGGAGCGCCTGCGGATCCACCTCCGCCGGATCGTCGGCGGCCGGCACCACCGCGGCCGCCAGCCGCCGGTGCGCCGCCGCGCCGACGGCCACCACGACGGCGTCGTCGACGGCCGGACAGGCCCGCAGGACGGCTTCGATCTCGCCTGGCTCGATGCGGTGACCGCGAAGCTTGATCTGGTGGTCGGCGCGGCCGAGGAACTCCACTGTGCCGTCCGGCCACCAGCGGGCCAGGTCGCCGGTGCGGTACCAGCGCAGACCGGCGCTTGTGACGAAACGGTCGGCGGTCAGGGCGGGATCCCCACGGTAACCGCGCGCCACCGATGCGCCGCCGATCCACAGCTCGCCCGGAACCCAGTCGGGGCGGTCGTCGCCTCGCCGGTCCACCACCCGGAGCCGTTGGTTGGCCAGCGGGCGTCCGTAGGGCACCGCCGACCAGTGTGCCGGCGGTGCGGGCGGGACCTCCTGAATCGTGGAGTGGATCGCGGTCTCGGTGGTGCCACCCAGCGCGATGAGGCGTGCCCCCGGCGCGACCCGGGCCAGCCGCGCCGACAGTTCCGGTCCCACCCAGTCCCCGCCGACGAGTGCCAGCCGCAGCGGCACCGGCGCGCCGGTTTCGGCCACTGCGGACATGAACGTGTCGAGCAGCAACGGCACCGACTGCCAGACGGTGACCCGCCAGTGGGTGACGAGCCGGCACCAGGCCGCGACGTCGCGCCGCTCCTGCTCCCCGACGACGGTGAGGGACGCCCCGGTGCCGAGCGCGCCGAAGATGTCGAACACGGACAGGTCGAAGTCGAGGGCGGACACGGAGATCAGGCGATCGTCCGGTCCGACGGCGAACCGCCGGGTCAGGTCGTCGATCGTGTTCAGGGCGGCCCGGTGGCCGACCTCGACGCCCTTGGGCTCGCCTGTCGACCCGGAGGTGAACAGCACGTACGCCACCGGGTCGGTGCGTGGTGCCGCGGTGTGGGCGGCGGTCGGCCCGCCCGGCGGGACCGCTTCGACGACCGGCTCGGCGTCGGTGTCGGCGGTGATCGCCAGCCGCACGCCGGCCCGAGCCAGGATGGCGGCCCGACGCGGGGCCGGCTGGTCCGGGCCGACCGGTACGTACACCCCGCCGGCCCGGAGCACGGCGAGCACGGCTGCCACCTGCCAGAAGCCCTTCGGGAGGGTGACGGCCACGCAGTCGCCGTCGGTCAGGCCGCGGCTGATGAGCGTCGCGGCCAGGGCATCGGCCCGCCGCGCCAGTTCCCCGTAGTGCCAGCGGCCGCCGGTGCCGCAGAGCGCCACCCGGTCGGGATGCCGGTCGGCGTACGCGAAGAAGTCGTCGTGCAGCCGCCGCTCCCGTACCGGCGTGTCGGTCGCGTTGACTGTCGCCCGGCGGGCGGCGACCGCCGGATCGAGCGCCACCGGCAGCGTCCGTTCCCAGTCCTGCTCGGTGATGAGCCGATCGACCAGTCGGCTGTAGGCCTGGAACATCGCGTCGATGAGCCCGGGCGGGAACAACTCCTCGACCACGTCCCAGTTCAGCAACAGCCCACCCTCGCGCTCGGTGACCTGGAAGTCGAGCCAGACCTGGGGCGTCTGCGAGGTCGTCCAGCCGGGCGTGCCGAAACAGCGCCGGACCTCGGGCGGGAAGAGGTCCCCGAGACTGAGGGCGCTGGTGAACACCACAGGCGCCCCGACCGCCTCGGTTCCCCGGAGCCGGGCCAACTGCCTGAGCACCTCGACGCCGCTGACCCCGCCATGGGACAGATCGCGGCGCAGTTGCTCCTGCAGGGCCGCCGCCCGACCGGCGAATGTCACGCAGCCGGCCACGTCCACTTCGAGGAGGACGAGGTTCGTGAAGTCACCGACGACCGCGCCGATGTCGGGGTGCACCGGACGTCTGTCGTAGCGCGGCAGGCCGAGCACGAACCGGTCCTCCGCACTGAACGTGGCCAGCACGTCGGCGAAGGCGTTGAGGAACGCGACCGCCGGCGTGAGTCCGTGCCGGTGTGCGGTCTGCCGTACCGCCGTGGCCGCGGCCGGGTCCAGGCTCCGGTGCCGGCGGCCGACGCGGTGTCCGTGGACCGCGGTGGGCGGGGTCGCCAGCGGCAGTTGCGGCGGGCCGGGCAGGCTCTCCTGCCGGCCGCGCCAGTAGGCCACGTCGTCGGCCGGCGGCTGCTCGGCGCCGGTCGACGCCAGGTACTCGGGAAACGACACGCCGAGCGGGGCGAGTTGGTCGTCGCGACCCGAGTAGAGAGCGGCCAGGTCGGCGAGGAGCACCCGGAAGCTGTGGGCGTCGGCGACGAGCATCTCGATCTGCACGTGTACCCGGGTGACGCCGCCGGGCAGCAGCGAGAGCTGCACGTCGAAGACCTCGCCCATCTCCACCCGCATCCGACGGTGCGACAGGTGATCGCGCACCCGCAGCAGCGCCTCGTCGCGCTGTGCCAGCGAGAGGTCGCGCAGGTCGTGGACGGTCAGCTTCCAGTCGGAGTCGGGCAGCACCCGCTGCTGGGCGTCCGCGAATGCGGCCCGCAGCATCGGGTGGCGGCGGATCAGCGCGTGGACCGCCCGCTCCAGACGCTCGGGTTCGACGCCTTCGCCGTCGAACTCGTTGCAGAAGTGGGCGCCGACGCCACCCAGCGGCACGCCGTCGGACCGGCCCACCCAGTAGGCGTGTTGCATCGTGGCGAGCGGGAACGCAACCGTGGCATCGACGGGATCGACAAGCGGCGGTGCGGCAGGTGCGGCGGTCCCGGGCAACGCCGACATCAGGTCCCACCACTGCCGCACCGTGCGCCACTGGAAGAGGTCGCCGTACGTGACCGGCACCCCGGCGGCCTGCCAGCCTGCCGCCAGCCGCATCACACTTATCGAGTCGAGACCCAGATGCAGCAGGTCGCTGTCGTCGTGGAGCTGCGTCGGCGGACAGCCGAGCAGGTCGGCGACATCGCGCCGGACGTCCGCGAGGGTCATTGCGCTCGCGTCGGTGGGGTTCTGCACCGCGCCTCCCAGCATGACCGGAACGGGCGCTAGCTAATCAAAGGGGGTGGGTGCCGTCGAGCGGATCGACCACACGCCGGCCAGCACGGGGGAGCACGCTTGGCCCGCATGGACGGTCCGCCGAGACTGGGCCGATGTCGAGCAGCCTGCCCCGCAGGGTCGAGCCCCTGGCGATCCTGGACGACCCGTATCCCACCTACGCCGAACTGCGGGTGGCCGGCCCACTGTGCCGGTTCGGTCCGGGCGTCTGGGGGGTGACCCGCCACGCCGACGTGACCACGCTGCTTCGCGATCCCCGGTTGGGCAGCGAGTTTCCCGCCGACTATCACCGGGTCTCCGGCGGCGGTGGACCGGCCACCCAGTTGCTGCGGCGGATCCTGCTCTACCGCGATCCGCCCGCGCACACCCGGCTGCGCCGGCTGGTCGGCAAGGCGCTGACCCCGGCCGTGGTCCGAGCGTTGCGGGCTGACATCGGCGCGCTCGCCGACGAGCTGCTCAGCGCGGCCTGGGAGCGGGGCGAGTTCGACGGGGTGGCCGAGGTGGCGTACCCGCTACCGGTGCGGGTGATCTGCCGACTGTTGGACCTGCCGGTCGCGGCGGGCGAGGAATTGCGGCAGCGGGCCACCGACCTGGGCCGCGCCTTCAACCAGATCGTCCCGCAGGAGGCCGGCCCGCGGGCCGACAGCGCCGCCACCTGGCTTCGGGAGTACGTGTCCGACCAGTTGGCCGGCCGGCGTGCCGACCCGGGCGGTGACCTGCTGTCCCAGCTGTTGGCGGCTGAGGACCACGGTGACGCGTTGACCAGGGACGAGGTCATCGACAACGCGGTGTTCGCGTTCTTCGCCGGCTTCGAGACGACGGTCCACCTGATCGCGACCGGGCTCGCCGCGCTGGCGGCCGACGAGTCGCAGCAGCGGCGGCTACGCGAGGATCCGTCACTGATCCCGACCGCCATCGAGGAGTTCCTCCGCTACGACAGCCCGATCCAGGGGGTCGCCCGGCTCGTGCGGGAGCCTGTCGAACTCGGTGGCCGCACCATCCGGCCGGGTCGGGTGCTGGTGCTGATGCTCGGCAGCGCCAACCACGACGAGGCGGTCTTCGCCGACCCGGGGCGGCTCGACATCACGCGTCACCCGAACCCGCACGTGGCCTTCGGTGGCGGTGCCCACCTGTGCCTCGGTGCCTACCTCGCCCGGGAGGAAGCGGCAGCGGTGTTCGGCTGGCTGGTGCGCCGGGGCGCGGCGTGGCAACCGGCTGGTGCGGCGGCGCGCGAGCCGGGCAGCCCGTTCCGGGGTCACGCGCGACTGCCGTTGCGGTTCACGACCGCCTGACCGGCGGGCCGGTCGGCGCCACCTCCAGAACGGACAGGGTCGCGGTCGGTACCACCCGCGCCAGGTGCAGTCCGGCGTCGGCGAGCAGCCGTTCCATGTGCTCGGGCGTCCGGTGGGACCCGCCGGTCAGTACCAGGGTGTGTACGTCGAAGAGCTTGGCGACGTCGAACGCGTCGCCGGGCGGCAGCACCGCCTCGATCAGCACCAGCAGTGAGTCGTCGCGCATCGCCTCGCGGACCCGACGCAGAATCGACACGACGCCGTCGTCGTCGAAGCCGGGCAGCACGGTCTTGAGCAGGTAGCCGTCGGCACCGGCCGGCAGGGCCTCGAAGAAGCTGCCGGCAACGACCTGGCAGCGCTCCGCCACCCCGGCGGCGGCCAACACGTCAGGGGCGGCGTCGACGACGTGCGGCAGGTCGACCAGGACGCCGCGCATCCCCGGGTTGCGGGCCAGCAGGCCGGCGAGAAACGCGCCGGTGCCGCCGCCGACGTCGACGACGTTGCCGAACCGGGCGAAGGGATAGGCCGGCAGGACGGTTCGGAGATGCAACCGGTTCACGCTCTGCATCCAGCGGTCGGCTCTGGCGCTCTGCTCGGGCTCGGCAGCGAGGTAGGTCCAGTAGTCGACCCCGTGGGCGAGCGGGAAGCCCGGCTCACCGGTCCGCAACGTCTCCGCGAAGTAGGCCCATGCCTGGAGGTCGGCCGGCAGCAGCGGATAGGCGTCGCGGAGCGACAGGGGGTGCGCGGCGCGCAACGGGCGGGCCAGCGGGGTCAGACCGAACGTCTCGGGCTCGACCTCGGTGAAGACGCCTCGTGCGGCAAGCGCCCGCAGGGTTCGCAGCAGCGTCGGCGCATGCACGCCGAGCCGGTCGGCGAGCGTGTCGACGGGCAGTGGCCCGTCGGCCAGGAGATCGGCGACGCCGAGTTCGGCGACCGCCCGCAGCGCCAGCGGAGTCACGTAGTCGGCCAGGTCGGCGAGCTTCGCGACGGCGGGCAGGTCGAGGGGTATCCGTTCGGTGCTCACCGGTCAGCGCCCCGTGGTCGGCAGCAGATCGAGCCCGACCAGACCACGGACGACCCGGTCGGTGAGCAGATCGACCTGCCGCAGCGCTCGGCACACCCGGGAGAAGACCGCCTGCCGGTAACGGATCATCAGCGGGTCGGTGGCGGCGAACTCGGCTCCGACACGGGGATCGACGTCCAGCCGTTCCCAGATGTCGACGAGCAGGAACCGACGCCGGATGAGTTCGGCCGCGTCGAGCACGAGCCCCTCCCGCTCAGCCCGCTCGGCGGTGGTGAGCTGCTGGTAGAGCCCTTCCAGCGAGAGCACGCCGAAGGAGACGTGGCGGGCCTCGTCGCGGCCGACCCGGCGGGTGAGGTCCTTGATGAGGTCGTCGTGGAACGTCGACTCGGCCAGCCGGAACGCGGCCATCGCGACCGCCTCGACCATGATCTGCATACCGAGTGCCGTGATGTCCCAACGCGACTCAAGGAGCACGTCGTCGAGCAGGTCACGCAGCGGCGGTGAGACCGGGTAGGAATCGCCCACCTTCTCCCGTAGGTAGCGGGAGAAGACGTCGAGGTGTCGGGCCTCGTCGATCGCCTGACTCGCCGCGCAGAGCTTGCTGTCCAGGTCGGGAAGGCTACCGACGAGCCGTCCGGCGACCACCATCGCCGCCTGCTCGCCGTGCAGGAACTGGCTGACCATCCACACCTGCAACTCCCAACGGAAGGCGTCCCACATCGGCCGGCCCCGCTCGGCCAGCGGCGAGGCCCGGAACGCCGACATCGCGAATGCCGAGTCATCGGGGAGCGGCGCCCCGTACGGCACGGGCACGCTCCAGTCGACGTCGTCGGCGCTCCACTGCGCCCGGACGCCCCGCTCGTACAGGGTGCGGAAGGTCGACCCGACGCGGTCGTCGTAGTTCCAGTCAAGGTGTGTGTCGATGGATGACGAGACAGAATGCCTGGACACCCTGGCGACGCTAGCGGAGACGGTGCCGGCAGGGTACGCGTGTGGGATGGCACCCATTCCTGCTCCCGGCCCCGGCCACGTGGAGGCACCGGCATCGGTGTCCCAGCGTCTGCTGTGGATGATCCAGCACTACCGGGCCGACTTCGGGGCGCTGAGCTGCCCGCTGCTGTGCCGGATCCGTGGTCCGGTCGACCTCGACCGGCTGCGGGACGCGCTCGACGCGGTCGCCCGCCGGCACGCCTCGTTGCGGACCACCTTCCGTGGCCGGGGCGCCCGGCTGACGCAGGTGATCCACCCACCCCGGCCGATGCCCTTCGAGCTGCGTGACCTCTCGACGGCCGCCGACCCGGATCGGCTGCTGTCGCAGGAGATGGTCGAGGAACTCGCGCGGCCGGTACTCGTCGACACGTGGCCGGCCCGCGCGACGGTGTGGCGGCTGGCCGCCGACCACCACACGCTCTGCCTGAACCTGCATCACCTGGTGACCGACGCCTACTCGACAGGCGTGCTGCTGGCCGATCTGGCGACCTGCTACGACGACCCGGGCGGGCCGACCGGGGACGGTTGGTCCTACGCCCGCTTCGCCCAGTGGCAGTACGACCGTCTGCGCGGGGCTGAGCTGGATCGCCAGCGGGCCTACTGGCGTGACCAGTTGGCCGGTGGCCAGTCGCCACGGCTCGGCCAACCGACGGGTGCGCGCCCCGGTGGCCCGGCGGTCGCGCAGGCGGGCTTTCCGGCCGGCGTCCTGCCGGCGGTGCGGGAGTTGGCGGCACGGGTCGGCACGACGCCGTTCGTGGTCCTGCTGGCGGCGTTCTATGCCAACCTGCACCGGCACACCGGGCAGACCGACGTGTCCGTGGCCTCGATGTTCGCCAACCGGTCCCGGCCGGAGGTCCGCCAGACGGTGGGACTGATCGCCAACATGGTGCTGCTGCGCACCCCGGTGGACCCCACGGCGAGCTTCCTGGACCTGGTGCGCGTCGCGCATCGCACCGCCGTGGGCGCGCTGGTCAACCAGGACCTGCCGGTTCAGATGCTGCCGGCCGGGGCCGCCCCGGCGGGGCCGGGGCGGCCGGACGACGTGGTCTTCAACGTGATGGCCGACCTGGCGCGTACCGCGACCGTCCGCGACGTGACGTTCGAGCTGGAACTTCCGGTGCAGCTGGGCAGTCGTTTCCCGCTGGAGCAGACGGTGGTGCCGATCGGCACCGAGCCACGTGCCGTGCTGTTCCGGGCCGACGACCGGATGACCGACGACACCGCTGACGACTTCCTTCGGGGGTACGTGCGAATCGTCAGCGAAGGGGCGAACGATCCGGCGCGGCGGGTCGCCGATCTCGCCGGTCGGTCAACTGGCCACGCTCTGTGACGCCGGCACGGTGTCGTCGATGACGGCCTGCAACTCCTCGGCGAGCTGCTGCCATGCCTGGGCGCAGCCGACCGCGAGTTCGGCGATGGTGTACCCGCAGTGTGGCGGAATGTGGGTGATGATCCGGTTCCAGTCCGGCGTGTCCACCACGTGGGAGTCGAGCCAGCGCAGGATGAAGCGTCCGGCGTCGGTGTAACGCAGCGACGGATCCTTTCGCAGCACGTCCATCACGACGGACGTCCGTCGGGGGTGGGTGATCGCTGTCGTCCGTGGTCGGGAGGTGCGCCGCGGCATCGACCGGTCCGCCGCGTCGTCCGCCGGGGCGTCGGTCGCCGGCCGCATACTCGCCGGCAGTGGGTTCTCGCCGGAGCTGAGTCGTAGCCGCACGTCCCGAGC
Organism: Micromonospora sp. NPDC049891; assembly: GCF_040660295.1. Taxonomy (NCBI): domain Bacteria; kingdom Bacillati; phylum Actinomycetota; class Actinomycetes; order Micromonosporales; family Micromonosporaceae; genus Micromonospora; species Micromonospora sp. NPDC049891. The sequence continues at coordinate 466,376 of NZ_JBFAML010000001.1, forward strand.
GGTGCTCACCGAGACCCCGGCGGAACTGGCGATGTCGCGCAACGACGCCTCCGGCCGGCGGGCGATCACCTCGGCGGCACGCAGCCGACCCTCGGCCGGCTCCAGCGGCCGGGTCCGGCCGTCTCGACCGATCCGCGTGTTCGACTGGGTAATCGGATCAGTCGAACTGCGGATCGTGCCGACCGTGCGCGGCGCCAACTTGGTCACCTCGGCGACCGCCCGGTCGGACCACTCCGGAAACAGGGCGATGATGCGCCGGGCCGCCTCGCGTCGGTCCTCGAGCGTGAGCGGTAGGCCGTGCGAGGTGTTCGCCTCGACCGCCCGGACGAAGGCCTCGCGGACCTCGCCGGTGAAGAAGGTGACGGCGATGTGCTGCTGCCCGTTGAGCCGTGCCACCTGTACTCGGTGCAGGCCGTCGACTACCCGCATGGTCTCCCGGTGGACCAGGATCGGCGGCAGGTCGGTGCCGGCCTCGGCGAGCGTCTGGATGTGTCCGGGGTCCTCTCCGGCGAGCCGGGGAGAGTCGCCGAGAACAAGCGCGGAGATGGGGACGGTGGTCGGGTGGTCGGTCGGGCGGCTCGATGCGTCAACAGAAGTGATCACGTCTGGCTCGCTTTCGCTCTGGCCTGGTGGCACCCTCAGCCGAGCCTGCGACCGTTCGACATCTGTCACTTATCGTCGCGCTATCGATCACTATCAGATCAGTAAGCGGCGATGCACACGGAATAGGCCGCCGGGGCCAGGACGACTTCCAGGTGGTGGCTCTCCACCTCGTCGGCCACCCGGAAGACCGCCACCACTGCCGGATAGCTGGCGATCAGCCCGAGCCCGACGAAGTAGTGGTCGCAGTCGAGCACCAGCCGGTAGTCGCCGGCGCTCGGCCCGGAAGCCGGCCAGACCAGCACGAAACCGTCGTTGTCGGTCTCGTCCCATGCGATCGGGCGCCAACCGTTGTCGTCGCGTTCGAACCGGATACGCAGGCCCGCGGCGGGCCGGCCGAGAACGCCGTCGAGCGCGCGTGCCGAGACCGCCATCGCGCGTCACACCGGGCCGGCCGTACGACCCGGAGGCGGCGGCTCAGGCGGTTCGAGGGCTTCGCGACCGGCGATCAGCGGCTCGCGCTCACCCCTCGGCGCGCCCATGGACGTCATCCACCTCCCCGGACAGCTCCATCTCCCGAAGCAGTTCGCGGACCGCGTCGGCGGTTCGCAGCTGTGCCATCGACAGCGTGGCAGAGGCGTACAGTACGGCAGCCTCGCCGCACTGGTCACCAGCGCGGCGGGCGGCGGAGAGGGCGATCCGTTGCGCCTGCCGAACGTGGTCGGCGTAGGGCAGCGCCTCGGTCGCGCGGCCCACAGCGGCGGCCAGCTCGATGCTCGTACCGACAAGACCGGCCTGCGCGGCCTGGCGTACGGCCGCGAGGACCATGTGGTGCTCCACCTCGTACCACTGCTCGACAGGCGTCACGATCCGATCGGCCGTCTGGTCGGAGAACTGGCGGATGGGCGCCGCGCTGCGCGGGCGTCGTGCGGCCCGTCCGTTGCACCGCTCCACTGCCGCCAGCAAGGTCAGCACGGCGTCCAGATACCGTTCCAGCGCGGCATGCCGATCCGCCGGGCTCTCCTCCGCCGCGAGCCGCTCCCGGGCGAACACCCGCACCAGTTCGTGCAGGCGGTAGCGGGCGTACCCGCCGGGCCCCTGCGTCGTTTCGAGAAGCTGCGCGTCGGACAGCTTGTCCAGCACGTCCTGAGCATGCTCCGGTGACACGTCGAGCAGCGCGGCACCCACCCAGGGCGACACCCACGACCGGCTGACCAGCACCAGCAGCCGCAGTAGCCGGCGGGCGTCCGCGCAGAGCGCCTCGTACGCGAAGGTCAGGCTGCTGCGGACGCAGATGCCCGCGTGCGCGAGTTCATCGAGCCGGCGTCGCTCGTCGGCGAGGCGGTCGACCAGGTCCGCGACGTACCAGTGCGGTCGCGACGCGAGGCGGGCGCCCGCGACGCGGAGCGCGAGCGGCAGGTGGCCGCAGAGCCGGGCCAGGTCGAGCACGTATCCCGGCTCCCGGTCGACCCGGTCCGGTCCCACGATGTGCCGCAGGAGTGTGATCGCGTGCTGGGGCGGTAGCGGACCGACAGGTGCGCTCGTCGCTCCGGGGATCGCGGCGAGCGGTGAGCGGCTGGTGACGATCACCGCCGACCGGCAGTCGCCGGGCAGGAGGGACAGCACCTGGGACTCCCCGGCCGCGTCGTCCAGCACGATGAGCAGCCGGCGATGGGCGATCCGGTCGCGGAACACCTCGGCGCGTTCGTCCACGCCGTCGGGTATGGCGTCGGGTGGCACCCCGAGGGCGCGCAGGAACCGTTGCAGCGCCTCAGCCGCGGACACCCGCTCGGGTCGGCGCCCGTGCAGGTCCACGAAGAGCTGGCCGTCGGGGAACCGGTCGCGAAGCCGGTGGGCGACGTGCACGGCCAGGGTGCTCTTGCCCGTTCCGGGCCCGCCGGTGAGCACCACCACCGGCACCGCCGTGCGCTTCGGCCCGCCGCCGGTCAGATGCTCCTCGATGAGCCGCACCTCATCGTCGCGACCGGTGAAGTCGCTGATGTCGGTCGGCAGCAGCCGGGGCGCCGGTTCTGCTTCCGCCGGCTGTCCCGCCACCACCGCGGGAGCCGGTGTGGACGGTTGCGCCAGCGTCGGATCTCCGGTCAGAATGCCGTGCTCCAGCCGGCGTAGCCAGTCGCCGGGCTCCAGGCCCAGCTCGTCGATGAGGGTGCGGCGGGCATCACGGTAGGTGTCCAGCGCGTCGGCCTGCCGCTCCGATCGATGCAGGGCGATCATCAGCAGGCCCCGGAGGCGTTCCCGCAGGGGGTACGCCATGGTCAACTCGGTCAGCTCGGGGATCACCTCCCGATGCCGGCCCAGGCCGAGCTCGACCTCGATGCACTCCTCGGTGGCGGCCAGGCGGCGCTCGTCCAGCCCGTGTGCGATGGCGCGGATGGCCGCGCTCTCGACGTCCCGCAGGGCCGGTCCCCGCCATTTCCCCAACGCGATGCGGTAGCCGCGTCCGGCGTCGGCGAGCCGCCGGGCGTCGCGGGCCTGGCGGGCCTCGGCGATCAGGGCTTCGTACTGGTGCAGGTCGAGGTTGCCCGGCCCGACGTGCAGCCGGTAGCCGGTCGGGTAGGTCTGGATGGCGTCCGGGTGACCGTGTCCGGCCAGCAGGCGGCGTAGCGCGGACACGCAGATCTGGATCTGCACGCGGGATGTGGGTGGGGCGTTGTCGCCGTAGATCGCCTCGACGAGGTGTCCGACCGACACGACCCGGTTGGCCTGGAGGACCAGGCTTGCCAGCACGATGCGCTGGCGCGGCGCGCCCAGGTCGATGCCTCCGTTCGGCGCCAGCACCTCCAGCGGGCCGAGGATGCGGAACTCCATGGACGTCCCCGGTGCGTCGGCACCGTTCCCGGTGTCCTGCAAGTCCTCGACCTGAGACATCGACCTGCTATCCATCCCGCTCACCACCAGCCGGGGTGGCCGGCTGGACTGACGATGTACTTAACCGAGACTGGGGTGGACGAACCGTAACTGCTGAACGGGCAGCGGGACAGGAACCGGACGGCGGATACCTGACAGCAACATCGGCCACCGCCATTACGCCGACATGTCGGTATCTGGCCACCTGCCATCCGGCGCCGGACTGTGGAAGTACGCGCCTCCGAGGTCCGATCTGCCCCGTCACGCGGGGCGGATCTCCAGGATCGGAAGGGTGAGGGTGCCGATGGTGCGCACCAGTCGCAGATCAGCGGTGCGCACCAGGTTCTCGATCGCGGTCACCTCGCGGGCGCCACCACCGGCCATGGCCAGCAGCAGCATGTCGTAGCGCAGGCCGGTCACGTACGACTCGCCGTCCACGACGGGGTCGACCACCGGTTCGATGACGAGTAGCCGGCTGTCCGGGCGCATCGCCGCGCGGACCTTTCGCAACAGCACCGTGGCGCTCTCGTCGTCCCAGTGGTAGAGCACCCGCTTGCACAGGTAGGCGTCGGCCCCGGCAGGCACCGGTCCGCCGTCCGGGTCGAGGAAGCTGCCGCCCACCGCCTCGGCCCGGTCGGAGACACCGGCGTCGGCGAACACCTTCGCCGCGCCGGACGCTACGTGCGGCAGGTCGAAGAGGGTGCCCCGGAGGTGGCGAAACCGGGCCAGAATGCCGGCCAGGAATCCGCCGTCGCCGCCGCCCAGGTCCACAATCGAGTGCAGGTCGGCCCAGGGGTACGCGCCCAGGACACTGCGCAACTCCAGACGGGTCGCGGCCCGCTGGGAGGCGTCGAACCGGCGGCTCTCCTCCGGATGGGTCGCCATGTACCGCCAGTAATCGGTGCCGTGCACGAGATCGAACGCTGCCTGCCCGGTGCGGATGCTGTGGTCGAGACGCCCCCAGGCGGCCACGTCGCAGCTCAACAGCGGGTAGGCGTCGGCGAGGGAGAGCGGGTGGTCACTGCGCAACGGCTGGGCGAGATCGGTGAGCGCGAAGACCGTCGGCGTGGTCTCGACGAACACCTCGCGGCTCGCCAACGTACGCAGGAGACGCAGCAACGGCCCGGCCCGGGTGCCGGTGACCTCGGCGAGTTCCTCCACACCTCGGGCCCCGGCGGCGAGGTGGTCCGCCAGACGCAGGTCGCAGGCGACCCGGAGGCAGAACGGCACGACGTAGTCGGCCAACTCGGTCAGCCGGACCATCGCCCGCAGATCGACCCGATGTCGTGGCAGCTCCATATCGGAAATCCTCCGCTCGCCGCTGGCTGAGCCAGACGTTAGACCGGGCATCCGGTGTGTGTCATGGTGCTCGTCACGACAGACCGACGCGCCGCGATTACGAGGAGGTGCGGGCTCACCGTGACACGTGTTCCTCCCGGAGCGGGCGTCGACGCGGTCGCCATGGATCTGCTGCCGGCCGTGGTGCCGCTCGGCGGCTCCCTCTGGGGCGCTTCGTTCAAGCTGATGAAGATGTTGCCCGCGCATCACATCATCGACACGGCCCTCGCCTCCGGTGAGATCGGTCCCGGCACGATGATCGTGGAATCGACAAGTGGCACCTTCGGCGTGGCGCTTGCGGTGAAGGCCGCCCTGATCCGCCGCCCGTTGACGCTGGTCACCGACCCGGTGGTGGACCGGCGACTCTGCCGTCGCCTGGCTGACCTGGGCGTCGTCATCGAGATGTGCGCGACGCCGTCGCCGCGTGGGGAATTCCAGACGATGCGGTTGGCCCGGCTGGCTGAGGTCCGTGAGCGTCACCCCGACCACTTCTGGCCGCGGCAGTACGACAACCCGCGCAATCCGGCCTCCTACGCGGTGCTCCTCGACCATCTCGCCGGTCAGCTCGGCCGGATCGACGCCCTGATCGGTCCGGTGGGCTCGGGCGGCTCGATGTGCGGCACGGCGACCGCGCTGCGGGCGTACTTTCCCCACCTGGTCGCCATCGGTGTCGACACACCCGGCAGCGTGCTGTTCGGCCAGCCCGACCAGGTGCGCGAGCTGCGTGGGCTCGGCAACAGCGTGCTGCCGCGCAACCTCGACCACACGGTCTTCGACGAGGTGCACTGGTGCCCACCGGGAGTCGCCTACCGGGAAACCCGTCAGTTGCACCGCCGGCACGCGCTGTTCCACGGCCCGACCTCGGGGGCGGCCCTGGCGGTGGCCCGTTGGTGGGCGGCTCACCATCCAGGCAGGGTCGCCGTGGTGATGCTGCCCGACCAGGGGGACCGCTACATCGACACGGTCTACGACGAGGCCTGGCTCGACGCCGACCCCCGGCGTCGGGTGCCCGCCGATGTCCGTCCCCGGGAGGTGCCGATGCCGTCCGGCGATCCCGACTGGACCTGGATGCGGTGGGGACGCCGCACGCTGGCCGAGGTCTGTGACGAACAGGCTCTCGCCGGATGAACGGACCGCACCCGGTGTCGGACACGGGCCGGATCGCCAGTCCCCTCGCCGGCAAGGCGCAGCGGCTCTGCTACGAGGCGTCCGATCCGGTCGCCGACCGGGCGGTGCTGCGTCTGATCGCCCAGGTCGACCGGGCCCATCTGGTGATGCTCGCCGAGCGCGGGATCATCACCGGCGAGCAGGCGGCGCAACTGTTGCGTACCGTGCGGGACATCGAGGCCGAAGGCTTCGGCGCGGTGCTGGCGCTGCCCCGGCCGCGCGGAATCTACCTCGCCTACGAGGAGGCCGTCACCCGGCGCTGTGGTCCCGACGTGGGCGGCCTGCTGCACACCGGCAGGTCCCGCAACGACCTGAACGCCACCACGACGCTGCTCGGGCTGCGTGACCGCGGATCCGATGTGGTCGCCGAGGGCGGCAGGCTGGTCACGGCGCTGCTCGCCACGGCGGGCCGGCACCTCGACGACGTGATGGCGATCCACACCCACTACCAGCCGGCGATGCCGATCACCTACGGGTACTACCTCACCGGAGTCGCGCTCGCGTTGCTCCGGGAACTCGACCGGATGGTGGCCTGTCTCCGCGCGATCCGCAGGTGTCCGTTGGGCGCACACGCGGTGGCCGGCACCGACCTCGACCTCGACACCGAGCGCACGGCGGCGTTGCTCGGCTTCGCGTCCGGCCCCTTGCACGCCGTGGACGCGATCGCCTCCCGCGACGCCTCCCTCGACGCGCTCGGCGTCGCCGCGAACCTGACCGTCACAGTGTCCCGGCTCGCCGCCGACCTGCAACTGTGGAGCTCGTCCGAACTGCACTACGTGCAGTTTCCCGACTGGCTGGTGGGCGGCTCCTCGGCCCTTCCCCAGAAGCGGAACGCATTCGTCCTGGAGCATCTGAAGGCCCGTCCCACCCGGGTGCTCGGCGCCTGGGTGACCGCGATGAGCGCGATCCGGTCGGCACCCTTCACCAACTCGATCGAGGTCGGCACCGAAGCGATGAAGCCGGTCGCGCCGGCTCTGCGGACCACACGGGATGTGCTGGCCCTCGCCGCCCTCGTGGTCGCGGGGGCTCGTCCATGCCCGGCCACCATGGAGCCGGCTGCCGCTCGCGGCTTCGTGGAGGCGACGGCGGTGACCAACGACCTGGTCCGCCAGGGGGTGCCGTTCCGCGAGGCGCATCGCCGGGTCGGCGCGGCGGTGCTGCGGGCGGTCGACGACGGCGCGGCCTGGCCACCCGACGGGTTCGCGCGGATCGATCCGCGTACGGCCGCCGACCGTGCCCGCTTCGGCGGCGGTCCGGGCAGCCGGGTGGAAGCACTGGCCGCCGCCTGGGTGCTGCGCCACCGGCTGCGGGTGGACCTTCATGACCTGCGTCGGCGATGGGCTCGGGCGGCCGACGCGCTCGGCGCGGCCAGCGCGGCGGTCTGCCGTGGCTGAGCTGCTGATCCTGGTGGAGAGCAACACGACCGGTAGCGGCCGGCTCTTCGCGGAGCGGGCCCGCGACCTGGGTCTCGTTCCGCACCTGGTCACCGCCGATCCCACCCGCTATCCGTACGCCGCCGAGCTGGACCTGCCGGTACACAGGTGTGACACCGGGTCACCGCCTGCGGTGCTGGCCTGCTGCCGTGGGCTGGCGCAGGCCCACCGGGTCGCGGGAGTGACCTCCAGCTCCGAGTACTTCATCGCCACCGCGGCCGCTGTGGCCCGCGCCCTCGATGTGCCGGGGGAGGAACCGGAGCGGCTGGCCGCCGCGCGGAGCAAGGGCGTCCAGCGCGAGCGGTTCGCGGCGGCCGGCGTCGCCTCGCCCGGATACCAGGTGGTGACATCGGTGCCGGCCGCGCTAGCGGCCGCGCAGCGGTTGGGGCTGCCGGTGGTGGTGAAGCCGGTCAGCCGGTCCGGCTCGATCGGGGTACGCCGCTGTGACGACCCGCGCATGGTGGCGACGCACGCCGCCGAGTTGCTCGCCACCAGGACCGACGAGCGCGGCCTGCCGTTGCCGGCGGCCGTGCTGGTGGAGTGCTACCTGTCCGGCCCGGAGTTCTCCGTCGAACTGCTGGCTGGCGAGGTACGGGCGGTGGTGGCCAAGCACGTCGACGAGTCCCGAGGGTTCCTGGAGGTCGGGCACGACGTTCCGGCCGCCGTGGCACCCGGCACCGCCACACTGCTCGGCGAGAGCGCCCGAGCCGCGCTCGCCGCGCTCGGGTTGGGTTGGGGCGCGGCGCACGTCGAGCTACGGATGACCGACGGCCGGGCGGTCGTGGTGGAGCTCAACCCCAGGTTGGCCGGCGGCATGATCCCGCAGGCGATCCGGGTGGCCACCGGGCAGGATCTGATCGCGGAGCTGGTGGCGCGCAGCGCGGGCCGTGTCCCACCACAAGGTACGGTGCGGACCGGGTACGCCAGCGTCCGTTTCCTCCTTCCGGCGGCTGACGGTGTCGTCGGGACGCTGCCCGACCCGGCATCGGCGCTGGCGCTGCCAGGTGTGGTCGACGCGGTGGTCACCGCGCGGCCCGGCCAGCGGATCGTCCGACTCGGTTCGTTCCTGGACCGGCTCGGATACGTGATCGCCCAGGGTCGATCGCCGGCGGAGGCCGGCGCACGAGCCGACCGGGCGGTCGCCGCGCTGCCGGTGGCGATCGACTGAGAGTTCCCCCGAAGCGGTGACCAGGTGGTTGCGGCTAGCCGGCGGCGGGATCGAGGTCGGCGCTGTCCACACGTAGGGCGATCTCGCGCAGCGTCGGGCCAGCCAGCAGGTCGGACAGCGACAGCCGGTGCTTCAGCCGGGTCAGCAGATGGACCGCCGACAGCGACGTGCCACCCGACTCGAAGAAGTCGTCGTGCCGGCTCACCCGCTCGGCCGGCAGCCCCAGCACCTCGGACCACACCACGGCCAGGCACCGCTCGGCCGCCGTGCCGGGCGGCTCGAACGCGACCGCGCCGGAGGTCGCCTCCTGCGCCAGCCGCCTCAGCCGCACCATGTCGACCTTGCTGTTGTCGTTGAGCGGCAGCGCGTCGAGCCGGAGGTGGTGCGCCGGGATCATGTAGTCCGGCAGTCGTGCGGCGAGCTGCTTGTCGAGGTCGTCCGAGGCGATCTCGTCGGTGGCGACGTGGAAGGCCACCAGCCGGGCCCGGTTGCCGTCCCCGACGGCGACGACAGCGGCGTCGATGACCCCCGGTACCGCCGCGATCGCCGCCCGGACCTCGCCGATCTCCACCCGCAGGCCTCGGATCTTGACCTGGTGATCGCGGCGGCCCAGGAACTCCAGCCGCCCTTCCGGCAGCCAGCGGCCCAGATCACCGGAGCGGTACAGGCGTTCGCCCGGGTGGTACGGGTCGGTGGTGAACACCTCGGCGGTCCGCTGCGGGTCGTTGAGGTAGCCCTGCCCCACGCACACGCCGGCGAACACGATCTCCCCGCGGCCACCCTCCGGCATCAGACGCAGCCGCTCGTCGACGACGTAGACCCGCATGTTCCGCAGTGCCCGGCCGACGCTGACCACGGGCAGGTCCCGCTCCGGAGGTCCCTCCAGCACCTCGTGCATGGCGTCGTCGGAGGTCTCCGTGGCGCCGTAGGCGTTGAGCAGCCGTACTCCCGGTAGCACCGTGAACCAGCGACGAACCAGGTCGGACCGGAGCGCCTCACCGGTCACCGACACCGACCGTAGCCGGGGCAACCGGACGCTGCCGGTTTCCAGGTGGGTGAGCAGCACCTCCAGGTAGGAGGGCACGACCTGGATCGTGGTCACCTCGTGCCGGACCAGCAGTGCGGTGAAGGCCGCCACGTCGAGCTGCTGATCGACGTCGACCACCACACAGGTGCCGCCGACCAGTAGGGGTGCGCAGACCTGCCACAGCGAGATGTCGAAGCACTGCGAGGCGGTCTGGGTCACCACGTCGTCGGGCCCGAGGCCGTGGTCGTCGACCTTGGCCCACAAGTGATTGATCATGCCGGCGTGGGCGCAGACGGCGCCCTTGGGCTGCCCGGTCGAGCCCGAGGTGAAGTACACGTACGCGGGCCGCTCACCGTCCGGCGGTGGCAGGTCGACAGCGACCGGGTCGGCGCCGGGCTCGGTGATCGGCACCACCGTTCCGGACCAGCCATCGGTCCCGGCGACGGCGGACATGAGCGAGCTGCCGGGGTCGTCGGCCAGCGCCAGCCGGCAGTCGGCCCGGTCGAGCTGGCCGTGCACCCGCGACGGCGGGAAGTCGGGCCGGACCGGCAGATACACCGCGCCCGCTCGGAGGACGCCCAGCATCGCGACCACCCAGTCGAGGTGCCGGTCGCTGACCACGGCGACCGTGTCGCCGCTGGAGACGCCGAGCCCGCGCAGGCGGTGGGCCAGCCGCCGCGAGGCCCGGTCGAGTTCGCCGTAGGTCAACACCTGCTCGCGGTGGCGGACCGCCGGCCGGTCGGGCACTGCCGCAGCGCGCGACTGGAACGCCGCGACGAACCCGTCGGGACCGTTGTCGACCCGGGCACCACACAGGTCGACGAGCTGACGCCGTCGCTCCTCGGGGCTCAACATGTCGCCGAGGTCCACTGTCGTATCCGGCGCGGCCAGGGCCCGTCCCAGGGCGTGGAGCAGGTAGCCGAGCACCCGCTGGGCGGCATCGTGGGAGACGTGCGCGAGGTCGTAGGCCAGCTCCAGCCCGTCGCAGCCGGGCCCGAGCCGTACCACCAGGTCGGCGGTGTCGTCGCCGAGCGTTCCCCGTGCGTCGACGGCGCTGTGCGGTCGGCTGTCCAGCGGTGCCCGGCTCACGACGTCGGCCAGGCCGACCCAGGTGATGTCGGCCACCACACAGCTGATCCGGTCGAGGCCACCGGCGGTACCGACCACCGCCGTGCTGACCTCGGGTTCGCCGACACACCGCGACAACACCGCGAGCCAGCCGGTGAGCAACACCCGCTCGCGGGCGGCCGTGTCGTCGCGTACGCCGGCCAGCGCGTCGTGCAGCCCCAGCGGCAGCTCACCTGTCAGGCGGACCCGACCCGGCTGGGAACCGGGGAGGGCCCACGGGGGCAGGGTGGTCGTCCCAGGTGGACCAGGTGCCATGCCTCGACGGTACGGCCCGGTCCGGGCGCGGAGGTGTCACATAAACCGGGGTGGCGCGGCCCCGTGCTCCTCGTCGGCGGCCGGAAAGTCGTCACGGGTGGGTTGCCAGGTGCCCGCCCGAGCGGACTCCAGCTGCTCACGGGTGAGCACGGTGCCGCGGGGCATGGTGATCCGGGTGAGGCGTTGCAGGCCGACGGGGGCTCCGTTGGCGCTGTCGGCGGCTCGGGCGTTTATGTCATCGAGCAGCCGGTCAATCAGCAGAGCGAGGCAACCCGGTCCGAAGCCCGGGTAGCCCCAACCGATCCCCCAGTAGGAGCCCTGCGGAGCGGGGTACAGCGTGCCGTCGGCGGTGCGGACCCAGATCGGATGATCCAGGATGATCTCCGCCAACGGGGATGTCGCCCGTAGCCGTTGCGGCGCCGCGCCCCGCAGCTCGATCTCGTCGCCGTCGCGGCGGCGGACCACCGGTGCGTCGGTGGCCGGGTCACGCAGGGTCTCGTCGTCGGCGTCGACCTCACCCAGCAGCCGGAACGCCGCGCTCCGAGGGGTCGGCTCCAGCCGTGCGATCCACTCGTCGACGGTCGGGCTCGCGGCTCTGACCGTGAAGCGGTGGCCGAACGGGCAGTCCGCGCCGTTGTCCCACTTCAGCATCTGTAGCAGGCAGTGCTCGGCGAGGGTGTCCTGCCGACAGAGGATCTCCCACCAACCCGCGCGGCGGGTGCCCTCGTCCACGTCGTCCCGGTCGACCGCCGGCACGGGCATCGGCCGGGCGGCGACGACTGTGGTGCCGGCACCGACCGCTCTCGCCACGGCGTCGATCTCCCCGCCAGCGGACTCGGCCTCGTGGCGGAAAACGGCGCGGGCAAGCTCGACCAGGAGACGGGCGGCCGGATGGTCCGCCTCGTACAGGCTGGCCATGCGAAGGAGCGCGTCGGTGTCCAGCTCCGGATCTCCGGCCAGCGCTTCCACCGCGGGCTGGCCGGGTCGCCAGCGGGTGATCAGGACCTCCCGACGCAGTGGCAGTGGCCAGTACGGTAGCGGCTGGCCGATCAGCTCCGACAGCTCTGTCCAGCTCAACGGGGAGCCCGCATCCTGTGCCGGAGTCATCGGCAGCGGTTCGACGCCGGGAGCGCCGCCGTCGAGGCCGGTAGCTACCGTCGCCGCGCCCACCACGCCCCAGGCACGCAGCAGGGGGGACAGGTGACCCCGCGGTGCGGGGCGCCGCCCCGAGATCGGCCAGACCACGGCCATGGTGCCCACCGGTGCGGCCCACAAGAGCGCGACACTGTCAGCGATCAGCCTGGCTCCGAGGTAGGGGCGGGGGCCCGTCGCGGCCGGCCAGTGGCTCAACGGGACCCGGTCGGCCAGGTGCAGCGGCGACGTCGCCGCCCACTGGTAGAGATCGGTACGCCGCCACCGGCGGTGTCTGCCCTGCCCGCTGCGGGGTGCGGCGAACTGCCCGGCGGAGTCCCACCGTCGCACCTGCGGCCCGCTCACCCCGAGGACCGCAGCACACCCGGCGAGGTCCAGGCCTGGCATCTCCGAGCCGATCGGTAAGTGACTCTCAGCATGCGGGTAACCACACATGGTTCCGACGATGCCAGAGTTCGCCGACACTTTGCTGACCCACGGCAGCCACCCTTCGAGATCCTGCTGTCAGTGGGGTGGGCGCGGGGCGCGGTCACTCCGCGATCGTCCATGCGATGTGGACACCACGCCAGATCCGGCGCGGCCGAGGGCCACAGCGTAGCGGTGGTCCAGTGGGTCGGGGGAGCCTCCGCGCAGGGTGCAGCGGTGGCTGACTTCTGTCGACGGTGCCGTCACGGGATCGGTGAGGCGGTGTCGTGGGTGGCGGCTGCCTGGCCCTGGCCGGTGACCCGGACGGCAGATGTCCTGAGTCGACTGTCAGGATTGCGACATGACGGTTCAACTTGCCGGCAGAGTTGCGCTGGTCACGGGTGGAAGCCGTGGTATCGGTGCAGCCGTCGCACGTCGGTTGGCCGAGGACGGCATCCATGTCGCCTTCACCTACCGGTGCGGGGTGGAGAGCGCCAAGGCGGTGGTGGCCGACATCGAGGCGTACGGCCGCAGGGGTCTTTCCATCCAGGGCGACAGTGCGGATCCGGCCGCGGTGGTCGGTGCGGTCGAACGGGCCGTCGCCGAGCTGGGGCGGCTGGACATCCTGGTCAACAACGCCGGGGTGTTCGCGGGCGGGCCGATCGAGTCGGTCAGCTTCGACGACCTCGACCGAGCTGTCGCGGTGAACGTGCGCGGGGTGTACCTGGCCACCCAGGCGGCGGTACGGCACATGGGCGACGGTGGGCGGATCGTCAACATCGGCAGCAGCTTCGCCAGCCGGGTGCCGGCTCCCGGCGTGAGCGCGTACGCGATGACCAAGAGCGCGGTCAACGGGCTGACCCGGGCGCTGGCCCGGGAACTCGGCCCACGCGGGATCACCGTCAACCTGATCCTGCCCGGCTCGACCGACACCGACATGAACCCGGCGGACAGCGCCGGCGCCGACGCCCAGCGGTCCCACATCGCCCTCGGCCGGTACGCGGCACCGGCGGACGTGGCCGCCACCGTCAGCCACCTGGTCAGCGACGGCGGACGGCACATCACCGGTGCGTCGATCGCCATCGACGGCGGCGCGACCGCCTGACCGCCCACCATTCGGTGCCATCGGCGGACCGGAGTGCGGTGATCCGGGGTGCCTGCGCTGGGCGGTTGATGTGTTGCGGCCGGGCGTCCGATAGATGTCGGTCTCTTGACGGCGAGTGAATGTTAACGCTATCAATGAGGCGGGCACGGCGGGCACGGTCGGACGGGGACTGTGCCCGCCCCGGACGGTCGACTCGCAGTCGGCGGAAGGGCGAAGGCGATGACACGTCCTCAGCTCACGTACCGCGGCTGGGCAGCGGCGTGCGCCGCCCTGGTGATGGCGGCGGCTGGCGCGCTGGTGGGGCCCGCCGCCCCGGCGCAGGCCGCCGCCGTCACCTTCACCAACCCGCTGGCTGAGCAGCGCGCCGACCCGCACATCCATCGGCACACCGACGGCTACTACTACCTGACCGCCACCGTGCCCGAGTACGACCGGATCGTGCTGCGCCGCGCCACCACCCTCCAGGGGCTGGCCACCGCGACCGAGCGGGTGATCTGGCGCCGGCACGGTAGTGGCGAGATGGGCGCGCACATCTGGGCGCCGGAGATCCACTTCATCGACGGCCGGTGGTACGTCTACTTCGCCGCCGGCCGCACCGACGACATCTGGGCCATCCGGCCGTACGTGCTGGAGAGCAGTGCCGCGAACCCGCTCGACGGCCCGTGGGTGGAGCGCGGCCAACTCCAGCCGGCGCGCAACAGCTTCTCCCTCGACGCGACCACCTTCGTGCACAACGGCCAGCGCTACCTGGCCTGGGCGGAGTACGCCGGCAGCAACTCGAACATCTACCTCGCCCGGGCCGTCAACCCCTGGACGTACGCGGGCACGCCGACCCTGATCGCCACCCCGACGTACGCCTGGGAGACCCGGGGTTACCGGGTGAACGAGGGACCGGCGGTGCTGGTCCGCAACGGCCGGGTCTTCATGACCTACTCGGCGAGCGCCACCGACGCCAGTTACGCCGTCGGCCTGCTCACCGCCGCTGCCGGCAGCGATCTGCTGAACCCGGCCTCGTGGAGCAAACGCGCCACGCCGGTGCTGGCCAGCGACAGCCGGACCGGCCAGTACGGGCCCGGGCACAACTCGTTCACCGTCGCCGAGGACGGCAGCGACGTGATCGTCTACCACTCCCGCAACTACGAGCGGTACCTCGGCAACGGCTACGACCCGCTGAGCGACCCGAACCGGCGGACCCGGGTCCAGCGGGTCTACTGGAACGCCGACGGCACTCCGAACTTCGGCGTTCCAGTGCCGGACGGCCTGACGCCGGTCCGGCTGCGCGCCCACGACCTGCCCGATCGCTACCTGCGGCACTGGGAGTTCCGGGTCCGGCTGGAGCCGAACGTCACAAACCTGGCCGACTCGCAGTTCCGGATCGTCGCCGGCCTGTCGAACTCCTCGGCGATCTCGCTGGAGTCGACAAACTATCCCGGCTACTTCCTGCGGCACCGCAACCACCAGGTCTGGGTGGAACGCAACGACGGCTCGAACCTGTTCCGGCAGGACGCCACCTTCCAACGCAGGGCCGGGCTCGCCGACGCGACAAAGGTGTCGCTGGAGTCGGTGAACTTCCCCGGCCAGTACGTCCGCCACCGCGACGGCCTGCTCTACCTGGAGGCCGTACCGGACACCTCCGGACGAGCGTCGGCAACCTTCGCCCTGGACTGAGCAACGGCCCCGGTTCACGCAGGGCCGACTGTCGGAGGGTGTACCTAAACTCCCCGACATGGCGACGGTGACCTTTGTGGACGAGAGCACCGCTGGTGCTCGGACCCCCGCGTGGGCCTTGCAGATCTTCGAGGAGCGGTTGACGCTGCGCGAGCTGATCCGGCGGCGGATCCATCAGGAGGTGGCCGAGCACAACGCGGCCACCCCGGAGCCGCGCCGATCGCTGGTGCAGCCCACCTCGACCGAGCGGGCCCTCAACGGTGACCGGGGCGAGCGGCCCCGCCGCCGGGTCGACCCGCAGCGGCAGATGGCTCTCGCCGAGAAGGCGTTCGGCAGCAACGGCTTCGTGGTGCTTGTCGACGACCGTCAGGTCGAGGAGCTGGACGACGAGGTCGATCTGCGCCGCGACACCGAGGTCACCTTCCTCAAGCTCGTCCCGCTGGTCGGTGGCTGATGACCACCTCCACCCACACCGTCTGGTACGCCGACCGGGCCCGCGACCTGGTCGTCGCGAACGACCTGGACAGCCTGGCCGGTCACCTCCACACGCACGCCCGGCTCTGCCGCGACAACCCGGAGGTACGCGCCGCGCTGCGCGCACTGTCCCGTCCGGACGTGGCGCGTCTCGTGCAGGCCATGGCCGCCCTCGTGCGGCAGGACCGGCGCCACAGCTGGCCGCCGCGCGACCTGATCGGGCAGCTGGCTCGCCGGCTCCCCACCGAGCTGGCGCCGGAGCAGCTCCAGGACCTCGCCGCGTTCGCCGTCGAGGAGCCGTACGCGTTGTCACCTACCGCGCTGGAGATCGTGGCCCGGGGTCTGGTCGCCACCGGCCCGATCTCCGCTGATCTCATGGAGGTGCTCGTCGACAGGTCCGACGAGAGCCAGCGGCTGCGGCAGTTCATCGCCGAGCTGGCCGGCCCGCGCCTCGACCCGGACGACCCCTGGGCCCAGCAGATCCTCACCGAGCTGCCCACCCTCGACCCGGCGTGGCGGCAGTTGGTCGCCCACGCCAGCACCGCCACCATGCCCCGACCGAGCGCCGGCTGGTCGACCGCGGCGGCCCGGCTGCTCGCCGAGGTCGACCTGAGCGAGGCCGGGCAGCTCTTCGACAGGTGGTTGGCCACCGCCGCCCGCGCTCCGCACCAGCAGCCGAGTCCGGTGAACGCGGACCTGCTGCGTGGCCTGCTCTGGCTGATTGAGCGGACCGGGCCGACGCCTGAGCAGGTGCGCCGCATCGGCGGTCTGGTCGAGGCGATGCTGCGTCGCCTGCCCGGCGTCGGACCGGCCTGCCCGAAGGTGGCCAACGCGGCGGTCGGGGTGCTCGGTCGGCTCGACGGCGAGCCAGCGCTGGCGCAGCTCGCCCGGTTGTCGGCGCGGGTCACCTACAAGGGCACCCGCAAGGAGATCGACAAGGCGCTCGATGCTCGCGCCGTCGCCCTCGGCGTCAGTCGGGACGAGATCGAGGAACTGGCCGTTCCCGACTACGGGCTGACCGGGGTTGGCCGGCACGAGGTGCCCCTCGGCGGCTGCCGGGCCGAGCTTGCGATCGTGTCCACAAGCGTCGCTTTGACCTGGTACACGGAGGCCGGCCGGCAGGTGAAGAGCCCGCCGGCAGCGGTGCGCCGGGACCACGCGGCGGAGTTGGCCGACCTGAAGGGCCTGGCCAAGGAGATCACCGGCATGCTGACCGCCCAGGTGGCCCGGCTGGACCGGCTCTTCCTGGCCCAACGCACCTGGACCTTTGCCGCGTGGCGGCAGCGCTACCTGGATCATCCGTTGGTCGGCGCGCTGGCCCGCCGGCTGCTCTGGCTGGTCGACGGGGTGCCCTGCGGTTGGGCCGACGGCGCGCTGCGCACTGCTGACGACACTCCGGTGGCCGCTGGCGACGACGCCGAGGTGCGCATCTGGCATCCGATAGGCCGGTCGGTGCCGGAGGTGGTCGGTTGGCGGGAGTGGTTGGAGCGGCACCGGATCGTCCAGCCGTTCAAGCAGGCACATCGGGAGGTCTACCTGCTCACGCCCGCCGAGGAGACCACCGGCACGTACTCGAACCGGTTCGCCGGGCACATCCTGCGTCAGCACCAGTTCCACGCCCTGGCCGCGGTCCGGGGCTGGACGGACCGGCTCCGCCTGATGGTCGACGACTCCTATCCGCCGACCTTCCGGGAGCTGCCCGGGTGGGGGCTGCGCGCCGAGTACTGGGTGGAGGGGATCGGCGACGAGTGGGACACCGACACCACCGACAGCGGGTCGTACCTGCGGCTCGTCACCGACCAGGTGCGGTTCTACCCGATCGCCGCCGCGCAGAACTGGTCGCACGCCTCCGGTGGCGGTTACTCGGCATCGCCGTGGACGGACGCCCGGCCGGGGGACCCGCTGCCGCTCGACCGGATCCCGCCACTGGTGTTCAGCGAGATCATGCGGGACGTTGATCTCTTCGTCGGGGTGGCCAGTGTCGGCAACGACCCGACCTGGTCGGACGGCGGTCCACAGGGCCGGTTCCGGGACTACTGGTCGTCGTACAGCTTCGGTGAGTTGTCCGCGACCGCCGAAACCCGGCGGGAGTTGCTGGCCCGGCTGCTGCCCCGGCTGGCGGTGGGGCAGCGGGCCCACCTTGAGGGCCGCTTCCTGGTGGTCGACGGCGACCTGCGCACGTACCGGATTCACCTGGGGTCGGGCAACATCCTGATGAGCCCGAACGACGAGTACCTCTGCATCGTGCCGGACCGCAGCACCGGCCGGACCGGCGAACAGCAGTTCCTGCCGTTCGAGGGGGACGGCATGCTCGCGGTCATCCTCAGCAAGGCGATGCTGCTGGCGAAGGACGCCGAGATCACCGACGCGTCGATCACCCGCCAGATCAGATCCGCGAGGTAGCCGACGGACGGGATCGCGGTGCGGGGGGCCGGTCGCGCGATACCGTGATCGGGTGCGAGGCGAAGCGGCCAACCCCGGGCGATGGTTCCGGTTCGTGCTGCTCGCGTGCACCCTGTTCGGGCTGGCCGCGATGCACAGCCTGGGCCATGATCCGGTCCTCGGCCCGGCCGGCCACGGCGGCCATGCCGCGCCGTCCTCGTCAGCTCACATAGACGACTGCCACGACGAGCGGTGTGTGGCACAGGCCACCCAGACCACTGAGGAGCCGGGACACGGGCATTCCTCGGGCTGGACGGTCTGTGTGGCGATCGCCGCCGGATTCGCACTCGCCGTCGTGCTCGCCGTCCGTCTCCTCCGGCGTACGCGCAGCGTGCTGCCACGGGATCGGCGGCTCACCCGGGCCCTGAACGGCCGTGCCCCGCCCGCCTTTTCCATGATCGGCTTGACCACGGCCGCCGTGTCGGTACTGCGGATATAGCAGCGAACCGCGCGCACCCCGGTGGGTGACCGCGCCGACTCGCTTCTGTTCACCGACTCTGAAAGGCCCTGTCAAACCATGAATCGCACCTGTCCACGCCGGGTCATCCTGGCCGGCGTCAGCCTCACCGTTGCGATCGGTCTCGGCGGTTGCGGCTCCGACCATTCGGTCGGCGCTGGCCACACCATGCCGGGTAGCCCGTCCGCCAGCGCGATAAGCGGAGAATCCGCCACCAGCAACGCGGCCGACGTGATGTTCGCGCAGATGATGATCCCGCACCACGAGCAGGCGGTCGAGATGTCCGACCTGGCCACCACCCGTGCGTCCGACCCGGAGGTGAAGCAGCTCGCCACGCAGATCAAGGACGCCCAGGCGCCCGAGATAGCCCAGCTGCGGGGCTGGCTGACGCTGTGGGGCGCACCGATGCCGATGGCCGGCGGCGACGACCACGGCATGCCGGAGATGGACCACGAGATGCCGGGCATGATGTCCGAGGCCGACATGGCCGAACTCGCGGCCGCCTCCGGCACCGAGTTCGACAGGAAGTTCCTCACCATGATGATCGCTCATCACGAGGGGGCCGTCACGATGGCCGAGGAGGAGGCCGCTCAGGGCGCCAACCCGGACGCCAGAGCGTTGGCGCAGCGGATCGTCACCACGCAGCAGGCCGAGATCGTCACCATGAGGAAGATCCTCGCCCGGCTCTGACGCCGGCCGGTGCCCGGGCGCTTCCACCGCCCGGGCACCGGGCCGCACCGATACCACCGCCGGCCGCTTCAGGGCGCTCCGCCGCGGGTAGCGGCTTGCCAGGGCCGCCGGCAGGTCGGGTGGGCACCTCAGCACGACCTGCCGGCGGGGCTCACCTGGTGGAGGGGCGCCGGGTGAGGGCGAATCCGACCACGCCAGCGACAGCGGCCAGCATCCCGCCGGCGGTGGTCCAGATCCAGCGGGAACCGGCCTCGGGCAGCCAGCCGGAAAGGCTCAGGTTCCAGCCGTCGTCCCCGTCGTCCTCCGGTGCGACAGTCGGTTCGGCGTCCAGGACGGCGCCGGCATTCGTCGGTGGCACCAACGCCGCCTCCAGCCTGCCGTCGTCAGCGGAGGTGCCGGCGTCGTCGGTGGTCGAGACCAGCAGATCCACGTCGATCGGTAGGCCGAGGTCGGGCTCGGGCACGTCCACCACGGCCAGCCGCACGTAGTAGGTGCCGGGTAGCGGGTCGCCGGACCACGGCTCGGCCCATGGGCGCACCCGCCGCATGGTGCAGCCGATGCCGACGGTACGGGCCGAGGCGTCAGCGGTGGGCGTCTGCGCGCCGGCGGTGCACGCCTGCCGGCGTCGTAGCCCGTCGAAGACCTCCACGGTCCAGGTGGATCGGCCGCTGCGGTTCGGCGCGAGGGTGACCGTCGCGGTGATCTCGTGGATCTCGCCTGCGGCGGCCGGGAACGACCAGTAGAGGTACTCACCAGTCGAGGCGGCGACCCGGACGGGCTGTCCGGCGGCGACCGGGGTGGCACTCAGGTACGAGGTGCCGGCCTTGGTGACGGTGACGGCACCGGGGGACGGGGTGGGGGTGGGCGCGGCGAGCGCCACGCCGGGGGTCAGGGCGAGGCCGGCGGCGATCAACGCGGCGGCGGTTGCTGAGCGGGTGAGCATCTCTCAGTTCCTCCAGGTGGCTACCCACCAGCGGGTGAGCAGGCCGGTGACGAGCCCGGTGAGCAGGCCGGCCAGGGTCAGCAGGAGCAGCAGGACCCAGCCGCGACCCAGGTCCGGCCCGTCCGGGGCGGACGACGCGGCGACCACGTCGACGGTCAGCTCGACGGGCATGCCCGGGTCTCCGGCGGTGCCCGCTCGGGGCGAGAACATGTTGCTGACCACCAGGCAGACGCTTGTGACGGCCGGGGACGCGCTGGCCGCCGGCGTCGGGTCGGCCTCCTCGTCACGCTCGGCGTCGTCGCCTGCCGACCAGCGCAGGCCGGTGGAGATCACGTCGGTACGTCCGCTGCCGGCGTCCACCCCGCGGACAAGTTCCCGGCCGTCCGCCGCGGTGGCCCGCAGCAGTACGCCGTAGTCGGGGTTGACCGGGCGGTCGAGCGCCACGCTGACCGAGGCCCGCAGTTCCTGGCCCGGCCGCACCGGCACCCGGTACCAGCGATGCTCGGAGAAGGTCTCCCGGTCGGTGTAGACGCCGGGGGAGAGCAGGGGCGCGCCCTGGCAGGCCTTGGTTCCGTCGACCTTCGCCGGGGTGGTGGCGTAGGTGTCGCGGGCCCGGTCGACAAGTTGCTTCAGCCGGTCGGTCAGCTCCTCGGCGCTCTGTGCCGCGGTGTACGTTCCGCCGGTGGCGGCGGCGATGCACAGCAACTGCCGGCGTACCTTCTCGTCCGGTGCGAGACCGAGGGTGTCCACCACGAGCGTGGTGCCCTTGGCCGCCAACTCGCGGGCCACCTGGCAGGGGTCCGGTGGGGCGCAGGTGTCCTCACCGTCGGTGATCAGCACGATCCGCCGGGCGGTGGTGCCGGTACCGAGGTCCTTGGCGGCTTCGCGCAGGGCGAGTCCGACCGGGGTGAAACCGGTCGGGCGCAGGGTCGCCACCGCCGCCTTCGCCTGCGTCCGGTCGACCGGGCCGACCGGCACGATCTGCTGGGTGTCCCGGCAGCCCTGCTGCTTGTCCTTGCCCTGGTAGGTGGCGCCCAGCACCCGGATGCCCAGCTGGGTCTCGTCGGGCAGGGCGTCCACCACCTCGCCGAACGCCTGCTGGGCCACCGAGATCCGGCTACGCCCGTCGATGTCGGCGGCCCGCATCGAGCCGCTCACATCCAGTACGAGCTGGACCCGTGGTGGCTCGGCGGGAGGTTCCGCCCGGTCGTCGGCGAGTGCCGGCACCGGGCCGGCAAGCGTGGTCGCCGCCAGCAGCCCGAGCAGGGCGGCTGACGACCATCTCTTGTTGATCACCGGGCGGAGTGTAGACAAGTCCATTCAGGACAGATCATCCGGTCGCCGGGTCGCCGGGTCGCCGGGTCGCCGGGTCGCCGGGTCGCCGGGTCGCCGGGTCGCCGGGTCGCCGGGTCGCCGGGTCGCCGGGTCGCGCGGTGCGGTCCGTGCTGCGCTCGTTCGCCGCTGCTGCGGTGCGAGCGCTGCCGACGGGCGAGGGCCGCTACCGCGCGGTGAGCGTGGCGGCGGTGCGCACCAGGTCGGCCTCGACCGCGAAGCGGCCGGTGATCAGCGGGGGCGGGTCGTCGACTGGCGCCTCGGCGACCCGGGCGTTCGAGATCCGCGCGGTGAACGTCCCGGCGTCGGGGTCGAGGTGCACCAGCGCGTCGTGGAAGTCGAGCCAGCTGCCGACGACCGGATGCCACACCTTGTAGACGGTCTCCTTCGCACTGAAGATCACCGCCGGCCAGGAGATGCCCGGTGGCAGCCGGACGATCTGCTCGTCCTCCTCGGGCAGGCAGATCAGTCGGCGTACCCCCGCACCCAGTTCGCGGTGCTGCTCGGCGTCCATGCCGACCGCCCGGATCTCGTCGCTGCGGGCGACGGCTGCGGCGCAGTAGCCACGGGTGTGGGTGATGGTGCCGACCATGCCCGCCGGCCAGACCGGGGAACGGTCGGCGGCGGCCGGCACGGCGACCGGCGGCAGGCCGAGCGCGGCCATGGCGCGCCGGGCGCACACCCGGCCGGCGGTGAAGTCCCGGCGGCGGCTGTCCACCGCGCGTTCCCCGAGACAGGCCACCTCGGCCGCGTGCAGCCACCCGGACCAGTCGTCCGGACCTGCCACGGCCACCGCGACGGTGGGCGGGAGCAGGTCACGCACCTGCGGCTCCGGGGTGGTGCTTTCGGCCGGTGGTGCCGGTCCAAGTGACCGGCGACGATGGGGGCTCCTGGTTGATGCAATGCCTACGGCGGGTCGCGGCGGCCATGGTTGGTCAACGTACCGCAACGTTGTAACGCCTGAGCGTTCGCGGACGCTGTACGTGCGCACGGGCATGTTCGACCCGGCGGTGGGCGGCACGCCCGCCGTCCCCGGTGGAGGCGGAAGGGAGCGCGATGACGGGTGTTACGGATCGCTCGGGTGTCACGGTGGCGGAGGCGGACGGAATCGCGCCTCCCGGGCGGGCGGGCGAGCACGCCCCGGTGACCCCCGAATGGACGTGCGGCACCTGTGGGGCCCAGTGGCCGTGCGAGCCCAAACGGGAGCAGTTGCTCACCGAGTACGGCGTGGATCGGGCGATGCTCAGTGTCTACCTGGGCGCCTGTCTCGCCGCCGCCGCCGAAGACCTGCACGTCGCCGGTCCGACGTCATTGCAGGAGCGGTTCTTCGGCTGGTTGCCGCGCCGGCCGAAACGGCACTGAGTTGCCGGCCGGACGATCGTCCAGTCCGGACGGGAATTCGATGCGTGGCGATGTCACCGGAAGCTGAAGGGCTGGACGGAACGGTTCAGCTGTCCGCCGGACGGTGCCTCCTCGACGGCGCAGCGTCCGCGAGGAGTCACGCAGCGACAACGACGGCCCTGACTTCTTGTCGCATTGAGCATTCGTCGGAAATCTGACCCGCGCCGCCCCGTTGTGCCCCCGGTCGCGGGTGGTTAAGCTGCTGGTGCGCGCCCCAATCGCCCGCTTCCCCCGTGGCAGGCGATCGGGGCGCGTCCTATTTCCCGACGAAGGGCCCGTACGCCGAGGCGTACGGGCCCTTCGTGGTGGGTCAGATCCAGCGGCCGTCCAACCACATCCGCGCCGACCAGTCCTCGTACGGCAACACCGAGCCCACGAAGATCGGATAGAAGTACGCGAAGCAGAGGACGACAAGCGCCACGTAGGCCCCGGCGATCACCCCACCGACCAGCCGGCGGTCCCGGCTCGCCTCCTCCTCGGCGCCGGTCACGGCTCGGGTGCCGCTCGGCCCCGCTGGCGAGGCGATGGCACCCAGCACGTAGATCACGGCGAGCACCAGGAACGGCAGCGCCGGTGCGGCGTAGAAGGAGAACATCGTCCGGCCGTCGAGGGCGAACCAGAACCAGGGCAGCAGCCCGGATGCCACGGCGAGCAGGATCGCGCCGGCCCGCCAGTCCCGCCGCGCCAGCCCGAGCCAGACCAGCGCCACCAGCGCGGGCAGGAACGACCACCACAGCAGCGGGGTGCCCAGCAGCAGTACCTCCTCGGCGCAGCTCGCCGCACCGCAGGGGCCCTCGCCGGTCCAGTGGAACGCCACCGGCCGGCCCAGCAGCAACCACTGCCACGGCCACGACTGGTACTTGTGCGGATCGTCGAGCTGGCTGTGGAAACCGAGCGCGGCCTGGTGGTACTGCACCAGGTTCCACAGCGGGCCGACGACGGGCGCGTCGCTGAGCCCGGCGTCCGGGTACCGCTCGGCGAGCCGGTAGTAGCCCTCCTGGCCGAACAGCCAACCGGACCACGTCGCGACGTAGGTGACCGCCATCAGCAGGCCGGCGAGCACCATCCAGGGCACGCCGTCGAGCAGCGTGTCCCGCCACGGCCGGGGCACCCCGGCCGACCGTCGGGCGCCGACGTCCCAGAGGAACATCAGCAGCGCGAAGACGGGTACGAAGAACAGCGCGCTCCACTTCACCGCGAAGGCGCAGCCGAGCAGCACCCCGGTCGCCAGCCGCCACCAGGGCCAGTTCCGCCAGCCACCGGGCGGACGGCCGGCCCGCCCCCGGGCGGTCGGATCCAGCCCGGACTCCAGTGCCCGGGCCCAACGGCGGCGGGTCGCGTCCCGGTCCAGCACCAGCGCGCCGAAGGCGGCCAGGACGAAGAAGAGCAGGAAGATGTCGAGCAGCGCGGTGCGGGAGAGCACCAGGTGGAACCCGTCGACCGCGAGCAGCAGGCCGGCGGCGCAGCCGAGCACCGTGGAGCGGAACATCCGGCGGCCGATGCGGACCAGCAGCAGCACCGACAGGGTGCCGAGCAGTGCCGCCGAGAAGCGCCAACCGAACTCCGGTGCGGTGGTGAACAGGTGGCCGGGCACCGAGATGCCGTGCTCGGCGTCGCGGTAACCGAAGGCCCACTCGCCGAGGCCGATCAACCACTTGCCCAGCGGCGGGTGGACCACGTACGACGGACCGCCGTTCGTGTAGTTCCACTCCACGCCCTTGTCGATGAGCCCCCAGGCGTCCCGGGCGTAGTAGACCTCGTCGAAGATCTTGCCTGGTGGATGGCTGAGGTTCGCGAACCGGAGAACCGCCGCGATGACCACCACCACCGCCGTGGCCAACCACGAACGGGCGTCCAGCCCGGCCTCGACGGTGGCCAGCCGGCGGCGGATCGTCGCCGGTACGCCACCCTCCGCCGGATCGGTGGCGGTGTTTGTGGTGGCTGTCGGCTCCGAGGGCTGGTCGGGGCTCGCGCTCTGTGCTGTCGACGCACTCGTCACCCGGCGATCGTAGGCTGCGAAGGGGGTCGGTGGTGCCTGTCGTCCCCATATCCGGTACGACCATCGATGAAGGAGTGCGCAGCTGTGGGTGAATTGTCCGAAACGGGACGCCTGATTCTGCTCGGCGCGCCGCTCGGCAACCCCGCCGACGCCTCCACCCGACTGCGGGACGTGCTCGCCGCCGCCGACGTGGTCGCCGCAGAGGACACCCGCCGACTGAACAGACTCGCCCGCGATCTCGGCGTGACCATCCCCGGCCGGATCGTCTCGTACTTCGAGGGCAACGAGGAACGGCGCACCCCGGAACTGGTCGACGTGCTCACCGAGGGATACGTGGTCGCGTTGGTCACCGACGGTGGCATGCCCAGCGTCTCCGACCCCGGCTACCGGTTGGTCCGCGCCGCCCTGGACGCCGGGGTGCCGGTCACCGCAGCGCCCGGTCCCAGCGCCGTCACCACCGCTCTCGCCCTGTCCGGGCTGCCCTGCGACCGGTTCTGCTTCGAGGGGTTCCTGCCCCGTGCCCCCGGTGCCCGTCGCGCCCGGCTGCGGGCACTTGCCGACGAGGAACGGACGCTTGTGCTCTTCGAAGCGCCGCACCGGATCGCCGCCGCGCTCACCGACCTGGCCGACGCGTTCGGCGCCGACCGCCCCGCCGCTCTCTGCCGCGAGCTGACCAAGACCTACGAGGAGGTGCTGCGGCGCCCGCTCGGTGAACTGGCCCGGTGGGCCGCCGACGGCGACCCGCGCGGCGAGATCACCCTCGTCGTGGCCGGCGCTCCGGCCACACCCGCAGTCCGCCCCGACGACGACGCGCTACGCGCCGCGGTCGCCGAGCGGGAGGCGGCCGGCCGAAGCCGGCGGGACGCGATCACGGACGTCGCGACCGCGCACGGCTTGCGCCGCCGCGACGTCTACGCCCTGGTGCACCAGTGAACCTGGGCGCTACCAGGCGGCGATCAGGAAGCCCAGGGCGGTCAGCAGCGGACCGGCCAGCGAGGCGGTGATCGCCCAACGCCGCTCGGTCTGGTCGGGCAGCCGGGTCGCACCGGTCCAGCGGGCGATGCCGACCGCACAGCCGAGCACCCCGAGCACCCCGAGCAGCCAGCGCAGCTGGGCGCCCACCCCACGGTCGGCGTAGGCGACGTGACCGTCCGGGCCGGTCACCCGGGCGGGCAGGGCCGAACCGGGCACCGCCCGGTCCCGGGGCACCCCGCTGACCCGTACGCCGTGGGTCCGGAACTCCTCGTCCACCGCTGTGAAAATGCCCCGGCACCGCTGGGTCAGGCCGTCGCCGGTGCACCTGGTGACCGTCACCGTGCCGGAGGTGGCGTGCCCGACGGCGAGCCAGAGCGGGCCGGCGCTGACCCAGGCGAAGAAGGCCGCCGCGAGGCTCAACCCGATCATCGCGGACAGTCCCGCCAGGGGATCCGGGGGGTGACTGCTCCGTTCCCGGTGCCGGCGTACCGGCCAGAACCGCCGCCACCACGGAGTTCCGTCGCCGGGTAGCTCCTGCCGCACCGGCGTGCCGTCCCAGTGCACCTCCTCGATCGGTGCCCAGAAGGTGTCCTCGTCGGCCGTACCGTCGTCGCGGGCCCGTTGCCGGCGGCCCCGGCGCCCGGCCGAGCGGACCGGGACCCGGCGCGGCAGCGTGTCCACGGGCGCGCCGGTCGTCGGCTCCACCTCGACTCCGCGCCGCAACTCGACGGTGGCGGGATCGGCCCGGTCCGGCCCGGCCTCGCCGTCGGGTGCCGCCGGGGGCACCGCGCGCGGCTGCGGCGCCACCACCTGGGCACGCGGCGGCGCGGTGGATTCCGGCCCGGCGTCGGGGGAGGGGCCGTCGGAGTGGTCTCGGGCGGCTCGGCTGCCAGTCACACGTTTCATTGGACACCGGGGAAGGTGGCTGATCGGGCAGCTCAAGCAGCGTGTCGGCGACAAATCGGACGACGCGCCGACGGCGGCCGAACCTCCACGCCGACCCGGGGGGCCTATTGGTTCGCGGTCACCGCGCGAGGGTCACTAGGCTTTCTGTCCATGAGTCACGTTCTCGCGGCGGTGGCCTGGCCGTACGCCAACGGCCCGCGCCACATCGGCCACGTCTCCGGTTTCGGCGTTCCCTCCGACGTCTTCGCCCGGTACATGCGGATGGCCGGCCACGACGTGCTCATGGTCTCCGGCACCGACGAACACGGCACGCCGATCCAGGTGCAGGCCGACGCCGAGGGGCTGACACCGCGGGAACTGGCCGACCGGTACAACCGGGTGATCGTCGAGGACCTGCACGGTCTCGGTCTCTCCTACGACCTGTTCACCCGCACCACCACCGGCAACCACTACGCCGTGGTGCAGGAGCTGTTCGAGGGGATGTACCGCAACGGCTACATCGTGCCGAAAACCACAATGGGGGCGATCTCGCCGTCCACCGGCCGGACCCTGCCCGACAGGTACATCGAGGGCACCTGCCCGATCTGCGGCTACGACAGCGCCCGCGGCGACCAGTGCGACAACTGCGGCAACCAGCTCGACCCGATCGACCTGATCAACCCGCGGTCGAAGATCAACGGTGAGGCGCCGGAGTTCGTCGAGACCGAGCACTTCTTCCTCGACCTGCCCGCCCTGGCCGACGTGCTGCGGCAGTGGCTGGACACCCGGGAGGGCTGGCGCCCGAACGTACTGCGCTTCTCGAAGAACCTGCTGGACGACCTGCACCCCCGGGCCATCACCCGGGACCTGGAGTGGGGCGTGCCGATCCCGCTGGACGGCTGGCGCGAGCGCACCGACAAGCGGATCTACGTCTGGTTCGACGCCGTCATCGGCTACCTGTCCGCCTCCATCGAGTGGGCCCGCCGCACCGGCGACCCGGAAGCATGGCGGAAATGGTGGTCCACCGACGGCGCGGGCAAGGACGCCCAGGCCTACTACTTCATGGGCAAGGACAACATCGTCTTCCACTCGGTGATCTGGCCCGCGCTGCTCGCCGGCTACTCCGGTGAGGGCAGCCGGGGCGGCGAACCGGGCCAGCTCGGCCGGCTCAACCTGCCCACCGAGGTGGTCTCCAGCGAATTCCTGACCATGGAGGGACGCAAGTTCTCCTCCTCGCGCCGGGTGGTCATCTACGTCCGGGACTTCCTCCAGCGGTACGACGCCGACGCGTTGCGCTACTTCATCGCGGTGGCCGGGCCGGAGAACAACGACACCGACTTCACCTGGGCCGAGTTCCTGCGCCGCAACAACGACGAGCTGGTCGCCGGCTGGGGCAACCTGGTCAACCGGTCCGTCTCGATGGCGGCGAAGAACTTCGGCGAGATCCCGGCGATCGACCCGGCCGGGCTCACCGAGGCCGACGAGGCACTGCTGGCCGTGGCGCGCTCCGGCTTCGGCACGGTCGGCGACCTGATCGCCAGGCACCGGCAGAAGCAGGCCATCGGCGAGGCGATGAAGGTGGTCGCCGAGGCGAACAAGTACCTCTCCGAGCAGGCGCCGTGGAAGCTCAAGGACGCGGCGGACAAGCCCCGGATGGGCACCATCCTGCACGTCGCCCTCCAGGTGGTCAGCGACGCCAACACGCTGCTCACCCCGTTCCTGCCGCACTCCGCACAGAAGATCCACGAGCTGCTCGGCGGCACCGGGGTGCACGCCCCGATGCCGGTGATCGAGGAGGTCGCCGACCTCGACGTCGGCCCCGCGTACCCGGTGCTGACCGGTGACTACACCCAGGGCGCGCGATGGGAGTCGGTACCGCTCGTGGTGGGCCGGCCGCTCGCCGCGCCCAAGCCGGTCTTCCGCAAGCTCGACCCCTCGATCGTGGACGAGGAACTGGCCCGGCTCGAGAGCTGACCGCCGTCACGACGGGCGCGACCCGGTACCGGGTCGCGCCCGTCGTGTTGCCCGCCTGGGACCGGTGCGGACCGCACCGGACGGCGGCCGGCTCAGGCGCGGGCCATGGCCGGCGAGCCGATGAACTCCATGATCGCCTGGTTCACCTCGGTGGCGTTGGTCCACGGGGTGCCGTGCGGTGCGCCCTTGAGGGTGACCAACCGGCTGTCGGCGAGCATCGGCTGCAACCGCTGACCGGTCTTCGGGTACGGCAGCACGTTGTCCTTGTCGCCCTGCACGATCAGCACCGGCACGTCGATCCGGGACACGTCGGCCCGGAAGTCGGTGCCCCAGGCGTCCACGCTGTCGTGCGTGGCCTTGGCGGAGGCCATCGCCCCGATGTTCCAGTGCGCCCGGTACGCCTCCTCGCTGACCAGCTTGCCCTTGTTCTCGTCGTAGTTGAAGAAGTTGTTGCAGAACTGGGTGAGGTAGGCGAACCGGTCCTGCACGATCGCCTGCTTGAACCCCTCGAAGATGCTCGCCTCGACGCCCTCCGGGTTGTCCGGCGCGTGCCGCAGGTACGGTGCCAGCGGCGCCAGCAGCACCGCCCGGTCCACCCGCTCCGAGCCGTACGCGCCCAGGTAGCGGGTCACCTCGCCGGTGCCCATCGAGTGGCCGACCAGGATCGTGTTGCGCAGATCCAGCTCGGTCATCAGCACGTCGAGGTCGGCGGCGAAGGTGTCGTAGTCGTACCCGAACGTCGGCTGCGCCGAGTTGCCGTAACCGCGTCGGTCATACGTGATCACCCGGTAACCGGCGTCGAGCAGCGGCCCGGAGACCTTCTCCCATGTCGCCCCGTTGAAGGGGAACCCGTGGATCAGCACGATCGGCTGACCCGACCCATGGTCCTCGTAGTACAGGTCGATGGGCGCGGAGTTCTCCGTGCCGACGGTGATGAAGGGCATCTCGTCCTCCTGTCAAGGTGGGAGATCGAGCCTTCCCCGGCGGGCATCCGATATTCCTGCCCCGCCGACCCGACGGGCCAGCTCAGAGGAGGTACGGGTGGTCCACCACCTGATCGTCGGTGACCTCACCGCCCGGCGCCCATGTCTCGTAGACGCCCCGTTCGTGACACTGTGCCCCGGTGGCGGCGACCGCGTCCGGATCCGGGCGGCGCAGCCGCAACCGCAACCAGCCCGCCTCCTCGCGCAGCACCAGACACGGCACCCCCCGCCAGGCGGCCAGCCGCACCCGTCGGCTCACCCCGTCGACCGGGTACCGGGCGGCCCGGGTCAGCGCCAGTACCCGGAAGTCGCCGGGCAGGTCGGCCACCGCCTCGTACTCCCCGCCCGCGTAGGTACCCACCAGCCGGGTGGAACGCGGTGCCTCCCCGGTCGGCACGTACTCCTGATCCGGTGACAGGCCCGGCACCGCGGCGAGCAGGTGTCGCCACTGCGGCCCGACCATCCGCAGCCAGCCCCGCTGCTCGGCCTGGTAGGCGTAGAGCACCACCTCCAGGCCCTCCGCCGGGTAGGCCAGCAGGGTGGCGTTCGCCGGCATCGGCAGGTCGGCGAAGTCCCGGGTGACGAACTCGGGAATCAGGTGGTGGTTGCTCGGCGTGAAACCGGTACCGAGCACCGCCGGACCCAACCGGTCCCGGGCACCCAGCGCCGCCAGACCGCGGTACGCCGCACCGGCCGGCACGTCGTAGTCACCCGGGTCGGCGGCACGCCACCGCAGCGCGTACGTCACGTCCGCACCGTCCCGGCCATCGCCGCCGTCGGTACGCAGCACGCTTGTCGTCGCCGGGGTGCGCAGGTGCGCCACGTCGTGTTCCCGGTAGCAGAAACCGTGCGGCAGCCAGCCCCGCACGTATCCGGCGAGCTGCCGGGCCGAGAGGATCTTCATCATCCGGGTGCCACGCCGTACGCCGGCCGAGGCGCGGACCGCGGTGATCAACGGGTCGTCCGCGGCGGCCGGCTGCTGGGCCAGCCGGTGCACCTCCGACCAGCCCCGCTCCCGGTGCAGCGGCACCAGCAGGGGAGACTCCGGATCCTCGGCCTGCTCGGTCGCCCCGTGCACGGCGGTCACCTCGGTGACATGCACGAACCGTCGCCACGGCAGCGCCGAGCTCGACCGGGGCGCCCACTCGAAACCGGACACCTCGTCGGCGCTGAACAACTCGTACGCCGCGCCCCGGGCGATCTCCTCCGCGGGATAGACCGCGCCACCGAACGCCACCCGCAGACCGGTCCGCTCCGGCACCGTACCGCCGGCCCGGGAAAGCTCGCTTCGCGCGTCCACCCCGCGACGGTAGGTGCGCGGGGCGTAGCCGAGGTGAACTCCGGGTGGCGTCCGGGTGGACTCGTCCCGTGTGTGATGCTGTCGAGGAGATGAGCGAGCCGAACGAGTCCCGTAGCCAGCGCGCCGCCCGTCGTGCCGGAGAGTTCCCACCCGCACCCGAGCCGCTGCCCCGACCGGTACTGGACAGCCACACCCACCTCGACATCACCGTCAGCGAGGCCGGGGTGCCCGGTGGCGGCGACGCCACCGATCCGGTCGCGGCGGCCATCGACGTCGCCGCGAAGGTGGGGGTGGACCGGCTGGTGCAGGTCGGGGTGGACGTCGCCTCGTCCCGCTGGGGTGCCGAGGTGGCCGGCAGCTACCCGGCGGTGGTGGCCACGGTCGCCCTGCACCCCAACGAGGCACCCCGACTGGCCGACCTCGACGAGGCCCTGCGCGAGATCGAGGCACTGGCCGGTCAGGACCGGGTCCGCGGTGTCGGCGAAACCGGAATGGACCGCTACCGCACCGGCGACGAGGGCCGCGCCGCGCAGGAGGAGAGCTTCCGGGCCCACATCGCCATCGCCAAGCGGTACGGCCGGACGCTCGTGATCCACGACCGGGACGCGCACGCCGACGTGCTGCGCATCCTCGACGACGAGGGCGCACCGGACACGGTGGTGATGCACTGCTTCTCCGGCGACGCCGAGTTCGCCGCCGAGTGCGTCCGCCGGGGCTACCTGCTCAGCTACGCCGGCACCGTCACCTTCGCCAGTGCCGGGGCGCTACGCGAGGCGGCCGCGCTGACCCCGCTCGACCAGATCCTGGTGGAGACCGACGCGCCGTACCTCACCCCCGTACCGCACCGCGGCCGCCCCAACGCCTCGTACCTGATCCCGCTTACCGTCCGGGCACTGGCCGCCACCACCGGCGCCGACCTCGACGAACTCTGCGCCGCCATCTCGGCCACCGGTGACCGGGCCTTCGGTCCCTGGCACGCGGCCGGCGCCGGCGGCTGACCCGTACGCTGTCGGGTTATGGCCGCAGACCTGCTCGGCCCGGCGGAGATCCGGGACCTCGCCGCCCGGCTCGGCGTCGCGCCCACCAAGAAGCTCGGCCAGAACTTCGTGCACGACCCCAACACCGTTCGCCGGATCGTCGCCACCGCCGGACTCACCGGAGACGACGTGGCGCTGGAGGTCGGTCCCGGGTTGGGCTCGCTCACCCTCGCCCTGCTGCCCGCCGCCGCCCACGTGCACGCCGTCGAGATCGATTCCACGCTGGCCGGTGCACTCGCCGGCACCGCCGCCCGGCACGCCGGACCGGCAGCCGAACGGCTCAGCGTGCACCACGCCGACGCCCTGCGGATCACCGCCGCCGACCTGACCGACCCGGCACCCACCGCGTTGGTGGCGAACCTGCCCTACAACGTCGCCGTGCCCGTGGTGCTGCACCTGCTCGCCGAGTTGCCAAGCCTCCGGCACGGGCTGGTCATGGTGCAGAAGGAGGTCGCCGACCGGCTCGTGGCCGGTCCCGGCTCCAAGGTGTACGGCATCCCGTCGGTCAAACTCGCCTGGTACGCCCGCGCCCGCGCCGCCGGGAAGGTTCCGCCGAACGTGTTCTGGCCGGTGCCCAACGTCGACTCCGGTCTGGTCGCCTTCACCCGCCGCGAGCCGCCCCGCGCCGACGTTCCCCGGGAGCAGGTCTTCGCGGTGGTGGATGCCGCCTTCGCGCAGCGACGCAAGACCCTGCGCGCCGCCCTGGCCGGCTGGGCCGGCGGCGCCGACCGGGCCGCCGCCGCCCTCATCGCGGCCGGCGTCGACCCCGGAGCACGCGGCGAGTCACTCACCGTCGAGCAGTTCGCCGCCGTGGCCGCGTCGGCTCCGAGCCGTACGCCGGCAGCCCAGTAGGCTGAGCCCGTGCCCGCCGAGGAGGTGTACCCGTGACCGCGCAGCCGATCGGCCCCGACGGGTCCGGCATGTGGGGCCCGGACCCGGTCCGGCAACGCCCGGCCAACCACACCATTGTCGCGCCTGCCACCGCGGTCGGGGTGGTGATCAACCGTCGCAACACCTTCGAGCCGGACGTGGTGCTGTCCAGAAGCCCGGTGGTCGCCGACAACCACTACGCCGACGCCGGGATCCCGCACTACTGGCGGATCGAGCAGAATCCCGTGCACGTGTACGCGTACGACCTTGTCGACGGCCGCTACGAGCTGGTCGCCGACTCCGCCGAGGAGCTGATCGTGACCAAGCCGTTCGACGTGCGGTTGCCCATCCGGGACATCACCCCGTGACCGAGGCCTGGCGTCCGGAGGACGACGAGCCGCGTGGGGCCAGCGGTCCGGTCCGGGTACGGGTGCCCGCCAAGGTGAACCTGCACCTGGGGGTCGGTCCGCTGCGCCGGGACGGCTACCACGAGCTGAACACCGTCTACCACGCGATCTCGATCTACGACGAGCTGACCGCGCGGCGCGGCGACACACTCACCCTCACCATGGAGGGCGAGGGCACCGGGGAACTCGCCCTCGACGACTCCAACCTGATCATCCGGGCGGCGCACGCCCTCGCCGGGTACGCCGGCGTGATGCCGCACGCCCGGCTGCACCTGCGCAAGCAGATCCCGCTGGCCGGCGGGCTGGCGGGCGGCAGCGCGGACGCCGCGGCCGCCCTGGTCGCCTGCGACGCACTGTGGGGCACCGGTCTGTCCCGTGACGAGTTGGCGAGCATCGCCGCCGACCTCGGCTCGGATGTGCCCTTCCTGATCCACGGCGGTACCGCGCTGGGCACCGGCCGAGGTGAGGCGGTCAGCCCGGTGCTGGCCCGACCCACCTCCTGGCACTGGGTGGTCGCCATCGCCGACGGCGGTCTGTCCACCCCGCAGGCGTACCGGGAACTCGACAGGCTCCGCGAGACCGGCGCTGCCGGGCCGCCCCTGGGCAGCACCGACGGCCTGCTCGCCGCGCTGCGGCAGCGCGACCCCCGGGTGCTCGCCCCCACCCTCGGCAACGACCTCCAGGACGCCGCCCTGGCCATGCGGCCGTCGCTGGCGAACACTCTGAAGGCCGGTGAGGCGGCCGGTGCACTGGCCGGCATCGTCTCCGGCTCCGGGCCCACCTGCGTGTTCCTCACCGCCGACGCCGCCGACGCCGAACGCGTCGCCGCCGAACTGGAGGCCGCCGGGGTGTGCCGGCAGGCCCGCGTCGCCCACGGCCCGGTACACGGGGCCCGGATCACCTGACGCCCACGGCCCGGCCTCGGCAAGCGCCACACCCGGTCGGAACTGGCCGGAAACCCCCTCGTTCTCCCCAGGCGGGCCGGGTGGCGAGAGCACAGACGGCTCAGGTCGACAGGCGGCCGACCAGGGGTGGCGCCGAGCCGCCGATGCGGGACGGTCCGCCGACGTGAGGGAAGCTCCGCGTACCCTGGAACGACAGGCGTCCCCAGGTGCCAGCCGGCACCGGGACGCCTTGATCATGAAAGGTGGGTACGTGGCCAACATCGTCAACCTGGACCGGGTGTCCAAGGGCTACGGCGCGGCCGGGCCACTGCTCACCGACGTCTCGCTCGGCCTGGACGACGCCGACCGGATCGGCGTCGTCGGGCTCAACGGCGCCGGCAAGTCCACGCTGCTACGAATGCTGACCCGTACCGAGGAACCCGACGACGGCCGGGTCACCCACCGCCGCGACCTGCGAGTCGCCTGGCTGCCACAGAACCTCACCCTCAGCCCCGAGGCCACCGTCCGCGACGTCGTCCTCGGCACCGAGTGGCTCGCCGAGAGCATGGGCGCGGAGCACGAATGGGCCGGCGACGCCGGCGTACGCGCCATCCTCGACGGGCTCGGCATGCCCCACCTGGGTCTCGACGCTCCGGTCGGGCCGATGTCCGGCGGCGAGCGCCGCCGGGTGGCCCTGGCCGCCCTGCTGGTCCGCGACGCCGACCTGCTCATCCTCGACGAGCCCACCAACCACCTCGACGTCAGCGGCGTCGACTGGCTGGCCCGGCACCTGCTCGGCCGCAAGGGCGCCGTGGTCGTGGTCACCCACGACCGCTGGTTCCTCGACGCCGTCTGCACCACCACCTGGGAGGTCGCCGACCAGACCGTGCGGGCCTACGAGGGCGGCTACGCGGCCTGGATCCTCGCCCGCGCCGAGCGGGAACGCATCGCCGCCGCCACCGAGGCCCGCCGGCAGAACCTGCTCCGCAAGGAGATCGCCTGGCTGCGCCGTGGCCCCCCGGCCCGCACCTCGAAGCCGAAGTTCCGCATCGACGCCGCGAACGCGCTGATCGCCGATGTGCCGCCGCCGCGCGACACCATGTCGCTGCAACGGCTCGCCACCGCCCGGCTCGGCAAGCAGGTGTACGACCTGGAACACGTCAGGTTGCACGCCGGCCCCAAGACCATCCTCGAAGACGCCACCTGGCAGGTCGGCCCCGGCGACCGGGTCGCCATCCTCGGTGCCAACGGCGCGGGCAAGACCACCCTGCTGCGGATGCTGGCCGGCGTCACCCGCCCCGACAGTGGGCGGCTGATCACCGGCAGCACCGTACGACCCGCCTTCCTCTCCCAGGAACTCGCCGAACTGCCGAGCGAACTGCGCGTCCTCGAAGCCGTCGAGGAGGTCGCCCGGCGGGTCCGCCTCGGCGACCGGGAGATCTCCGCCGCCCAGCTCGCCGAGGTGTTCGGCTTCGACGACAGGCGTCTCTGGACCCCGGTCGGTGACCTCTCCGGCGGCGAGCGGCGTCGACTCCAGATGCTGCGGCTGCTCGCCAGTGAACCGAACGTGCTGCTGCTCGACGAGCCCACAAACGACCTCGACACCGACACCCTTGCCGCGTTGGAGGACCTGCTCGACTCCTGGCCCGGCACGATCGTGGTGGCCAGCCACGACCGCTACCTCATCGAGCGGGTGGCCGACACGGCCTACGGGATGTTCGGCGACGGCCGGCTGGTGCACCTGCCCGGCGGTGTCGACGAATACCTCGCCCGGGTCAACGACCGACCGGGGCCCGGCCGTACCCCGGCATCCGCGGCACCGACCACCGCCCCGGCCGCCGGTGGGATGAGCGCCGCCGAGGCCCGGCAGGTCCGCAAGGAGCTGTCCCGGCTCGAACGGCAGGTCGGCAAGCTGGAACAGAAGGAAGCCGCGCTGCTGGACCAGCTCGCCGCGAACGCCACCGACTACTCCAGGGTGGCCGAGCTGGACGCCCAGCTCACCCAGGTACGCGGCGAGCGGGAGGAGGCCGAGCAGGCCTGGCTCACCCTGGCCGACGAGATCCCCGCGAGCTGACCGCCCACCCCGACCGGCCACACCACCCGACGTGGCGTGCCGGGACCCCGTGTGCGGCGTCACACAGCCGGATGCGGGAGAATCGCCGTCGACCCTCAACCAACGGCGTTGGAGACACAGACATGGCCCACACCCCCGTCAACCACCCCGCGCGGCCGATCTACCGGGCGATCGGCGGGCTGATCGGTCTGTACCTGGTGGCTTTCGGTGTGATCGGCCTCCTGACCAGCACCGGTGAGCCCTTCTTCGGTCAGGGCGACACCCAGGCCCTGGGACAGGGCACGAACCTCGGTTTCTCCCTGTTCAACATCGTGGTCGGCGCGATCGTGCTGGCCGGCACCGCCATCGGGCGCAACCTCGACGTGCTGGTCAACCAGTGGTCGGCGTACCTGCTCATGGTGGTCAGCCTGGCCGGCCTCGCCTTCATCCGGACCGAGGCCAACATCTTCAACCTGAGCGTCGCCACGGTGATCGTCCACATGGTGCTCAGCCTGGTGCTGCTGATGGCCGGCATGTACGGCAAGGTCGGCACCGACGACGAGCACGAGGCGTGGCAGAAGGCTCGGCTCGTGCTCTGAGGTTCTGCTTTTCTGGTTCCGGTTGTGGTTCTCGCCGGAGCCCGACCCGGCTTGGTTTCGGTTGTGGTCCTCGCCGGAGCCCGACCCGCTCCGGGCGGTCAGGCTTGATCCCTGCGCGGGTCGGGCTCCGGCGAAGACCTGTCGGGGTTGCGCATCCGTCCGGAGCGCCCGGCCGGAGGGCGGGGATCTTGAGGTGCCTGGTTGCGCCTCGGGCGGCCTCGCGGCCGATTCCTGGCGTGCCTTCGCCGGATTGCTGCTGCTGTGTTGGCGTTCGGGGGACGTGGGCTGCGCGGGTGCGGGACAATGTCGTTGTTGTCCCGCTTTGCGTGGAGGGGTCGATGCCGCACTTTCCGGTCAACCATCCGGCGCGGCCGTTCTACCGGGCGCTGTCCGGTCTGGTCGGGCTCTACATCCTGATCTTCGGTGTCTGGGGCACCGCCCTCACCTGGGGCGACCCGCTCTTCGGCCGGAACGGCAACTGGGCCCTCGGCCTCCGCACCAACCTGGCCTTCTCGCTGGTCTCCATCGTCTTCGGAGTCGTGCTCATCATCGGCGCGTCCCGGCGCGGCAACCTCGGCCACTACATGAACCTCACCGCCGGAGCCGTCTTCCTGGTCACCAGCATCCTGATGATGTCGGTGCTCCAGACCGACGCCAACTTCCTGAACTTCTCCATGTCGACGGTGGTCGTCTCGATGCTCTTCGGGCTGCTCCTGCTCGGCACCGGCCTCTACGACAAGGTGGGCCCGCACGAGGACGCCGAGGCCGAACGGAGCCGCCGAAACCACCCGGTCGCCGAGATCCACCGCCGTAGCTGACCAGGTACGGCGGACGGTCAGCGTCCGCCTGCGGTGATCAGGCCCGGCTTCGCCTCCAGATGGGACAACCCGTTCCAGGAAAGGTTCACCAGGTGCGCGGCAACCGTCTCCTTCCGCGGCTTACGCACCTCCAGCCACCAGCGACCGGTCAACGCGACCATGCCCACCAGCGCCTGCGCGTACAACTCGGCCAACTTCGGGTCGTAGCCGCGACTGGAGAACTCCGCGCCGAGGATGTGCTCCACCTGGTGCGCGACGTCGTTCATCACGCTGCTGAAGTTGCCGGTCGCCGACAGCACCGGCGACTCCCGCACCAACACCCGGAACCCGCTGGTCTCCTCCTCGATGTAGCCGAGCAGAGCCAACGCGGCCTGCTCCAGCAGCTCCCGTGGATGACCTGCGGTCAGCGCCGTGGTGATCCGGTCCAGCAGGGCTCGGACCTCCCGGTCCACCACGACCGCGTAGAGCCCTTCCTTGCCGCCGAAGTGTTCGTAGATCACCGGCTTGGAAACCTTCGCGCGCGACGCCACCTCCTCGATGGAGGTGGCGTCGAAGCCGCGCTCGGCGAAGATCTGCCGACCGATCGAGATCAACTGCTCACGACGCTGGGCGGCGGACATGCGGACCCGGGATGTCGGCTTCGCCGACGCGGGCACCGCCCGCCGCCGCTTGCCGCCCTCCTCGTTGGGAGCCTCGGCCATCTCATCACCTCGCTGGCGCTCGGTGACGCCCTGTCGTGGGATGCTGCCTGCTTTCCGCCCGGTCACCCGAACATACTGCCAGGTAACTTGCGGGTTGGCCGCCCGGTTACCCGGAGGCCGTCGGCTTCGCCAGCTTCGCCGCGATCCGTTCCGGCTTCGGCCAGCGCACGTCCCACGCCGCGCCCACCTTCTCGAACAGCCAGATCACCCGGGCCGAGATGTCGATCTGCCCCCGTAGGACACCGTGCCGGGCGCTCGTCGGGTCGGCATGGTGCAGGTTGTGCCAGCTCTCCCCGAACGACACCAGCGCCAGGGGCCAGAAGTTCGCCGCCCGGTCGCCGTGGCGCATCATGAACGGCCGCTCCCCGTACACATGGCACACCGAGTTGATCGACCAGGTGACGTGGTGCAGCAGCGAGATGCGGACCAGGCCGGCCCAGAACAGCGCGGTCAACGCCCCCTGCCAGGACCACGTCAACAGCCAGCCCATCGCCGCCGGCCCGAGCACCGAGACGACCACCAGCACCGGGAAGAACCGGTCCATCCGCCGGATGTCCCGGTCGGCCACCAGATCCGGCGCGAAGCGCTCCCGGTTGGACAACTCCCGGCCGAACAGCCAGCCCATGTGGGCGTGGAACAGTCCCTTGATCAGACCCCGCACCGTGGTGCCGAACCGCCACGGTGAGTGCGGGTCCCCCTCCAGGTCGGAGAAGGCGTGGTGCCGCCGGTGGTCGGCCACCCACTGGATGATCTCGCCCTGCACGGCGAGTGAGCCCGAGGCGGCCATCGCGATGCGCAGCCACCGCTTCGCCTTGAACGAGCCGTGGGTGAAGTATCGGTGGTAGCCGACAGTGATGCCCAGGCCCGACACCACGTACCAGAAGGCCGCGATTCCCACGTCGACCCAGCTGAGCCAGCCACCCCAGGCCACCGGCACGGCGGCGATCAGCGCCGCGAACGGGATCACCACGAAGGACCACAGCGCGATCAGGATGCCGCGTGACTGGGTGCCCTGGGTGAGGGGCTTGGGGCCGGTCGGATGAGGGTCGAGAACGGCGGCGGACATGGCACCTCGCAGGGGACGATCGGATCGCGAATCTACGCCTACGTCACCGTAACTTACGGCCCTGGTAGATCACATCAGACAGCGACACGAATGGATGCCAGAGGTGTCGTACGTTCGTCCTAACCTGCGCCACATGGCTGGTTTCGACGCCCACGAAGTGCGCCGGCTGCGCACCGAGGAGCAGCTGTCGGTCCGGGAGATTCGTGCCCGTACGGGCCTCGGTCGGCACCGCGTCCAGGAGCTGCTGCGGGGCGTACCCGCACCGGAACGTACCCGCCGCCCCAGGGCGAAGGACGACCTGCGGGCGGAGGCGGTGGCGCTGCGCTCGACGGGTCATCCGGTCCCGGAGATCGCGCGACGGCTCGGGGTGAGCCGGTCGACGGCCTACCTCTGGGTCCGGCACATCCCACTCGAGCGCGACCCCGAGGAGGGACCGGAGTCTCGGCGTCAACACGCCAGGACGATGGCCGAGGCGCGGTGGGCGGCCCACCGCCGGGCGCGGGACGAGGCGCAGGGGGAGGTGCATGCCGTAGCCGCGCAGTTGGTCGGCCAGCTCGACGAGCGTGATCTGCTCCTGATCGGAGCGGCTGTCTACTGGTGTGAGGGCACCAAATCGAAGCCGTGGCGTCGCGATGACCACGTTCAGTTCGTGAACAGTGATCCGGGCCTGCACTCCCTCTTTCTCCGCTTCCTCGAAGTCTGCGGGGTCGACCGTGCCGTGCCGACCTACCGGGTGAGCATCCATGAGACCGCCGATCCGGACGCGGCGGCCGAGTGGTGGGCGGCCGAGCTCGGATTGCCGCGCGAACGGTTCCGGCGGGCGACGCTGAAGAAGCACAACCCCACCACCGTCCGTCGGAACACCGGCGACGAGTACCGAGGCTGTCTCGTGATCAACGTGCCGCGTAGCCGCGAGCTCTACTGGCGAATAGAAGGTATGATCGCCGAGCTGTTCCGGTCCGCGGCTGAACGCACTTTCGTGGGTTGATGCGGCCTGTCGGCTTGACATGTCAATGG
Source organism: Micromonospora sp. NPDC049891 (assembly GCF_040660295.1). Classification (NCBI taxonomy): domain Bacteria; kingdom Bacillati; phylum Actinomycetota; class Actinomycetes; order Micromonosporales; family Micromonosporaceae; genus Micromonospora; species Micromonospora sp. NPDC049891. The sequence goes on from NZ_JBFAML010000001.1 coordinate 506,997, forward strand.
GGTGTGGGGTAACGGCAACCCGCAGGCCTTTGGAGCCTTGAGCTCCTGGTTCGAATCCAGGCACCCCAGCCATCGCCCCCAACTGCCGATCCTCGTACCCCTGCCGACCAGGCCGGATTGTCCGGTTAGCATGGCCGCGAGACTGTCCGCGTTCCGACGGGAGCCACGTCGTGTCCGAGCCCCACCCCCGCACCGTCGTCGTACTCGCCGCCGGTGAGGGCAAGCGGATGAAGTCCTCGTTGCCGAAGGTGCTGCACCCGCTGCTCGGCCGGACCCTGGTGGGTCACGTGCTCAACGCGGCCGACCCGCTGGGTGCCGCGCGCACCCTGGTGGTGGTCGGGCACGGCGCGGACCAGGTTCGCGCCCACCTCGCCGGGATCGCCCCGGAGGCCACCGCTGTTCACCAGGCGGAGCAGCTCGGCACCGGCCACGCGGTGCGGATCGCGCTGGAGGCCTCTCCGGAGGTCACCGGGACCGTGGTGGTGCTCAACGGCGATGTGCCGTTGCTGCGGCCCGAGACCGTCGTCGAGCTGGTGACGGCGCACGAGAGCGAGGGTGCCGCAGCGACGGTGCTCGCCGCGGAGGTTCCGGATCCGACCGGCCTCGGACGCATCGTGCGGGACGGGGCGGGCCGGCTGGAACAGATCGTCGAGCAGCGTGACGCGACCCCCACCCAGCTGGCGGTCCGGGAGATCAACGCCGGCATCTACGCGTTCGACGCGGCGCGGCTGCGGGATGTGCTCGGCAAGCTGTCCACCGACAACGACCAGGGTGAGGAGTACCTCACCGACGTCTTCAAGATGCTGGTCTCGGCAGGTGAACCGGTGGGAGTGCACCTGGCGGCCGACCACACCGAGACGCTCGGCTGCAACGACCGGGTGGAGCTGGCGGCGTTGCGCCGACTGCTGCGCGACCGGGTAAACGAGCGTTGGATGCGTGCCGGCGTCAGCCTGCTCGACCCCGAGACCACCTGGATCGACGTGACCGTCGCCTTGGACCGCGACGCGGTGGTGGATCAGAACACCCAGCTGCGTGGCGGTTCGGTGGTCGGCAGCGGCGCGGTGGTGGGGCCGGACGTGACGTTGATCGACACGGTGGTTGGCCCCGGCGCTACGGTGCTGCGCAGCCACGCGGTCGGCGCCGAGGTGGGTCCGGGCGCCAGCGTCGGTCCGTACGCGTACCTGCGACCGGCTGCGCGACTGGCGGAGCGGTCGAAGGTCGGCACGTTCGTCGAGGTGAAGAATTCCGAGGTGGGTGCCGGTGCCAAGGTGCCGCACCTGTCGTACGTGGGTGACGCGACGATCGGGGCGAGGGCGAACATCGGCGCGGCGACGATCTTCGTGAACTACGACGGGGTGAACAAGCACCGCACCGTGGTCGGCGAGGCGGCTTTCGTGGGCTGCGACACGAGCCTCATCGCGCCGGTCGAGGTGGGTGCCGGGGCGTACGTGGCGGCGGGCAGCGCGATAAGCAACGACGTGCCGCCGGGTGCGTTGGGGGTTACCCGGGCGCCGCAGCGCAACGTGGACGGGTGGGTGGCGCGTAAGCGTGCGGGCACGGTTTCCGCCGAGGCGGCCGAGCGCGCTCTCCGGGGTGCGCAGGGTGCTCCGGCCGCGACGTCGTCCGCAAGTGAAGGTGAGGCAATCCACGGCACCGCCGAGTCGGTGGGCGGTACGCCGGGGGCGGGAGATACTGCAACCGAATAGTCCCCGGCCGACCACCACCGCAGGCCGGGTACCGCCGACCAAATACGGGAGCAGACGGGCCCATGGGCAGCATCGTCGCCGAAAACCGCAAGAGCCTGATGCTCTTTTCCGGACGTGGCTTTCCGGAGCTGGCCAGGGAGATCGGTGAGGTGCTCGGCGTAGCGCCGACGCCGGCCGACGCGTACGAGTTCGCCAACGGCGAGATCTTCGTACGGTTCAAGGATTCGGTACGCGGTTCGGACGCCTTCGTGGTGCAGTCGGTCACGCACGGGGTGAACACGTGGGTCATGGAGACCCTGATCATGGTTGACGCGCTGAAGCGTGGTTCGGCCAAGCGGATCACGGTCGTCCTGCCGTTCTATCCGTACTCCCGGCAGGACAAGAAGCACCGTGGCCGGGAGCCGATCTCGGCGCGGCTGGTCGCCGACCTGCTGAAGACCGCCGGGGCGAACCGGATCCTCACCGTGGACCTGCACACCGCGCAGATCCAGGGCTTCTTCGACGGTCCGGTGGACCACCTCTTCGCGATGGACATCCTGGCCGAGTACGTGGAGCGCAAGTACGCGGGCCGGCCGATGACCGTGGTGGCGCCGGATTCGGGCCGGGTGCGGGTGGCCGAGCGGTGGACGGACCGGTTGGGTGGTTGCCCGCTGGCGTTCATCCACAAGACCCGGGACCCGATGAAGCCGAACCAGGTGGTGGCGAACCGGGTGGTCGGTGAGGTCGAGGGTCGGGTCTGCCTGATCGTCGACGACATGATCGACACGGGCGGCACGATCTGCCGGGCGGCGGACATCCTGAAGGAGTCGGGCGCGGCGGACGTGATCGTGGCGTCGACCCACGCGTTGCTGTCCGATCCGGCGACGGAGCGGTTGAAGAACAGCCCGATCAGCGAGGTCGTGGTGACCAACACGCTGCCGTTGCCGCCGGAGAAGCAGCTCGACAAGCTCACCGTGCTGTCGATCGCGCCGCTGCTGGCCCGGGCGATCCGCGAGGTCTTCGACGACGGTTCGGTGACCACGCTCTTCGGCGGGCTGAGCTGACCACGGCTCACGGCTGACCGTCGGGCCGGTGTCGGGCGGGGGAGTGCGGGCGGGTACGGGGACTGCCGGAAACCTTGGAAACCGCTCGGGTAGACTGGTGCGGTTGCCACGGCGAGGGTGCCCTGCGGGCCGCTGAGAAGCGCCGCACGGAGGCACCGTGATCGACGCGGTGCTCCGGGCAGTCTTCTGACGCATGAGCCCCTGCGAGCCCCCCGCCCAGCACCGCCAGACGACAAGCTGCCGCAGCGAAGCATCAGGAGTTTCCCCGTGTCCGAGGTAAAGATCAGCGCCGAGCCCCGCACCGAGTTCGGCAAGGGTGGTGCCCGTCGTACCCGCCGGGCCGGCAAGGTGCCCGCCGTGCTGTACGGCCATGGCGAGAAGCCCAAGCACATCGCGTTGCCGGCCCGTGAGTTCGCGGCGGCGATCCGTAAGGGTGGCGCCAACCAGCTCTTCGCCATCGACGTCAGCGACGGCACCCAGGCGCTGGCGCTGCCGAAGGCGATTCAGCGTGACCCGATCAGGGACACGTTCGAGCACGTCGACCTGCTGCTGGTGCGTCGCGGTGAGAAGGTCACCGTGGACGTGCCGATTCAGCTGACGGGTGAGGCGGCGCGCGACACCCTGATCGTGCACGACCACGACACCCTCTCGGTGACCGCCGACGCGACGAAGGTGCCGGATCACCTGGAGGCCTCGATCGAGGGTGTTGAGGCGGGTTCCCAGATCACCGCCGCTGACGTGACGCTGCCGGCGGGTGTGGAGCTGGCCGGCGACCCGGAGATGCTTGTCGCCTCGATCACCGCCGCGCCGACCGCCGAGCAGCTGGAGGCGACGCTGCCCGAGGTCGAGGAGGCCACCGAGGAGGCCGAGGCCGAGGTCGGCGAGGTCACCGAGGGTGCTGCCGAGGAGCCGGCCGCCGAGGGCGAAGCGGGCACCGAGGCTCGTACCGAGGCCTGATCGCCTCGCGGTTCAGTTTGCGACAGGCGTCCCCGGTTCCCCGGGGGCGCCTGTCGGCGTATCGGATGATCGGCGGCGCGGTCGGTGGTTGACCGCCGCTGTGAGCGGGAGGGGCGGGCGGTGACGGACGAGACCGGGCCGTGGCTGGTGGTCGGCCTGGGTAACCCGGGCCGGGAGTACGCGGGCAACCGGCACAACGTCGGGTTCATGGTCGCGGAGCTGCTGGCGGGCCGGCTGGGTGGGAAGTTCGGTAGGCACCGGCGGGCGGTGGCGGAGGTCGCGGAGGGGCGGCTGGGGTTGGGCGGGCCGAAGCTGGTGCTGGCCAAGCCGCTTACCTACATGAATCTGTCAGGTGGGCCGGTGGCCAGCCTGGCGCAGTTCTACAAGGTGCCGCCGGGCCGGGTGATCGCGGTGCACGACGAGCTGGACATCGCTTACGGTCAGGTTCGGGTGAAGTGCGGCGGTGGCGAGGGCGGGCACAACGGTCTGCGGTCGATGTCGAAGTCGTTGGGCACCAAGGATTACGTGCGGGTGCGGTTCGGGATCGGTCGGCCGCCGGGGCGGCAGGATCCGGCGGACTATGTGCTGTCGGATTTCGGCACGGTGGAGCGCAAGGAGTTGGACTTTCTGGTGGACCGGGCTGCGGACGTGGTGGAATCCGTGGTCAACCGGGGCGTGGAGCCGACCCAGAACCTCTACCACGGGGGGTAGCGCGGCTGCGTATCCGCTCGACCGAGGCCGTCGACACCTGCGCTGTGGGGCGGCCTGCGGCGGTCGGGTGCGGTGGTGGCCCGGTAGTGTGCGGGGTCGGCGGTCGGGGCGGGACCGGCCGCTCGGCGTACGCGGATCGTGGCGACGGGAGCGGGAGCATGAGCGGTCCACCGATGATCGACGGGGCGTTCGCGCGGTGGTTGGCGGATCGAGCCGGGCAGGCGTTGCTGGGCCTGCGGTCGGAGATGGGTTTCGCCGATGCCGGAGCGTTGAAGTCGGCGGGGGACAAGGTCTCGCACGACCTGATCCGCACCGAGTTGGCGAGGTGGCGCCCGGGTGACGCGGTGCTCTCCGAGGAGGACGAGGGCTCCCGGCTGGCGTGGGCGGCCGAGGTGAACGCCGGTGCGGTCTCGCGGTTGACCGCCGACCGGGTGTGGATCATCGACCCGTTGGACGGCACGCGGGAGTTCAGCGAGGAGGGGCGCGCGGACTGGGCGGTGCATGTGGCGCTCTGGGCTCGTAACGCGACCGCCTCGCACGGTCTGGTCGCCGGTGCGGTTGGGCTGCCGGCGCAGCATCGGGTGCTGGGTACGGATCTTCCGCCGGCGTATCCGCCGATGACGCCGGAGGCGGCGGGTGGTGCGGGGCGGTTGCGGTTGGCGGCGAGTCGCAGCCGGCCGCCGGTCTTTCTGACCGATCTCGCTGCGGAGGTCGGGGCGCAGTTGGTGCCGATGGGTTCGGCCGGCGCGAAGATCGCCGCTGTGGTCACCGGTGAGGTGGATGCGTACATCCACGCCGGCGGGCAGTACGAGTGGGACTCGGCCGCGCCTGTCGCTGTGGCGACGGCCACCGGACTGCACGCTTCCCGGATCGATGGTTCTGCGCTGAAATACAACGAGGCGGATCCGCGCCTGCCTGACCTGCTGGTGTGCCGCAAGGATCTCGCCAGCCGGTTACTTGCGGCGCTGCAGCGGCATTGCGGGTAGCCTGTCGCTACTTCCTGACATCCCCGACCGGAAAGGTCTGGAAAGCGGATGACCGAGCAAATCGAGCCGGTGTCATGACCAGTGCTGCGTATCAGGTCACCCATCTCGACGCGCTGGAGGCGGAGAGCATCTTCGTGATGCGCGAGGTGGTCGCCGAGATGGAGCGGCCGGTGCTGCTCTTCTCCGGTGGCAAGGACTCGATCGTCATGCTCCGGTTGGCGCAGAAGGCCTTCGCGCCCGGCCACATTCCGTTTCCGGTGATGCACGTCGACACCGGGCACAACTTCCCCGAGGTGCTGGACTACCGGGACCGGCGGGTGGCCGAGCTGAGCCTGCAACTGGTGGTGGCGAGCGTGCCGGAGGCTCTGGCCAGCGGCCTGGTCCGGGAGGCCGCTGACGGCACGCGTAACCGGATCCAGACGCCGGTGCTGCTGGAGGCGGTGGAGAAGCACCGCTTCAACGCCCTCTTCGGTGGGGCCCGGCGGGACGAGGAGAAGGCCCGGGCGAAGGAGCGGATGTTCAGCTTCCGTGACGAGTTCGGCCAGTGGGATCCGAAGAACCAGCGGCCCGAGCTGTGGTCGCTCTACAACGGCCGGCATCATCCGGGCGAGTCGATCCGGGTCTTCCCGCTGTCCAACTGGACCGAGCTGGACGTGTGGCACTACATCGCCCGGGAGCGGATCGAGCTGCCGTCGATTTACTACGCGCACGAGCGTGAGGTGGTCGAGCGCGACGGGATGCTCTACGCGGTGAACGAGTTCCTGCCGGCGCGGGCGGGTGAGGATCGGTTCAAGGCCCGGGTGCGGTACCGCACGGTGGGCGACGCCTCCTGCACGGCGGCGGTGCGTTCCGACGCGGACACGGTCGAGAAGGTCATCGAGGAGGTCGCCGCGACCCGGATCACCGAGCGCGGCGCGACCCGGGGTGACGACCGGGTCAGCGAGGCCGCGATGGAGGACCGCAAGCGGGAGGGCTACTTCTGATGACCAGCGAGACGCTCGCGTCGGACGCGGCGCCCGTCGCCTCCCACGCCGGGCCGGAGGCCCGACGGATGGATCTGTTGCGCTTCGCCACGGCCGGGAGCGTGGACGACGGCAAGTCGACGCTTATCGGTCGGCTGCTCTATGACACGAAGTCGCTGTTCACCGACCAGTTGGCGGCGGTCGAGGCGGTGAGCGCGGCCCGGGGTGACGAGTACACAAACCTGGCGCTGCTCACCGACGGGCTGCGGGCGGAGCGGGAGCAGGGCATCACCATCGATGTGGCGTACCGCTACTTCGCCACGCCCCGGCGCAAGTTCATCATCGCCGACACTCCCGGGCACATCCAGTACACCCGGAACATGGTCACCGGGGCCTCCACCGCCGACCTGGCGCTGATCCTGGTGGACGCGCGTAAGGGCCTGGTCGAGCAGTCCCGCCGGCATGCCTTCCTCTGCTCGCTGTTGCGGGTGCCGCACCTGGTGCTCTGCGTCAACAAGATGGATCTGGTGGACTTCTCGCAGGAGGTCTTCGAGCGGATCGCCGACGAGTTCACCGCGTTCGCCGCGAAGCTGGACGTGCCGGATCTGACGGTCGTGCCGATCTCCGCGTTGCGGGGCGACAACATCGTCAGCCGTTCGGAGAACATGCCCTGGTATGAGGGTCCGGCGCTGCTGCACCACCTGGAGCGGGTGCACATCGCCAGCGACCGCAACCTGGTCGATGTCCGCTTCCCGGTGCAGTACGTGATCCGACCTCAGTCGACCACGGTGACCGACTATCGGGGCTACGCCGGTCAGGTGGCCTCGGGGGTGCTCAAGCCGGGTGACGAGGTGATGGTGCTGCCTTCGGGTTTCACCAGCCGGATCGCCGCGGTGGAGACCGCCGACGGGCCGGTCGCGGAGGCGTTCCCGCCGATGTCGGTGACGGTACGCCTGGAGAACGAGATCGACATCTCGCGTGGTGACATGATCTGCCGGCCGAACAACGCGCCGGCGGTGGCACAGGACATCGAAGCGATGGTCTGCTGGATGGACGAGACCCGCCCGTTGCAGGTCGGCGGCAAGTACTCCATCAAGCACACGACCCGTGCGGCGCGGGCGATCGTCCGTGGGCTGCACTACCGTCTCGACATCAACTCGTTGCACCGCGACGAGTCGGCGAACGAGCTGGGGCTCAACGAGATCGGTCGGGTCCGTCTGCGGACCACGATTCCCCTGTTGGCCGACGAGTACCGCCGCAACCGCACCACCGGTGGCTTCATCATCATCGACGAGGCCACCAACCGCACCGTCGGCGCCGGCATGATCGTCGAAACCCCCTGAGACCCTGGTTGATCAAGAGGTTCTGGTCGGGATCCAGCGCGGTCCCGACCAGAACCTCTTGATCAACGGGCACGGGGTCAGTCCAGGCGGGTGGCGCCGGGGGCGGGGGTGGCGGGGGTGACGGTGGGGGCGGTGAAGGACCGGGCGGTGTAGGCGGCGGCTACGGCCGCGCCCACCCGGTCGGACCGGTCCGCCTCGACCAGGGCCAGCACGCAGCCGCCGAAGCCACCACCTGTCATCCGGGCACCGAGTGCCCCGGCGGCCAGCGCGGCCTCGACAGCGGTGTCCACCTCGGGGACGGTGATGGCGAAGTCGTCCCGCATCGAGGCGTGCGAGGCGGTGAGCAGCGGCCCGATCTGCCGGACCTGCCCGTCGCGGAGCAGCGCGACGGTGTCGAGCACCCGCTGGTTCTCGGTGACCACGTGGCGTACCCGGCGGCGGGTCTCGTCGTCGGGCAGCCGGGTAAGCGTCTCGTCGAGGCCGGCGGCCGGCACGTCACGCAGGGCGGCTACGTCGAGCAGGGCGGCTGCCTTCTCGCAGCTGGCGCGGCGGGCCGCGTACTCGCCGTCGGCGTGCCGGTGCGGGGCTCGGCTGTCGATCACCAGGATCGCGAGGCCGGCACGGGCGAGCTCGAAGGGGATGTGTTCGACCTGCTCGGTGCGGCAGTCGAGGAAGAGGGCGTGTCCGCTGCGGCAGCGGATCACCGCCGACTGGTCCATGATGCCGGTGGGTGCGCCGACGTAGTGGTTCTCGGCGCGCTGGGCCAGCCGGGGCTGCTGTTCGGCGGGCAGTGCCAGCCCGCCCAGGTCGACCAGGGCGGCGAGCACCGCGGCCTCCAGCGCGGCGGAGGAGGAGAGCCCGGCGCCGAGCGGCACGTCGGAGGCGACGGCCAGCCGGAGGCCGGGCACCTGGTGGCCGGCCTCGCGCAGCGCCCACACCACCCCGGCCACGTACGCCGCCCAGCCGGTGACCCGGCCGGGTCGGGTCACCTCGTCGGCACCGAAGCTGACAGTTTCGCCTGTCAACTCGGAGCAGACCGTCCAGCTTGCGGTCGGCTGCGGGCTGGCCGCGACGACGGTACGCAGCGGGAGTGCGAACGGCAGCACGAACCCGTCGTTGTAGTCGGTGTGCTCGCCGATCAGGTTGACCCGGCCGGGAGCCGCCCAGCGGCCGGCGGGTGCCTGACCGTACGCGTGTTGGAAGCAGGTGGTGGCGCGGTCGGCCACGCCGTCGGAGTGGGCGGTCACCGGCGGTCCAGGACCTGCGCGCGGTAGAAGGCCCAGGCGTCGGTGACCATGTCGTGCAGGGTGGGCTTGCGGGGTTCCCAGCCCAGTTCGGCGCGGGCCAGGGCGGATGAGGCGACCAGTTCGGCCGGATCGCCCTCGCGGCGGGGGGCCACCTCGACCGGCACCGGGTGCCCGGTGACTTCACGGACGACCTCGACCACCTGCCGGTTGGTGAAACCGTTGCCGTTGCCGAGGTTGTAGATGCGGTGCTGTCCGCCGGTGGCCGCGTCGAGGGCGAGCAGGTGGGCCCGGGCCAGGTCGGAGACGTGGATGTAGTCGCGGACGCAGGTGCCGTCGACGGTGGGGTAGTCGTCGCCGAAGAGTTGCAGCTTGTCGCGCCGGTCGGCGGCCACCTCCAGCGCGATCGGGATGAGGTGGGTCTCGGGGTCGTGCCGCTCGCCGAGGGCGACCTCGCCGTCGAGGTGGGCACCGGCGACGTTGAAGTAGCGCAGCGAGACGGCGGCCAGGCCGTGACCTATCGATTCCGAGGTGAGCGCCATGTCGACGGCGAGCTTGGTCGCTCCGTACGTGTTCGTGGGTGCCTTGACCGCGGTCTCCGGGATGGGCAACTCGGTGGGGTTGCCGTAGACGGCGGCGGTGGAGGAGAACACCAACCGCGGTACGCCGGCGGCACGAACCGCGTCGATCAGGGCCAGGGTGCCGACGGTGTTGTTGTGCCAGTACCGCTCGGGGGCGACCATCGACTCGCCGGCGGCGATCAGTGCGGCGAAGTGCAGTACGCCGTCGAAGCCGGCCTGCGGGGTGAGCACCTCGGCCGCGTCGTGGATGCCGGCCTCGACGTGGGTGGCGTCGGGGGCGAGTGCGGCCCGGTGGCCGGTGCGCAGGTCGTCCAGTACGACCACCTCGTGCCCGGCGTCGAGCAGCATCCGGGTCACCACGCTGCCGATGAAGCCGGCCCCGCCGGTGACGAGCAGTTTCACGTCGCTTCCTCCTGCCTGGCCGGCGCGGTCGCCGCCTCGTGGTGGTCACCCTACGGGGCGTGGCTGGCTACCATCACTCCATGCGGGCCTCGCGTCGGCGCGTACCCCGACGGCGTGGCCACGACCGGCACCGCCGTCAGCCAGGGCCGTTGGCCCGAGCGGTGGCCCGGGTCGTGGTCCGGGCCGCCGACGGCACCCTGCGGCTCGTCACCGACCTGCTCGGTGCCGGCCCGGCCGCCGGTCGGGAACGGATCAGCGAGGCGGAGCTGCGGGACCTGGTCGCCGCCAACACCGTCCTCGACCCGGTGGGGCAGCGGATCATCGACGAGGTGCTGGTGGCCGGTGCGAGCCTGGTGCGCGAGGTGATGATGCCCCGCACCGAGGTGGTCTTCCTCTCCGCGGCGCTGACCATCGCCGAGGCGGAACCGCTGGTGCGGGCTGGCCCGCACACCCGCTATCCGGTGGTCGACGGCACCCACGACGACGTGGTCGGCTTCGTGCACCTGCGGGACCTGCTGCTCGGTCCGGACCGGGCGCCGGGCACCACGGTCGGGCAGTTGGCCCGCGAGGTCAAGCGGCTGCCGGCGAGTAAACGGGTGCTCGCCGCGTTGACCGAGATGCGCCGGGAGGGGCACCACCTGGCGGTGGTGGTCGACGAGTACGGCGGCACCGCCGGCATCGTCACCTGTGAGGACCTGATCGAGGAACTGGTCGGTGAGATCCATGACGAGTACGCCGACGCCCCCGAGCCCGCGTACACCGGGCTTCCGGCGGTGGTGGACGGACGGCTCAACCTGGCCGACTTCGCCGAACGTACAGGCGTTCCCCTGCCGACGGGACCGTACGAGACGGTGGGTGGGTTCGTGATGGCCGCGCTGGGCCGGCTGCCGGCACCGGGTGACGAGATACCGGTCTCCGCCGAATCGGCGGTGACGCCGGCTGGCGGCTGGCTGCTGCGGGTGTTGACCCTGGAAGGTCGGCGGGTGGCCCGTCTCGCGGTCACCGTCGCGCGGCTGCCCGAGCCGCGACGTGAGGTGGCCCCGGCCGCCGACCGGATGCGACCCGCCGGCCCGTCATGACGTACCCCGGGCGTAACTGACAGAATTGCCGGCATGTCCGACGTTGCCGCCCGTCCCCGCGTCTTCTCCGGCATCCAGCCGACGGCCGAGTCGTTCCATCTCGGCAACTACCTCGGCGCGGTGCGGCACTGGGTGGCGTTGCAGGAGTCGCACGACGCGTTCTACTGCGTGGTCGACCTGCACGCCATCACCGCCGGGCACGACCCGAAGGTGCTGCACCAGCGTTCCCGGGTGGCCGCCGCGCAGCTGCTCGCGGTCGGGCTGGACCCTGAACGCTGCACCCTGTTCGTGCAGTCCCAGGTGCCCGAGCACGCCCAGTTGGCGTGGGTGCTCGGCTGCATCACCGGATTCGGTGAGGCCAGCCGGATGACCCAGTTCAAGGACAAGTCGCAGAAGCAGGGCAACGAGCGGGCCAGCGTCGGCCTGTTCACCTACCCGATCCTGCAGGCCGCCGACATCCTGCTCTACCAGGCCAACGCCGTGCCGGTCGGTGAGGACCAGCGTCAGCACCTGGAGCTTTCCCGCGACCTGGCGCAGCGGTTCAACTCGCTGTTCGGCCGGACCTTCACGGTCCCGGCGCCGCACATCGTCAAGGCCACCGCGAAGATCACCGATCTCCAGGATCCGACCGCGAAGATGTCGAAGTCGTCCTCGTCGCCGGGGGGCATCGTCGATCTGCTCGAGGACCCGGCGCGTTCGGCGAAGAAGATCCGGTCGGCGGTGACCGACACCGGCCGGGAGATCGTTTTCGACGAGACGACCAAACCCGGGATCTCCAACCTGCTCACCATCTTCTCGGCGCTGAGCGGGCGGGGCATCGACGACCTGGTCGCGGCGTACGACGGTAAGGGCTACGGCGACCTGAAGAAGGACCTCGCCGAGGTGGTCCGGGAGTTCGTCAGCCCCATCCAGCAGCGCACCCGCTCGTATCTCGACGACCCCGCCCAGTTGGACAAGCTCCTCGCCGCGGGCGCGGAGAAGGCGCGAGCGGTGGCGGCGCCGACGCTGCGTACCGCGTACGAGCGGGTGGGCTTCTTCCCGCCGGTTCGCGGCGAGTGACCGCCCGATCGAGGGCGGCGGTGCGGGCAGGGGTCGATGGCCGGAGGGGTGGCGCGGAGCGTGGATCAGGGGACCGGAGCGCCGGCGGCCGGCGACAGTGTCCAGGTCGGCATCGCGGTGGACATTCCGGAGCCGTGGGGCAGCCTGCTGACCCGGCGCCGGCTGGAGGCCGGTGACCCCAACACCGTGCCGGCCCACGTCACCCTGCTCGGGCCGACCGAGATTCCGGTGACCGCGTTGCCGGAGGTGGAACGGCACCTCGCCCGGGTCGCCGCCGCGCACCTGCCGTTCACCCTGCATCTGCGGGGCACCGGCACCTTCCGGCCGGTGACCCAGGTGGTCTTCGTCGCGGTCGCCGCCGGTATCAGCGAGTGCGAACTGCTCGCCGCCGCGATCAATGCCGCCCCGCAGCTACGTCGGGAGCTTCGGTTTCCCTACCATCCGCACGTGACGGTCGCCCAGGACGTCGCGCCGGAGGCGCTGGACAAGGCGTACGAGGACCTGGCGGACTTCTCCGCGATGTTCGAGGTGGACCACTTCACGCTCTTCTCGCACAGCGGACAGGCGCGGTGGCAGCCGCGCCGGGACTTCCGGCTGGGCGGCTGACCGTCCCGGCCGGCACGTCGGGTACCTCTGACACGGCGACGACGGATCGGTGAGGATGACGACGTGAACGTTCTGGGTCGGGTCGAGGCGGCCGTCGACCGCCGGCTGTCCGCCGCGCGCCGCCGCTCCCCGGCCTTCGGCCACCTGTGGCGGGCCGGGGTGCTCTACACCGACCTTCAGGGCGGCCGGTTGGCCGCCGCGATCGCCTACTACGGCTTCTTCGCGGTCTTCGCGCTGGCTCTGGTCGCGTACGCGATCTTCGGCGCGATCCTGGAGGACAACGACGAGGTGAGCGCGGCGGCGGAGGAGTTTCTCGGGGAGAACCTGCCGTTCCTCGATCCGACCCAGGTCGCCGACAGCAGCGGCACCGCCGGGTTGGTCGGTCTGCTGATCCTGGTGTTGACCGGGATCGGGTGGGTGGAGGCGATCCGTTCCTCGCAGCGGCTGATCCACGGGCTCAACCAGCACCCAGGCAACCTGGTCGTGCGTCGCCTTGTCGATCTGGGTGTGCTGGTGGTCGTCTTCGTGCTGCTCGGCCTCTCGGTGGCGGCCGTGGACGCGCTGGAGTCGCTGCTGCGGTTCCTGCTGCGCAGCACCGGCTCGTTCGCGCTGACCACGGTCAGCGCGCTGCTCAGCGTGCTCGTCAACGCGGTACTGGCCACCTTGCTGCTGGTCGCGGTGCCCCGGGTGCGGATGAGCCGGTCCCGGCTGCGGCCGGTGGTGCTTATCGTCGCGGTCGGCATCACCCTGCTCAACACCGTCGGCCGGTTCTGGGTGGGCCGGGTCGAACACAACCCGGCGTACACGGTGGTGGCCACCGCCGTCGGGCTGCTTGTCTATCTGTACCTGCTCAATCAACTGGTGCTCTTCGGTGCGGCGCTGGCGGCGACGAGCCGACGCGGACAGACCGTGGATCTGGCTGGGCGGCGCCCACCTGTCGACGTCGACGTGGACACCGGTCCGGGCACCCCGGGCGGGGCCGGTTGAGGCACCATCACCGCCGGTCACGCGTTGTGCCGAACTCACCCCCACCTGGCTGAACACCGACGATGATGGGCCCGTGGGGGCACTCGTGACGTTGGACCTGCCGGCCGACTCGCCGATGCTGGAGCTGCCGTGGATCATCACGTTCGGTCCGCTCAGTGACGCCGACGAGTGGGAGCCGGTGGTGTGCGGCCCGTACGAGCGAGCGCACGCGTTGGCGTTGGCCGAGGCGCTTGTCGCTGACGAGCAGCTGATGGCGGTGGTGGAGCCGCTGGTGCCGGCGGTGTCGGTGGAGCAGATCCGCGGTGAGATCGCCGCGGCGCAACTTGCCGCCCAGGACGAGGTGGCGCGGGTGGACCAGGCCGACCTCTACGGCGACTACGAGGACACCATCGACGAGGAGGAGCTGGAGGCGGCCGAGCACGACCGGGCGACCGGCCCGCTGCCGGCACCGGACGTGGCCGAACTGCGCGCCGGGTTCGCCCGGATCGCGGCCCAGCTCACCCAGGGCTGACCCGGCCCGCCGGTGGGCGGCGGTGGGGCGAACGGTCCAGTACGCAGAACTCGTTGTCCTCCGGGTCGACAAGCACCACGAAGCCCTCGTCGCCCCGCTGCCCCACGTCGGCGTGGCGGGCACCGAGACCGATGAGTCGGCGGATCTCCGCTGCCGGGTCACCGTCGGCGACCAGGTCCAGATGTAGCCGGTTCTTTCCGTGTTTGGGGGTGCCCGAGCCCTGCAACCAGACGGTCGGGGACTCCGGCGGGCTGTCCGGCGGCGGGTAGAGCTTGGCGCTGCCGTCGCCGCCGCTGTCGACCCGGTAGCCGAGCGCCGCCGACCAGAAACCGGCCATCAGCTCAAGATCGGTGACGTCCAGGGTGTACTGCGCGACATGAAGGCCCATGGCCTGCCGGTACCCGGCGGGGTGATCGTCGACACCGACGACCACCCGGTGCCGGTGCCCGGGGGATCACCCCGGACACCGGCACCGTCGCACCCCCCACCACAAGGGGTCGTGCCCAGCCGCCCGGCGGCGCGCAGCACGCCGGACGGCCGAGTCGATGACGGGCGTACCCGCTCAGGACCGCTCGAACCACACCGCCGCGTCGACCGGCAGCAGGTGCCCGCCGTCGCGTTCGGTGAGCGTCGCGCTGGCGACGAGCGGTGTGCCGTACCCGTCGATCACCACAGGTGCGTCGCTGATGTTCACCACGCAGCTCAGCACGGTGTCACCGGCCTGACGCTGGAAGGCGAGCACTCCGGGGCCGGTCTCCAGCCAGGTGATGCCGCCGACGCCGGCCAGCGCCGGGTGGGTGTGGCGGATTCGCAGCGCCGCGCGGTACAGCTCCAGCGTGGAACCGGGCGTGCCGGTCTGTGCGGCCACCGAGAGGGCCTGCCAGGTCGTCGGGGCCGGCAGCCAGCTCAGCTCGCTGCCGGCGGGCCCGAAGCCGTACGGCGCCAGTTCGCCGCTCCACGGGATCGGCACCCGGCAGCCGTCCCGGCTCTCGCCGGTGCGCAGGAAGGCCGGATCCTGGCGCAGCTCGTCGGGCAGGTCGAGCACCTCGGGCAGGCCCAGTTCCTCACCCTGGTAGAGGTAGGCGCAGCCGGGCAGGGCGAGCATCAGCAGCGCGGCGGCCCGGGCCCGGCGCAGCCCGATCTCGCCATCGCCGTACCGGGTGACGTGCCGCTGCCGGTCGTGGTTGGACAGCACCCAGGTGGTCGGGGCGCCGACGATCGTCGACTCGGCGAGCGCCGTGTCGATCACCTTTCGGAACGAGTCGGCCGACCAGGTGGCGTCGAGGAAGTCGAAGCTGAACGCCTGGTGCAGTTCGTCCGGGCCGATGTAGCGGGCCAGCCGCTGCGGGGTCTCGGCCCAGGCCTCGGCCACGGCCATCCGACCGCCCGGGTAGCTGTCCAGGATGGGCCGCCAGGCGCGGTAGATGTCGTGCACCTCGTCCTGGTCGAAGTAGGGCAGCCGGCCCTTGCCGAGCAGCTCGGACTGGCGCCGGCCGGTGGTCATCGAGTTGAAACCGACGTCCGGCAGTCCTTCGGCCTTGATCATGCCGTGGGCCACGTCGATCCGGAATCCGTCGACGCCACGGTCCAGCCAGAAACGGAGGATGTCCTCGAACTCGGTGCGTACCTCGGGGTGCCGCCAGTTCAGGTCGGGTTGGGCGGGGTCGAACAGGTGCAGGTACCACTGGCCGTCCGGAACCCGGGTCCAGGCCGGGCCGCCGAAGATGCTCTCCCAGTCGTTCGGGGGCTGCTCGCCGTTGTCGCCCTTGCCGTCGGCGAAGAGGTAGCGCGCCCGTTCGGGTGAGCCGGGGGCGGCGGCCAGCGCCGCGGTGAACCAGGGGTGCTTGTCGGAGGTGTGGTTCGGCACGATGTCGACGATGATCCGCAGGCCGAGCGCGTGCGCGTCGGTGATCATCGCCTCGAAGTCGGCGAGGTTGCCGAACATCGGGTCCACGTCGCGGTAGTCGGCGACGTCGTAGCCGCCGTCGACCATGGGCGAGGTGTAGAAGGGGGTCAGCCAGAGGGCGTCGACACCCAGTTCGCGCAGGTAGGGAAGGCGTTCCCGGATGCCCTGGAGGTCACCGATGCCGTCGCCGTCGGAGTCGGCGAAGCTGCGGACGTAGACCTGGTAGACGACGGCGGAGCGCCACCAGTCGGCGTCGGAGGTCAGCGGCGAGGGGGTGCTGACGGTCATCGGGTGTTCCCCGTTCTGTGGCGCGGGACGGCGGCAACCCGGCGTTGGCGAGGTGGGGACGCACGGGTGTCTGAGAAGAATGCCGCGCCAGCTCTGCAAGAGTCAAGCATTTCTTGCGCAAGAAGGGTTGCCAAGGCTCCAGGTGCGGGCTACGTCACGCCGGGACCGCGAGCGCGGGCGGTGCCGGCCGCTGCCGGCCCGGGCCACCGCTCGGAGCGGACGCGGCGTCCTGCCGTGCCACCGCCGTGGACCCACGCACCACCAGCTCCGGCCGGAACAGGTACTCCGAGTGCGGGGCGCCGTGTCCGTTGATCTCGTCGACCAGGGCCCGCACCGCGGCGACCGCCATGGCGGCCACCGGCTGACGCATCGTGGTCAGCGGCGGATCGGTGAAGGCCATCAGCGGCGAGTCGTCGTAGCCGACCACCGAGAGGTCCTCCGGTACCGACATGCCCCGCTGCCGGGCGGCCCGGATGGCGCCGAGCGCCATCAGGTCGGAGCCGCAGACGATGCCGGTGGCACCGCGCTCGATCAACCGACCGGCGGCCGCCTCGCCACCCTCGACGCCGAACAGCGACAGCTCGGTCAGCTCGGCCAGCTCGTCCTCGTCGACACCGGCGAGGCGCTCCATCGCCGCCTTGTAGCCGCTGACCTTGCGCTGCACCGGCACAAAGCGGTCAGGCCCGGTGATCAGGCCGATCCGCCGGTGACCCAGGGCCACCAGGTGGGCCACGGCCAGCTCGGCGGCCTCCCGGTCGTCGCAGGAGACGAAGGGCGCCGGAATGCCCGGCGCGTACCCGTTGATCATCACGATCGGCAGCGGGCGGGCGAGCAGGGTGCGGTACCGGTCGTGGTCGGCGGCGGTGTCGGCGTGCAGGCCGGAGACGAAGACGATCCCGGAGACCTGCCGGTCCAGCAGCATCTCGACGTACTCGTCCTCGCGTACGCCGCCGGGGGTCTGGGTGCAGAGCACCGGGGTGTAGCCGGTGGGGGCCAGCGCCGACTCGATGATCTGGGCGAACGCCGGGAAGATCGGGTTGTCCAGCTCGGGGACCACCAGGCCGACCAGTCCGGCGCTGCGCTTGCGCAGCCGGGCGGGGCGCTCGTAACCGAGCACGTCGAGGGCGGTCAGTACGGCCTGCCGAGTCTCGGGTGCCACGCCGGGGCGGTCGTTGAGCACCCGCGACACCGTGGCCTCGCTGACGTCGGCCTGCTGGGCGATGTCGGACAGGCGAGCGCGCATGGCGGCACTGTAGCTCACCGGGAAGTTCTTGCGCAGTAGCCAGCAAGAACTTGCAGGATCGAGCAGCGGGCGTCGGGAGCGTGCCCATGAAGCTTGCCGAATCAGAGCTGTGCGGGAACGATGAGTGCACGCCAAGGGCGCGAAGAGTGACCTCCAGTGGGAGCTCGGTCACCGCAGTCGGGGACGAAATGCCCAGACAGCGACACTTGTCGGCCACTCAAGTTGCGGATGGGGCACGGTTGTTGCAGGGGTGTTCGCAAGGGGTTTCGAGTTACGAAACTTCTTGCTACTGTCCCGCCGTTACCCGGCAGGCAACTTAGGAGCGAACATGCGCCGCACAGCCAGGGGGATCGCCGTACTCGCCTCTGCCACCCTCGCCCTTTCCGTCGCCGCGTGCGGCGGGGAGGACAAGGCGGCCGAGCAGCAGCCGGCGGTCGACCCCGCCTCCCTCACCGCAGAACTGACCTGGTGGGACACCTCGGACCCGAAGAACGAGGGCCCGGCGTTCCAGGAGCTGATCGCCAAGTTCAACCAGACCTACCCGAACGTCAAGATCAACTACCAGTCGGTCCCGTTCGGTGAGGCGCAGAACAAGTTCAAGACCGCCGCGCAGGCCAAGACCGGTGCCCCGGACATCCTGCGGGCCGAGGTCGCCTGGGTGCCCGAGTTCGCCTCGCTGGGTCACCTGTACGCGCTGGACGGCTCCGAGCTGCTCGCCGACGAGTCCGACTTCCTGGAGACTCCGCTCGCCTCCAACAAGTTCGACGGTAAGACCTACGGCGTGCCCCAGGTCACCGACAGCCTCGCGCTCATGTACAACAAGGACCTGCTCAGCAAGGCCGGCATCAGCGAGCCCCCGAAGACCTGGGCCGAGCTGAAGACCGCGGCGCAGACCATCAAGGAGAAGACCGACGCCGAGGGTGTCTACATCAACCCGGCCGGTTACTTCCTGCTGCCCTTCATGTACGGCGAGGGCGGCGACCTGGTCGACACCGCGAGCAAGAAGATCGTCATCAACTCGGAGCAGAACGCGGCCGGACTGGCGATCGCCAAGGACCTGATCGACAGCGGTGCGGCCGCCAAGCCGTCCGCCAACGACTCCTACGGCACCATGATGACCCTCTTCAAGGAGAAGAAGGTCGCCATGATCATCAACGGCCCGTGGGAGGTCAACAACGTCAAGTCGGCACCCGACTTCGGCGGTCTGGAGAACCTGGGCATCGCACCGGTGCCGGGTGGCTCGGCCAAGGCCGGCGCCCCGGTCGGCGGCCACAACTACGTGATCTGGTCCGGCATGCCGCAGGAGAAGGTCGACGCCGCCGTCGCGTTCGTCAAGTTCATGAGCTCCGCCGAGTCGCAGGCCTTCCTGTCGGAGAAGCTCGGCCTGCTGCCGACCCGCACCTCCGCGTACGGCCTTGACGCGGTCAAGAACAACGCCACCGTCGCCGCGTTCCAGCCGGTCGTGGAGGCCGGTGTGGGCCGCCCGTGGATCCCCGAGGCCGGTCAGTTCTTCGGCCCGCTCGACCAGATGGCCACCGAGGTCCTGATCCAGAACAAGGAACCGAAGGCCGCGCTGGACACCGTCGCGAAGAAGTACAAGGCCGAGGTCGTTCCCTCCTACGAGAACTGACCTCACCGCCGGCTCCGGCCGGTGACCTCTCGGCACCCGGCAGGGTCGCGTG
Source organism: Micromonospora sp. NPDC049891 (assembly GCF_040660295.1). Classification (NCBI taxonomy): domain Bacteria; kingdom Bacillati; phylum Actinomycetota; class Actinomycetes; order Micromonosporales; family Micromonosporaceae; genus Micromonospora; species Micromonospora sp. NPDC049891. Next base: position 526,293 of record NZ_JBFAML010000001.1, read on the forward strand.
ACCGTCTCCGGTCGCGGGGCCCTGCCGGACCTCCCCTCATGGAGCGCAGCTGATGACCACCGTGACAGCCGATCCGGCGCCGCCCTCGCCGCCGTCCGGCCGATCCGCTCGTCCCTCCCGGCTGCGCCGCAGCTGGGAGAAGCACTGGTACGCCTGGGCGATGGTCCTGCCCGTCGTCATCGTCCTGGCAGTTCTGATCTTCTACCCGCTGTTGCGCGGGATCTGGCTCTCCCTCACCAACCTCACCGAGGCCAACCAGGCCGCGGAGATCTGCACCAGGTCGATCACCGGTGGTGAGGTCTGTGCCGAGAACCCCAACAGGTGGGAGTTCGTCGGCCTCGACAACTACCTGAACGTGCTCAGCGGCAACGTCGGCGACTTCTGGCAGTGGACCGGCATCACGCTGATCTGGACCCTCGGATGCGTGGTGTTCCACTACGGCCTGGGCCTCGGCCTGGCCGTGATGCTCAACCGCCCGATGTGGGGCCGTGGCCTCTACCGGGTGCTGCTGGTGCTGCCCTGGGCAGTGCCGGCCTTCGTCAGCGCCTTCGCCTGGAAGTTCATCTTCAACGAGCGCTTCGGCCTGGCCAACTCGCTGCTCACCTCATTCGGCATCGACCCGGTCGACTGGTTCGCCAACCAGTGGACGTCGCTGTTCACCGCGATCATCACGAACATCTGGCTCGGCGTGCCGTTCATGATGGTCGCCCTGCTGGGCGGGATGCAGACGATTCCCGGTGAGCTGTACGAGGCCGCCGAGATCGACGGCGCGTCCGCCTGGCAGCGGTTCCGCAACATCACCCTGCCGGGCCTGCGCCCGGTCAGCATGACGGTGATCCTGCTCGGCACGATCTGGACGTTCAACATGTTCCCGATCATCTTCCTGGTGACCGAGGGCCAGCCGGCGGGCGAGACCGAGATCCTGGTGACCGGTGCCTTCCGGGCGGCGTTCGAGGGCATCCGCAACTACTCGCTCGCGTCCACGTACGGCGTGCTGATCCTGTCGATCCTGCTGGTGTTCTCGATGTTCTACCGGCGGGCGCTGCGCAAGCAAGGCGAGGTGTGGTGACATGAGCCAACTGACCACCCCCGCGGCCGCGACGCCGGCGGCGGCCGTTCCGGTCGTCCCGGCGAAGGTCGCGAAGCGGCCCGGCCGCAGCCGGCGCAGCCCGGCGAAGTCCCTGCTGCTGCACGGCACGCTGATCGTCGCCTCGCTTATCGCGCTCGGCCCGATCGTCTGGGTGCTGCTGTCCTCGTTCAAGCCCGGGTACGCGGTGCAGAGCAGCGACCTGACGCTGATCAAGGACCCGACCCTGGCCAACTACAGCTACGTGCTGTTCGACACGAACTTCCCGAAGTGGCTGCTGAACTCGGTGATCGTCGCGGCGTTCACGATGCTCATCGGCATCTTCTTCTCGGCCACCACCGGTTACGCGGTCTCCCGGTTCAACTTCCCCGGGCGTCGGCCGTTGATGATGACCTTCCTGATCACCCAGATGTTCCCGGCGGCCATCCTGATCGTACCGATCTACACGATCATGGCGCGGTTCGGTCTGATCAACACGTTGCCGGCACTGATCATCGCGTACCTGACCATCGCGGTGCCGTTCTGCGCCTGGATGCTCAAGGGCTACTTCGACTCCATCCCCACCTCGCTGGACGAGGCGGCGGCGCTCGACGGTTGCGGCCCGTTCGCGATCTTCTGGCGGGTGGTGCTGCCGCTGGCCCGGCCGGCCATCGCGGTCACCGCCTTCTACACCTTCCTCACCGCCTGGGGCGAGGTGATGTACGCGTCGGCGTTCATCCAGACCGACAACAAGTTCACCCTGGCCTACGGGCTCCAGCAGTTCGTGCCGCAGTTCAACCCGCAGTGGGAGTACCTGACGGCGGCGGCGGTCCTGGTGACCGTGCCGGCCGGCGTGGTGTTCATGATCGCTCAGCGGCACCTGGTCTCCGGGTTGACCGCCGGTGGCACCAAGGGCTGACCGGAACCGCCTCTACTACGAACCGTCGTTGATAGGGCAGGATGGGTCGGGTGGAAGCACTTCGACTCATCCTCCTCTACGTCCATCTGATCGGGTTCGCGCTGCTGCTGGGTGGCGCGCTTACCCAGTACCTCAGCGGCAAGATCCGGATCAACGCGGCCATGCTGTGGGGGTCGGTGATCGGTCTGCTGACCGGCATCGGCCTGAGCGCCCCGCTGCGCGACGGCGACGAGCCGGCCCCCGCGAAGCTTGTGACAAAGCTGGTGCTCGCTCTGCTGATCTTCGTCATGGTCTTCTTCTCCCGCAAGCGCGCGGAGGTCAACCGGGGGCACTTCCTCGCCATCGTGGGATTGACCCTGGTCAACGCGGCCGTGGCGGTCTTCTGGCGGTAGCCGGCGGTCACCCTGACCGACGGAGAAAAAGGGCTTTTCTGGCACGCGTACGCCCACCTGCCGGCACCCTGAGTGATGTGGCCCACCCAAGCATTACGTAGGGGTAACAGGCCTCCAACAGTCCTGCACGATTGTCGGTCGGCAGGTGGGCGCGGGCGTACGCTCTGCTCCCGTAACGTGGGACGCCGGCGGCAAGGCGCAGGCCGGCTCAAGGGCTGCCACCGCGTACCCCGCGGTGTGCAATGGGAAGGAGACGTCTTGCGCTCGGTGCGTGGGATGCGGATCGCCTCGATGATCGCGGCGGGTGGGCTCGTACTGAGCGCCGCCGCCTGTGGCGAGGCCCCGGATGAGGACAACAACGCCGGCTCCGGCGGCGAGAAGTACACCGCCTGTATGGTCACCGACGTCGGCGGCATCGACGACAAGTCGTTCAACGCCTCCGCCTGGAAGGGCCTGGAGGACGCCAAGGCGGAGAACAGCAACATCGACATCAAGTACGTCGCGTCCAAGGCCGAGGCGGACTACGAGCCGAACCTCACCCAGTACGTCAACCAGGACTGCAACTTCATCCTGGCGGTCGGCGGGCTGATGGGTGACGCGACCAAGAAGATCGCTGAGGCGAACCCGGACCAGCAGTTCGGCATCGTCGACGCCGACCCGGGCGTTTCCAACGTCTACCCGATGCAGTTCGACACCGCCCAGGCCGGCTTCCTCGCCGGCTACGTCGCCGCCGGCATGACCGAGAGCGGCAAGGTGGGCACCTACGGCGGCCTGAAGATCCCGCCGGTGACCATCTTCATGGACGGTTACGCCGACGGGGTCGCCTACTACAACGAGGCCAAGGACAAGGACGTCCAGGTTCTCGGTTGGAACAAGGAGACCCAGAACGGCTCCTTCACCAACGACTTCGTCAAGCAGGACGAGGGCAAGAAGGTGAGCGACGCGCTCGTCGCCCAGGGTGCGGACATCATCATGCCGGTGGCCGGCGGCGCTGGCCTCGGCACCACCGGTGCTGCCCAGGCCTCCGGCGGCAAGTACAACACCATCTGGGTGGACGTCGACGGCTGCGAGAGCACCCCGAACTGCCCGGCGATCATCACCACCGTGGTGAAGAACATCCCGGGTGCGGTCAAGGAGGCCGTGCTCAAGGCCGCCGGCGGCGAGCAGCTCCAGGCGGACCCGGGCTTCATCGGCACGCTGGCCAACGAGGGTGTCTCGATCGCCCCGTACCACGACTTCGACAGCAAGGTTCCGGCCGAGCTGAAGGCCGAGGTCGACAAGCTGAAGGCGGACATCGCCGCCGGCACCGTCAAGGTCGAGTCGGCCGCCCAGCCGAAGTGACCCGTCGCCGGCCGCCCCGGTGAGACGATCACCGAGGGCGGCCGGCGAGCAGAACCACACATGATCCGGCCGTTGCGGCGCGGGGGAGACCCGCCGTGCCGCAGCGGCCGGTCCGCGCCACCGGTCCGGCCGACGCCGGGCCCGCTCGCCAGCAGCTACGCTGCACCATCGCTTCGCACTCCAGGAGGTTGCGCTGAGACTCGAACTGCGCGGCATCACCAAGCGGTTCGGTGATCTGGTCGCCAACGATCACATCGACCTGACGGTGGAGCCTGGAGAGATCCACGCCCTGCTCGGCGAGAACGGCGCGGGCAAGTCGACCCTGATGAACGTGCTGTACGGGCTCTACCAGCCCGACGAGGGCGAGATCCTGGTCGACGGCGAGCCGCTGAAGCTGCGCGGCCCCTCCGACGCGATCGCGGCCGGCATCGGCATGGTGCACCAGCACTTCATGCTGGTACCCGTCTTCACCGTCACCGAGAACATCATGCTCGGCGCCGAGCAGGTGCGCGGCGGCATCGCCGGGTTCCTGGACCGACGCCGCGCCCGGCGCGAGGTCGCCGAGGTGTCCCAGCGGTACAACCTGCGGGTCGACCCGGACGCGGTGATCGAGGACCTGCCGGTCGGCGTCCAGCAGCGGGTGGAGATCGTCAAGGCGCTCACCCGGGACGTCGACCTGCTCATCCTGGACGAGCCGACCGCTGTGCTCACTCCGCAGGAGACCGAGGAACTGCTCACCGTGATGCGGTCGCTCAAGGCCGCCGGTAAGTCGATCGTCTTCATCACCCACAAGCTCGGCGAGGTCAAGGCGATCGCCGACCGGATCACGGTGATCCGGCGCGGTAAGACGGTGGGTACGGCCTCGCCCGAGGCCAGCCGGGACGAGTTGGCGGCGCTGATGGTCGGCCGCACCGTCCGGCTCACCGTGGACAAGGCCCCGGCCACCCCCGGCGAGCCTGTCCTGGAGCTGTCCGGCCTGGTCGTCGACGACGACCGTCAGGTCCGTGCGGTGGACGGCGTCGACCTGACCGTACGCGCGGGTGAGGTGCTCGGCGTCGCTGGCGTGCAGGGCAACGGTCAGACCGAACTGATCGAAGCGATCATGGGTCTGCGTCCGGTGCTCGCCGGCACGGTCACCCTCGACGGGCAGCGGGTCGACGGCTGGTCGACCAAGAAGGTGCTGCGGGCGGGCGTCGGCTACGTGCCGGAGGACCGCAGCGTCGACGGTCTGGTCAAGGAGTTCACCGTCGCGGAGAACCTGGTGCTGGACATGTACGACCGGCCGCCCTTCGGCCGCGGCCTGTCGCTGCGGCCGGACGAGATCACCAGGTCGGCGCGGGAACGGATCGAGCAGTTCGACGTACGTACCTCGTCTGCCGATGCGCCGGTCGGCACCCTGTCCGGCGGCAACCAGCAGAAGGTGATCGTGGCCCGGGAACTGTCCCGGCCGCTGAAGCTGTTCATCGCCGCCCAGCCGACGCGGGGAGTGGACGTCGGCTCGATCGAGTTCATCCACAGCCGGGTCATCCACGAGCGTGACATCGGCACCGCCGTACTCGTGGTCTCCAGCGAACTCGACGAGGTGATCGGGCTGGCCGACCGGATCGCGGTGATGTACCGCGGGCGGGTCATCGGCGTGGTCGGCCCGGACACGCCCCGCGAGGAGATCGGCCTGCTGATGGCCGGCATCACCCCGGACGCGACGGGCGGTTCCCCGGACGACGCGACCGGGCCGACGGCGACCACCGACCCGGACGTGGCGGCCACCACCGACGCGGACGTCGTGTCCGGCGCGGGCACCCCGGCGACCACCGACCGGGACATCCCGGCCACCACCGACGGCGTGGTGTCGGCCGAGGGGCCAGGCAGCGAAGACGAGAAGGACCGATGAGCGAGCGAACCATCAGGCACGGCGGCCCTGCGGCGGCACGGAGCGGAGCGGAGTTGCCGGCATGAGTGACCCCAACGCCCAGCCGGGTTCCCCGGACAAGGAACCGGCGAGTGAGGACCAGGCCGCCCGGACCGCGCTCGGCAACACCGAACGCGCCGAGGCGGCCACCACACCCGGCGGGTCCGGGCCGCGCCCCACGCTGGGGCGGCTCTTCCTGGAGAACCTGTGGGCCGCCAACACCTTCACGGTGACCCTGCTCTCGCTGGTCCTGGCGATGATCGTCGGCGCCATTCTGATGATCATCTCCGACCCGGAGGTGCTGGCCACCTACAGCTACATCACCGCCCGCCCGTCGGACGCGATAAGTGCCAGTTGGACGCTTGTCAGCGAGGCGTACGCGAACCTGTTCAAGGGTTCGGTCTTCGATCCGGCCGCGAACAGCTTCAACTCGGCGTTGAGCCCGATCTCGGAGACCCTCACCTACACCGCACCGCTGGTCTTCACCGGTCTGTCGGTGGCGCTGGCCTTCCGCGGCGGCCTGTTCAACATCGGCGCGCAGGGACAGGCGACGATGGGCGTCATCCTGGCCGCGCTGGCCGGCTTCCTGCTGCCGCTGCCGCCCGGGCTGCACCTGCTGGTCGCCGTCCTGGCCGGCGCGCTCGGCGGGGCGATCTGGGGTTTCATCCCGGGCATCCTCAAGGCGCGGACCGGCGCCCACGAGGTGATCAACACGATCATGCTCAACTACATCGCGGTCTACTTCCTCACCTGGCTGATCGTGCAGAACGGGGTGCAGGACCCGAACCGCACCGACGCGATCAGCCGGCCGGTGGAGGCCTCCGCCCAACTGCCGCGACTCTTCGGTGACGGGTTGCGCGCCCACGCCGGCATCATCCTGGCCGTGCTGGCCACCTGGGCGGTCGCCTGGCTGCTCAACCGCTCCACGCTCGGCTTCGAGCTGCGGGCGGTGGGCGCCAACCCGGACGCCGCCCGCACCGCCGGCATGAGCGTCACCCGGACGTACGTGCTGATCATGGTCTTCGCCGGGGCGCTGGCCGGCCTCGGTGGCTCGCAGATGGTGCTCGGCACCACCGCCGCCGCGTTGACCCCGCTGGTGGTCGCCCAGATCGGCTTCGACGGCATCCTGGTCGCCCTGCTCGGTCGGGTGAAACCCTGGGGCGTGGCGCTGGCCGCGCTGCTGTTCGGCGCGTTGCAGGCCGGCGGCAACCGGATGCAGTCGTACTCGGGGATCTCGCTGGAGCTGGTCACCGTGCTCCAGGCCCTGATCGTCATCTTCATCGCCGCGCCGGCACTGGTGAAGGCGATCTTCCAGCTCCGGGCCGCGCGGGCCGCCCGGTTGCAGACGAGCCTCGCGAAGGGCTGGTGAGGCATGTCCACCACGGCTGTTCCCGACGTCGCGGTCGCGGCGGTCGACGAGGGCTTCTGGACCCGTACCCGTAAGGTCGGCCTGGTCCTGGTGGCCCTCGGCCTGCTGGCCACCGTGTTGTTCGGCGCACTCGCCACCGGCGAGCAGGCCCGCTTCACGCTCAGCGAGGACGCCGCCGGCGCCGCGCTGGAGATCAACGGTACGGTCGGCGCGGTCCTCTTCGGCCTGTTCACCCTGGCCGCCGGTGCGGCGATGCTCGCCGGCCTGCCGAAACGCTTGTTCATCCCGGTGCTCGCCGTCGGCCTGGTCGCCTTCGTGCTGTCGTTCCTGTGCTGGCAGGTCTCCGCCGCACCGACCGGGCAGAATTTCATGCCGCTTGTCAACATCGTGCGGGGCACCTTCCTGCTCGCCCTGCCACTGATCTTCGGCTCGCTGGCCGGCGTGCTCTGCGAGCGCTCCGGCGTGGTCAACGTCGCCATCGAGGGGCAACTGCTGATGGGCGCCTTCAGTGGCGCGCTGTTCGGCAGCATCTCCGGCAGCGTCTGGGTGGGACTCCTCGCCGCCGCCATCGGCGGATCGTTCATCTCGCTGCTGCTGGCCGTGTTCAGCATCCGCTACCTGGTCGACCAGGTGGTCATGGGCATCGTGCTGAACCTGCTGGCGGTCGGCATCACCGGCTTCCTGTACGAGCGGCTGATGCAGACCGACGCCGCCCGCTACAACAGCGCGCCGCGCTTCAGCAACTGGGAGATTCCGCTGCTGTCGGACATCCCGGTGCTCGGGCCGGCGCTGTTCCGGGGCAACATCTTCCTCTACCTGGCCCTGCTGCTGGTGCTCGTGATCCACATCGCGCTGTTCCGTACCCGGTGGGGTCTGCGGACCCGGTCGGTAGGTGAGCACCCGACGGCGGCGGACACCCTGGGTGTGCGGGTACTCGGCCTGCGCTACCGCAACGTGATCATGGCCGGGGCGGTCGCCGGCATCGGCGGGGCCTCCTACACGCTTGCGCTCTTCTCGTTCACCAAGAACATGATCGGCGGTAAGGGCTTCATCGCGCTGGCCGCACTGATCTTCGGCCGGTGGAGCCCGACCGGCGCGCTGCTCGCCGCGCTCTTCTTCGGCTTCGCCGACCAGCTGGCCACCTACCTGGGCGCGATCAACAGTGTGATCCCCGGCCAGTTCCTGGCCATGCTGCCCTACCTGGCGACGATTCTGGCCGTGGCCGGGCTGGTCGGTCGGGTGCGGGCACCGGCCGCCGACGGTAAGCCGTACATCAAGGGCTGATCCAGGGAGAGCGGACCATGGAGATCGACTGGGAGCGGCTGCGGACCGCCGCCACCGAGGTGATGCGGCACGCGTACGTGCCGTACTCGAAGTTTCCGGTCGGGGCGGCGGCGCTCGTCGACGACGGCCGGGTCGTGGTCGGCTGCAACGTCGAGAACGCCGCGTACGGCGTGGTGCTCTGCGCCGAGTGCGGGGTGGTCTCCTCGCTGCACGCCACCGGTGGTGGTCGGATCGTGGCACTGTCCTGCGTCGACGCCACCGGTGAGCCGTTGATGCCGTGCGGGCGCTGCCGGCAGTTGCTGTGGGAGCAGGGCGGGCCGGAGTGCCTCATCGAGGCCAAGGGCGGCCCGTTGCGGATGGCCGAGCTGCTGCCGCACGCCTTCGACGTGGCCGACATCGAGGCGGTCACCGGGGAGCGACCGGTGCCTGTGGTACCCGACCGGCTGGCCGCCTGGCGCGGGCGGGGGACCGTCTTCGTGCACCCCGACCTCTCCGCCGGGCAGCAGGTCTGGACGGCCTACTGGGAGCGCTCGGCCGGTGACGACGCGGGTGCCGAGACCGGGGTGCTGGAGGAGGGTCCGAGCTGGGACGATCCGGCGGAGGCGATCGGCTGGGGGTTGGCGCGTACGCCCCGGGTGGTGGTGGTCGACGCGTCCGGCACGATCTTCTGGGCCGGTGAGGGGGAGCCTCCGGCGGAGATCCCGGTTCGCTGGGGTTGATCTTGTTGCCGGTCGCGGTCTGGACTGGCTTGCGGTTGGGGCCGGGGCCGACCGTACCCGGCTCCGGGCGGTCAGGCTTGATCCCTCCGCCGGGCACGGTCGGCCCCGGCCCGTCGTGGTCACCGGCCGCGCGACGGTCACGGTGGGATGGGCGCGACGTACGACCTTGCATTGCAGACGACTAGGGAAGATCTTCTGATGAGTGGGTTTGCGGCGGTTGATGTCATTCGGGTCAAGCGGGACGGGGGAGTGCTCTCCGACGCGCAGATCGACTGGGTGGTGGACGCGTACACCCGGGGGGTGGTGGCCGACGAGCAGATGTCGGCGCTGGCCATGGCGATCCTGCTGAACGGGATGACCGGGCCGGAGATCGCCCGCTGGACGGCTGCGATGATCGCCAGCGGCGAACGGCTCGACCTGTCCCCGGTGACCCGGCCGACCGTCGACAAGCACTCGACCGGCGGGGTCGGCGACAAGATCACCCTGCCGCTCACCCCACTGGTCGCGGCCTGCGGGGCCGCGGTCCCCCAGCTGTCCGGGCGCGGGCTCGGGCACACCGGAGGCACGCTGGACAAGCTGGAGTCGATCCCGGGCTGGCGGGCGGCGCTGAGCAACGAGGAGTTCACCGCCCAACTGCGTGACGTCGGCGCGGTGATCTGTGCCGCCGGTACGGGGCTCGCCCCGGCCGACCGCAAGCTGTACGCGCTGCGGGACGTCACCGGCACCGTCGAGGCCATCCCGCTGATCGCCAGCTCGATCATGAGCAAGAAGATCGCCGAGGGAACCGGCGCGCTGGTGCTGGACGTGAAGGTGGGTTCCGGCGCGTTCATGAAATCGGTCGACGACGCCCGGGAACTGGCCCGGACCATGGTGGAGCTGGGCGGCGCACACGGGGTGAAGACCGTCGCCCTGCTCACCGACATGTCCACCCCACTCGGACGGGCCATCGGCAACGGCATCGAGGTGACCGAGTCGGTGGAGGTGCTCGCCGGTGGCGGGCCGGCCGACGTGGTGGAACTGACCCTGGCACTGGCCCGGGAGATGCTCGACGCGGCCGGACTGCCCGACGCCGACCCCGCCGCCGCGCTTCGGGACGGACGCGCCATGGACGTCTGGCGGTCGATGATCCGGGCACAGGGCGGGGACCCGGACGCGCCGATGCCCGAGGCGACCGAGGTCGAGGTGGTCCGCGCCGACACGGACGGTCACGTCGCTGCCGTCGACGCGTACGCCATGGGGGTGGCCGCGTGGCGGCTCGGCGCGGGTCGGGCGCGCAAGGAGGACCGGGTCAGCGTGCCGGCCGGCGTGCTGCTGCACAAGCGTCCGGGCGACCCGGTGCGCGTCGGGGATCCCCTCTACGAGCTGCGGGCCGAGCGGGCGGAGCTGATCCCGGGGGCGCTGGCGGAGGCGGCCCGCGCGGTGACCGTCGCCGCCCGACCACCGGCCCCGGTGCCGCTGGTGATCGAACGCGTCGAGTGACGAAACCCTGCCCCGGGCCATGGTGTCGGAGCGTGAGGGCCGCTATTCTCGCAGGCCAGGGGGGACCGTCGGCGCCGAGACATCGTGATCAGACAGGATGTTGCCGTGATCGTGCCTGCCCCTGACCCCCGCGAGGTGCGTGAGGCGAGCCTGGACGAACTGTCCCGGTTGCGGCTGCCGTTGCCACCGCCGCAGTTTCCGCTGGTCTGGGAGCCGGGCGACGACATCGAGCTGCGGCCGACGGCGGAGATCGAGGCGCGGATCGCGGTGCTGCACCTGATCCTGGCCCGGTGCTTCGGCATGCCGCCCCAGGCCGCGATGAGCTGGCTGCTCGCCTCGCATCTGGTGGAGATGGTCACGCCGCCGGAGTTCCAGTTCGTCACCGGCGCCAAGGGCGACCACCGCTCCTTCGTGCTGCACCATGACGCGTTGTTCTCGTTGGCCTGGGTGCTCGGCCTGACCAAGCAGCTGGACCCCACCATGCCGGCCGACGACCGGCTGGTGGAGCGGCTGCCGCACATCGCCGATGGGGAGACCTTCCGGCAGTGGCGGTCCCGGATCCTGGCCGCGCCGCAGCATCCGGCGGACGCGGCGGCCCTGCTCGACCTGCACTACTGCCTGGACTGGTCGTACCTGGAGGTGAGCCGCGCCGGCCGGACCCTGCCGGGCCTGGTGGACGCCAACGCGATCGGTCAGCGGCGGTGGGCGCTGGAGTGGGCGGTGATCCTGCGCGGGCCGTACCACGACGAGCCCCCCGGCTGGGAAGAGGTCGACCTCTCCACCTAGGCAGGGCCTAGACCGGGCGGTAGGTGCCGAGCCGGACCGCCACGGTCACCCGGACCGGCTCGCCGAGGGCCTCGATCCGGGCGGCCAGCCCGGCCGGGTCGGTGTGCCAGGCGCTCGGACCCATGCCGACCAGGGTGCTCACCTCCGCGCCGGAGAGCGTCAGCTCCTGCCGGTGCACGGTCGTCGACTCCTCGGTGAAGTGTCCGGCCAGACTGGCCGCCACCCGGTCCGCCTTGGCCGGGTCGACCCGGAGCAGGCCGAGTGCGGCGACCAGTTCGGTGAGGTGGTCGGCGGCCGGGGTGACCACCAGCAGCCGCCCGCCCGGGGCGAGAACCCGACGGAACTCGGCGCCGTTGCGGGGCGCGAAGACGTTCAGCAACAGCGCCGCCGAGGCGTCCGCCAGCGGTAGGCGCTGCCAGGTGTCGGCCAGCGCGGCGGTGACCCGTGGGTGGGCGCGGGCGGCCCGACGTAACGCGGGTTTGGCGATGTCCAGCGCGAGACCGACGGCCGTGGGCACGGCCGCCAGCACCGCCGCGAGATGCCGCCCGGTGCCCGCGCCCGCATCCACCACCAGCGGATCCGCGTCGTCGGCCGGCTGGGCGGCGGCGGCGAGGGCGGCGGAGATGACGTCGTAGTGACCGGCAGCCAGGAAGTCCGCCCGCGCGGCGACCATCTCGGCGGTGTCGCCGCTGTGCGGGGCGCGACCGGTGAGCAGGTTGACATAACCCTGCCGGGCGATGTCGAAGCTGTGCCGGCGCGGACAGCGCAACGCGTGGCTGGTGCCGACCGGGGCGATCGAAAGCCGTTCGCCGCAGACCGGGCACCGCAGTCGGTCGACCACCCGCGGGTCCGGTCCTGCTGCGTTCACCTGGCCATTGTCCCTACCGGTCCGGTGGCGGCGCAGCGGCGGGGACTAGGGTCGACCCATGACCACGAGTCTGCGGTACGAGGACATCGTCAGGGCACCGAAGGCGCTGCTGCACGATCACCTGGACGGCGGCCTGCGCCCCGCGACGATCGTCGACCTGGCCGCGGAGGTCGGTCACGAACTGCCCACCACCGACCCGGCGGAGTTGGGACGGTGGTTCGTGGCGGCGGCCGACTCGGGTTCCCTGGAGCGTTATCTGGAGACCTTCGCGCACACCGTCGCCGTGATGCAGACCGCCTCCGCGCTGCGTCGGGTCGCCCGGGAGTGCGCCCTCGACCTGGCCGCCGACGGAGTGGTATACGCCGAGGTGCGGTTCGCCCCGGAACAGCATCTGGAGAAGGACCTCACCCTCGACGAGGTGGTCGAGGCGGTGCTTGCCGGCTTCGCCGAGGGCAGCACGCTCGCGGCCGAGGGCGGCACGCCGATCCGGGTCGGCACACTGCTCACCGCGATGCGGCACGCGGCCCGTTCGCAGGAGATCGCCGAGCTGGCCGTACGGCACCGCGACCACGGTGTGGTGGGCTTCGACATCGCCGGTGCGGAGGCGGGTTTCCCGCCCACCCGCCACCTGGACGCCTTCGAGTACCTCCAGCGGGAGAACTTCCACTTCACCATCCATGCCGGTGAGGCGTTCGGGCTGCCCTCCATCTGGCAGGCGATCCAGTGGTGCGGGGCGGACCGTCTCGGCCACGGGGTCCGCATCGTCGACGACATCACCCCCGGCTCGCCGCCGCAGCTCGGCCGGCTGGCCGCGTACGTGCGGGACAAGCGGATCCCGCTGGAGCTGTGCCCGTCGTCGAACGTCCAGACCGGCGCCGCCCCGTCCATCGCGGAGCACCCGATCGGGCTGCTGCGGGACCTGCGCTTCCGGGTGACCGTAAACACCGACAACCGGTTGATGAGCGGCACCTCGATGTCCCGGGAGATGGCCCTGCTGGTCGACGCGTTCGGCTACGGCTGGCGGGAACTTCAGTGGTTCACGATCAACGCGATGAAGTCCGCCTTCATCCCGTTCGACGAGCGGCTGCGGATCATCGACGAGGTGATCAAGCCCGCGTACGCGAAGCTGCTGGCCTGAGCCACGCGCGGCCGGTGGTCAGCCGGTCCGTGGCGGATGGCCGGCGGCGAGCAGACCGGCCACCCGGCGCAGCACGTCCCGACCACGGGCGGCCTCCGCACCGAGCCCGGTCTGCCGACGCAGCACGGCCGGCTCGGCGCGCAGCAGTGCCATCCCCCGCAGCAGCAGAACCCGTGGACCCTTGCGCTGCTCGGTCAGATCCCGGGCCAGCCGACGGAGGAAGGTCGCGCTCCGCGGCCGCCGCAGGGCGTACGCCCCGGCGAGGAGCCCGCGTCGCCGGCACTCTCCGACGATCTCGGCGGCGAAAATCCCTTCGGCCACGAAAAGTGGCGAACTGGCCAGCTCGAAGCGCCGAGTGGCCACCCGCCGATCCTCATTGATGGCGTACACCGGCACCTCCGCCCGGCCGTGCCGGACTAATTGGTCAATAACCTCCACCGCTGCCTCGGCGTCCCACGAATCGGGCGACTCCCAATCGATCTGACCGTTCCGTCTCGGTAACGTTGGGTCATCGCCGTCCTTGTAGAAATCGTCCAAACAGAGCACTGGCAGCCCGGTTTGCTGCGCTATATACGACTTTCCGGAGCCGGAAGGGCCGGCCAGGAGAACGACTCGGTGCTGGTGGCTCATTACTTCGAGTAACTCCGAACAGACGGACCGCGATCAAATTGCATCAACATCTCATCACACCTCCGGCTGGGGCCAACCTGGGCTTTCTCTTTCCGTGGCGGCGTGATGGAATCTCGGATGGTCCGACCCGCCGGGTCGGCTGCTGGGCGTTGTCCGGGGGCAACGCGGACGCTGCAATCACGAGGGCGGTGACGTGAGCAAACGGCCGAAGACGGCAGGTTCTCTCCTGTCGCGTCTACGCCGGCCGGCAGGTCGGCTCCGCGACATGCCGATCTGGTCCAAGCTCGGTCTCATCATGATCGTGCCGACCATCGCCACGGTCGTCGTGGGTACCAGCGGTCTGGTCGACCACCTGGACGCGCTCAACGACGCCAACCGGGCCGGCGACCTGGCCGAACTCATCGGCCATTCGGGTGCGCTGGTGGACGGCCTTCAGGACGAGCGGACCGCGGCCGTGCTGCTGCTGGGCTTGGACCCGCAGCGCAGCACCGCGGCGCAGAAGGAGACCGCCTCCACCCGCTACAACGAGGTCGCGGCGCGGGTCGACCAGGACAAGGCTCCCTACTCGCGGCAGCGGTCGGACCTCACCGACCTGCCCGTCAGCCTGAACGGGCTGCTCGGCCAGATCGATCAGGGTCTCGGTGACCTGCCCGGCGCCCGCAGTCAGGTGCTGAACGGGAAGTTCCGGATCACCGACGCGCTCCAGTCCTACGACGAGCTGATCAACCAGCTGCTCGCCGTCCGGGACTCGGCCAGCCAGCTTGCCGGTGACAACGACCTGAGCGACCGGATGCGGGCCGCCGCCGCGGTGGCCCGGGAGAAGGAGTGGCTCTCCGTCCGCCGGGTGGTCGTGCACCGGGCGCTGATCTCGAACGGCATGAGCTCGACCCTGCGGACCGACTACATCTCCAGCGAGACCGGTCAGCAACAGGCGCAGCAGAGCTTCGACGCGGTGGCCACCGAGGCGGAGGCGGAGTTCCACGCCCAGACCATCGGCGGTGGTGACCGTCGGCAGGCGACGATCTACATCAGCCAGGTCAACGCCGACAACTCCCAGAACCTCGCCGGCATCTCGTTCAACGCCGAGCAGTGGGACGCCGCGCTGGTCGCCAACGGCAAGCTGATCCGCTCGGTCGAGACGAAGTTCGACTCCGACGTGGCGGACCAGGCCGGCGAACTCCGCTCCGACGTGCAGCGCACGGTGTTCCTGGAGACCGGCCTGCTGCTCACCATGCTGCTGCTGGCCATCTTCCTGGCGTTCCTGGTGGCCCGTTCGATGGCCCGCTCGCTGCGTGAGCTGCGCCAGGGTGCGCTCTCCATCGCCCAGTACGGGCTGCCCCAGGCGGTGGCCCGGCTGCGCGACCCGCAGGTCACCGGGCAGCTCTCGCCGGTGCAGCTGGCCAACCAGATCGCCGAACCACTTCCGGTACGCAGCAAGGACGAGTTCGGTCAGGTGACCGAGGCGTTCAACGCGGTCCACCTGGAGGCGGTCCGCACCGCTGCCGAGCAGGCCGCTCTGCGGTCGTCGGTCGCGACGATGTTCGTCAACCTGGCCCGTCGGTCCCAGATCCTGGTCGACCGGCTGATCGGCCACCTCGACCGGCTGGAGCGCGGCGAGGAGGACCCGGACCGGCTGGCGGAGCTGTTCCAGCTGGACCACCTGGCCACCCGGATGCGCCGCAACGACGAGAACCTGCTGGTGCTCGCCGGTGCCGACTCCACCCGTGTACAGCGCGAGCCGGCCGCACTCATCGACGTGCTGCGGGCCGCCCAGTCCGAGGTCGAGCACTACACCCGGATCGAGTTCGGGGTGATCGACCGGGACATCGAGGTCGCCGCGCACGCGGTGAACGACCTCGTCCACCTCGTCGCCGAGCTGTTCGACAACGCGACTGCCTTCTCGCCGCCGGACTCGCAGGTGCTGGTCGAGGCCCGCCGGGTCGGCGACCGTGCCTCGCTGTACGTGGAGGACCGGGGCATCGGCATCAGCGGCGAGCAGCTGGCCGACCTGAACGAGCGGCTGGCCACGCCGCCGCAGGTGGACGTCGCCGTCTCCCGGATGATGGGCCTGGTCGTGGTCGCCCGCCTGGCCTCCCGGCACGGCGTCAAGGTCGAGCTGCGACCCGGCAGCGACCGGGGCACCGTCGCCGAGGTCACCCTGCCGCCCACCGTGCTGGTGCCCCGGGCACTGTCCGGCCGTGGGCAGCAGCCACCCGCGCTACCGGCCTCAGCCGGCCCCTCGTCCGGGCCGAGCCCGGCGTTCGGCGCGCTGGCCGCCCTCGGCAACGGCGCGCACCCGCCGGTCCAGCCCTCCACGCGCACCCCGGGCGGTTCGGGCAACCAGGTGACCCTCGGCGGTCGGCCCTTCGACCCGGCCAGCCGTAACGGTTCGGGCACGCCGACCACCGTGGGCGGCGGAGGCAACCTGCCCGCCTGGTCGGACCTGACCGGTGCCAGCGGCACCACCGGTGGCAACGGCAACGGCAACGGTTTCGCGCCGCTCAGCTCGAACGGTCACCCGATCGACCCGCTGCCGCAGCGCCGGTCCACCGACGAGCCGAGTGGCCAGCCGCCGGCGATCCCGCGTCAGCTGCCGAGCAGCCCCGAGGCAGGGCCGTACGCCCCGCCTGCGGTGTCGGCTCCGCCGGTGCCGCCGGTGTCGTCGCCTCCGGTGTCCGGTACGCCGTACTCCGCCCCGCCGGTCTCGGCGGCCCCGGTCTCCGGTCACCCCGTGTCGGCCTCGCCCGTCTCCGGGTCGCCCGTCTCGACGCCGCCCGGCGGTCCGCTGCCGCAGCGGCCCGTCTCGGCGGCACCCAGCGCCGGTGCTGCCTCGGCGCCTCCGGCCTGGCCGCCGGTGGCCGGGGAACCGGCCGCCCCGGCCGTGCCCGAGCGGCTGGCCGCCGCCCTGGACATGACCACCGAACTGCCTCGGGTGCAGCGTCAGACCCCGGCCCCGCGGCCGGCACCGGCGCAGAACCAGCCGACCGCTCCGACGCCGCCGCAGGCCCAGAACCGGCAGCGGTACGCCGATGAGACGATGGAGCTGCCGATCTTCCGGGAGCTGGAGTCGGCGTGGTTCCGGACCCGTCGCCCGGGTCCGGAGGAGTCAGCCGGTGCCCGTCAGCCGGCCACGGCCGGTGCGACGACCCAGCAGCTCTCCACGGTCGACGTCGCCAAGCGGCCGGCCCAGCAGCAGACCCAGACCGGGACGACAGGTAACGCACCGATGGCACAGACTCCGACGGGGGCGGGCGCGCCCGGCGGGAACGGCGCGACAGCGAGCGGCGGGCCCCGTCCCGGCGCTGCCGACAAGGCGCCCTCGCACCGCCCGGCACCGCAGGAGAACATCTGGCGGACCGCGGCCGACGACGGTTGGCGGGCGGCCACCGCCGCCAGCCAGGCACCGCCGGCTGGCACCACCGAGACCGGGCTGCCGAAGCGTACGCCGATGGCACAGCTGGTACCGGGGGCGGTGGAGAAGCCCACCACCTCCGTGCAGCGCCGAAACCCGGAATCGGTACGCGGTCTGCTCTCCGCCTACCACCGGGGTGTCCAGCGGGGACGTAGTCACCCCTCGGACAGCAACCCGACCGGCCCGGAGGGAACTCCGGGCGGGCAGCAATCCTCGCAGTCTGGCTCTGGCCCGGTGGCCGGGAGCGGGCAGAAGGAGCAAGAAGGATGACTAGTACGCAGGATCTCGGTTGGCTGCTGGCCAACTTCGCCGATCGGGTACCCGGTGTCGCGCACGCGGTCGCCGTCTCCGCGGACGGCCTGCTCCTGGCGTCGTCACGAGACCTTCCGCGGGACCGGGCGGACCAGCTGGCGGCGATCGCCTCCGGCCTGGTCAGCCTGACCCAGGGCGCAGCCCGTTGCTTCGAGGGAGGCGCCGTGCTGCAGACCGTGGTCGAGATGGACAATGGCTTCCTGTTCCTGATGTCGATTTCCGACGGCTCGTCGTTCGCGGTACTCGCCGCGCGTAGTTGCGACGTGGGACAGGTCGGTTACGAAATGGCCCTGCTCGTTGACCGGGTGGGCGACGCCCTGACCCCGCAGCCGCGTACGGCTGTCGGGATGATGGGCTGATCGTCGCGCCAGCCGGTGGGGCAGGCGGGGCGACAACATTGCATACGACGGGTAGCACCGGTGCGAACCGGTGCCGGGTACGAAGGAGGTGAGCGGCAACATGGCTGATCGTGACGAGCCGACCGGTGCACTGGTCCGTCCATACGCCGTTACCCGCGGTCGTACCCGTCCCCGCCTCGACATCGCCCTGGAGGCGCTTGTCGAGACGACGGTGCGCGGTCGGGCCGCTGCCACTGGCAATGGTGGCCAAGGCCGTGAGCACCAGTACATCGCCGCGCTGTGTGACGGACGCGTGCAGTCGCTCGCGGAGATCGCGGCGCGGATGCAGCTTCCGCTCGGCGTGGCCCGGGTGCTCATCGCCGACATGGCGACGGACGGCCTGGTCGCGGTCCACGAGCCGACCATCCTGGACGACTCGGACGACGCGGTGGGCACTGAATTGCTGGAGAGGGTGCTGAGTGGACTTCGCAGGCTCTGACATGTCGCACCGGCCGCCGGCCCCGAGCGGGCGCGTGACGTCGGCGAAGATTGTTATCGCCGGTGGATTCGGCGTCGGCAAGACGACGCTGGTCGGCTCGGTCTCGGAGATCACGCCGCTGACCACCGAGGCCATCATGACCTCCGCCGGAGTCGGCGTCGACGACACCCGGCAGGTGCCGGGTAAGACGACGACCACGGTGGCCATGGACTTCGGCCGCATCTCGATCGATCGTGACCTGATCCTGTACCTGTTCGGTACGCCGGGTCAGACCCGTTTCTGGTTCATGTGGGATGAGCTGGTGCGGGGTGCGATCGGCGCGGTCGTGCTGGTGGACACCCGCCGGCTGGCCGACTGCTTCGCGGCGATCGACTTCTTCGAGCACCGGCGGCTGCCGTACCTGGTGGCCATCAACTGCTTCGACGGGATGCAGTACCACGACCCGCAGGACGTCCGGGAGGCGCTCGCCATCTCCAGCGACGTGCCGGTGGTGGCCTGCGACGCTCGGAACCGGGAGTCGACGAAGCACGTGCTGATCTCGCTTGTCGAGTACGTGCTGACGATGCGTCGCTCCCGGGCCGTCGCGCCCGCCTGACGATCGGCACCTACGTCCGGTGACGGCCACCGCCGTCACCGGACGTAGGTTGGCGACCAGATGACGTGGGTGGGCGCCCCCGGGGCGCCCACCGTCGTCAGTTGAGCCGGTTCCAGGCACCGCCGTCGACGCGGTACACCCCGAGGGAGTGGCGGTCCATGCCGCTGTGCCGGATGGGCGTGAACGAGTACATCCCGGCCAGCCCATCGGTGACCTGGTTCTGCAGGTACGCCCGCAGCCGCCCCCGGTCCACACTGTCGGCCAACCGGGCCGCCGTGCTGATCAGCAGCAGCGCGTCCGAGGCGTACGGGGCGAAGCCACGGTAGGCGCCGTGGGCGCGGATGTACGCCGAGACGAGGTCGCGGTAGGCGCGCCCGGCGGCGCTGCTGTTGGCGATCGTGGAGCCGCCCAGCGAGGACGGGTGGACCGCGAAGGCACCCTCGACGGCGGGCAGGTTCGCGCCGTCCAGGGTCTCCTCGGCCACCGCCCCGGCGTCGAAGAACAGCTCGCCGTCATGGCCGGCGGCGCGTAGCGCCCGCGCAGCGGCACCGGAGCTGGGCGCGGTGGCCCAGACCACCACACCGTCCGCCCGGGCCGCGACGGCCTGTTCAGCGGCGCGGGAGAGGCCGGCCTTGCCGGCGGGCAGCCGTACGGTGCGGGCCAGACCGACCTCGGCGGTGCGCAGCGCGCCCCGCATGGCCCGCACGCCCGAGTCGCCGTGCAGCCCGTCCTCCGCCAGCAGCACCACCCGGCGCAGACCTTCGGTGCTGATCAGCTGGGCGAGCCGCCGGGCCACGTCTCCGGCGTCCGGGGTGACCTTGTAGATGAAGGCCCGCTGGGCCAGCGGCACGGCGATCGAGTCGCCGAACGCCAGCGACACGAACGGCAGCCGGAGCTTCTGCGCCACCCCGATGACCGACATGGAGGTCTCCGCCAGGGTGGCCCCGAGCAGGGCGTGCACGTCGTCGCGGTGGCCGAGCTCGGTCGCCTGCCGGGCGGCCAGTCGGGGATCGCTGCGGTTGTCCAGCACCTCCAGGCGTACCGTCCGGCGGAGGTTGCCGACCGCCACGCCCTTCTCGTTGAGGGCTGCCGCGCTGATCGCCAGCGCCCGCTCCTGGAGCACTCCCAGCGCCGCGCCGGGGCCGCTCAGCTCCAGCGTGGCGCCGACGACCAGTTCCTGACCGGGGGTGGGGCGGGCGACGGCATTCTCCCGCCCACCGTCGCGCCCGCAGGCGCTCAGCAGAAGCGCGCCCGCCGCTGCGGCCAGTACGCCGCGTCGGTTGATCACGGATGGGCCG
Source organism: Micromonospora sp. NPDC049891 (assembly GCF_040660295.1). Lineage (NCBI taxonomy): Bacteria > Bacillati > Actinomycetota > Actinomycetes > Micromonosporales > Micromonosporaceae > Micromonospora > Micromonospora sp. NPDC049891. The sequence goes on from NZ_JBFAML010000001.1 coordinate 546,647, forward strand.
GTCACCGGTGTCGCCATGAGTCGCCTTCCCGCCCGGCGACCTGCCGCCGGCTGTTCCGCGGGTATGCTCCCGGCCGCGCCGACTCGGCGTCAAATTATCCGGGTGTGGGCAGAAACACGCAGGTGAAAGGCGTTGCGAGACCGCCGGCAGGAGTGGCGGGACTGCGGTGTCCCACCGCCCTGCCGGCGTTGTCTCTCAGGTCAGGAACGGTAGCCGGCGGAGCGGTACTCGTACTCCCGATCGTCGTCGCGGTCGCCGGTGTCGCGGGTGAAGTCCCAGCCGCCGGCGGACTCCCGCCCGGGGCGCCCACCGACCGCGAACCCACCGATCTCCTGCCCCCGGCGCCAGCCGCGGAAGTAGCCTGTGGTGTTCTCGGCCAGGCTGGCCGCGTCCCGCACGATCCGCAGCGGACGCTCCTCGCGCAGCGGCGAGCCGGGCACCAGGTTGGCCTGCGGTACGCGCTTGGGCAGCCCGGCGTTCGTCTCGTCACCCACTGCGGGACGGGCCGCCTGCTCGGCGGCCTGCCATCCGCTGTCGGCCGTGGTCGACCAGTCCAGGTCGGCCTCCTCGCCGTGTCCCACGAACCAGGCGGAGCGGGCCTGCGCGAAGATCAGCAGGTCACCGTCGCCCTCGTCGGAGACCGGCGGCGGCCGGTGCTCGATCGGCGGCTCGGCCGCGCGGCGCGCCGGTGGGAGGTCCAACCGCTCGGTCCCCCGGTTGCCGCGTTCCGGGCCGCCCCGGTCGACGAGGCGTAGCGGCGGCGTCTCCGGTGGCGGCGGGGTTCCGTTGCGCAGCGCCCGGTCGGCCAGCGGTGGCGGCTCGACCAGTCGGAGCACGGGCGGCTCCGGCGGCAGGTCGTCGGCGAGCCACGGCGGGGTGACCCGACGGTCGGCACTGTGGTCGGTGGGAGTTTCGGGGGCGCTGCGCCGACCCCGGTCGTCGTACGAGCCGACGACGGGATTGCGGGGCGAGGTGTCCGCCGGGTTCTCCGGGTTGTTGACCAGCGGCCAGTTCGAGCGGGATCCCGGTGGAGCGGCCTTCTCCTGCTCGGGGCGGGGTGCCGGCACCGGGACGCTGAGGTCGGTGGCGCTGAAGCCACCGGTCGGTGCCGGTGGTTCGCTCTTGGTCTTGGGTCGGGGCGGGATGACTGTGCGTTGACGCTCGGCCCGCGCGTTGTTGATCGCCGCGGTGGTGAGGGTCGGCCGGAACGGCTCGCCCGCATCGGCGGGCGGGATCGTCCCGCGCTGCGTCGGCGCGATCGGGGTGATCCCGGGCGGCGGCGGGGGCGGCGCGGAGATCGGCCGGTTGATCGGGCCGTCCCCACGGGAGGGAAGCGACTCGGCCCGGGACGGCGAGGCGGGTGGGCCGGCAACGGCGGCCGGGGTCACCGGGGCGGGTGCGACCGGCGGCGGAGCGACAGGTGCGGGCGCCACCGGTGGTGGCCCGAGGGGGCGCGGGGAGGGCGGTGGAGCCGCGCCCGGCACCGGCTCCGGCCGGCTGCGGCGACCACCGGCCGGCTCGGGTCCGCTGGGGCGCACCGACCGCAGGGCGGTCGCGGTGCCGGGGGTGCTCGCCGACAGTTCGCCGACCTGTTCGCCACGTCGGGCGGCAGCCCGCCGACCGGACCCCTGCACCGGCCCGGCGGTGCGGGCCCGCAGGGCACCGACGAGCGCCTCGCAGCCGGCGTCACAGGCCCGCACCGAGGCGACCGCCTGCCGGATGGTCTCCGCGGCGGCGGAGGTGAGGGCCCGGTTGACAGTGGCCCGCCGGGGGGTCTCGGCGATGGCGACGCGCAGCGCGGTGACCGCCTCGTCGATCGCCTCCGCGTCACCTGCCCCTTCGGCGGCGAGTTGGGCGGTGACGGCGTCCGCGGTGACCGCCGCGTCGCGGCCCCGGCCGGCCGCGTCGGTAAGCATGCCCGGCTCGGGAAGCGCGTCCAGCACGGCCAGTGGAATCGACTCGGCAGGGTCGGGGTAGGCGCGCAACGCGGCCGGGTAGAGCTCGCGCAGCACCTCGCGCAGTGCGACCGCGGCGGAGTGCCGGCCGCTTGTCAGCGCGGCGTGCGCGGCGAGGACCTGCTTGTATCCGGCGAGGTCACGGGGGGCCGGCAGGGTCACCGCCGACAGGGCCCCGGCCTGCAGCGAACGGGCGAGACCGATGGCGCGCCGGACGGCCGGCGGCGACTGCATCTCCTCAAGTGAGTCGTCGTCGGCGAACCGTTCGGCGAAGTCGTCGACCGAGTCGTCGTCGGCGATCGCCAGCGGGCGACCGGCGGCGCTGAGCAGAGAAGTGATCGTGTGGTCGTCGCTGTCGGCGGCTATCGCCGCACCGCTCGGCCCGCCTGAGCGTTCCACGAGCAGCGTGACCAGCCGGGCGTAGCCCGCCGGGTCGTCGCCGATCTCGCAGACATGCAGCAGACGGCCTGCGTCGTCGACCACAGCGGACGTCAGCGCCGATCCGGTCGAGACCGGTCGGTCGGCCGGGTCCGCCGAGGTCAGACCGCAGTACACGCGCACGAGCGCCACGGCGTCGTCCTCCTCCCGGGACACAGGGCTTTCTCTGCCAGAGACTGATGCTCCCTGGTGCGGGTCAGTCGCGCCAGTCCACGACCGCAGAGATCTTCCCGACAATGGTCCGCCAACCCAGACTTGCGGTTTGTGCCCCGATTTTCTTCAGCCTACGCCGTCCCATGAAGCCGCCGATGCCGCCGCCGACCGATGCCCGTAGCGCCTCGTCCAGGTCGTCGAGACTGGAGCCGGTGGAGAGCATGTCCAGCACCGCGGGCAGCCGCAGGGCGTACGCCAGGTCGCGGGCGACCTCGCCGGCCTCGATGAGCAGCGTCGGATCCCAGGTGTCGTGCCCGCCGCGGAGGTTCTCCACGACGAGATCGAGTTCGTAGACGTCATCGTCCAGCGGTGCGATGTCGGCCGGTTCCACCCGTTCGGACAGTTCATCCCAACTGTCCAGCTGAGACAGATCGTTGGGTGCGCCGGAACGGACGAAACTGACAAGGGACTCGGGCGTCTTGAACAGCAGCAGCCGGCCCCGGTGGGTCAGGAAGACCGGCACCTCCTCGTCGCCCGCCTCGTTGGCGGCGACCTCGTCGGTGGCCTCCTTCCCGTCTTCGGCGGCGGCCTTCCCGTCGGCGTCGTCGTCGCCGCGCTGCGCCCGCTTCTCCTCGTCCTCGCTCTCGGCGAACTCCCGGGCGACGTCCTCGTCGAGGATGACGACGTCACCCTCCTCCTCATCGTCGTCCCCGGTCGTGTCGACCTGGCGGCGGGCGAGGAAGGGGTCGTCGGCGTCGCGCTCGGCCACGTCGGTCGGGGTCAGCTCACTGGCCGACCGGTACGCCCGCAGGGTGAAGCCGGTGCCGGCCGGTAGGGCGATCTCCACCGGATCGATCCGCAGCTCGTCCCAGAGCGCGCGGTTCGCGGTCTCCACCGCGGCGACGTCGGGCGCGGCGTCGGCCGGCTCGGCGACGTCCGGCTCGCTGGTGCCGGTCGTGTCATCGAGCTCGGGCTCGTCGGCGTCCGGCCGTTGGGGCGACTGGCGGGCCACGGTGACCTCCGTGTGTCGGGCTACCACCCCCGGCGCTGATGCCGGTGAGTGACTCTGGGCACATACCCTAGTTGGCTGCGCTCGGTAACCGCTGGCCGCACCCCGGTGGCTCACCACGCGGATAACAAGTAGCGTGTCTACGTATGAACGCCCAGGCGCTGCACGGACACCTCGACGCCCTGCTCCTGGCCGTGTTGGAACGGGGGGCCCTGCACGGCTACGCCATCATCGAGGCTCTGCGGGCGCGCAGCGACGGCCGCCTCGACCTGCCCACCGGCACCGTCTACCCGGCACTGCGACGACTGGAGCGGGCCGGCCACGTGGTCAGCACCTGGAGCACGGTCAACGGGCGGGAACGGCGGACCTACGAGCTCACCGACGGCGGCCGGCGGGCGCTGGCTGACCAGCGGTCGGGATGGCACGAGTTCAGGTCGACGGTCGGTCGCTTCCTCGACCCGGGCACCACACCCACCACCGCGGGCTGACACGTCAGCGGGTGGCCAGCAGCCAGGTGCGGGCGGCGTCGCCCAGCCACACGTGGGCGGCGGCACCGACGAGCATCCCGATGATCATCGGTGGCCAGGTCAGGGCCGCGTCCCACAGCAGGATCGACCAGGTGAACAGCCCGGCCCCGGCCACCGCGCCCAGCAGGGCGGTCCCGGTCAGCGCGACACCGACGCTGCGCGCCAGGGCGGTCAGGGCGGGGCGCGCCGAGCGGGCGGTGGCCACGACCAGCACGAGCCCGGCCAGGCCGAGCAGGAACGCCGCTGCCCAGATCCACTCCACCGACTGCGACAACAGCAGGTAACCGGAGGGCGGTCGTGGGCCGCTGCTCCAGCTCGATCCGTGCCAGGTCAGGTCACCGGCGATCGAGGCGGTCGCGGCGAAGGCGACCACCCGCAGGGACAGCCCGCGCAGCGCGGCCACCGCGAGCTCGGCCTGGTAGGCCGGGGCGAGTTGATCCGGCGTACCGAAATCGGCGACCGCCCGCCGGGACGCCTCGCCCGCCGGCACGCCGCTGTCCCGGTACGCATCGACGGCGTCGAGCAGCCCGTGCCGGGCCTCGGTCATCAGGTCGGCCCGCAGCCGGCGCGGCCCACGGAGCCGACCGGCGAGCTGCCGCAGGTGCTCCTCGACCAACACGTCGTCCCTGACCGGCATGTCCCCAACCCTGCCATGCCGGTGGGTGTCCCGGCCTCGGAGACATCCCGGAGGCGGCCCGGAGGGATCAGCCCGACACCGCGAGGTAGCCGTGCTCGGCGGCCTGCTGCAACACCCACTGCTCCCGGTACCAGCCGGGCGTCGCCACGAGCGCCGTGTGTGGGCCCCGCTGCACGACTCGGCCGGCGTCCAGCACCACGATCTCGTCCAGTTCGGCGAGGCCGCTGAGCCGGTGGGTGATCAGCAGCACCGAGTGCCCGGCGGCAGTCGCGGCCAACGCGCTGGCCAGCACCTGGTCGGCGGCGACCGGGTCGAGACCCTCCGTGGGCTCGTCGAGCACCAGTACGCCGGGCGCGGCGAGCAGGGCCCGGGCCAGCGCGAGTCGCTGTCGTTGACCGCCGGAGAGCTGTCCACCCTCCTCGCCGACCACCGTGTCCCAGCCGTCCGGCTGGGCCTGGACCCAGTCCGACAACCCGGCGGCGGTGGCGGCGGCGAGCAGCGCGTCCTCGTCCGCGTCCGGACGGCCGAGCAGCATGTTGTCCCGGACGGTGGCATGGAAGACGTACGCCTCGGCGAGCAGCCCGCCGACCAGGTGGGGCAGTTGCTGGGGCGGGTACGCCGACACGTCCCGCCCGTCCAGGGTGACCCGGCCGGCGGCGGGGGACACCGCGCCGGTCAGGACGGCGGCCAGGGTGCTCTTGCCCGCGCCGCTGGGACCGACGACCGCGACCCGGCGTCCGGGTGGCAGCTCAAGGTCGAACCCGTCGAGCGCGGCGGGAACACCGATCCGGTACCTGACCGTCACCCCCTCGAACCGGACCGTCGGCGCCGGGTCGGCCGAAGGAGCGCTGACGGAGATCCGGGTGGTCCCGGAGCCGACGTCGTCGGGTGTCAGGAGCTGGACGACCCGTGCCAGGCCGGACCGCAGACCGGTCCATTGGCGGGCGGCGCCGACAAGCGCGAGGGCGATCTCCACGGCGGCCAGCGTGCCGACGGCCAGCACGCCGACGAGTACGCCGTCCACTCCGGCGCCCAGGGCCACGTACACCACCGCGCCGGCGGTGAGGCCGGCCACCAGCACCCCGGCCGCGTCGACGGCGAAGCCCAGCGCGGCGAGCCGTCGCTCCAGCCGGGCCAGTCGGCGGGCCCGCTGACCGGCTGCCGCCAGCGCGTCCGAGGTGGCACCGAAGGCGGCCAGGTCGGCGGCGCCGTGGGTGAGATCGATCGCGTCGGTGGCGAGCGCGCCGCGCAGCGGCGCCACCTCCGCAGCGGCGCGTCGGGTCAGCGCGGTCGCCAGCGCCGGCAGGGCCACGGCGGCCACCAGCAGCCCGGCGGCGAGCGCGAGCGCGGCCGGCAGCGAGACGAGCGCGGTCAGCCCGACGGCCAGTACGCTCACCAGCCCGGCCGCGGCCGCCGGCACGACCACCCGCAGCAGCAGGTCCTGAACCGCCTCCACGTCGGAGACCAGCCGGCTCAACGCGTCCCCGCTGCGGGGCGGGTCGCCGCGCCGGGTCGCCAGGGTGTCGAAGACCCGGGCCCGAACATCGGTGACCAGGCGCAGCACCGCGTCGTGCCCGGCCAGGCGCTCGGTGTAGCGCAGGACGCCCCGGCTCACCGCCAACGCCCGTACCGCCACGATCGCGACGGTGAGTCGGTCCAGCGGGGGCTGACCGGCGGCGGTCATCAGCAGCCAGGTCGCGGTCGCCATCAGAGCCAACCCGGCGAACTCGGTGGCCGCGGCGAGCAGCCCGGCACCGATCAGGCGCTTCAGGTACGGCCGGGCCAGGCGCAGCACGATCAGCTCGGGCGGGTGTCCGCTGCTCATCGGGCCGCCTCGCTTCGCTCGGCGCGGCGAGGAGACACCAGCGCGCTGGTGTGCCCGCTCATCTGCGCTCCCCGGCGGGTACCGGAGTCAGTTCGGTGACCCGCCCGTCCTCGACCCGCAGGATGCGGTCGACGTCGGTCAGCAGCGCGGGCCGGTGGGCCACCAGCAGCGCGGTACGACCGGCGACCAGTTGGCGGGTGGCCGACAGCACGGCCGCCTCGGCTGCGGCGTCGAGGCGCGCGGTCGGCTCGTCGAGCAGGACCACCGGCGCGTCCCGCAGGAACGCCCGGGCCAGCGCCACCCGTTGCCGCTGCCCGCTGGACAGGCCGTGGCCCCGCTCGCCGAGCAGGGTGTCCAGCCCGTCGGGCAGGGTGGTGACCACCTCGTCCAGTGCGGCGGCGCGAACCGCGGCGGTGAGAGCGGCAGGTGTCGCGTCGGGGGTGCCGAGCCGGATGTTGTCGGCAAGCGACGCGGCGAACAGGTGGGCCCGCTGCGGCACCCACGCCACCTGTCGCCGCCAGGCGTCCAGGTCGGCGCCGGCCAGGTCGACCCCGCCGACGGTGACCCGGCCGTCGGTCGGGCTCACGAAGCCGAGCAGGAGGTTGAGCAGGGTGCTCTTGCCCGCGCCGCTCGGCCCGATGATCGCGATGCGCTCGCCGGGCCGGATGGTCAGCGACACGTCCCGCAGCGCTGTGGTGCGCTCGTACGCGACGGTCACCGACTCGAAGCGGATCTCGGCGCGCCCGTCCGGTCGCGGGCCCGGGTGGCCCGCCGGCGCCGGGGGCGCCGAACCGGAGAGGGTGAGTGCCTCGTCCAGCGCGGTCAGACCCTCCATGCTGGCGTGGAACCGGCTGCCGGCCGCCCGCAGCGGCAGGTACGCCTCCGGGGTCAGCAGCAGCACCAGCAGGGCGGTCTGGAGCGCCAACCCGCCGCCGAGCAGCCGGATGCCGACCGGGACGGCGACCAGCGCCACCGACAGGGTGGCGACGAGTTCCAGCACCAACGCGGAGAGAAAGGCGATCCGCAGCGTCTTCATGGTGGCCACCCGGTGACCGTCGGCCATCCGCCGTACCGCGTCGGTCTGCGCCCGGGCCCGGCCGAACGCGCGCAGCGTGGGCAGGCCGGCCACCATGTCCAGGAAGTGACCGCCGAGGAGGGACAGCCGCCGCCACTGGCGCTCGGTGGCGGCCTGCGCCTGCCAGCCGAGCAGCGCCCCGAAGATCGGGATGAGCGGCAGCGTCAGCGCGATGATCACCGCCGAACTCCAGTCGGCGAAGACGACCCGACCCAGTACCGCGACCGGCACGGTGATGCTGAGCACGAGTTGCGGCAGGTAACCGGTGAAGTAGGCGTCGAGCGCATCCAGGCCCCGGCCGGCGAGCGTGGCCAGCTGCCCGGCCCGCTGGCCGGCGACCCAGCCGGGCCCGTGCCGGGCGACCGCACCCAGCAGGTCGGCCCGCAGCGCCGCCTTGACCGTGGCGGCCACCCGCGCGGACACCGCGCCCTGTGCCCAGACCACACCCGAGCGGGCCGCGACGGCGGCCAGCAGACCGACGAGTGCGGCCCGGTCCAGTCGCCCGGTGAAGGCCGTGGCCAGCAGCACGGCCAGGGCGGTGGCCTGCGCCACGACCAGCCCGGCGGCGAGCACACCGAGCAACGCGAGCAGGGTGAGGTCGCGTCGGGCCGCAGGAACCCGGCGCAGCAGCCGCGGGTCGAAGGGGCGGCGGCTCACCAGTACACCGGTGCCCTGCCGTCGGTCCGTCCCCGGAAAATCCACACGCACATCGCCTGGAAGCCTAGTAGGGCCGGCAGCAGCGGTACCGTCAGCCAGCCCAGCAGCCGCAGGGTCGGCCCGCTGGCGGCCGCGTCGGCAACTTTCAGTGACGCGTTCGGTTCCACGGTCGACACCAGCACGTACGGCCAGAGGGTCGCTCCGACCAGCAGCACCGGCAGCGCGAGCGCTGTCCCGGTGGCGGCGAAGGCCACGCCGGGCCGTCGCCGCCCCAGCGCCACCCGCGCCGCCAGCAGGGCCGCCACCAGCAAAACCGCCAGCAGTACGCCGATCGCCGGGCGCTGCGCGGCGGCGCGTACCCGGTCGGAGACCAGACCGACGACGGCGGCTGCGCCGACCGCGACGATCGCGGTGGTGAGCAGGCGGCGGGCCAACGGCCGGAGCCGGTCGCCCACTACGGTAGGTAGCCGGAGCGTGAGGAAGGTTGCACCGTGCGCCACGATCAGCGCCAGCACGGCGAGCCCGGTGGCGGCGGCGAACGGGGTGAACAGGTGGGTCACTCCGGCCACGTGTCCGTCGGCCCGCAGCGGTACGCCCTGGAGCAGCCCGGCGAGCACCACACCCCAGCCGAGCGCGGCGAGCAGGCTGCCGACCACGATCACCCGGTCCCACGCGGCGCGGGCCCGTCCGCTGGCCGGCCGGCTGCGCAACTGCACCCCGGCGGTCACCAGGATCACCCCGGCGAGCGCGGCGGCCACCGCCGGATAGCTGCCGGCGAGCAGCTCTCCCTCCAGCACGGGGAACGCGCCGAACAGGATGCCGGCGGCGGCCACCAGCCACACCTCGTTGCCGAGGAAGAACGGCCCGATCGCGTTGAGGGCGGCGCGGCGGTGCGAGTCGTCGGCGCCACGGGCGAGCAACAGGCCCACGCCGTAGTCGTAGCCGCCGAGCACCAGGTAGCCGGCGAAGAAGAGGCCGAGCAGGGCGTACCAGGCGAGTTCCATCTCCGGCTCCTCAGGCGAACGCGGGTTCGGGGCGTGGGTCGTCGGCCGGCGGTTGCGCCGGCGGGCGGCCGAGAGCGGGGTCGGTGGCGCCCCGGGCGGCGTACCGGGCGAGCAGCACCCAGTTGGTGACGGCGAGCGTGCCGAGCAGCAGCGTGAAGCCGACCAGCGAGGTCGCCATCAACCAGGGGCTGATCGGCGAGACGGCCTGGTCCACCGGCAGCAGTCCGTACGCCACCCAGGGGTGGCGGCCGACCTCGCGGGCGATCCAGCCGAGGATCACCGCCACGAACGGCAGGGGCAGGGCGAGCATCAGCAGCCAGAGCGGGAACCGGAGGCGGATGATCCAGTCCCGCCAGAGCAGCGGGACGAGCAGCCACAGCAGGCCGAGGGCGAAGCCGATGAGGATCATGAAGCCGAGGCCGACGCTGGACAGCGCCGGCGGCAGGTAGTCGCCGGGGCCGAACCGGCTGGTCCAGTCGGCGATCAGCGCCTCGGCCTGCGGGCTGTCGCTGCCGAACTTGGTGGGTTGCACCCCGCCCACCGGCCCGAACTGGGCGAAGCCGAACCCCTGCACGAGAGTGATCGCCAGGGCGGCGGTGACCAGGCCGATCCGTAGCGAGCTGCGGAACAGCGCATGGTCGGGGGTGCGGCGGTTGAGGTGCCAGGCGCTCACCGCCGCCATCAGCAGGCCGCCGGTGAGCAGGGCGGCCGACACCACGTGCCCGAGCGCCATCCACAGGGCCGGGTTGGTCAGCAGTGCCGAGAAGTCGGTCAGGTGGGCGACGCCGTCGCGCACCTCGTAGCCGACCGGGTTCTGCAACCAGGAGTTGGCCACCATGATCCAGAAGGCCGAGGCGTACGCGGTGATCGCGACCCCGTAGAGCAGTGCGAGATGGGCACCCCGGCGCAGCCGGTGCCAACCGAAGATCCACATGCCGAGGAATGTCGACTCCAGGAAGAAGGCGACAAGGGTCTCCATCGCCAGTGGGGCGCCGAAGACGTTGCCGACGTAGCGCGACAGCCCGCTCCAGTTCAGCCCGAACTGGAACTCCATCACGATGCCCGTCGCGATGCCGAGCACGTAGTTGATCACGTACAGCTGGCCCCAGAAGCGGGTCAGCCGCTCCCACCTGTGGTTGCCGGTGACCACCCACGCGGTCTGCATCCCGACGAGCAGTGTGACCAGGCCGAGCGTGACGGCCACGAAGAGAAAGTGGACCGAGGCGGTGGTGGCGAACTGCAGGCGAGCGAGGAGCAGGGTGTCCATGGCGGCTCTCCCGGGATGGCGGTCGATGCAGATAGGGAGCCTACACGTAGTGACACTACCTATAGAGTCGTGCTGCGAGCCGGACCGGCATGATCAGGGTTAGTTCAGGGTCGTCAGCTGAGGAAGAGCGAGATCGGCAGGGCGGCCACGGTCACGGTCACGGTCAGGGCGGTGGCGCCGAGCAGCCGGGGCGGGCGCTCGGTGACCAGCAACCGCTGCACCCGTACGTCCAGGTCCCGATCGCCCATGCCGAGCGCACCGGCTGGCGTGATCCGGTTACCGGCGGCGGCGAACCGGCGCAACGCACCGGCCAGCGGGGCCTCGGCGTGCAACTCGCGGGCCTTGTCGTCGGCGCGCATCTCGACAAGCAGGGAAACCCGCTCGTGTGCCTCGCGGACCCAGCGGATCCAGGGCAACGCTCGGCAGAGCGCGGTGAACGGCAGCAGCACCAGATCGTGCCGCTCCTGCGCGTGCGCCCGCTCGTGGGTCAGCACCGCCGCCAGCTCGGCCCGGTCGAGCAGGCTGAGCGTGCCGGCGCTGACCACCACCCGGGGCTTCACCCCCGGAAGGCAGTACGCGGCCGCACCCGGGTGGTCGAGCACCAGCGCGCCGGGCACCGTCGGATCCCGTCGAGCGACCAAAGTGAGCAGGTCCCGGTGCCGACGCTGGGCGCGTACCGCACCGTGCACGCTGCGTACCGTCGTGGTCAACAGCACCGCCCCGATGCCGAGACCGACGCCGACCAGCCCCAGGTGCACGGCACCGAGGCCGGCGGGCAGGGTGCCGTGCCGAAGGTCGTCGACAAGCGCCAGCAGGGCGCTGCCGGTGCCCCGCTGGTACGGGGCGAGACCCAACGCGATCGGTAGGCCCATCGCGGAGAGACCGACCCCCAGGCCGATCGCCTGCCAACAGAGGATCGCCACCCGAGGGCTGCGCCACGTCCAGGTGGATCGGGCCAGCACCTGGGCGATCAGCCAGCACGCCACCATCGAGGCGGCGAAATGCAGGGTGTGCGCCACGGCGTCGCCCCTACCGCTCCGCTGCCTCGTCGGCCAGGCCAGGGCGCGACGCCCGGTCGGCCTGCGGCGACTCGACCCGGTCGGTCAGCCCGCGACCCGGGCCGTCCGCCGCCTGTCCAGGTGTGTCGGCTGCCGTCCCGGCCTCCGCCGAGAGCGCGGCGCGCAGCACGTCGGCCTCGGTGCCGGTCACCGAGCGGGCGAACCGGACAAGCGCCGCGTCCCGGCTACCGCCCAGGTCGAGCGCATCGAGCATGAGCTGGGCGATGTACGCCTCACGGCTGGCCGCAGCACGGTAACGCCACGCCCGACCCTCCCGCTCGCGCTGCACCATGCCCTTGCCGGCCAGCCGGTCCAGCACGGTCATCACCGTGGTGTAAGCCAACTCCCGCCCGTCCAGAGCGTCGGCCACTTCGCGCACAGTGACACCGTCCGACGTGGCGGGAACCGCGTCCCACAGCACGTCCATCACCGCACGCTCAAGATCCCCCAGCCGAGTCACCCCTGAATCCTACCCCCCGTAGTAGACCCACCCCCACCCCCGCCCACCCCCGGCCCGCACCAGCAACATCGGGAACAGTGCTGCCCTCACCCCGGGGCCGTGCCAGCAACTTCGGGGATAGTGCTGCCTCAGCCCGGGCCGCTTCAGCAGATGTGGGGATGTTGCACCGGGGCTACCCCGTCGACCAGGAAGCCGACGCTGGGCAGCACCCCGCAAGCCGTGACCCACGGACGCCCCGTGCCCACGTCAGGGTTTCCGGGGGAGCCCGCCCGCGCAGGGATCAAGCCTGACCGCCCGGAGCGGGCGGGCTCCCCCGGAAACCCGCCCGGGCACAGACCGGACTCACACCCCCTTGGGGTGCCACACCGTCTTCGTCTCCAGCAGGGCTGTCATCCGACCGAGCCCCGGATCCGCCGACCAGTCGTGAGTTTCCGGCACCGGGCGGAGCACCCGCTTGAGGTTCTCCGCCGCCTTGACCTCCAGGTCGGCGGCCAGCTCCGGGTCGGTCACGCCGGTCAGGTCGATGGCGTTGACGTCCATGTGGGCGGCCAGCGTGGGCACGGTCTCCGGCAGGCGGCCGGTGAGGATGTTGACCACCCCGCCCGGCAGGTCCGAGGTGGCCAGCACCTCGGCCAGGGTCACCGCGGCCAGCGGTGCCGTCGGCGAGGCGGCCACCACCACCGTGTTGCCGGTGACGATCGCCGGGGCGATCACGCTCACCAGTCCGAGCAGCGCCGGTGCCTCGGGCGCCACCACCGCCACCACGCCTGTCGGCTCGGGCGCCGACAGGTTGAAGTACGGCCCGGCGACCGGGTTCGCGCCCCCGTACACCTGTGGGAGCTTGTCCGACCACCCGGCGTACCAGACCCAGCGGTCGGTCGCCGCGTCCACCTCGTCGGCCGGCACGCCGAGCGCGACGAACTGCTCGCGGCGGCCTTCCAGCATCTCGGCGACCCGGTAGAGGATCTGACCCCGGTTGTACGCGGTCGCCCCGGCCCAGCCCTTCACGGCTGCGCGGGCGGCCACCACGGCGTCCCGCGCGTCCTTGCGCGAGGCCAGTGACACGTTGGAGTCCTGCACGAGATACGACCGTCCCGACTCGCTACGCGGGAACTTCCCGCCGATGAAGAGCTTGTACGTCTTGCGTACCGCGACCCGCTCAGACATTGAGGTACGCCTCCAGCCCGTGCCGGCCGCCCTCGCGACCGTAACCCGACTCCTTGTAGCCGCCGAACGGCGAGGTCGGGTCGAACTTGTTGAACGTGTTGGCCCAGACCACGCCGGCACGCAGCCGGTCGGCCATCCACAGGATCCGGGAGCCCTTCTCGGTCCAGATCCCGGCCGACAATCCGTACGGCGTGTTGTTGGCCTTCTCGACGGCCTCAGCCGGAGTGCGGAAGGTGAGCACGGACAGCACCGGGCCGAAGATCTCCTCGCGGGCGATCCGGTGCGCCTGGGTGACGCCGGTGAAGATGGTCGGCGCGAACCAGAAGCCCCGGTCCGGCAGCTCGCAGGGTGGCGACCACTGCTGCGCACCCTCGGCGGCACCGGCCTCGGTCAGTTCCCGGATGCGGGACAGCTGCGCGGCGGAGTTGATCGCACCGATGTCGGTGTTCTTGTCGAGCGGGTCACCGAGGCGCAGCTGGGCCATCCGCCGCTTGAGCGACTCGAGTACCTGCTCGGCGACGGACTCCTGGATCAGCAGCCGGGAACCGGCGCAGCAGACGTGCCCCTGGTTGAAGAAGATGCCGTTGACGATGCCTTCGACGGCCTGGTCGACCGGGGCGTCGTCGAAGACGATGTTTGCGGCCTTGCCGCCGAGTTCCAGGGTGAGCTTCTTGCGGCTGCCGGCCACCGCGCGGGCGATGGCCCGGCCGACGTCGGTGGAGCCGGTGAAGGCCACCTTGTCCACGCCGTCATGCTCGACAAGCGCCCGGCCGGTCTCGCCGGCACCGGTGACGATGTTGACCACACCGGCCGGCAGGTCGGCCTGCTGGCAGATCTCGGCGAAGAGCAGCGCGGTCAGCGGGGTGGTCTCGGCCGGCTTCAACACCACGGTGTTGCCGGCGGCCAGTGCCGGGGCGATCTTCCAGGCCAGCATCAGCAGCGGGAAGTTCCACGGGATGACCTGCGCCGCCACGCCGAGCGGCTGCGGGTTGGTGCCGAAGCCCGCGTGCGGAAGCTTGTCCGCCCAGCCGGCGTAGTAGAAGAAGTGCGCGGCGACCAACGGCAGGTCGACGTCGCGGGACTCCCTGATCGGCTTGCCGTTGTCCAGCGACTCCAGTACGGCGAGTTCGCGGGAGCGTTCCTGAATGATCCGGGCGATCCGGAACAGGTACTTGGCCCGGTCCCGGCCCGGCATCGGACCCCAGACCTTCTCGTACGCCTTGCGGGCTGCCCGGACCGCGCGGTCCACGTCCTGCGCGCCGCCCTCGGCGACCTCGGCCAGCACCTCCTCGGAGGCCGGGTTGATCGACTTGAAGCTGGCCCCGTCGGTCGGGTCGACGAACTTTCCGTCGATGAAGAGCCCGTACGAGGGCTTGAGGTCTACCACCGAGCGTGACTCGGGGGCGGGTGCGTATTCGAACATCGCGGTCAGTCCAGGGTGAAGTAGTCGGGGCCGGCGTAGACGCCGGTCGTCAGCTTGGTGCGCTGCATCAGCAGATCGTTGAGGAGGCTGGAGGCGCCGAAGCGGAACCAGTCCGGGTGCAGCCAGTCCGGGCCGACGGTCTCGTTGACCATGACCAGGTACTTGATCGCGTCCTTGGTGGTCTTGATGCCGCCGGCCGGCTTCACGCCGACCTGCCGCCCGGTGGCGGCCCGGAAGTCGCGTACCGCCTCCAGCATCACCAGGGTCACCGGCAGCGTGGCGGCGACCGGGACCTTGCCGGTGGAGGTCTTGATGAAGTCACCGCCCGCGAGCATCGCCAGCCAGGAGGCGCGGCGCACGTTGTCGTAGGTGGCCAGCTCGCCGGTCTCCAGGATCACCTTGAGGTGCGCGTCCCCGCAGGCCTGCTTGGTGGCGACGATCTCGTCGTACACCTCGGAGTAGCGGCCGGCCAGGAAAGCACCCCGGTTGATGACCATGTCGATCTCGTCGGCGCCCGCCTCGACGGCGGCGCGGGTGTCGGCGAGCTTGATCTCCAGCGGCGCCTGACCCGACGGAAACGACGTCGCCACGCTGGCCAGATGAACAGCGCTGCCGCGCAACACCTCGGCCACGTACGGGACCATCGCGGGGTAGACGCAGACCGCGCCGACGTGTGGGCAGGACGGGTCGGCCGGATCGGGTCGCAGCGCCTTGGCGGCGAGCGCCCGCACCTTGCCCGGCGTGTCCGCGCCCTCAAGCGTCGTCAGGTCGACCATGCGGATGGCGAGGTCGATCGCCTGGGCCTTGGCGGTGGTCTTGATGGATCGGGTGCCGAGTTGGGCTGCCCGCTGCTCCGCGCCGACCTGGTCCACGCCCGGTAGGCCGTGCAGGAAGGTCCGCAGAGCGGTCTCGGATCGTCCCAGCTCGGAGAGGTCCGAGCGGGCCGACGTCGCTGTCGCCGTCATGCCTCGAAGTCTACGCAGGTTGACGCCGCGTGATCTTGCTCACCGTGGTCGCCGGAGCGCTCCCGGGTGAGCGACGTCGCTGGTCGCGCCCGTGGCCCACGCGCCGGTGTCCGGGGCGGGTAGGTTGAGCGATCGTGGACGTACTCGTCATTGACCACCCGCTCGCCCAGTCCCGGCTGACCGCCATGCGGGACGAACGCACCGACTCCTCCTCGTTCCGGGCCGCGCTGCACGAACTCACCACCATGCTGGTGTACGAGGCCGCGCGCTCCTTCCCGGTGGAGACGTACCCGGTGCAGACGCCGGTGACCGGCACCGAGGGCACCCGGCTGGCCAACCCACCGCTGCTGGTGCCGGTGCTGCGGGCGGGTCTCGGCATGGCCGACGCCGCGCTGGGGTTGCTGCCCGAGTCCTCGATGGGCTTCGTCGGGCTGGCCCGTGACGAGGAGACGTACGAGCCGCGCGCCTACATGGAGTCCCTGCCCCGGGACCTCGCCGGGCTGCCCGTGCTGGTTCTCGACCCGATGCTGGCCACCGGCGGCTCCCTGGAGCACTGCTGCCGGCTGCTGGCCGAGCGCGGCTGCACCGACATCACAGTGCTCTGCGTGCTCGCCGCGCCGGCCGGCATCCAGCGGTTGGAGCGTTCCGGGCTGCCGCTGCGCCTGGTCACCGCCGCCATCGACGAGGGACTCAACGACAGCATGTTCATCGTGCCGGGCCTCGGCGACGCCGGTGACCGGCAGTTCGGCGGCATGCCGCGCTTCTGAGCGGCGGCCAGCAGCCGACGCGGCCGACAACCGCCGGACAGCGGGCCACCGCCGCCGGACGGTGGGCGACGGCCGCTCACCCGGCGGCGGTTTGTGCTGCGGGCGGTGGCGTCCAGCGGCTAGCGTCTCGGGCCATGACTGGTGTTCCGCTCGCCGAGGAACTGCTCCTGCTCGCGTACGACGACGAAACCGGTAAGGCGACCCTGCCGCGGATCAGCCTCGACCTGGGCATGGCCGCCGCCGTTCTCATCGAGTTGGCCCTGGCCGGGCGGATCGCGTACGCCGACGGGGCCCTGACGGCGGTGGACCCGACGCCGACCGGCGAACCGGTCACCGACGCGGTGCTGGCGAAGATCGTGGCGGACACGCCGCACAGCCCGTCGTCCTGGGTCCAGCGGCTGCGGCACGGCCTGCGCGACCGGATCCTCGGCGACCTCTGCGACCAGGGCGTCGTCCGGGACGTCGACGAGACGGAGCTGGGCTTCATCCACGTGCACCGGTACCCGGTGGTGGATCCGTCGGTGGAGGAGGAGACCCGGCAGCGGCTCGCCGTGGTGCTCACCGGTGCCGCCCCGGACGAGCGGACCGCCGCACTGGCGACCCTGGTCGCCGTGCTCCGGATGGAGTCCGCCCTCGGGGTCACCGGCGAGGACGCCGACGCCGCCCGCCAGCGGCTGGAGGAGATCGCCAGCGGCGCCGGCTTCTCCGGCGAGGTCAGCCTGGAGGACTCGGTGATCCGCCCCTCGGTCGCCCTCGTGGTGGCCGCCCTGGGCCGCGCCGTAGAGCACGCCCTGGGCCCCCGCCGCTGACCGACCCCCCTTTCCCTCCGTTGATCATGAGGTTGGCGGCGAAGTTGATCTCCAAACCGCCGCTAACCTCATGATCAACGAGGGGGTTGCTAGATGCCGAGGGCGTTCGCGATCTCGGTGCGTAGGGCCGTAACGGCGCTCGCGGCGCGGGTGCGGGCTGCGGAGGTGTCGCCGTCGGTGACGGGTTCCACCACTTCGAGGTACGCCTTGAGCTTCGGTTCGGTGCCGGAGGGGCGGATCACCACCCGGGCCGTTGCGGTACGCAGGATCACCACGTCGGCGTCGGGGAGCAGATCCTGCGTCTCGGTGACCGGCTGGCCGAGCAGGCTGGTCGGGATGGCCGCGCGGATCCGAGCCATCGCGTCGGCGATCAGGCGCAGGTCGTCCACGCGTACCGAGAGCTGGTCGGTGTGGTGCACGCCGAACTCGGCGGCCAGCTCGTCCAGCCGGTCGGAGAGCGTGCGGCCCTGCGCCTTGAGGCCGGCGGCCAGCTCGGCCACGGTCAGCGCGGCGGTGATGCCGTCCTTGTCGCGTACGTGGTCCGGAGCGACGCAGTAACCGAGCGCCTCCTCGTAACCGAACACCAGCGGCTCGCCACCGTCACCGGCCCGGACGATCCACTTGAACCCGGTGAGCGTCTCCCCGTACGGCAGCCCACGCGCGGCGCACATCGCCCGCAGCAACGACGACGAGACGATCGTGGTGGCGTAGCGACCGCGTACGCCGCGTCGCATCAGGTGGTCGGCGAGCAGCACACCCACCTCGTCCCCGCGCAGCATCCGCCAGCCTGAACTCTCGCGAACCGCTACGGCGCAGCGGTCGGCGTCGGGGTCGTTGGCGATGGCCAGGTCGGCTTCGGTGCGTTCGGCGAGCGCGATCAGCCGATCCACCGCGCCCGGCTCCTCCGGGTTGGGGAAGCTGACCGTCGGAAAGTCCGGGTCCGGCTCGGCCTGGTCGGGTACCACGCCGGGCACCGGGAACCCGGCGGCGGTGAACGCGGCGGTGAGCACCGTCGCCCCGACACCGTGCAACGGGGTGTACGCCACGGTCAGGTCCCGGGGGCCACCCGGCGTGACGACCTCGACCGCCCGCGCCACGTACGCGGCGACCAGCTCGTCGCCGAGCACATGACCGGCGGGGCCGAGCGGCACCTGCGCCAGCGGCCCGACCGCGCGGATGGCGGCCTCGATGCCGGCGTCGGCCGGCGGCACGATCTGCGCCCCGGCGCCCGACTCTCCGCCCAGTTCGGCACCGAGGTACACCTTGTAGCCGTTGTCCTGTGGCGGGTTGTGGCTGGCGGTCACCATCACCCCGGCTACCGCCGACAGGTGTCGCACCGCGTACGCGAGCACCGGGGTGGGCAGCGGGCGGGGCAGCAGCAGCGCCGGGCGTCCCGCCCCGGTGGCCACCTGCGCGGTGCGCTCGGCGAACTCGCGGGAACCACGGCGGGCGTCGTACCCGATCACCAGCGGACCGGTGCCGCCCTGGGCGGCGAGCCAGG
Source organism: Micromonospora sp. NPDC049891 (assembly GCF_040660295.1). NCBI lineage: Bacteria > Bacillati > Actinomycetota > Actinomycetes > Micromonosporales > Micromonosporaceae > Micromonospora > Micromonospora sp. NPDC049891. Next base: position 565,344 of record NZ_JBFAML010000001.1, read on the forward strand.
CGACCAGCCCGGCGGCGGCCTGGGTGACCACCGCGAGGTTCATGCCGTTGGGGCCGGCGCGCAGCGGCCCGCGTAGGCCGGCGGTGCCGAAGGTCAGCGGCCCGGCGAACCTGTCGGCCAGCTCCGGTGCGCTCGCCGGCAGCCGGTCGAGCACCGCCCGCAGCTCCGCCCGGCCGGCCGGGTCGGGGTCGTCGGCGAGCCAGCGTTCGGCCCGCTCGCGGATGGTGTCGAGGTCAGTGTTCTCCGCCGCCATGGCCTCTTGATAGCACGGCGGCGGATCTCCCCGGGCGTGCGCCCCGGCTCAGCCGGCCGCGGTGAGCTGGAACGACTTGAGCATCTCCGCGTAGATCGGCTTGCTCTCCTCGAAGCGGGCGTCGTTCGAGGTCAGGTAGAACGAGTAGAGCCGCCCGTCGTGCGCGACTCCGTGCCAGATGCCGTGCCGCATGGCGTCGCCGTCACCGCAGGTGTACTCGAACTCGGCCGAGGGCTTGCCGGCCAGCTCCTTCTCGGCCATGGCGACCTGGGTGTACGGCTTGGCGCAGGACTTCGACCGGGTCTTCAGGCCGTTCTCGGCGACCTGCGCCCAGCGCGCCGAGGTGCCGCTCCACGCCTCGTTGAGGATGCGCACCCGACGGCCGCTGTCCTCCGGGTCGGTGTAGTCGATGTAGACGCCACCGGCCGGCGCGGCCCGCTTCCAGCCCTTCGGCACCAGCATCCGCACCCCGCGTGCCGAGTGCTCCTGCATCTCGACGCCGGGGCCTTCCTCGGCCGAGTTGGACGGCTCGGCGACCGGGGTGGCGGGTGGCTCGTCGCCACCGCTGGCGAAGGCCACGATGCCGATCAGCAGGAGCACCGCGAGGCCGCCGGCCGCCGCCAGCTGCATCTTGCGCGGCCAGCCCTTCACGGTGTCGACCACCCGGGTGCCGGCGGCCTTGGCCCGGTCGACCGGGCTGCCGCCGCCGGCGGGAGCGGCCGCCGGGGTGCCGTACGGCTGGTTGGGGGCGGCCGGCCACTGGGCACCGCCGTAGCCGCCGATCCGCTGCGTCGCCTCGGGCTGGGTGCCGTAGCCGCCGAGCTGCTGGGTCGCGTCGGGTGCGGCACCGTAGCCGCCGACCCGCTGGGTCGCGTCGGACGGCGCGCCGTAGCCGAACACCTCCGGTCCGACACGCTGGGTGGTGTCCGCTCCGATCCGCTGCGTCGCCTCGGCGCCACCGTAGGTGCGGCCGGCGGGCGGGGACGCCGCAGCGCCCCGCTGCCCCGGTCGGGCCAGCGCGTCGGCGCTGGTGTCCTCCATCGCGGCGGCGCTGGCCGCCGCGGCCTGGCCGGGGCGCTCGCCCCGGCGTAGCGCGGCCAGCCGGTCGGTGAGCGACTCACCGGGACCGAGCATCGCCCGACCGCCGATCTGCCCGGACGGGGCCGGTTTCGCCGGGGCTGCCGGCGCGGTGATCGGTGCGGGCTGCGGCACCGGCATCACGGAGTACTGGTCGGTCATCGAGTTGACCCCGGCGGCGCTGCTGCTCAGCGGGCCGGCCAGCAATTCGCGCAGCATGGCGCGGGCGGTGTGCACGTCGAGCCGGCGGGCCGGGTCCTTCTCCAGCAGACCCATCAGCACCCGGGTCAACGGACCGCTGCGCTGCGGTGGGGCGGGCGGGTCCTCGACCACGGCATGCATGGTCTCGATCGGGTCGCCCCGGTCGAAGGGCGGCCGGCCCTCCACGGCGGTGTACAGCGTGACGCCGAGGGAGAACAGGTCGCTGGGCGGGCCGAACTCCTGCCCCATGGCCCGCTCGGGGGAGATGAAGTGCGGTGAGCCCAGCACCATGCCCGGAGTGGTGAGCTGCACGTCGGTGGGCATCCGGGCCACGCCGAAGTCGGTGAGCACGCAGCGGCCGTCCGAGCAGATCAGCACGTTGGCCGGCTTGACGTCGCGGTGCAGCACGCCTATCGCGTGTGCCACCTCGAGCGCGCCGAGCAGCGCGATGCCGATCTTGGCAACCACGCGCTGGGCGATCGGCCCGTCCTCGATCACCATGTCGGCGAGGCTGCGGGCGTCCAGCAGCTCCATCACGATCCACGGGCGGCCGGCCTCGGTGACCACGTCGTACACCTGGACGACGGCCGGGTGGGCGATGGCGGCAGCGGCGCGGGCCTCGCGCAGGGTGCGTTCGTACATCGCGTCGCGGTCGCTCGGTGCCAGGCCGGGCGGGAGGATGACCTCCTTGACCGCCACGTCGCGGCGCAGAAGTGTGTCTGTGGCCCGCCAGACCGTACCCATGCCACCGTTGCCCACCGCGGAGCGCAGCGAGTACCGGTCACCGATGACGGTGCCGGGTGTCGCGCGTCCGTTGGTGGGAGTGCTGACTGGTCCGCCGCTCCACGTCGGGATCTGAGTCACAGAAAAGCCACCGGGGGAAGTCGAGAGGGCTGGGACACAACCCCCCTATCTTGCTGGTTCAGACGCCCGATGCGAAAGCCGGCGCGGCGGACGTTTCCAGTACTCGACGGTACGTGTGCAGGCACTCACCTCTTGTCGCCGCAGGCGACCCGGTGTGCGGTATCCCTCACCCGACAGTCGTCCCGCGCGTCCTACCATCCGGTGATGAGCGAACGGCGGTCAAGCGAGTCCGGTTTCCCGATCAAGGGCGTCTACACGCCTGCCGATCTTCCCGGCGACCTGGACTCCCGGCTCGGCGCGCCGGGCGAGTTCCCGTACACCCGTGGGGTCTATCCCACCATGTACACCTCCCGTCCGTGGACCATGCGACAGTACGCCGGCTTCGGTACCGCCACCGAGTCCAACGCGCGCTACCACCAGCTGTTGCGGGCCGGCACGATGGGCCTGTCGGTCGCCTTCGACCTGCCCACGCAGATGGGGTACGACTCCGACGACCCGATCGCGCACGGCGAGGTGGGCAAGGTCGGCGTGGCCATCGACTCCATCGAGGACATGCGGCTGCTCTTCGACGGCATCCCGCTGGACAAGGTCTCCACCTCGATGACCATCAACGCGCCCGGTTCGGTGCTGCTGCTGCTCTACCAGCTCGTCGCCGAGGAGAACGGGGTGCCGGGTTCCGCGCTCAACGGCACCATCCAGAACGACATCCTCAAGGAGTACATCGCCCGGGGCACGTACATCTTCCCGCCGAAGCCCTCGCTGCGGCTGGTCGCCGACACCTTCGGCTACTGCCGTACCGAGGTGCCGAAGTGGAACACCATTTCGATCTCCGGCTACCACATGGCCGAGGCCGGCGCCTCGCCGGTGCAGGAGATCGCGTTCACGCTTGCCAACGGCGTGGAGTACGTCCGGGCGGCGATCGCCGCCGGGCTGGCCGTGGACGACTTCGCCCCTCGGCTGTCGTTCTTCTTCGTCGCCCGCACCACCCTGCTGGAGGAGGTGGCGAAGTTCCGGGCGGCCCGACGGATCTGGGCCCGCCTGATGCGCGACGAGTTCGGCGCGAAGAACCCGAAATCGATGATGCTGCGCTTCCACACCCAGACCGCGGGTGTGCAGTTGACCGCCCAGCAGCCCGAGGTGAACCTGGTCCGGGTGGCGGTGCAGGGGCTCGGCGCGGTGCTCGGCGGCACCCAGTCGCTGCACACCAACAGCTTCGACGAGGCGATCGCGCTGCCCACCGAGAAGGCGGCCCGGCTGGCGCTGCGTACCCAGCAGGTGCTGGCGTACGAGACGGATCTCACCGCCACGGTCGATCCGTTCGCCGGCTCGTACGTGGTGGAGGCGATGACCGCGGAGATCGAGACGGCGGCGGACGCGCTGATGGCTCGGGTCTTCGAGCACGGGTCGGCGGTGGACGCGATCGAGGTCGGCTTTCAGAAGCGGGAGATCGAGCAGTCCGCGTACCGGATCGCGCAGGAGATCGACTCGGGTGAGCGGGTGGTGGTCGGGCTCAACCGGTTCGCCATCGACGCCGAGGAGCCGTACGAGCCGCTGCGGGTCGATCCGTCGATCGAGGCGGCACAGGCGGAGCGGCTGGCGAAGCTGCGGGCCGAGCGGGACTCGGCGGCTGTGCAGCGGGCCCTGGCCGAGTTGCGGGAGACCGCCTCGGGCACCGGGAACGTGCTCCACCCGATGAAGGCGGCGCTGCGCGAGCGGGCCACCGTCGGTGAGGTGTGCGGGGCGCTCCGCGAGGTCTGGGGTCGGTACCAGCCCACTGACCGGTTCTGAAACCGGACCAGCTGTCGCCGGTCGGGCACTGCCCGTCGCGCAGCGTGTCGAACGGCCCGTCCCCGGGTAATCCGCTTCTGGTGATCACGCGGACGCACACGGTGTGCGGTCGGACGGCCTCCGTGCGTGTGAACGTCCACTGGCGCCCGTTGCCGGGAGTGGTCGGGTAATTGTCGTACCGTCAGTTCATTGGCGCGACTAATGCGACAATTCGGAACGACGACGATGGTTCCGAGAAGATTCTCGGCATCCTGGGCGCGATTACGCGTTGTAGGAGGTGAGGGGTGGATGACGGCGTTCGACCGCGATCTACCTGCTGTCCCGCTCACCTGCGGGCGCTCTCATCAGGGCATACGTGACGCTGCGCGGTCCGATCATCACCGGAACGAGGTTGCGCAGAGTTACCGTCGGGGGTCTACGCTGTCTGCTGTTCCCGATGATCCATCCATTTCTAGTGATCGAAGAGAATTCGACGTGACGAGTGCGTTGACGATGCCGACCGGTCACCAGCTGGCGCCGTCCTGGCCGGAGGCGCCGGCCGGTACCCAGCCCCTGCCCTTCGAGTTGGACCACCTGCTCGCCCTCCGGGTACCGGGCCTGATCGCCACGCGCCGTCACATTCACTCGCACCCGGAGCTGTCCGGCGCGGAGTTCGAGACCGCCGCCCTGGTCGCGCGGGAACTCTCCCTGGCCGGGTTGCAGCCGCGACTGCTGCCCAAGGGCAACGGAGTGATCTGCGACATCAACGGCCGCCCGGACGGTCCCGTGATCGCGCTGCGTGCCGACATCGACGCGCTGCCGCTTACCGACGTCAAGGACGTGCCGTACCGCTCCACGGTCGACGGGGTCTGCCACGCCTGCGGGCACGACGTGCACACCACGATCATGTTGGGCGTCGGCATGCTGCTCGCGCAGCTGGCCGACCAGGGCGAGCTGCCCGGCCGGGTCCGGTTGATCTTCCAGCCCGCCGAGGAGATCCTGCCCTGCGGTTCGCTGGAGGTGATCGAGGCCGGCGGCCTCGACGACGTGGTGCAGATCTTCGCGCTGCACTGCGACCCGAACCTGCCCGTCGGTCAGGTGGGCCTGCGGGTCGGCCCGATCACCGCCGCCGCCGACAACGTCACCGTCCGGCTCACCGGCCCGGGCGGCCACACCGCCCGCCCGCACCTGACCGTGGACCTGGTCGACGCGCTCGGCCGGCTGATCACCGAGGTCCCGGCCCTGGTCAGCCGCCGGGTACCGGCCAACAGCGGCCTGCTGCTGGTCTTCGGGCACGCCTCCGCGGGCACCCGGTACAACGTCATCCCGTCCGAGGCGTCCGCCTCCGGCACCCTGCGGGTGATGGACCGGGACGCCTGGGAACTGGCCCCGAAGATCGTCTCGCAGGTGGTCCGGGACGTCATCGCACCGACCGGCGCCACAGTCGACCTGGAGTACCTGCGCGGTCGCCCGCCGGTCTGCAACGACGCGCGGGCCATCGGGGTGCTGAACGCGGCCACCGCCGCCGCGCTCGGCCCGGAGGGCGTCGCGGAGACCCCGCAGAGCATGGGTGGCGAGGACTTCTCCTGGTATCTGGAGTACGTCCCCGGTGCCCTCGCTCGGCTCGGGGTCGGCCGCTCCGGGCCGAACGTCGACCTGCACCGGGCCTCGTTCGATGTGGACGAACGAGCAATCCCGGCGGGCGTACGACTCATGGTGCAGACCGCGCTCCAGGCACTGGCGGCGGCACGCTGACCCCCGGCGGTGGCGGCGCGCCGACCGGTGCGACCAGGGCCGGCACCGCCGGGCGGTTCCGGCGGCGACGGCGCGCCAGCCACCACAGCGCACCCACCGGTACGCCGAAGACGAGCAACCACGGCAGGACCGCACCGAGCACGGTGAGCAGGACGGTCATCGAGGCCAGGAAGACCTTCCAGCCGCCCTTGAGCCCCACCAGGAAGCCGATCTGATTCTCCTCCTCGGGGATCGTGACGCCCGGACCCACCAGGGTGACCGTGATGGTGGACAGCGCGGTGAGGTCGCTCAGTCGCCGCTTCTTCGCCTCCAGTGAGGCGAGGTCGGCCTCCCGCCGGGCCAGCTCGTTCTCGATGTTGACCAGATCAGTTATCGAGTCGGCCTGGGCGAGCAGCCGCCGCGCGCTCTCCACCCGGGCCCGCTGGCTGGCGATCCGGGCGTCGAGGTCGATGGTCTCCTCGGTGACGTCCTGCGTGCCGATCTCCCGGCGCTCCTGCACGCCGAGGCCGGCCAGTTCCTCCACGACCGCGTAGAACCGGTCCGCCGGCACCCGTAGTTCGAGGTCGGCCACCGCGTCGGCGTCGGAACTGCGGCGTTGGTCCCCGCCGACGAACCCACCGGCCCGGGTCGCCGCGGCGGCGGCGTCGCGTGCGGCGGCGTCCACATCGTCCACCTGCACCCGGATCGATCCGGTGTAGATGATGGACCGTTGGTCCACCCGGGTGTCCGTCGCCGCACCGGCACCGCCCTGGGCATTGCCGGGCGCGGCGGCCTCGCCGGGCACACCGGCGGCACCCTCCTGGGCCGGCGCGACGGCGTCGGCCGCGGTGCCGGCCGCTCCTGAGTCGTCTCCGCCGCCACCACTTCCGCAGCCGGCGAGCATCAGCAGCGCGGCCAGTGTCGCCACCGCCGTGGTCCCGTGACGGCGGGCTCCACCCATTCCCATCCTCATCCCCGTTCCCCTTTCGACTGCCCGAGCGGGCAATGGCTCGGACGCCACACGCCACCGCACAGGTTCCGGCAGACTGCGCTCAGGACGTCACGAATCGATATGGGAGGCATCACGATGCGGCTCACCAAGTACGCCCACTCGTGCCTGCGGGTCGAGCACGACGGGGGAGTGCTGGTCATCGACCCAGGGATGTTCAGTGAGCCGGCGGTGGCGTTGGACGGGGCCGACGCCGTGCTGGTCACCCACGAGCACCCGGATCACCTCGACGTGGCCGCGGTGAACCGGCAGTTGGCCCGGCGTCCCTTCGTCATCCACGGACCGGCGTCGCTGGCCGGCACCCTCGGCGATGCAGCCGACGTGCTGCGACCGGTGGCCCCCGGAGAGGCGTTCACCGCCGCCGGAATTCCGGTACGCGCCCACGGTGGCCGGCACGCGGTGATCCATCCCGACATCCCGGTGATCGACAACCTCGGCTACCTGCTCAACGACGTCGTCTACCACCTGGGCGACGCCCTGTTCGTCCCGGACGACGTCCAGGTCGACACCCTCTTCGCCCCGATCCACGCGCCCTGGTCGAAGTTCTCCGAGGTGGTCGACTTCATCCGGGCGGTGGCCCCACGTCGGGTCTTCGCGCTGCACGACGCCCTGCTCAACGACAACGGCTACGCGGTGCTCGACCGGCAGTACACGGCACTGTCCGGCAGCGAGTACCAGCGGCTGGAGCCGGGCAGCCGGATCGACGGCTGAGCCGATGCCCGACCCCCCACCCGACCTCGTCGAGCAGCTGTACCGCACGCCGCCGGACCGGTTCGTCGCCGCCCGGGACGACGCCGCCGCGCAGGCCCGCCGGGCCGGTGATCCGCGTACCGCCCGGGAGATCGCCAGGCTGCGCCGACCCACCGTGGCCGCCTGGCTGGTCAACCTGCTCGCGCTGGAGCGACCGGAGCTGGTGTCCGAGCTGGCGCAACTGGCCGAGGCGCTCCGGGAGGCCCAGCGCGAGCTGCGCGGCCCGCGCCTGCGGGAACTGTCCGCGCAGCGGCGGGCGGTGGTCGGCGCACTTGTCGCCGAGGTACGCCGGCTCGCCGCCGGCGTCGAGGGAGCCCCGTCCGGCGGGAAGTTGCCGCTGGCCGAGGTCGAGGCGACCCTCAACGCCGCGCTCTCCGACGTCGCGGTGGCCGAGCAGGTGCGTTCCGGGCGGCTGTTGCGGCCGGCACACTACGCGGGGTTCGGCGAGGTGCCCCGGCCGCAGCTGCGCCTGGTGACCGGCGGGGAGGAACCGCCGCCCGCCGCGCCGGTCCGGCAGCGTCCAGCGGACCGGGGCGCGCTGCGGGCCGAACAGGCGCAGCGGGCCGCCCGCGCCGAACGGACCCGTCGCCGCAGGGCGTTGGAGAAGGAACTGGACCGGGCGCGTACCGACCGGGAACGGGCCGAGACGGACCTGGCCGGAGCGGTGACGGCCGAACGCGACGGTACGGCCGCGCTGGACGCCGTCGAGGCGGAACTGGCCGAACTGGAACGCCGCCGGGCCGTCGCCGAGCAGGAACTCAGCCGCTCCCGGCTGGCCCGACGGGCCGCCGAACGGGCGCTCACCACCGCCCGGCGACGTGCCGGCGAGGTCGAGGCCGCAATGGAGGCGTTGGACGCCGAGGAGGGGGATGCCGACTCCGACGGTTGACCGGCAGACTGATCCCCCATGGACGGACCTTCGGGCGGATCCTTCACGTACGGACCATCGGGGCGAACCCGCAGTGGCGGCCCTCGGGGCGGGGCGGGATGACGCCGGAGCAGGTCGCGACGGCGAGCAAACCGGCGGTGCTCGCTCTCGGGGAGGCGTACACCCGGTGCCCCACCACGCTGCGCCGGGCGCGGCTGCTCGGCATCTCCGGGTGGGCCTTCTACGTCACCGGTCGGGCCGGCGCGCTGGGTGACGTACGGGCCGAAACCGTGGCGGCGGCGCTCGGCTTCATCGCCCCCGACGCCGTGGCCGACGGCTGGGACGCCGCCGCCCGTGCGGTCCGGCCGGCCGAGGTGGCCGCCGCCAGCCTCGCCGAGTGTTGCCGATGGGGCGAGGAGGTGCTGGGTGGCCTGCCCCGCGTCGACCGACTCGCGGTGCTCGTGGAACGCGCCGTCGCGGCGGCCGACGCCAGCGCCATGCCACTGTTCGCCGCCTGGCGGGCCATGCCGTCGGACGCGGCGACCCCCGGTGCCCGGGCCGCCGCCGGCCTACGCCTGCTGCGCGAACACTTCACCGGTGCGCACCTGGTGGCCGTACGCGCCAGCGGGATGACGCCACTGGAGGCGGTGCTGGCCGGCCCCGAGGGAGCCACCGGCGCGATGGCCTGCGGCTGGCCGCCGCCGTACCCGCCGGTCGGACCGCTGGTGCGGCGGCGGTTGTGGGCCGAGGCGATGACTGACCGGCTCGTCGCGCCGGCCTTCACCGCGTTGGGTCCGGCCGACGGCGCGGAGCTGGTCGAGCTGCTGACCGTGGCACGGACCCACGCACAGGGCTGAGAACCAGCCCATCCTGGGACGATCTCCCCGGGACCCGGGGTCGGCGCCCGGCGCCACCACGACCGGTAGCAGACTGGAGAGGTGGGAGACGCGCTACGCCGAAGCGGTGCCGGTGGGTCGGGACCGCAGCTCGATGACGTAGTCGTCCGGCGCGCCGGCCTTCTCGGCGGCGTTCGCGATCTCCGAGAGGTACCAGGACGTGGGCAGGCCACCCTCGTAGCCGTCGAAGACGTAGACCCAGGCCGTCACGTCGCCGTCAAGCGTCGAGACGCGGACGGTCAGCTTCCGGTAGGTGCCGGAGGTGACGCCCTCGATCTCGTCCAGCTGGGCCGCGTCGTACGGGTGGATGTCGTAGAGCGCCACGAACACCCGGTCGCCGGGCGACTCGACCACTGTGCTGACCGCGCCCTCCCAGCCGATGACGTCCTCACCGGCGAAGGTGAGCCGCCAGCCTTCCAGCCAGCCGATGCCCACCATCGGGGAATGCGGGCAGTAGGCACGCATCCGAGCGGGGTCCAGGTTCGAGCCGTAGGCGGCGTAATGACGCACGGCGATGACGATAGCCCGGCTGGCGCGTGGGGGAGAATACGACGGTGCGTGTCGGACGCGTCGGGGAGAAGAAAGTCACTGTGAGCATGGAGGAAGGGCGGTCGTGGTGAGCCGGATCGTGATCATCGGCGGGGGGCCGGCGGGCTACGAGGCGGCACTTGTGGCGGCGCAGTTGGACGCCGACGTCACAGTCGTGGAGGCCGAGGGCGCGGGGGGTGCCTGCGTGCTGTCCGACTGCGTGCCGTCGAAGACGTTCATCGCCAGCTCGGAGGTGGTGACCGGCTATCGGGACACCGAGGTTTTCGGGGTGCACTCCGACGGGCTGGAGGCGGTCACCGTCGACGCCCGGGCGGTCAACGACCGGGTCAAGCGGCTCGCCCTGGCGCAGTCCGGCGACATCCACGCGAAGCTGGTCAAGGCCGGGGTCACCTTCGTGTCCGGGCGGGCCCGGCTCGGCGAGGACACGCTCGGCCACACCCACCGGGTGATCGTCACGCCGGACGGTGAGGAGGCCGCGTACGCCATCGACGCCTCGACCGTGTTGATCGCCACCGGCGCCACGCCCCGCCAGCTGCCCACCGCGCTGCCCGACGGCGAACGCATCCTGACCTGGCGACAGGTCTACGACCTGCCCGAGCTGCCGGAACACCTGATCGTGGTCGGTTCCGGCGTGACCGGTGCCGAGTTCGCCAGCGCGTACCTCGCGATGGGTGTCGAGGTGACCCTGGTCTCCAGCCGCGACCGGGTGATGCCGCACGAGGACGCCGACGCCGCACAGGCGATCGAGCGGGTCTTCCGGACCCGGGGCATGAGCATCCTGAACAATTCCCGCGCCGAGAGCGTCCGGCGCACCGGCGACGGCGTCGAGGTCGAGCTCTCCGACGGCCGCACGGTGTCCGGGTCGCACGCCCTGATCGCGGTCGGTTCGATCCCCAACACCGCCGAGCTGGGCCTGGCCGAGTACGGCGTCGAACTGGCCCGGGGCGGCTACGTGACGGTGGACCGGGTATCCCGGACCAACGTGCCAGGCATCTACGCGGCCGGCGACTGCACCGGGGTGCTGCCACTGGCCAGCGTCGCCGCGATGCAGGGCCGGATCGCCATGTGGCACGCGCTCGGTGAGGCGGTCCGGCCGCTGCGGCTGCGTACCGTCTCCGCGAACGTCTTCACCGACCCGGAGCTGGCCACGGTCGGGGTCTCGCAGGACGAGGTGGACGCCGGCAAGGTGCCGGCGCGGCAGGTGATGCTGCCGCTGGGCGGCAACGCCCGGGCGAAGATGGACGAGATCCCGGACGGCTTCGTCAAGCTGTTCTGCCGCCCGGCCAGCGGCCAGGTGATCGGCGGAGTGGTCGTCGCACCCCAGGCCAGCGAACTGATCATGCCGATCACGCTGGCGGTGGAGAACAACCTCACAGTCAACGAACTGGCTCAGACCATCACCATTTACCCCAGCCTCTCCGGTTCGGTCACCGAAGCCGCCCGCCAGCTGATGCTTCACGAACTCGAATGACCCCGGGCCCTTCGCCGATCATGCGGTTGTGGTCGTCGGCAAGGGCCGGTTCCCGGCTTTTGTGAGGTGCCACCACCGCACGGCCGTTGGCCGTGGCCGCGAGGGTGGCGGCGACGACGGTGAGCAGGGCCACCTCGGCGAGGATGAGGGCCCGTTCGATCAGGCCGTAGTAGGCGCGGTCACCGGGGTAGGCGGACCAGGCCATCGCGACGGCCAGCAGCAGGCTGGTCACGGTCAGGGTGCGCAGCCAGATACCGGTACGGGCACCGGCGGGAAGCCGGGCGGCGAGCAACCAGCCGGCGATCGGCAGCGCCAGGAAGGCGACCACCGAGGCGTACCGGTGCACGTAGGCCGCCGTACCCATGTCGGTGCCGGGCGGGTTGGTCGGCACCAGGCCCGACACCAGCAGCCCGCCCGCCCAGACCGCCAACAGCCACTCGGCGTACGGGCCCCGGCGCCCGACCGGGGCGGGGGTACCTGCGGGCCGATCCGACTCCGGCTGGTCCAGCCGACTCAGCGCCGGGATGAGCACGGCGGAGGCGGCGGCGAGCAGCAGCATCGCCAGGTGGATGACCTCGCCGGAGTCGGAGACGGCGTAGTCGCTGACGGTCAGACTGACCGGGTCCAGGTCGCTGACGCCGGCATGACCGATGACGGTGAGCACCGCCGCGAGGAGGATCCCACCGAGGGCCAGTGCACCGCTGTTCCGGATTCCAGGCATGTCTCAGCCTGTCGTCGCGGGCACCCCAGACGGATCCGGGACGAGCACCGAAATTCGACCCCGGGACCACCCCGACAGGCCATCCGGCTTTTCCCCCGGGTGATCGGCGCCCCGCTGACCCGTGATCAGTCGACGGTGGGCCCGGCGGGGGGCGGGTTCAGCCGTGCGGCGACGGACGCCAGGGCCCAGCCGGTCAGCCCGAAACCGGCGGCGGCCACCGCCGCGACGATCAGCATCCGCCAGGCGGACCCGGTCAACGCCGCGCCGCCCAGGTGCCCCACCAACCCGCCGTACGACGCCCAGCCCGCGGCCGCGATGCCGGCACAGGGCAGGAAGAGCCGGACCGGGTACCGGCTGCGGCCGGCGGCGAAGCAGGCCGCCATCCGGCCACCGGGCACGAAGCGGCAGAGCAGGATCATCATCGGCCCGGGACGGCGCAGCCCTCGGGTGAGGCGGCCGGCCATCCGCCGGGCGCGACCCGTGCCCGGCGGCTGCGGTGGCCGGCGACCCGAGGTGTACCGGCCGAGCAGGTAACAGGCCAGATCCCCGGCGAGTACGCCGAGCGCGCCGACGGCGACGGTCGTCGGCAGGTTCAGCCCGCCGTACACGGTGAGTGCGCCGCCGGTGAGCATCAGCAGTTGGGTGGGCACCACCGGCACGAAGGCGTCCACCGCCAGCAGGGTGAAGAGTGCGAGGTACGCCAGGTCGGGCGACGCCACCTGGGTGAGCAGTTCAGGCACCGGGCCACCTCGCGGAAATTTCCGAACGGAACGTACCGAGCCTGACGCGGTGTCCGGCGTCACCCGCAACCGGCCCTGGCCGGCCGTGACCAGTGACACCCAAGGCGTGCGGCGGAGCCACGCCGGAGCCGCCCGGTCCACCGCAGCATATCGATGAAGGTTGACGGCGGGGCACGGTCGCCGAAATGTCCTCCGGCGGCGTACCGTTGTCGGCGCGCGGCCCGGCGAGCGTCGGGTCCCCCGTTCCTGACGCCCGGGCCGCCGCCGGGCCGCTGGCAGGTCCCGTGCCAGCGGCCCGGTTTTAACGAGGTGCGGCGGTGCGCGGGACGGGCGTACGCTCCGCGCATGAGCAGTGCGGTGCTGACGACGACGCCGGGGAAGCCTGGCGCGCCGCACTGACGTCTTCGTCTACGCAAGTGCCCCGGGCGATCCGCCCGGGGCACTCGTGCGTCGTGGGTGAAGGTCGCGTCGGGGCGTACCGTCAAGGAGCCTGACATGACCGACCACCGCCGGCTGGGCCGGGACCTGGACCTGTTCGCCACCGATCCGCTCTCCGGCGCCGGCCTGCCGATCTGGCTGCCGGCCGGTGCCGCCGCCCGGCACGCAGTCGAGGAGTACCTGCTTGACCTGGAGCGCCGGGCCGGCTATCAGCAGGTGTACACCCCACCGTTGGGCCGGCGGGAGCTGTTCGAGGTCTCCGGGCATCTCGGCTACTTCGCCGCCGAGATGTTCCCGCCGATGCGGCTGGGAGAGGGCGACGACGAGTTGCTGCTCCGCCCGGCGCTCTGCCCACACCACGCCCTGGTCTACCGGGCCCGGGGGCGCTCCTACCGGGAGCTGCCGCTGCGGATCTCGGAGATCGGGGGCATGTACCGGGCGGAACGCTCGGGGGTGGTCGGCGGACTTTCCCGGGTCCGCGCCATCACCCTCAACGACGCGCACAACTTCTGCGCCCTGGAGCAGGTCGGCCAGGAGGTGTCGGAGATCCTGCGGCTGATCCGGGCCGCGCACGCGGCGCTGGGCGTGCGGCCGGCGGGCGTACGGCTGTCGCTGCGCGGGCCGGGGGAGAAGTACGTCGGCGACGACGCGCAGTGGGCGCGGGCCGAGGACCTGCTCCGCGCCGCCCTCGACGGGGTGTCGTACACCGAGGCGTCCGGTGAGGCTGCCTTCTACGGCCCGAAGATCGACATTCAGGTGCGGGACGCGGCTGAGCGCGAGTACACCCTCTCCACCGTCCAGCTCGACTTCGACAAGCCGGAGCGGTTCGATCTGTCGTACACCGACGCGGACGGTGAACGACGGCGTCCGGTGATGGTGCACCGCAGCCTGGCCGGCAGCATGGAACGCCTCTTCGCGTACCTGATCGAGGTGCACGGGGGCGCCTTCCCGCCCTGGTACGCCCCGGTGCAGCTGGTCGTCCTGCCGGTCGGTGACGACCAGGCGGAGACCGCGCTCGATCTGGCCCGACGGGCCACCGAGGCGGGCCTGCGGGTCGAGGTCGACCACGGCGGCTCGCTCGCTGCCCGGGTCCGCGACGCGGCTCGCCGCCGGATTCCGTACGCCGCGGTGGTGGGCGCCCGGGAGGCGGCCGACGGTCGGGTGGCGTTGCGGCTGCGTGACGGACGCTCGCTGGAGCCGCAGTCGGCGGCGGCGGCGATCGGGCTGATCGTCGCGGCGGTGGCCGCCCGCTCCGGCGACCTGCTGCCGGCCCGCTGAGGCCGACGGGTCGCGGTCGCGCTCGTCCCGTCGCGACCGCGACCGCTACGACTACGGCGGTGTTGGTTGCGGATCAGGCTCACGGTCCGACCGCGACCGCGACGGCGGCGGCGAGAAAGACGAGTTGCAGCACGGTACGGACGCCGAGTGGAGTGACCGGACGGCCGGCGAGGGTGAGCCGGCGGCGGGCGGCGGAGATGTTCGCGGGGAACATGGCCAGCAGCAGCAGGGCCAGCCCAGCTGCGGCCCAGCGGGCGGTGGCCGGTACGAGCAGCCCGACCGCGCCGGCGAGTTCCATCACCCCGGTCACCGTGACCAGCAGGTCCGGCCGTGGCAGCCGGGGCGGCACCATGGCGATCAGGTCCCGCCGCCGACCCCCGACGAAGTGCACGATCCCGGTCATGACGAACATGAGCGCCAGCCCGACCCGCAGCGCCGGATGCCATCCGTCGAGCGCGGTGAATCCGGCCAGGCCGACGAGCCGGGCGAACGCGGTGCCGGCGACCAGGGCGATCAGCGGAGCCATCGATACCTCCCTCAACTGCGAGTCTTGTCGCTGTCAAGATTGGCGCTGGGAGCTGCATCTTGTCAACGACAAGATAGGCTGGGGTGATGAGCGACACCCGCGGCTACCACCACGGCGACCTGCGCCGCACGCTGCTCGACGCGGCCGTGCAGGCGATCGGGGAGTCAGGTCCGGCGGCGCTGAGCCTGCGCGAGCTGGCCCGCCGGGCCGGCGTCTCGCATGCCGCACCGGCACACCACTTCGGCGACCGCGCCGGCCTGTTCACCGCGATCGCGGTGCAGGGTTACGACATCCTCGCCGAAGCGCTCGCCGGGGCCGGCGGCGAGCTGCTGGATCTCGGCGTGGCGTACGTGGAGTTCGCCGTCCGGCATCGCGCGCACTTCGAGGTGATGTTCCACCCCGATCTCTACCGGGCCGATGACCCCGAGGTGCGGGCCGCCCGGGAACGGTCCGGTGCCGTCCTGCGCGCCGGACTGGCGGACCGGTCCGCCCGCCCCACGCCAGCCGCCGGCACCCCGGACCCTGCCGACCGGCCCGGCGGAGACGGCGACCGGGACGGCAGTCCGGCCGAGCCGCAGGGGGACGTCCTGGCCGCCTGGTCGATCGTGCACGGCTTCGCCACCCTCTGGCTGGCCGGCGCGCTCCCAGCCGGGCTGGGCGAGGACCCGGGTGACGCCGCCCGGTCGGTGATCCGGCACCTCTTGACCCCGGATGCGGGCACCGACTGATCGTCAGCCGATGCCCGCGCCCGACCTCACCAGCTGGTCGGCAGGGGCATTCCCTCGGTGTAGCCGGCGGTGCTCTGCACCCCGACAAGCACCCGCTCGTGGAACTCGTCAAGGGTGCGGGCACCGGCGTAGGTGAACGCGCTGCGCACTCCCGAGATGATCTCGTCGATCAGGTCCTCCACGCCAGGTCGGGCCGGATCCAGGTACATCCGGGCCGACGAGATGCCCTCCTCGAAGATCGCCTTGCGGGCTCGGTCGTAGGGGCTGTCGTCGCCGGTACGCGCGCTCACCGCCCGCGCCGAGGCCATGCCGAAGCTCTCCTTGTAGCGCCGGCCGTCCTCGTCGGTGTAGAGGTCACCGGGGGACTCGTAGGTGCCGGCGAACCAGGAGCCGATCATCACGTTCGACGCACCGGCGGCCAGCGCCAGCGCCACGTCCCGGGGGTGCCGCACCCCACCGTCGGCCCAGACGTGGCGACCCAGGTCCCGGGCGGCCGCCGCGCAGTCCAGTACCGCCGAGAACTGCGGCCGACCGACGCCGGTCATCATCCGGGTGGTGCACATCGCGCCCGGACCGACCCCGACCTTGATGATGTCGGCACCCGCGTCGACCAGATCGCGCACCCCGTCGGCGGTGACCACGTTGCCGGCCGCCACCGGCACGGCCGGGTCGAGGCCGCGTACCGTCCGCAGGGCGGAGATCATCCGCTCCTGGTGGCCGTGCGCGGTGTCCACGACCAGGGTGTCCACTCCGGCCTCCAGCAGAGCCTTCGCCTTGCCCGCGACATCGCCGTTGATGCCCACCGCGGCCGCGATCCGCAGTCGACCGTGGTCGTCCACCGCCGGCTTGTAGAGCGTCGCCCGTAGCGCCCCGGCACGGGTGAGCACGCCGACCAGCCGGCCCGCGTCGTCGACCACCGGCGCGAGTCGCCGCCGGCCCGCCGAGAGCCGGTCGAAGCCGGTACGCGGATCCGCGTCGACGGGCACGGTGTGCAACTCGGTCGACATCACGTGCCGCAGCTGAGTGAAACGGTCCACGCTGACGGTGTCGGCCTCGGTCACCACCCCCATCGGCCGGCCGTCGTCGTCGACCACGATCACCGCACCGTACGCCCGCTTGGGCAACAGGTGGATGGCGTCACCGACGGTGTCGTTGGGGCCCAGCGCGATCGCCGTGTCGTGCACCAGGTGCCGCTGCTTGACCCAGGCGACCACCTCCGCCACCACGTCGATCGGGATGTCCTGCGGGATCACCGCGATGCCACCGCGCCGGGCCACCGTCTCGGCCATCCGTCGGCCGGCGACCGCTGTCATGTTCGCCACCACCAGCGGGATGGTGGTACCGGTGCCGTCGCCGGTGGCGAGATCCACGTCGAGCCGCGAACCCACCTCCGAGCGGGCCGGGGCCATGAATACGTCGTTGTAGGTCAGGTCGTATCCGGGAGTCGCGCCATTGAGGAACCGCACCCGGCCATCATGACTCAGCCCAGCACCAGGGCCACCGCCACTGCGACCATCACCACCGCGATCACGCCGTCGAGAACCTGCCAGACCCGCCTGCGCGCGAGCAGCGGAGCGAGCCGGTACGCGCCCGCACCGAGCGCGGTGAACCAGAGCACGCTGCCCACCGTCGCGCCGATGCCGAACAGCCAACGATGCGCATGCTGCTGGGCGATGCCACCGAGGAGCAGCACCGTGTCGAGGTAGACGTGCGGGTTGAGGTAGGTGAAGGCGAGGCAGGCCAGCAGCGTCGGGCCGAGTCGGGCCGGTGGCCGGTCGGCTGGCGTGAGCGCGGCGGGACGCAACGCCCGCCGGGCGGCGAGTGCCGCGTACCCGAGGAGGAAGGCCGCCCCACCCCACCGGATCGCGGTGAGCAGGACCGGGCGCCCGGCCACCACCGAACCCACCCCGGCGATGCCCACACCGATCAGCAGCGCGTCGGAGAGCGCGCAGGTCAGCACCACCGGCACCACGTGTTCCCGGCGCAGGCCCTGCCGCAGCACGAAGGCGTTCTGCGCGCCGATGGCGACGATGAGGGCGATGGACAGGGAGAAGCCGGCGACGACGGAGGTGAGCATGCCCCCGACCGTAGAAGCGCCCCGGCTGGTGAGTCCAGCTAAAGATTCTTCATCTGGTTAAGCTCAGCTACGTGACCGGTCTCGACTCCACCCAGCTCCGTACGCTCGCGGCGATCGTCGCGGAGGGCAGCTTCGAGGCGGCGGCCCGACTGCTGCACGTCACGCCGTCGGCGGTGAGCCAACGGATCAAGGCGCTGGAGGAGACCGTCGGGCAGGTCCTCGTCCGCCGCCACCGGCCCTGCGACGCCACCGAGGCCGGCCGCCCGCTGCTGCGCCTGGCCGGCCAGCTCGCGCTACTCGAACAGGAGGCGCTGGCCGACGCCCGAGGACCGCTCGGCGGCGACCGGGGCCGCACCCGGGTCGCCATCGTGGTCAACGCCGACTCGCTCGCCACCTGGTTCCCCGCCGCCCTGGCCCGGCTGCCCGGACAGCCGGAGTTGTCCTTCGACATCCGGCAGGACGACCAGGACCACACCGCCGATCTGCTGCGCGCCGGCACGGTCACCGCCGCGGTGACCGGCCAGCGGGAGGCGGTGCAGGGCTGCCGCGTACGCCGGCTCGGCGCGATGCGCTACCGCGCCCTGGCCGCGCCCGCGTTGGCGGACCGCTGGTTCGCCGACGGACTGACCCGGGCCTCGGCCGCCGTCGCGCCGGTGGTGGTCTTCGACCGCAAGGACCGCATCCAGCACCGCTTCCTGCGGACCGTCACCGGGCGCGCCCTCGACCCGCCGGTGCACTACGTGCCGTCGGTGCCGGCCTTCAACGAATCGATCCGGCTCGGGCTCGGCTGGGGGCTGATGGCCGAGCAGCTCGCCGACGCCGACGTGGCCGCCGGCCGGTGCGTGGACATCGCACCTGGCCGGGTGCTGGACGTCCCGCTCTACTGGCAGCACTGGCGACTCGACTCGCAGGTGCTGACCACACTCACCGCCGCCGTCTGCGCCGTCGCCGCCGAAACCCTCCGCTGAGCCCGGCGGCACACCTCAGGCGATGGTGCAGATCGCCGCGCCAGCGGTGATCACCGCACCGACCTCGGCCGAGAGCCCGCTCACCGTACCGGCCTTGTGCGCGTGCAGGGGCTGCTCCATCTTCATCGCCTCCAGCACCACGACCAGATCACCCTCGGCGACCGTGTCGCCGTCAGCGACCGCGATCTTCACGATCGTGCCCTGCATGGGCGAGGTGAGGGCGTCGCCGCTCGCCGCCGCGCCCGCCGTGGTCCCGCCGCCCCGGCGGGTGGGCTTCCGGGCGGCCGGCGCGGCACCGACGGTACCGGCGCCGAGACCTGCGGGAAGGCTGACCTCCAACCGCTTGCCGCCCACCTCGACCACGACGGTCTCGCGTTCGGCCGGGCCGGCGAGCGCCCCGGCGGCGGCGGTGAACGGCGGCACCGTGTTGTCGAACTCCGTCTCGATCCACCTGGTGTGCACGCTGAACGGCTCGTCGGTGAACGCCGGATCGCGCACCACCAGCCGGTGGAACGGCAGCGCGGTGGCCATCCCGTCGACCACCATCTCGTCAAGCGCCCGACGGGCCCGCTCCAACGCCTCGGTCCGGGTCTCCCCGGTGATGATGACCTTGGCCAGCAGGGAGTCGAAGTTGCCGCCGATCACGTCACCGGCGGAGATGCCGGTGTCCACCCGTACCCCCGGGCCGGTGGGCAGCCGCAGCGCGGTGACCGTGCCGGGGGCGGGCAGGAAGTTGCGGCCCGGGTCCTCGCCGTTGATCCGGAACTCGATGGAGTGCCCGCGCGGGGTCGGGTCCTCGGTGAACCGCAGCTTCTCGCCGTCGGCGATGCGGAACTGCTCGCGGACCAGGTCGATGCCCGCGGTCTCCTCGGTGACCGGGTGCTCCACCTGGAGGCGGGTGTTGACCTCCAGGAAGGAGATGGTGCCGTCGTTGCCCACCAGGTACTCGACAGTGCCGGCGCCGTGATAGCCGGCCTCCCGGCAGATCGCCTTGGCGCTGTCGTGGATCTGGGCCCGCTGCGCGGCGGTGAGGAACGGCGCCGGCGCCTCCTCGACGAGCTTCTGATGGCGGCGCTGCAACGAGCAGTCCCGGGTGCCCACCACGATCACGTTGCCGTGCTGGTCGGCGAGGACCTGCGCCTCCACGTGCCGGGGCTGGTCCAGGTACCGCTCGACGAAGCACTCACCCCGGCCGAACGCGGCGACCGCCTCCCGGGTGGCCGACTCGAACAGCTGCGGAATCTCCTCCATCGTGCGGGCCACCTTGAGCCCGCGCCCGCCGCCGCCGAAGGCTGCCTTGATCGCCACCGGCAGGCCGTGGTCGACGGCGAAGGCCATCACCTCGTCGGGGCTGCCGACCGGGTCAGCGGTGCCGGGGACCAGGGGTGCGCCGGCCCGCTGGGCGATGTGCCGGGCGGTCACCTTGTCACCCAGGTCGCGGATCGCCTGCGGGGTGGGACCGACCCAGGTCAGGCCGGCGTCGATGACCGCCTGGGCGAAGTCTGCGTTCTCGGAGAGGAAGCCGTACCCGGGATGCACCGCGTCCGCGCCGGAACGGCCGGCGATCTCGATCAGCTTGTCGATGCGCAGGTAGGAATCCGCAGCCGTGTCACCGCCGAGGGCGTACGCCTCGTCGGCGAGCGTGGCGTGCAGGGCGTCCCGGTCGGAGTCGGCGTACACCGCGACGCTGCCCAGGCCCGCGTCCCGGCAGGCGCGGATGACCCGGACGGCGATCTCGCCCCGGTTGGCGATGAGTACCTTGCGCACCTTGGTGGCTCCTCCCGGCGGGTTACTGACCGGGAGTTTATCGGTCACCCCGACGGCCCTAACGATCGCTCAGTGTGGGATGGCGCACTGTCGGGGCCAGCTAATTGAGCGGCGTGGTGTCGTACCGATGTGGTCGAGTGCCGGTGACGATGATGGCCGACACTGGCCACGAGCGGGGAGCAGGACATGATCGAGACCAGAGGGCTGCGGAAGTCGTTCCGCAGCCGGGCCGGTCGGGAGACGAAGACCGTCGAGGCGGTACGCGGCGTCGACCTGGACGTTCCGGCCGGTGAGATCTTCGGGTTCCTGGGCCCGAACGGTGCCGGCAAGACCACCACGCTGCGGATGCTGGCGACGCTCATCGAGCCGGACGGGGGACAGGCCACCATCGCCGGCGCCGACCTGCTCAAGGACCCGGGCGAGGTGCGTCGCCGGATCGGCTACGTCGCCCAGGGCGGAAGCACCTGGGACGAATCCACCGGCCGTGAGGAGCTGGTGCTCCAGGCCCGGATGTACGGAATCGGCAAGGCCGAGGCGCAGCGGCGGGCCGCCCGGGCGCTGGAGGCGTTCCAGCTGACCGAGTTCGCCGACCGTAAGTGCAAGACGTACTCCGGCGGCCAGCGGCGCCGGGTCGAGATCGCCCTCGGCATCATCCACGAGCCGAAAATCGTCTTCCTGGACGAGCCCACCACCGGGCTCGACCCGCAGAGCCGCGCACACATGTGGGACGAGATCCGCCGGTTGCGCACCGACGGCATGACCGTCTTCATCACCACGCACTACCTCGACGAGGCCGACGCGCTCTGCGACCGCATCGCGATCATGGATCACGGCGAGGTGGTCGCCGAGGGTACGCCGGCCGACCTCAAGCGGGAGATCTCCGGCGACGTGGTGCAGGTCGGACTGGACGCCACCGCCACCGGCGAGGCCGAGAAGCTGCTCGACGGCGAGGAGTACGTCAACCGGCTGGAACTGCTCGACGAGGGCGGGCTGCGGCTCTTCGTCGACGAGGGCGCCACCGCCATTCCGCGGATCCTCCGTCGGATCGACTCGGCAGGGCTCGATCTCAAGTCGATCGAGCTGCACCGCCCGAGCCTCGACGACGTCTTCCTCACCAAGACCGGCCGCTCGCTGCGCGAGTCCTGACCCGACCCGGAGATCTCATGAAGCTCGCTCGCGACACCTGGCTGATCTTCCAACGGCAGCTGCACCTGCTGCTGCGCAACCCCGTGTGGGTCTTCGTCGGTGTCTTCCAGCCGGTGATGTACCTGCTGCTCTTCGCCCCGCTGCTCAAGCCCGCGCTGGGCGCAGCCACCCAGGCCGAGGCGTACAAGATCTTCGTGCCTGGTCTGCTGGTCCTGCTGGCCATCTTCGGTGGCCTGTTCCAGGGCTTCGGCCTCATCGCGGAACTACGGGCCGGGGTCATCGAACGCTCCCGGGTCACCCCGGTCAGCCGACTCGCCCTGCTGCTCGGCCGGTCGCTGCGCGACGTGGTGTCGCTGATGGCCCAGGCCGTCATCATCACGCTGCTCGCGCTCCTGTTCGACCTGCGGGTGTTCATCGGTGACCTGCTGCTGGCGTACCTGATGCTCGCCCTCATCGCGTTGATGACCTCGGCGGTCTCCTACGGCGTCGCGCTGAAGGTGAAGAGCGAGGACGCCCTGGCTCCGCTGATGAACACGGTGGCCCAACCGGTGCTGCTGCTCTCCGGCATCCTGCTGCCGCTCGCCTTCGCGCCGGGCTGGTTGCAGGGCGTCGCCAAATGGAACCCGTTCTCCTGGGCGGTCGACGGCACCCGGGCACTGTTCAACGGCGACATCGGCAACGACCGGGTCTGGCAGGGGCTGACCATCATCGCGATCCTCGCGGCAGCCGGCGTCTACTGGGCCGCCCGCCAGTTCGCCCGCAGCGTCCGCTGACCCCGCGCGCCCGACGCCGGCCCGGTGGGCCGGGTTGGTTCGTGGACGGGTTGCGGCATGTTGGGGTTTCCCGTCGACTGGATACCGCGACATGCCGCAACCGGAGTGGATCGACGCTCCCGTGACCGGTGTCAGTGCACGTGGGCGAGGGTCAGTCCGTCGGCGATCGGCAGCATCACGGCGTCCACCCGTACGTCGGCCAGCACATCCTCGTTGAACGCCGCGATCGCCCGGTCGTCGGCGCTCTGCGGCGCCACCACCCGGCCATTACGCAACACGTTGTCGACCGCGATCACCCCACCGGGCCGCATCCGAGGCACCAGCTCGGCCCAGTAGACCGGGTAGCCGGTCTTGTCCGCGTCGATGAAGGCAAAATCGAGGTAGCGGTCGTGCGGCAGTTCGCGCAGCGTGTCGCCGGCCGGCCCGATGCGCAGGTCGATCCGGTCGTCGACGCCGGCCCGCGCCCAGTACCGGCGGGCGATGCTCGTGTACTCCTCGGAGATGTCGAAGCAGGTCAACTGCCCGCCCTCGGTCAGGCCCCGGGCGATCGCCAACGACGACAGCCCGGTGAAGGTACCCACCTCCACGGCCTGCCGGGCGCCGAGCAGCCGGGTCAGGAACGTGAGGAAGGCGGCCTGTTCCGGCGCGACCTGCATCGACGCGTGCTCGGGCAGCAACGCCAACGTCTCCCGCGCCAGATCACTGACGATCTCGTCGGGCGGGGCGCCGTGCGCCACCAGGTACCGGTGCAGGTCGTCGGTGAGCGGAATCGACTTCAGGGTCATGCTTCGGAACCTAACCGAGCGGTTCGACTATCTGGTTACCAGGCGCGACCTTCGTCCACAGATCGGTGATCCGCAGATCCAGCTCGGAAAGCAGACTCCGCAGCAACGGCAGGGAGAGCCCGACGACGGTCCCCGGGTCCCCTTCGATCCGCTCCACGAACGGCCCGCCCAACCCGTCGATGGTGAACGCGCCAGCCACCGCGAGCGGCTCACCGGTAGCTACATAGGTGGCAATCTCGTGATCGCTGATGTCGGCAAAATGCACCACAGTGGAGGCCACCGCCTCGGCACGCCGCTCGGCCATGATGTCCACGAGACAATGGCCGCTGTGCAGCACCCCGCTCCGCCCGCGCATCCGCTCCCACCGCCGGGTAGCGTCGGCCTCGTTGTCGGGCTTGCCGAGAATCTCCCCGTCGAAGGCGAGCACCGAGTCGCAGCCGAGCACGAGGGTTCGCTCTTCGTCGGTCGGACGCAGCCGACCCAGCACGGCCTGCGCTTTGAGTCGGGCCAACTCCAGACAGAGATCCTCAGCCCGTTCGGTCACCACGAGCGATTCGTCGACCCCACTGACCAGCACGTCCGGTTCGATGCCGGCAGACTGGAGAGACTTGCGGCGGGCGGGGCTCGCCGAGGCGAGCACGAGGCGAAGCGGTAGGGCATCAGGCACCCCGCCGACGTTACCGCCTGCCCGCGTACGCCACGCCGCACACCACCCCCGCCCACCCGGCGTCCGCTCCGCCCGCCCTGTCCGCCCCGACTGCGGCACCCTCACACCCCAGGACGAGTCGCGGTGCTGATGCGTCAGCGACTGATCCGAGGCGGCGGATCATCAGAGCGCCGTCGACGCTGGAGGAACAGCGCCCACGCGCCGCCAGCCACCACCAGCACCCCCAGCGTGACCAGGCCACGGACCGTCGCCGCCCGCTCCCCGTCGCCACGCGGCCCGTCAGCCGCCGCCGTGGTCGGTCCGGTCCCTTCCGGCCCGGCCGTCGGCCCCGACCCGAAACCCCTAGGCGGTACGTCTGCCGTCAGCGCCGCCACCAGATCAATGACCCCGTATCCGTACTGGTCGTCC
Source organism: Micromonospora sp. NPDC049891 (assembly GCF_040660295.1). NCBI lineage: Bacteria > Bacillati > Actinomycetota > Actinomycetes > Micromonosporales > Micromonosporaceae > Micromonospora > Micromonospora sp. NPDC049891. Next base: position 589,805 of record NZ_JBFAML010000001.1, read on the forward strand.
CGCCCTGGCGGCCCCTTGTCGATCGCAGTCGCAGTCAACCGATGAGCCACCTCGTCAGCCGGCAGATACGGATACTTCGCCCGAATCAACGCCGCCGCCCCCGCCACAATCGCCGCCGCCCCAGAAGTCCCCGTGCCCACCCGATACCCGCCATCAAAGTTGGTGCTGAATAACTCAACAGCCGGTGCGACAACGTCAATTTGATCGCCCGTAACGGAGATGCTGGCCCGACTACCTGTTCTATCTATGCCGCCTACCGCTATCACCGGGGCGTAGGCTGCGGGGTGGCGTACAATTTGATCGGCGGGCCTGTTTCCTGCGGCAGCGACAACGACAATGTCGGCATCAATCGCCGCCTGAATCGCTTTTTGTTCGGCTATGTCTTGCTCTCCTGCGGCCGATATGCTAATGACGTCGGCGCCGCTCCTTATAGCGTAATCTATTGAAAGAGCAAGCCCTTCGGTTGTTCCGCTTGAATTCCTATCCTTAAATTTCACGGGAAGGATAGTTGCTTGAGGTGCAATTCCTGTTGCCCCCTCGGGATTGCGGCTACGAGCGGCTATCAGCCCAGCCATAGCTGTGCCGTGTCCATCGTTATCCTGCCAGCCATCTCCTCCTCTTCGTACTAAATCTGCGCCGGGAAGAAGGTTGTTCCGCAGGTCGGCATGAGGATGCACTCCGGTGTCAAGTACGGCAACCGTGACACCCCTACCTTGACTGATTTCGTGTGCCTCTTTAGCGGCGAGGTGCTGAAGATGCCACTGCCGCCCGTGGTTCTCGCTGTTGTGCTGACTTGCCGTAAGCGTCAAGGCTGATGGAATCGCGGAAGAAATGATGAATGGGATGACAAGAAGTGCAGCAGCCGGGCTGATGTCATAGACTTTCACCGTGTCAGGCCGATGGCTGGACCAGGATCTATCGGCCCGTCTTCGTCAGGCGGTAGCACAATTGGCTCTACCCCCTTCGCTGTAATCCAAGGCCTATCTGGATCCCACTGGCGTGTTTCCTCATGGCGGGATACTCGCGGACTCTGACCGATGTTTAGGGTATTTTGGTAGGGCGAACCGCCGATGGGTGCGGTCCCATAAATTGCACCGATTCCTCTTCCGATGCCAGGTCGAGATCCGGCTGCGCCCGCAGGGGCTGTTCCGGCGGCGCCGCCGCCAATTATCCCTGTAACTGGATTAGTGCGACGGGGCTCAAGGTTACTGGATGGCTGGCCAGCGGTGGGAGGTCGACCGCCTCCGATCACGCCTCCTGGTGGCATCGCGCTTGCACTCGATCTGCTCTTATGCGAGCCGTTGGATGAACCGTCGACGGTAGGGCGTGCAGGATGCGCATCTTGGACTTTGCTTGGCTGGGAGGTGGCTGCCGGTAGGGCGGCTGGCGGGACGGACGCTAGAGGGCCGTTCCCGGGGCCTGAAGTGGGTGGCGGTGTTATCGCCTGAGGGGGCCCGGAGGGAGGGTTGGCTGCAGCAGGAACTCCACCCAGCACCGTACCGATTTTAGGTGCGCTTCGCATTCTTGCTGGCTGCGTCAGACTCGTTGCGTGTCTGGTTGCCGGCGGTGCCATCGACTGAACTGGTACCGGCACGATCGGAGGAATTGTCGGAGTAGCGACAGAGTTTTCGGCAACAGGCTGGTCACTTCCGGGCTTCACCCGAGGGGTGGGGGGTGGGTGGCGGAGTAGGGTTTGGGCTTGTTGGAGTTCGGTACTGAGGCCGTACATTATGTTGCGGGCTTGAATGTTCAGCCGTTCCAGGTCGGCGTCCGTCACCGGTGGCTGGATGGCTCGGCTGGCGGCTGCGGCTTTCGGGTCGGCGGGGCTTTGTTCCCAGGATCGTTTCTGTTGCAGTTTGCCGGCGTACTCGTCGTAGATTTTTTCTATTTCGGCGCGGCTGCTGCTCAGGGCCTGGGTCGCGGCGGACAGCGCGGTCTGGTTGGTGGCGGCGGCGTCGTGCGTACGGTGCACCTGCTCGATCAGCTCGTCAAGTTTGACGAGGTAGGCGTGGGAGGCCGCGTTCGTCTCGGGTGGCCAGGCCTGGGCGAGGCGTTCGCGGTAGCTGCGCAACCGGCCGAGGTGCTGGCCGGACAGCTCGGCGACTTTGCGCCAGCCGGCGACGTGACGCCAGTGGTTTTCGGTCCGGTGGCTCTGGAGGCAGGCCCACATGTCGGCGACGTTCATCAGGTGCCAGTCGGTCAGCCCGCCGCTGCGGCCGATGCCCGGTTCCCTCACGGCATCACCACCGGGTCGGTGCTGTCGGTGCCGGTCGGGTCGGTCAGCGATGGCGACGACACGGCCGGCGGTGGTGGCGTGCCGGGCCGTCCGAGTGCCTGGTGGACGTCGGTCACGCGGGCCGCGGCGAAGGCGTCGGTGTCGGCGTACTGCTCGGCCACGAGCTTGGCGGCCTCGGCGAGGTGGCCGGTGGTGTCACCGACGCCCCAGACCGCGTTTGTCGTCGCCTGTTGGGTCTCCCAGTGGGTACGCATGAACTGCACCAGCTCGATGAACGCGTCGGCCGGGTTGGGCACGGCGGTGAGCATGTCGTCGGCGATGTACCGCAGGTGTGGCGCGTAACTGCTCTCCACCTCGGCGCGGAGCTGCTCGGCGAAGTCTCGTAGCTGGCGGATGTCGGCCTCGACGCCCCCGGCACCGCGTAGCCAGGCTGCTTGTCGATCCTCCTCAGGGATCATCGGCCCTCCCAATCTGTCACGGGCTCGCTCCCCTGAGTGAGGTTAGACGGTCGACGCCGCCTCCGGCAGCCCCGACGGTTCGTCACTCAGGCTGCGCCGGCAGGGATGCGGCGTACCAGATTTGTCAGCGGGGGAGGCCGGAGCTGCGCCACGCGGCGACACCGGGCGTCAGCGCCGCGCCCACCGGACGGCCACTGCGCGCCCAGACCGACGCCGGTGCCGGCGTGGGCCGGACCGCCGGGCGGGATCGTACGGCGATCGCGCCCACCAACGCGGCCAGTTCCTCGACGGTCGGTACGCCGCGCACGATCCGGAACAGCGGCTCTTCGACAGACATGACCTCAGGGTACGCGCCGTGACCTTGATCTTCATCGCACAGTGGCGTGCCGGCGGTGTGACCGTCTGCGCTGCCGGGTACCGTCTCAGCGATGTCAGAAGCGTCCCCCCAACTCGTCGCCGACCGGTACCGGCTCCTCTCGCCGCTCGGTCAGGGCGGCATGGGTCGGGTCTGGAGGGCGCGCGACGAGGTGCTGCACCGCGATGTCGCGATCAAGGAGTTGGTTCCGCCGCCGGGCCTGACCAGCGACGAGCGTCGTGAGATGCGCGAGCGTTCGCTGCGTGAGGCACGCGCCATCGCCCGCCTCAACAACATAAACGTGGTACGCATCTTCGACGTGCTCCGCACCGACGGTGACCCGTGGATCGTCATGGAGTACGTGGCGTCCAGGTCGCTGCAGGACACCATCGCCGAGGACGGTCCGGTGTCACCCGCGCGAGCGGTGGAGATCGGTCTGGGCGTGCTGAACGCGCTGAAGGCCGCGCACAAGGCCGGCATCATGCACCGCGACGTCAAGCCCGGCAACGTGTTGCTCGGCACCGACGGTCGGGTCGTGCTCACCGACTTCGGGCTGGCCACGATCCCCGGTGACCCGAACGTCACCCGTACCGGCATGGTGCTCGGCTCGCCCGCGTACATCGCGCCGGAGCGCGCCCGCGACGGCACCTTCGGTCCCGAGGCCGACCTGTGGTCGCTCGGTGCCACCCTGTACGCCGCCGTGGAGGGCAAGTCCCCCTACGCGCGGCCCTCCGCGATCAGCACGCTGGCCGCGCTGGCCACCGAGCCGGTGCCGCCGGCCCGCAACGCCGGACCGCTCAAGCAGGTGCTCGCCGGGCTGCTCCGCAAGGATCCGCAGGAGCGGATCACCGCCGAGTCCGCTGAGCGCATGCTCCGCCGGGCCAGCGGCCGCCGGGCCCGGGGCATCTCACTGCTCGACGGCGTACGCCGGCCCGGGCCGAACGGACCGCGCGAGCCGCGCCCACCGTTGGTGCCGGCACCTCGCCCCTCCGGCGAGCGGCCAGCGACGCCTGTGACCCCGCCCGCGCCCCGCACGCCACCCACCTCCGGGTCACTGGCCGGCGGTGTTGCGGCAGCCGGTTCCACATCGGATCCCGCTACCGCTGCCCAGCCCGGCTCGGACGTCGACCCGACCGCGAAGGTCGCCGGTGCCGACGCCGCGCCGACGGCCAAGGTCGCCGACGCGAGCGGCAGCGCCGATGTCGACCCGACGGCGAAGGTCTCACCGCCCGACCCACCGCAGGCCGGTCGGGCGGATGACCCGGAGAGCGGACGGTCGCGGACCGACTTGCCGACGGGCGACGGGGACACCGCGCCGGCCGCCGCTGCTGGCACCGCCTCGACCGCCGCTGCGGCGGCCGCAGCGCCGGGGGACGGCACCGGTGACGGGCCGGCCACGTCCTCGAACGACAAGGCCGGCTCGGACGCCGCAGGCGACCGGACCGGCTCGGCCCCGGGTGCCGACGCGACGGAGACCGGCGCAACGGCTGGCGAGGCACCCCCTGGGGACGCCGCGCTGTCAGGCCCGGCCGCGACGAACACCGACGCCACGGAGAGCACCGCCACTGCGGACGAGGCCGCCTCCGGCACGCCGACCGCGACGGAGGCCGGCACGACCGGCGGCGGGGCCGCGACGGACCTGGCCGGATCGGGCGGCGTCGCCGATCGGGGTCTGAGCAGCGCTGCGCCCGACGCGGCGACCGGGGGCAGCGGCACGTCGGCTGCGGCGCGGGTCGACCGGCCCGCGTCGACGTCGGGTGCAGCCGAACGCGCCGGTAGCGCCGGGCGATCGACGGGCGACAGCACGCGGAGTACGCCGCAGCCGACCTCGGTCATGCCGGCGGCGCCGGTGAGCCCGGCACCGGCACGTGGCTCGGTCTTCAAGGCCGGGCAGTTCCGCTCGGAACGGACCCGACGCGCGGTGCTCGTCGGCGCGCTGGTCGCGCTGCTGCTGCTCGGCCTGGTGGTGGCGGTGCCGCTGCTCACCAGCGGCGACGAGGACGGCGGGACACCGACGGACGCGGGCCGCACCAGCAGCGCGCCGCCTTCGGCCAGTTCTGAACCGGCCGCACCGCCGCCGAGCGACCCGGCTACCAGCCCATCCGCCTCGCCCAGCCCGTCGGCCTCGCCCAGTCCCTCGGAAACGGCAGGTGGCCTGCCGGAGGGGTGGACGCTGCGTACCGACCCGGTCGGTTTCAAGGTGCCGGTACCTGACGGCTGGCGGCGTAGCGCCGGTGGCACGTGGGTGCTGTACAAGGAGCCGAACGGCGTCCGCGAGCTGCTTATCGACCGCACCGACCGGCCGCAGCGCGACGCGGCCGCCGCGTGGCGAGCCATCGAGTCCGGCCGGAAGAATGTCGTCCGCAACTACCAGTACATCAACATCTCGTCCTTCGACTGCAAGTGGCGTACCTGCGCGGACTGGGACTGGCGGGAAGATCGCGACAACACCCGCATCCGGACCCGTAACCGGGGCTTCGTCACCGCCAGCAACCGGGGCTTCGCGCTGCGCTGGGAGGTCGCGGACCGGGAGTGGGACGCGCAGCTGGAGAACTTCGAGATGATCTTCCGCGAGTTCGTGCCGGACCGTCAGGACTGATCGACAGGCATGGCCCTCCGCCGTCCGGGGTATCTGATCTCCGACGACGGAAGGGAGGCCCGAGATGGGTTACCGAGGAAGGGATGCCCGGCCCCGGCTGGCACTCTGGACGGCAGTGGTGCTGGGCAACGTCGTACTGCTTGTCGCCACCGTCGGAGTCGCGGTGCTGGCGACGATGCTGAGCCTGGTGACGCTCGCCGGTGCCGCGTTCGCCGGCTGGCACCTCACCCGCCGGGGCAGTGTGTCCCGTCGAGGTGGCATGACCGTGCCGGTCGCGATGGCCGCGCGGCGGCGGGCCTGAGATTGCCGGCGAGGCCCGGCGCGACGACGCCAGGGGTCGTGAACGGCGCGGCGGCAGGCTGACGTCCGTCTCCGAGTGAAGGACGCCGGCCCGCCGTCGCGGCGTACGTCAGGTGTTGTTGGCCAGCGCGATCAGCCGGCTGCGGTCACCGTTCCAGTAGTTGCGGTCGACGCCGCCGCTGATGCCGGAGACGCTGCCCGAGTCGGTGTACTGCCAGAAGCTCCAGAACGGTGCGCCGGCCGGCAGGGCGCCGACGGAGGACGACCAGCGGGCCACCCACAGCGGGTGGTTGTTCCACGGCCCGCTCCAGGAACCGGTGCACTGGTTCCAGAAGCTGGTGGTGGTGTAGATGACCGCGTAGCGGCCGGTGCGGGACCGGTAGGTGTTGAGGAAGTCCTGCACCCAGTTGCGCATGCCGGTGGTGCTCAGGCCGTAGCAGTATCCGCCGCTGTACGGGTTCGCCTCCAGGTCCAGCGCCGCCGGCAGGGTGCGGCTGTCCGCCGACCAGGCGCCGCCGTTGGAGGCCAGGAAGTTCGCCTGGACCGCGCCGGAGGAGATGTTGGGCCGGGCGAAGTGGTACGCGCCGCGGATCACACCCGCGTTGTACGCGTTCACGTAGTTGGCGTTGAAGTTCGGGTCCTTGTAGCTCGTACCCTCGGTGGCCTTGATGAAGGCGAACTGGATGCCTGAGTTGCGGACGCTCGTCCAGTTGATGGTGCCCTGGTAGCGCGAGACGTCGATGCCCGGCACGGTGGCGGCGGCAGCCGGGGTCGCGGTGGCGACGAGACCGGCGGCAGCGGTGGCGAGTACGGTGAGTGCGGCGGCGGTCAGCCGACGCAACGATGATCTGGTCCGACCCATGGCGTCCTCCTGAGACGACTGTCGATAGACAGACATCTTTGAAGGCAACTGTCCGCCAGGGCAAGAGGGATTAAGAAAACTTTCAATGTCCCGGTTGTGGCGGCGGCCCACCTGGTGATCAACGCAGCGTGGCCACCTGGTCACTCTCCCTCGATACGACCGGTTGACCCGGGACCGACGCTGGAACGGCCGCCCGACCCTAGGTGCATGTCGGGCGGGGCGGTAGGCTCGCGCGCCATGGTGTCGATCGAGGGCATGACCGAGTTCTGGAACCGCCTGCTCGGCGCGCAGCCCGACCCGCCCCCGCTGCTTGTGGTGCTCACCGGCCTGGTCGCGCTGCTGGTCGTGGTCACCCGGCTGCCCTGGCGGATCGCCCGCAACGCGATCACCATCGCCCACGAGGGCGGTCACGCGCTTGTCGCCGTGCTGACCGGACGCAAGCTGCACGGCATCCGGCTGCACTCGGACACCTCCGGACTGACCCTGTCCGCCGGCCGCCCCACCGGCCCGGGCATGGTGCTCACCCTGCTCGCCGGATACCTGGCCCCGCCCCTGGTGGGCCTGGGTGGGGCGTGGCTGCTCGCCGGCAACCGGATCACCCTGCTGCTGTGGATCGCGGTGATCCTGCTGCTCGCCATGCTGGTCATGATCCGCAACCTCTACGGTGCGTTGACGTTGGTGATCACCGGCGGTGCGGTGCTCGCCGTCTCCTGGTACGCCAGCCCGCAGGTCCAGGCCGCCTTCGCCTGGACCGGAGTGTGGTTCCTGCTGCTCGGCGGCGTACGCCCGGTGGTGGAGTTGCAGCGACTGCGCGCGCGGCGCGGGATGCCGGCCTCCGACGCCGACCAGTTGGCCGGGATCACCCCGCTGCCGGCGTTCTTCTGGGTGGTCCTCTTCGGCCTGGTCAACCTCGTCGTGCTGGTGGCCGGCGGCCTGATGCTGGCCGGACCGCTACTGGCCGAGGCCGGCCTCACCTGATTCCGTCGCCCGTTCGGCAACCTGCCCCACCCCCCGGTGCGTGTGCTCTGTCAGGTACGGGGAGGTGCAGGTGGCCGACGTCGAGGGGTTCGACGAGTTCTACCGGGGCAGCCGGCAACGGCTGCTCGGTTACGTCTACGTGCTGACCGGTGACCTCACCGAGGCTCAGGACGCGGTGCAGGAGGCGTTCATCCGGGCCTGGCAGCGCTGGTCCACCGTGGGCGGCTACGACGACCCGGAGGCGTGGGTACGCGTGGTGGCGGCCCGGATCGCGGTGAGCCGCTGGCGCAGCCTGCGCAGCCGGGCCCGGGCCTACCTGCGGCACGGCGCGGTCGACAACGTGCCGGAGCCCACCACCGACACCGTCGAAGTGGTTGCCGCCCTGCGCCGGCTTCCCGAGGAACAACGGGTTGCGATCGCGCTGTACTACCTGGTGGGTATGCCCGTCGCCGATGTAGCCCGGGAGACCGGCGCGCCGGTCGGCACCGTCAAGGCCCGACTCGCCCGGGGACGCGCCGCGTTGGCCGGACTACTGGCCGTGTCTGATCTGGAGGAGGTTACCGGTGCGGCCTGACGACGACATCAGCCTGGTGGAACGGGTGCAACAGGAGTTGCGGGCCGCCCGCTGGCTCGACACCGCCGAGGTGCGTGCGGTGGCGCGGCGACGCAGCCGGCTCCGGGCGGCGGCCGTCGCCGTCGGCGTTGCCGTGCTGTCCATCCCGCTGATGGCAGTCGTCGCACTGCCGTCTCGGCAGGCGACGACGCCGGCGGAGGGCGGTGCGATCACGCGGGCGGAGATTCCGTTCGAGGCGCTGTTACAGCCCGAGGATCTGCCGATGGAGGTCGACGCCCCGACCGTCAACGCGGGCCTGGCCGAGCCGATCGTGATCAATCCCGAGTTGGCGAGGTGCCTAGAGGCGAAGGGAATGTCCCCCGACTGGGATACGTCCCGTTACTCCCGCTCCCAGTTCATGACGCGTCCGGACGAGGTGCGGGGCGAGGACGGGATGGCCCTGAAAGACGACCTGTCGATCGTGCTCATACAGGACGTCTATCGCATCACGCCTGAGATGGAGCGGACCCTCTTCGCCGGCATCGATCGGCGGGTCGAACATTGTCTGGCCTGGGAGAGCATCGAGATCGGCTCGATCAACGACGACATGACGGAGTGGGCCGACTTCCACGCGATGCAGAGCTGGGCGGTGGTCGACAGGCAGTTCGCCGGAGACGAGTCGGTACTGATCCGCCACACGGTCGGTGAGACGCGTCGAGGCGACGCCAACGGTGAGGTGCTCGCCGCGCCGATGCCGCCGAACGTCATCGCCGTGGTGCGGGTCGGTGACCTGGTCACGGTCGTCGGGGTCGAGTCCGGCACGAGCGAGTCGGAGCTGAGACGGCTGGCGACCATCGCCGCCGGGCGACTGTGTGTGGCGGCCAATCCAGCCTGCTGACCGGCCCCTCCCGACGCCCCTGGGTGCGGGAGGGGCCCGTTCATGGCGACTACAGCGGGATGTTGCCGTGCTTCTTGGGCGGGAGGGTCTCCCGCTTGGTACGCAGCACCCGCAGCGCCCGGACGATCTGGGTACGGGTCTCGCGTGGCGGGATCACCGCGTCGACGTACCCGCGCTCGGCGGCCACGTACGGGTTGGCGAGGGTGTCCTCGTACTCGGCGATCCGCTCGGCACGGACGGCGGCCGGATCCTCGGCGGTGGCCAGTTCCTGTCGGTAGAGGATGTTCACCGCGCCCTGCGCGCCCATCACCGCGATCTGGGCGGTCGGCCAGGCGAAGTTGAGGTCGGCCCCCAGGTGCTTGGAGCCCATCACGTCGTACGCCCCGCCGTAGGCCTTTCGGGTGATGACGGTGACCTTCGGGACGGTGGCCTCGGCGTACGCGTAGATGAGCTTGGCGCCGCGGCGGATGATGCCGTCCCACTCCTGGCCGGTGCCGGGCAGGAAGCCGGGCACGTCCACGAAGGTCAGTACCGGGATGTTGAAGGCGTCGCAGGTGCGTACGAAGCGGGCCGCCTTCTCGCTCGCCGCGATGTCCAGGGTGCCGGCGAAGTGCATCGGCTGGTTGGCCACCACGCCGACCGGGCGGCCCTCGACCCGACCGAAGCCGACCACCATGTTCTGCGCGTAGAGCGGCTGGACCTCCAGGAACTCCCCGTCGTCGAGCACGTGCTCGATCACCCGGTGCATGTCGTACGGCTGGTTGGCCGAGTCGGGGATCAGCGTGTCCAGTTCCCGGTCCTCGTCGCTGATCTCCAGGTCGGCCGGCGCGTCGAAGACCGGCGGCTCGTCCAGGTTGTTCGAGGGCAGGTGGGAGAGGAGCGCCTTGACGTAGTCGATCGCGTCGTCCTCGTCGGTGGCCAGGTAGTGCGCGTTGCCGCTGCGGCTGTTGTGGGTGCGGGCGCCGCCCAGCTCCTCCATGCCGACGTCCTCGCCGGTGACGGTCTTGATGACGTCCGGTCCGGTGATGAACATGTGCGAGGTCTGGTCGACCATCACGGTGAAGTCGGTGACCGCGGGGGAGTAGACCGCGCCACCGGCGCACGGGCCCATGATGAGCGAGATCTGCGGGATGACGCCGCTGGCGCGGACGTTGCGGAAGAAGATCTCGCCGTACAGACCGAGTGACGCCACGCCCTCCTGGATCCGGGCACCACCGGAGTCGTTGATGCCGATGACCGGACAGCCGATCTTCATGGCCAGGTCCATCACCTTGACCATCTTCTCGCCGAAGACCTCGCCGAGGGAGCCGCCGAAGACCGTGAAGTCCTGGGCGAACACGCAGACCTGGCGGCCGTCGATGGTGCCGTAGCCGGTGATCACACCGTCGCCGTAGGGGCGGGTCCGGTCCAGCCCGAAGTTTGTGGACCGGTGCCGGGCGAACTCGTCCAGTTCGACGAACGACCCCTCGTCGAGCAGCATCTCGATGCGCTCCCGGGCGGTCTTCTTGCCGCGTGCGTGCTGCTTCTCCACGGCGCGGGCCGACCCGGCGTGCACCGCCTCGTCGACCCGTCGTGCCAGGTCCGCCAGCTTGCCCGCGGTGCTGTGGATGTTGGTCCCGGTCTCGGTAGTCACCCTGGGAATATAACGATGGTTCAGGTCGGTGCCGCTGTGCACTTCGCCTCACCGGCCTACCCGTAGGCTGGTGACGTGCCGGGTTCTCCGTACACCGATCTGGATCGTCCGCCGCTGTCGGCGGCCCGGCTGCGTCGGGCGCTGGTCGAGCCGTACGGTCCATGGGCCCGGCTGGAGCTGCGGACGGAGACCGGGTCCACGAACGCAGACGTCGCCGAGGCGGCCCGGTCCGGGGAACCGGAGGGCCTGGTGGTGGTGGCCGAACGGCAGACCGCCGGCCGGGGACGGCGTGGGCGGGTCTGGCAGTCGCCGCCGCGCGCCGGCATCGCCACAAGCGTGCTGCTGCGGCCGGGCGAGACCGCGCCGACCCGCGGCTGGCCGCCGGCACCACCGGCGGGGTACGGCTGGCTGCCGTTGCTGGCCGGTGTGGCGCTGGTCGAGGCGGTGACGCTGCTGGCCGAGCTGGACGCCACCCTGAAGTGGCCGAACGACCTGCTCATCGGGGGTGCCAAGTGTGCCGGGATTCTCGCCGAGGGGGTGCCCGGGCCCGGGCTGAGTGATCCACCGGCGGTCGTTCTCGGTATCGGGCTGAACGTGACGCTGCGCGCCGACGAGCTACCGGAGCATCCGACCGGCCTGCCGGCCACCTCGCTGCAACTGGCCGGCGCGACGGCCACCGACCGGGATCCGCTGTTGCGGGCTTTGCTCCGCTCGGTTGCCGACTGGTACGCCCGGTGGCGTGACGCCGGTGGGGACGCGACGGCAAGCGGTCTGCGCGAGGCGTACCTGGCGGCGTGCGGCACCATCGGCCGTGAGGTCAGCGCCCTGCTCCCCGACGGCACCACCCTCACCGGCACCGCCACCGGCATCGACCCCGACGGCCGCCTCCTCCTCACCACCCCCACCGCCGAGCACAGCCTCGCCGCCGCCGACATCCGCCACCTCCGCTGACTCTCCCTCCCCCCACCCCACTCTCGCCCCGCCCACTCGCGCCCCGCGATCTTGCACTTTTGTTCGGGTCAAATAGGTGTATGAGGGGCACTGCGGCGACCGTAAGTGCAAGATCGCGGGGGCTGGGGCGGGCGCCGGCGCTGGGGCCGGGGTGGACGAGCCGCGTGGCGGATGTGGGGCGGTGGCGGTGGGGGGTTACGGTCTGCGCGTCCGTTCCTGCGAGGAGGTTTCCGTGGCGTTCCCCGAAGACGTGCTCACCGAGGATGAGCACGTCGTGTTGCACCTGCACCCGCACTGGAAGGCGTTGATCCGGCCGGTGGCGGTGCTGGTGCTCGCCATCGCCGCGGTGGTGGCCGGCGTGTTGTTCCTGCCCTCGGGCGGGACCGGTTCCGTGACGCTGGCGGTGATCGGCGGGCTGGCCCTGCTGGCCGTGATGATCCTCGCCGTCTGGCCGTACGTCTCCTGGCGCACCACGCACTACCTCTTCACGAACGAGCGGGTCCTGCTCCAGCACGGCGTGTTCGCCCGGGAGCGCCGGGACATCCCGTTGAGCCGGGTCAACGACCACTCGATGAGCCAGCAGTTCGTCGGGCGCGTGCTCGGCTACGGGACTCTCACCATCGAGTCGGCCGGCGAGCGTGGGCAGTCCGTCCTGCACGACGTGCCCAAGGTCGACCGGGTCCAGACGAAGCTCTACGAACTCGTGGAGGCGTTCCACGACCGGCACTCGCTCGGTGACGGTGAACTACGCGAGATCCTCAGCGAGCGCGACAAGAGCGCCGGGGCGTAGCCGCCGGGGCCGCTCCGGCACCGCTGGGGCGACAGGTCAGCGGCGGCGGAGGCGGCGGGGGGCCGGGGCAGGCTGCAACTGGGCCTCCAACTCGGCCTCCAGCTCGGCGTCCAACGCCGCCGTCAGCTCGGCTTCGTCGGACAACGACGCGGACCTCGGCTGGAGCGGCCGGGGAGTCACGCCGGGTCGGGCGGCTGGTGGTTGCTCCTCTTCCAGCTCCGTCACGGATTCGGCCAGCTCGGCCACCGGGTCCATCCCGGCCATCGTGTCCCACTCGTCGCGGGGCAGGCCGTGCCAACGCTGCGTGGCCTCGGCGGGCGCGGCGGGCTGGAAGACGAAGGTCCGGTACGACCAGAAGCGGAACAGGGTCGCCAGCACCACGCCACCGGTCTTCGCGACGTTCAACGCCAGCAGGCCGGTCACGCCCAGCCCGTACTTGGCGGCGGCGAGCACGCCGAGTTCAATGAGCAGCCCAGCCCCGTTGAAAAGGAAAAACAGGGCGTATTCCCGCTGCATCGCAGATTTTGGACGATCACGGTACGTCCAGTGCCGATTCATCAGATACGACGTGATCGTGGCGACGATGGTGGCGACGACTGTCGCCTTCAACTGGCCGTCGACGAAAACCGTGAGTGCGAGCGCGTTGAACACGGCGTAATTGATGACCGTGTTGATGCCACCGACCAGGCCGAATTTGAGTGCCTCGTGGATGAACTTCTGCCAGCGCTCAGGCAGCAGACGGACGAGAGGCATGCGCAACACCTTAGGGCAGTGGGTCGGGGGCGGCTGGCTCCGACCGAACGAGTGGGCGGCAGGTCACGCCCGGCGGTCCTGGTTCGCTTCCGCGACGGGTGGCGTTCCCGCTTCGACGAAGACGAACCGTCGGTACGACCAGAATCGGAACAGCGTGCCGAACCCGGTGCCCACGATGAAGCTGGCGACGTTGTCGGCCAGCCGGGTCTGGAAGACGGCCGGCCAGATGCTGCCGAGGCCGTAGTGGCTGATGGCGAGGCAGGCCACCGCGATGCCCAGGCCCACGGCGTTGAAGAAGAAGAACAGCGCGTACTCACGCGCCGGGTGGGAGCGCTTGCGGTGGCGCCAGGTCCAGAACCGGTTGCCCAGGAAGGCGAAGGTCGCGGCGATGACCGTGGCGATCGTCTTGGCCGTGATCTGCTCGACGCCCTGCGGGCCGATCAGGTAGTTGAACAGGACGAAGTCGATGAGGAAGGCGACCCCGCCGACGGTCGCGAACTTGCTCATTTCCCGGACGAGGTGACCGAAGCGGTCGATCAGGGAGTGAACCAGACCCGGGCGGGTCTGCCGGGAGCCTGGCTCCCCGGTCATTGTGGCGGCCACCGTGCGAGCGTACCGGTTGACGGCCCCGGGAGCGGGTAGCAACGGGCACCGGGGTGCACCGGTGCGGTGGCACGGACGGGCACGAACGGAGCGTAACCGGATCCGTGCGATCGGGTGTTGTTTTCCGCTTCGGTGCTCCGGGTCGAAAAACGCCGTCGCCGACTCGGGGCGGGTGTCGCCAGCAGGAGGTCCGCCGAAGGATTTGCGTGAAACTGCGCGTGAAAGCGGGTAAAGGCTCGTGATGCCGCAGCGTGACCGCACCTTGTGCAGTTCTTCACAACCAGTCCCACTGACTGGAGAGGTCCCTCGGTTTACGCTGAGGCCAATCCCAGGTTTCCACGAAGGCGACGCGCATCGCGGCGCCAAGACTCGTGCACTCCATAGACCGGTCAGCGTCGACCACAAGGAGATGTGTCATGGTTGCTCCGGCCACCGTTCGGGGTATCGATCAGGCCCCTACGTCCCACCCGAAACTCCTCGCCTGGGTCCGTGAGGTCGCTGAACTGACCACCCCTGAGCAGGTCGTCTGGGTGGACGGGTCCGACCAGGAATGGCGTCGCCTCACCGACGAGCTGGTCGAAGCCGGGACGCTCGTCCGGCTGAACCCCGAGAAGAAGCCCAACTCCTTCTACGCGCGCACCGACCCGACGGACGTCGCCCGGGTCGAGGAACGCACCTTCATCTGTTCCGTGGACGAAGCGGACGCCGGGCCCACCAACAACTGGATGGCGCCGGCCGAGATGAAGCGGACCATGACGGATCTCTACCGCGGCTCGATGCGCGGGCGGACGATGTACGTCATCCCGTTCTGCATGGGCCCGGTCGAGGCCGAGAGCCCGATGTTCGGCGTCGAGATCACCGACAGCCCGTACGTGGTCGCCTCGATGCGGATCATGACCCGGATGGGTGCCTCGGTCCTGCAGGCCATGGGCGACGACGCCGACTTCGTGCACGCCCTGCACTCGATCGGCGCGCCGCTGGCCCCCGGTCAGCAGGACGTGGCCTGGCCGTGCAACGAAACCAAGTACATCTCCCACTTCCCGGAGACCCGGGAGATCTGGTCCTTCGGCTCCGGGTACGGCGGCAACTCGCTGCTCGGCAAGAAGTGCTACTCCCTGCGTATCGCCAGCGTGATGGGGCGCGACGAGGGCTGGCTCGCCGAACACATGCTGATCCTGAAGATCACCTCGCCGGAGGGGCAGGTCTACCACATCGCCGGCGCCTTCCCGTCGGCCTGCGGCAAGACCAACCTGGCCATGCTGGAGCCGACCATCCCGGGTTGGAAGGTCGAGACGATCGGTGACGACATCGCCTGGATGCGGTTCGGCCCGGACGGACGGCTCTACGCGATCAACCCGGAGTACGGCCTGTTCGGCGTCGCCCCGGGCACCGACTGGAAAACCAACGCCAATGCCATGCGGACGCTGGAGCGGGGCAACTCCATCTTCACGAACGTCGCCCTCACCGACGACGGTGACATCTGGTGGGAGGGCATGGGTGAACCGCCGGCCCACCTGATCGACTGGAAGGGCAACGACTGGACGCCGGAGAGCGAGAGCCTCTCCTCGCACGCCAACAGCCGGTTCTGCACCCCGATCACCCAGTGCCCGATCCTGGCGGAGGACTACTACAACCCGAACGGCGTACCGATCGACGCGATCCTGTTCGGTGGCCGGCGTCGCGACACCGTGCCGCTTGTCACCGAGGCCCGGGACTGGGTGCACGGCGTCTACATGGGTGCCACGCTCTCCTCGGAGACCACGGCCGCCGCCTCCGGTGCGGTAGGCGTGGTCCGCCGCGACCCGATGGCGATGCTGCCGTTCATCGGTTACCACGGTGGCGACTACTTCCGGCACTGGATCGAGATGGGCAAGGGTGCCGACGGCGACGAGTCGAAGCTGCCCAAGGTCTACTACGTCAACTGGTTCCGTAAGGACCCGGAGGGCGGGTTCCTCTGGCCGGGCTTCGGCGAGAACTCGCGGGTGCTCAAGTGGATCATCGAGCGGATCGAGGGCCGGGCGGATGCCGTCGAGACCCCGATCGGCATGGTCCCGACCCTGGACTCTCTGGACGTCGAGGGTCTGGACATGACGCCGGAGGACGTCCGCATCGCGCTCAAGGTGGACCCGGACGAGTGGCGCGACGAGCTGCCGCTGGTCACCGAGTGGTTCGAGAAGTTCGGCGACAAGCTGCCCGGTGTCCTCTGGGCCGAGCTGGACGCCCTGCGGGCCCGACTCGACGCGGAGCAGCCTCGGCAGGGGGTGTGATCGACGACAGATCCGGGCATCATCGGATTTCATGAGGACGGCCGCCGAGACCGAGGTCCGGCGGCCGTCCGCCGTCCGGGTGCTCACCGCACTGTTGGCCGTGACGGCGGCAGCCACCGTCGTGGTCGAGGTGCTCAACTGGTGGTACGCGCCGGAGCAGGGCTTCGGGCTCGCCGTGCGCACCGGCTGGGCGATGCTGCGCTCGTTCGGTTTCCTGCTGCTCATCGGTCATGTGCGTCGCGGCCGGACGGTGTCCCGCCCGTTCGGCCTGATCCTCGCCGTCACCACGGTCTTCGCGGTCGGTCGGCTGATCGTGCCCCGCCAGGGCGTGCCGCCACTGCCCGGCCTGCTCGGCTTCGCCCTGCTCACCGCGCTCTGCGCGGCAGTGGTCTGGCTGTTGTACCGGTCGTCGGCGCTGGCCGGGCACCTGGTGCGGCACCGATCCCGGCTGGTGATCGACCGCTCCGGCATCTCCTGGCGGGAAACGCCGCCGAGCCGGCCGGAGGCGAGCGCCTGGCTGTTGACCAGCCGGGTCGCGGCGTTCACGTACAGCCCGCTGATGCTGGTGCCGGCGCTTGTCGCCACCGCCGCGATCCTGGACGGACAGTTGCTCGCCGTGCCTGCCGTGCTGCTCTGGCTGGGTGCCGGTATCGCGACCAGCTACCTGGTGCTGTTCTGCACGGCGTTCCTCATGCGTGGTCGAGGCTGGGCGGGCACACTGCTGATCGTGGTGACGGTCGCCGTGCTCGCCGTCGACCTGCCGTTGTGCTGGTGGCTGCTCGGCGTCGACGGCCTGGTACGCGACGGCGCGCCGCTTGTCGTCGCCGCCGTACTCACCGTCTACGGCATCCGCCGCGCCGCCCGGACCACCCCCACCCCACCCTGACCCCCATCCCCGCCCCACCCCAAGATCCGGACAACTTCAGGGATGTTGCTGCCTCAGCCGAGCTGGAGACAGCAACATCAGGGAAGTTGTCTGGATCTTGGGGGCCGGGAGCGGGTTGACGTTTCGGGGCCGGTCCCTTTGCTCTGCTTCAACGGGCGCGCTGGATCCGGGACGATCGCAGTGCGTGGGGTGAAGCAGAGCAAAGGCGGCAGAGCAGAGAGAGTGCCGGGCAGCCGAGGCGGAGCAGTCGAGCGGTGGAGCAGCGGGCGGACGGCGGAGCGGGAGGAGGGGCGGTGCGCGACGAGTTCGACGTGGTGGTGGTCGGGGCCGGGCCGGCGGGGGTGGCTGCCGCCCTGGCGGCCCGCCGCGCGGGTGCCGAGGTGTTGCTGTTGGACCGGGCCGAGTTTCCCCGGGACAAGGCCTGCGGTGACGGTATCGCCGCGCACGCGTTGGACGTGCTCGCCGAACTGGGTGTGCGCGACGCGGTGGCCGGATTCGCCCCGGTGCCGGCGCTGCGGCTGGTGGCGCCGGACGGTGGTGCCGTGGCGCGGGAGTTGCCGCGGCCCGCGTACACCGTGCCGCGGCAGGTGTTCGACGCACGGCTGGTGGCGGCGGCGGTGCGGGACGGCGTGCCGTTGGGCCGGCGGGCGGTGCGCCGGGTCGAGGTGCGCGCCGACCGGGTCGTGCTGGACGGGGAGATCTCCGCCGGGGTGGTGGTGGGTGCCGACGGCGCCGGATCCGTCGTGCGTCGGGCGCTGGGCGAGCCGAACAATCCCGACCGTCACCTGGCCCTGGCCATCCGGGGGTACGCGCCTGCGCCGCCCGGACCGCCCGCCCAGCTCATCGTCACCTCGGCCGCCCGCTGGCCGGCGTACGCCTGGTCGTTCCCGATCGGTGACGGCCGCGCGAACGTCGGGTACGGGGAGGTGCTGCGGGGCGAGTCGCTGAGCCGCGCGCACCTGCTCGACCGGTTGGCCGCGCTGCTGCCGGGCACGGATCCGGCGGCGGTCAGCTCGCTGCGCGCCCATCACCTGCCGCTGTCCACCTTCCGGCCGGCGGCGGGGCGGGGTCGGGTGGTGCTCGCCGGTGACGCACTCTCGCTGATAAATCCGCTGACCGGCGAGGGAATCTTCTACGCGTTGCGGTCCGGGGCGCTGGCCGGGCACGCCGCGATCGGTGCCCCCGAGCACGCCGCGCGGCGGTACGCGGACGAGTTGCGCCGCCGGCTCGGCACCCACCTGCGGCACAGCTCAGCGGCGGCCTGGCTGGCCCGGCGTCGCCTGGTGGTGGACGCGGCGGTGCGGGCGGCCGGCCGGGACGGACGGGTCTTCGGCAGGGTGGTCGAGCTGGGACTGGGCGATGGTCTGCTGGACGGACGGACGCTCGGCCTGATCGCCCTCGGCCTGTCGGTGCGGCATCGGCCACCGGCACACTGATCCGTAGGGCGGCTCGCTACCCTGCTAGGTGATGACTCTGCGGAAACTTCTCTACTCCGTCTACGAGCGGCGGCTCACGGCCAAGCTCGCGGGCCGTCCGGTGCCCCGCCACGTGGGTGTGATGTGTGACGGCAACCGCAGATGGGCCCGGGAGATGGGCTTTGTCGATCCGAATGACGGGCATCGGATGGGTGCCGAGCGGATCAAGGAACTGCTGCGTTGGTGCGACGCCGCCGGCGTGGGGCACGTGACCCTGTGGCTGCTCTCCACCGACAACCTCTCGCGTCCGGCGGCGGAGCTGGATCCGCTGCTCCAGATCATCGAGGATCTCACCACCGAGCTGGCCGCGGAGGCCAATCCCTGGCGGTTGCGGATGGTCGGCGCGCTCGACGTGCTGCCGACGCGCCTCGCCACGGCGCTCAAGGCCGCCGAGGAACGGACCCGGGAACGCACCGGCAGTGCCCAGGTCAACATCGCGGTGGGGTACGGCGGCCGGCGGGAGATCGCCGAC
Organism: Micromonospora sp. NPDC049891; assembly: GCF_040660295.1. Classification (NCBI taxonomy): domain Bacteria; kingdom Bacillati; phylum Actinomycetota; class Actinomycetes; order Micromonosporales; family Micromonosporaceae; genus Micromonospora; species Micromonospora sp. NPDC049891. The sequence continues at coordinate 608,874 of NZ_JBFAML010000001.1, forward strand.
GCGGTGCGGTCGTTGCTGCTGGAGCACGCGGCGAACGGCGGCACGCTGGAGGACCTGGCCGGGTCGCTCGACGTCGACGACATCTCCGAGCACCTGTACACCCGTGGCCTGCCGGATCCGGATCTGATCATCCGGACCAGTGGTGAACAGCGACTCTCCGGCTTCATGCTCTGGCAGTCGGCACACTCGGAGTTCTACTTCTGCGAGCTGAACTGGCCCGATTTCCGGCGCGTCGACTTTCTTCGCGCACTGCGTTCCTACGCCACCCGCCAGCGCCGCTACGGGGTGTGAAAGCCGGGGCGGGCCAGCCGCTCAGGTGAGGTGGTGGGTGGCCTCGGTGAGGAAGTCGCCCAGGTCGGCCGGGGAGTCGATGGTGAGGTCGGCGGCCTCCGCGACCTCGTCGCCGGTCTCCGGGTTGGCGACGGCCACGCAGACACCGAGGAAGTCCGGGTCGGCGGCGGCCCGGGCCCGCAGCGCGGCGAAGGCCTTGATGTCGGAGACGTCGTCGCCGAAGTACCAGGCCGCGCGTACTCCCTGCACCAGCTCGTCGATGACCATGCCCTTGTCCCGGTCGACCGGCGGCTTGATTTCCAGGACCATCCGTCCGACCTGTACCCGCAGGCCGAGGCGCTCGGCCTGATCGCGACCCCACTGCTCGACGGTGGCGGCGAGTTGCGGCGCGGTACGCCAGTGCAGGGCGACCGACAGCCGCTTGTACTCCACGAGGGTGCCGGGTGGCAGTTCGGAGCGGGCCAGCTCGGCGAGTTCGGCCATTGTGGGCACCCACGGCAGTGCGGCCGGCTCGGTGACCGTATCGCCGCCGGAATGGCTGTGCTCAAGACCGTAGAGGCCGTACAGGTCGACGCCGGTGAGCCCGTCGAAGTGTTCGCGCAGGAACTCCACCGGTCGGGCCGAGACGATCGCGATGCGCCGCACGATCGGGGCGAGTGCCTCGATGGCGGCCAGCACCTTTGGCGCGGGCTGTACCTGTGTCGGATCGTCGGCGACCGGCGCGAGGGTGCCGTCGAAGTCGAAGAAGAGGACGGTCTCGGCCGCCCGGTCGGCGGTTGCCCGCCAGGCCTGGTCGGCGTTCAGCGGGGTCTTCGGCTGCTGGTTGCCCAGATTCAACGGCGGCACGCGCGACAGCGTACCCCGGGTTCGGCCGGTCAATCCTGACGTGAATCCGGTGTGGGCGACAGGTCTGATTCAGCGTTCGGCGGCTCCACGTCCCCGGCGTCCGAACGGCACCACCGCTGCCTCCTGGCCATGGCTCAGCAGGTATCCCTCGACGAAGCCGGAGTTCCGGTCGCCGGTGTGTGCCTCGATCTCCCGCAGCCGCTCCACCAGGAACTCGGTGAGCGCGGTGAGCCGATCGTTGAGCCGGTCGTGCAGTTCGGCGACGACGGCCAGGACGATCGCGGTGCCCGCAGTGGCGAGCGCGAAGAGGTTGACGAGCAGCGGAAGCTGCCCGCCGTTCAGGGTCAGGGTCACCGCGTTGCCGGTGATGCACAGCGTCACCGAGACCGTCGCGACCACGACAGCCAACCATTTCAGGGTCATGGAGAGACCCCTTTCTGTCCCGCAGGGCTGGGTTCGGCCTTGTCCCGTCCCCCCGCCGACGACGAGCCCAAGCAGTACGAATACGGACGCTAGCGCGCCCGATCCCGCCCCGTAGCGAAACGAATCAGCCTGACCTGCCGTTCTTTCGCCATCTGAGGAACTAGCTGGCTGCGTCACCTCGTTTTCGGACACCGAGCGGCAGCGTCGGGCGATATGCGAGGTAACGAATGGTTTCCCGGATGTGGAACTTCTCCGCGTCCGAGACGTCGGGGTCGACCAGCCGGCGGAGCAGTGCCTCGACGTCGGGGTCCATCGGTGGCGGTGACGGTGAGGTTCGGCGGGAGGCCGTCCGGTCCCAGCCCAGTGCCGCGAAGGCCACGGCCGGGTCGAGCCCGAGGCCCTCGCAGAAGGCCACCACCCGCTCCGCCTCCGGGTCGCTGGCCCAGTCGCCGCGTACCCATCGGTTGATGGTCTGGCGCGAGACGCCGGTGCGCCGGGAGACCTCGGTGCCGCTCCACGCCCGGGTCGCGCGGGCCTCGTCAAGGGCGCGCCGGACGAAGGTGGCGAAGGCGATCTTCCGCGCGTTTGTCGTCTCGGTCACCTCGTGACCGTACGACCGTTGAGCCTGGGTGGCGGCTCCTGCCACGCGTCTGTCACGCCTGCGTGACGTCATTGTGGTGTGGCTGGAGGGGGGTCCGGCGCTCTTCCTGAGGGGTGTCACCTGGGCAGGATAGATGTACGTAGGTGCGGAGGCAAACGAACGAAAAGCTGATACTGTCACGTTCATGGGACAACCTACGGTGTGTCACGTGCATGAGACGACAAGTGCTCACCTGCGTCACGCGCCCGGTGCGAGGGGGACGCGGTGACCGAACTCGCAACCCGTGCTCAGGCGTTCAGTCTGGTGGCCGAGGGGGTCGCCGCCGGGCTGAGTGCGCCGTGGCGCCTCTACCTCGCCCGCGGCTGCCGCTACCTGTCACTGAGCGTCGGCGATCGAGCCGAGTGGAACGCCTGGCGTACCCACCTCGGCTGCCCGGAACTGAGCGTCCGGGTCTACGACGCCGGTGGCGAGATCCGCCGCTCCTCAATGGCCGAGGTGGTGATGGACGGCTGCCGGATCAGCGTCGAACTGGTGGAGGAGATCGGCACCGACGACCTCGACAGGCTGCTGGTGGCCGACCCCACAACTGTCGAACCGGAGGAACGATGACGGCCGCGCGGGGAACCGGAGCCGCCGGATGAGTCCGTTCCTGGCGATCTTCCTCGTGCTCGTGCTCGCGGCGACGAGCTACGCCGCGGGGCGGCTGCACGGGCAGCTCAGTTACCGGATCGGTTACCGCTTCGGCTACCGGCAGGGCTACTTCGACGGGGACCGTGGCGCGTGGAACCGGCGGCGCCGGGATGCCCAGGCGGCCATCGCCTCCGCCCTCGCCGTCGCGGCACCGTCGGCACCTCCTGCCCGGGTCTCGGCCACCGTGAACCCGCTCCAGCCACGTGGCGCGAGCGCGCCAACTCCCGCCCTGCGCTCCGACGGGCCACAGGGCGAGATTGAGCAGGGTTCAGTGGTCCGTCCGGGCACCACGTACACCGGGTCGTCCTTCGCGGAGCCGGCCGCCTCGGTCACCGGGCGGCACCCGACCGGCACCCTCGTGCGACGGACCGGCTGAACCGGTCGACGGGCTCAGGCCCGTCCACAGGCGCGGCGCGTACGCCCTTCCGGGTGGCGCCGCAGGGGCCACGTCAGACCGGTGGCGGTGGTCCCACCGGCCGGGATGCGCGCAGGGGGCATGCATCCCGGCCGGTTTTCGCCCCGTCCGGCCTCGCCACCCGCCCGGGCCGGATCGCCGCCGGCCGCCGCCGCGGCACCGTCAACGCCGCCGGCCGCCGCGCAGGTCCGGCGCAGCGGGGCACGATCTTTGAAAGCGGCCTAGCCGGGACGGGTGCGGGGAGCTAGCGTCTAGGCATGGCGCGGGGTTGTCCCGAGCCAGCCGGCCCGCCCGGCCTGCGACCTCGCGCACGGGGCCCGCATCCGACCCCGTGTCAGCCGGGCATCCGGAGGAGGCGGACCGCGGGTGGCCGGGTGCCCATCCGCCGGAGCAGGCCTGTGACGACTCGCCGTACGACCGCCGGTGCCGACCAGGGCCCGGCCGCGACTACCACGACCCGCCGCAGCACCCGGAGCCGCCGGACGGCGGCCGCCGGTTCGGCCGACCCCAGGGAGCCCCGACCAGCGGGCCAGTCCTTCGTTCTGGACACCTCCGTGCTGCTCAGCGACCCGGCGGCGTTCCACCGCTTCGCCGAGCACGAGGTGGTGCTCCCGCTGGTGGTGATCTCCGAGCTGGAGGGCAAGCGGCATCACCCGGAGCTGGGCTGGTTCGCCCGACAGTCGCTGCGCATGCTTGACGAGCTGCGGGTGCGCCACGGTCGGTTGGACCGGCCGGTGCCGGCCAACGACGTCGGCGGCACGCTGCGGGTGGAGCTGAACCACACCGACGACGGGGTGCTGCCGCCAGGCTTCCGCAACGAGTCCAATGACGCCCGGATCCTCTCCGTCGCGCTGAACCTCGCCGCCGAAGGGCGGGAGGTGACGCTGGTCAGCAAGGACATGCCGTTGCGGGTCAAGGCCGCCTCCGTGGGGCTGCGCGCGGACGAGTACCGGCACGGCCAGGCCAGCGACCCGACCTGGACCGGGATGGCCGAGCTGGAGCTGGCCGAGGACGACATCGCGCGGCTCTACGCGGGAGAGGTCATCGACGTCGACGCCGCGGCGGGTCTGCCCTGCCACACCGGCCTGGTGCTGCACTCGTCCCGGGGCTCGGCGCTCGGCCGGGTGCTGCCGGACAAGACCGTGCGGCTGGTCCGTGGTGACCGGGAGGCGTTCGGCGTGCACGGGCGTTCGGCCGAGCAGCGGGTCGCGCTCGACCTGCTGCTCGACGAGTCGATAGGCATCGTGTCGCTCGGCGGCCGGGCCGGTACCGGCAAGTCCGCCCTGGCGTTGTGCGCGGGGCTGGAGGCGGTGATGGAACGTCGCCGGCACAAGAAGGTGATCGTCTTCCGCCCGCTGTACGCCGTCGGCGGGCAGGAGCTGGGTTACCTGCCCGGCTCGGAGTCGGAGAAGATGTCGCCCTGGGCGCAGGCGGTCTTCGACACCCTCGGCGCGGTGGTGCACGAGAACGTGCTGGAGGAGGTCACCTCGCGTGGTCTGCTGGAGGTACTGCCGCTGACCCACATCCGGGGCCGGAGCCTGCACGACGCCTTCGTCATCGTCGACGAGGCGCAGTCGCTGGAGCGCGGCGTACTGCTGACCGTGCTCTCCCGGATCGGCCAGGGTTCCCGGGTGGTACTCACCCATGACGTGGCGCAGCGGGACAATCTGCGGGTCGGACGGCACGACGGTGTCACGGCGGTGATCGAGGCGTTGAAGGGTCATCAGCTTTTCGCGCACGTGACGCTCAGCCGTTCGGAGCGTTCGCCGATCGCCGCGATGGTGACGGACCTGTTGGAGGATGTCCCGACCTGACGGCTGTTTCGGGCGTTTGAGGTTGATTTGTGGCGTGACCCACGTCACAATTGAGGTTCGTGGTTTCCCATCAGCCTCACTGTGCGCGATGGTGTCCCACGGGCGCCCACGCACCCGACGCATCGTTGGTGATCGTTCGTCACTCCAGTAGGGGAGCGGACGACGCCGGGAGGCGACGCGGTGCGTCCACGGTGGCCGGCACGCCGGCCACGGGCGCCCGTGGCGCGCTACGACCCAGTGCGGTCGCAGCACGCCGCGTCCCTGACCCCGACGAAGGGATCACTTCGTGAGTCGGCCGTGGAGCCGGTTCGCCGCCCGCACCGCAGCCGTCGCGCTGCTCTCGGTGGGCGTAGCCGGCGGTTTCTACCTGAGTGAGGACCGCCAGTCCCAGCGCTCAGGCCCTGGCGCGCAGGTGGCCGGCAGCGTCAGCGATATCGACGTCAACGTCGAATACCGGCAGGAAGAGGCGGTCTCCCGGCAGGTCCGCACCGCTCGGCAGCAGGCCACCGAGGTCCGGAAGCAGGCCAAGGCCGCCGCCGAGAAGGCCCGCAAGGCCGAGGAAGCGGCACGCAGGAAGGCCGAGGAGAAGGCCGCCAAGGAGGCCGCGGCCCGGGCCGCGAAGCCGTACGACGGCCCGATCCCCGAGTCCTGCGAGGAGTACAGCGGTAACCGGAAGGTCGGCTGCGCGCTCATGATCGACGCGGGCTTCAAGATCGACCAGTTCCCCTGCCTGGACCGGCTCTGGAACAAGGAGAGCGGCTGGAACCACAAGGCCCGTAACCCGTCCTCCGGGGCGTACGGCATCCCGCAGGCGTACCCCGGGAACAAGATGTCCTCGGTCGGTGCCGACTGGGAGACCAACCCGGTCACCCAGATCAAGTGGGGGCTCGGCTACATCAAGGGCCGCTACAGCACGCCCTGCGCGGCGTGGAACCACTCGCAGGCCAAGGGCTACTACTGAGCTGACCGACCGGCGGCGGGGCGCGGACAACGGACCGCACCCCGCCGCTGTGTGTCTCGTGCCCGGAAAAGTGGCGGCTGCCGGCGTTTACTGATAGCTGTTGACGGGTGACCCTGCTCCCCGGAACTGGCGACCCCAACCGGTTCGGCACCATGGCCTTCTACGCGTCCATCGGCCGGGCGTTCGTCGCCATGTGCGCGGTGGTGCCGGTGCTCTTCCTGATCGAGGGCCTCGACGTCTGGCTCGGCGCCGGGTTCGACTCCGCCGCCGGGATCATCCCGCAGCGCATCGACGGACTCGACGGTGTCTTCTTCTCACCGTTCCTGCACCACGGCTTCGACCACCTCTACAGCAACAGCATCCCGCTGATCCTCCTCGGCACCTTCGTGCTGGCGGCGGGTGCCCGACGCTTTCTCTGGTCCACCCTGGTGATCGTCCTGGTCAGTGGGCTCGGCGTGTGGTTCACCGGCTCACCGAACACGATCGTGGTCGGTGCCAGCGGCGTGATCTTCGGGTACCTCGGCATCCTGCTCACCCGGGGCATCTTCGAGCGGAGCTGGTGGAACTTCGCCGTGTTCCTGCTGGTCGGGCTCCTCTACGGCGGCCAGCTGGTGGGCGTGCTGCCCACCGACGAACGGATCTCCTGGCAGGGGCACCTGTTCGGGCTGCTCGGCGGCATCGTGGCCGCGATCATCTTCCGTCGTCGCCGGTCCGACCTCGACGGGCCGTACCGCTCCGAGTCCCCGATGACCATGCCCTGAAGCGTCCGCCGAGCGCGGCGACCGCCACGGCGACCAGGGTCAGGACGGCACCGAGCAGCGTGGTCGCGTCGGGATGCGAGGCCGCCGAGGGCAGCAGCACGTCCAGCAGCACCGCACCGACCACCTGCCCGGCGACGGTGGCCAGGCCGAGAAGCAGCACGCCGGTGAGGCGGACGACAGCGGCGGCCACCGCGATGAACGTGACGCCGATCGGCCCGCCGAGGTAGAGCCAGAGGTCGGTGGGCAGCCCGCCGGGCGGCAGACCCCGCAGCGTGAGGCTGACGGCGAACGCGACGAGGAGCACCGCCGTACCGGCGGCGAAGTTGACAAGCGTGGCGGTCAACGTGCTCTCGGTGACCACCCGGACCCAGCCGTTCACCGCCTGCTGCCAGGCCACCGCCACCCCGGCCAGCAGCGGCAGCACGGCCAGACCGAGGGTCGCCGGCTCACCGAACCGGTCGCTGACCGCCAGCAGCACCGCGACCACCGTCAGCACCGCACCCGCCAGCCGGGGACCGGTCACCGGCCGTCGGCCACTCGGGCCGATCCCCGCCCGGTCGACGAGCAGGCTGCTGGCGGACTGGCCGGCCACGATCGCCACCGTGAACACCGCGACGCCCAGGGTGCCGACGGTGGCGCCCTGGGTGAACACCAGGAACGCGCCGCAGGCGCCGCCGAGACACTGCCAGGGGCGAAGCGTCCCCCGGGTGAGGGCGGCCCGCAGCGTCGCCAGCCCGCGCCGCCCGGTGCCGGTGGCCGGGACCAGCACCAACAACAGCAGAAGGCCCGAACCGAACGAGATGACGGCGGCGGCGACCCCGTCACCGAGGCGTACGCCCAACTCGCCGTTGATCCGCGACTGGGTCGCGACGGCGACTCCGGCCACCGTCGCCAGCGCCACCGCGCCGAACCGGCGACCCGCCGACACCGTCGGCCGGGTCACCGTCGGGGCACTCAAGCCTGTTCGTCCAGCGGCCGGCCGTCGAAGTCCACAGCCGAGTAGAGCGCCAGCTTCTCCAACCGGTGGTACGAGTCGATCACGCGGATCGTGCCGCTCTTGGACCGCATCACGATCGACTGGGTGTACGCCCCGCCGGCCCGGTACCGCACCCCGCGCAGCAGGTCACCGGAGGTGATGCCGGTGGCCACGAAGAAGCAGTTGTCGCCGGTGACCAGGTCGTCGGTGGTGAGTACCCGGTCCAGGTCATGGCCCGCCGCGATCGCCTTCTCACGCTCGGCGTCGTCCCGCGGCCAGAGCCTGGCCTGCATCATTCCGCCCATGCACTTGAGGGCGCAGGCGGCGGTGATTCCCTCCGGGGTGCCGCCGATGCCCATCAGCACGTCGACGTCCGACTCGCCGCGGGCGGCGGCGATCGCACCGGCGATGTCGCCGTCGGAGATGAAGCGGATGCCGGCACCGGCGCGGCGGATCTCATCGACCAGGCCGTCGTGCCGGGACCGGTCGAGGACGCAGACGGTGACCTCGGAGACGCTTGTGCCCTTCGTCTTCGCGATGCGGCGCAAGTTCTCGACGGTGCCGGCCTCGATGTCCACCACGTCCGCGTACGCCGGGCCGACGGCGAGCTTCTCCATGTAGAAGACCGCGCTGGGGTCGAACATCGCGCCCCGTTCGGCCACCGCCAGCACCGCGAGGGCGTTCGGCATCCCCTTGCTCATCAGGGTGGTGCCGTCGATCGGGTCGACCGCGACGTCCACCTCGGGACCGTCGCCGTCGCCGACCTCCTCACCGTTGAAGAGCATCGGGGCGTTGTCCTTCTCGCCCTCGCCGATCACCACGATGCCCTTCATCGGGATCGAGTTGATCAACTTGCGCATGGCGTCGACGGCGGCGCCGTCGCCGCCCTCCTTGTCACCCCGGCCGACCCACCGGCCGGCGGCCATCGCTGCCGCCTCGGTGACCCTCACCAGATCGAGGGCGAGGTTACGGTCGAGGTTCTGTGGAATTCGCGTCCTGGTGGTGGTCATGAAAACGGCTCCTCCTCGCGGCGGTGCGGGGCGGGCCGGCGCTGCCGGCTTCGTTCCTGATCCTCACACGATGGCGGACGCACGGGCGGGTCGGGGCGGTGATGGGACGGATACCGCCGGTCGGGCGGCTGCGAGAATGGCGGGGTGGAACCTGCACAGCCTGCCGACCGCGCACCCGCCGATGAGCCCGTGCCACCACCCGCAGCCGCCGCGAAGTCCGACCGGTCGCCGCGGGACATGGCTATCTCGCTGCTGGTGCTGCTGATCCCGATCGCCCTGCTCCTCGCCTTCTACCGGGGCTTTCTCGGTGGGGACGAGCCGAACACCGTCGATCCGGCGCCGGCTTTCGAACAGGCGAAGACGGCCGGCGCGTTTCCGGTGAGCGAACCGGCCGATCTGGGCGACGGGTGGCGGGCCGTACGCGCGACCTACCGGACGGCCGAGGACGGGGCGATCCTGCGGGTGGGATATGTCACCCCGGAGGGCCGTGGCCTGCAACTGGTGCAGAGCAACGTGCCGCCGGAGCGGCTGCTGCCGGCCGAGCTGACTGACGAGGGGCGGCCGCAGGGGCAGACCGATTTCGGGTCCGGCACCTGGCAGCGGTACACCGCACGGGGCAACGAGCAGGCCCTGGTGCTGCTCCAGCCGGAGCGTACGGTGATCGTCGTCGGCGACGCCCGGGACAACGAACTGCGGGCCCTCGCCACCGCCGTGGACTGAGCGTCCCGGCTCGGTGGCGGGATCGGCCACGCCGGCGACGAACCAACCGGCGGCGCAGTCGAGCCGCCGGCAGCAGGTGCCCCCTGACTGTCGGTCCGATCCGCTACGCTCCCCGGGTTCGATGCCTGGCCGGCCCCGGTCGGTCGGGCTTTCCTGCTTGAAGAGAGACGATCTGTGAACATTCGACGGTGGAGCGTCGGCCTCATCGCCGCCACGCTGCTCGTTCCCGGCCTCGCCGCCTGCAACAACTCCAGCGGCGAATCGCCCTCTGCGGCCTCCTCGCCCGAGTCGGGCATCCCGGCCGACCCGAAGGCGGCGCTTGTCGCCTCCACCAAGGGGCTGGCCGAAGGCAACTTCACGTTCACCATCGCGGCTGACTCGATGACCGGCAAGGGCACGTTCCACAAGCCCAGCAACAGCGCTCAGATGACGATGACCATGGGTGGCGAGGACTTCACCATGGACTTCGACCTCATCCAGATCCAGCCGGACACCTGGGTGAAGGTCGACCTGGGTGACCTCTTCGCCGGCATCCCGGGGATGGAGGCGATCAAGGACAAGTACCAGCACCTCGACGCCGCCAAGGCCAAGGACGCCAAGAACCTCGACATCTTCAAGGAGGGCACCGACCCGGCCGACGCCGCCGGCATGTTCGAGGGCCTCGCCGAGGTGCAGAAGACCGGCGAGGGCACCTACAGCGGCACCTTCGACCTGACCACCGTGAAGGACTCGGTCGCCGCCGACGAGGACATGCTCAAGGAACTGGGCGACAAGGCCAAGGCGATCCCGTTCACCGCGAAGCTGGACGCCGAGGGCCGGCTGAGCGAGCTGGTCATGTCCCTCCCCGCCGCGGGCGAGACCAAGGCGCAGGACATCAAGGTCACCTACGCCGACTACGGTGCCGCGACGGCCGTGCAGAAGCCGCCGGCGGACCAGGTCATCGAGGCGAGCGAGCAGACCTACGAGATGTTCAAGTAGGTCGAACGGCAAGCTGCGGGGGTGGGCTCAGCCCACCCCCGCACTCGTTCCGGCGAACCGGTACCCGCCCCGTCCGGGTGATGTGGCCGGGTTCGGGTGATTGCGCGGGCGGGCGGCAGGGAACAGAAGAGAGGAGCCTCCGGCGCGAGAACGCACCGGATGACCCTGCTGGGAGACACCGATGACCGTTCGACGACTGAGCGCCGGCCTCGTGGCCGTCGCCCTCTTCACGCCCGGAGTCGCCGCCTGTGCCACCACCGGTGACGCCGGGTCGACCGCCACACCGTCCGCCACTGCCACCGCCACCGGTGCCGCACCCGAGGTCGACACCGACGCGAAGCAGGCGCTGCTGGACTCGACCAAGGAGATCAGCAACGGCAACTTCAAGTTCAGCATGTCCGGAGCCGGCTCGGTGGCGGAGGGGCAGGTGCACCAGCCGAGCCAGAGCGCCGAGATGCGGGTACGGCTCGGTGAGCCGACCGACGACCTGGCGATCAGCCTCGACCTCATCCACGCGAAGCCGGACAGCTGGGTCAAGCTGGACCTCAAGGGTCAGGCGGCCACCCGGGTGCCCGGCGTGGACCGACTCAACCTCGGCAAGTACCAGCACCTCGACCAGAACCGCATCCAGGGTGACCGCAACCTCGGCTTCGACTTCGACAAGGTCGACCCGGCCGGCAGCGAGGCGTTGACCCAGGCCGTCACCGACGTCCGCCGCACCGGCGACGGTGCGTACGCCGGCACCATCGACCTGTCGAAGGCAGCCGACGCCGGATCGCTCGACCCGACCCTGATCACCGCGCTCGGCGCGGAGGCGAACTCCGTGCCGTTCACCGCGACGACCGACGCTCAGGGGCGGCTCACCGAGATGGTCATCCAACTGCCCCAGGCCGGCCGGGCCGCTGGGCAGGAGATCAAGGTGACGTACTCCGACTACGGCAACGCGACCGAGGCGACCAGGCCCTCGGCTGACCAGGTCGTCGAGGCTCCGCCGGAGCTGTACAACCTGTTCGACTGAACGCGGGGTGCGGCGACGCGCGGCCGAACGACGGACGCCGGCACGCCTCGCTCGTCATGGACCGTACGCATCGCGGCGGGAGCCGGTTGGCTCCCGCCGCGACGCGTGGGCGGGGCACGCTGGGCGCGTTGACCGGGGCCGGCCAGGTGGTCCGGCGGCTGCGCAGCTCACCCGGTGCGGCTGGCGGCAGCGCATGCTCGGGCTGCGTCAGGTGGCCGGGTCGGGTCGGGCGGCGTCGATGCGGGCGCGGGCACCGTCGAGCCAACGCTGGCAGACGACCGCCAGCGCCTCGCCGCGCTCCCACAGCGCCAGCGACTCCTCCAGCGACGTGCCGCCGGCCTCCAGCCGCTCCACCACCGACGCGAGTTCGGCGCGGGCCTGCTCGTAGCTGAGTCGCTCGTCCGACCCGCTGGTCTTCTCGTCAGTCATCGCACCCATCTCAGCACAACCGCCCGACACCCCGGATGACCGCACCACCGTTCACCACGCCGGACGGCACGGCCACGCTGCCGTCACCCGCCCAGCAAGACCACTCGTTCCAGGACCAGCCCGGAGCCCGGAGGGGGTCAGGTGTCGACAGTGGCGGACAGTTCGCCGTCGGCGAGGCGTACCCGCAGCGGGTCGCCGGGAGCCACGTCGGTGGCCGCGCGTACGACATGGCCGTCGGTGCGTTGCACGATCGCGTAGCCGCGGTCGAGGGTGGCGGCCGGGGAGAGGGCGCGTAGCCGGGCCAGGGTGTGCCGGAGGTCGTCGTCGGCAGCGGCGAGGCGGTGGTCCAGGCAGCGGCCGGCGCGCTGGCGTAGGGCGGCCAGATCGGCGGCGCGTTGCTCGACCATCACCTGTGGCCGGGCCAGCACCGGTCGGGAGCGTAGCGCGTCGATGCGGTGGGACTCCCGATCGACGAGGTTGTGCACGGCCCGATGCAGCCGGTGCCGGGCCTGCTTGATCAGGCGTACCTCCTCGGCCAGGTCGGGCACCACCCGCTTGGCCGCGTCGGTGGGGGTCGACGCCCGGACATCGGCCACGTAATCGACGAGCGGAGCGTCGGTCTCGTGGCCGATCGCACTGACCACGGGCGTACGGCACGCGAAGACGGCCCGGCACAGCGCCTCGTCGGAGAAGGGGAGCAGATCCTCGATGCCACCCCCGCCCCGGGCCAGGATGATCACGTCGATGCTCGGGTCCGCGTCCAGCACCTTCAGTGCGTCCACGATCTGGGGTACGGCGCTCGGGCCCTGCACCGCCACGTTCACCGTCCGGAACTCCACCGCCGGCCAGCGTCGGCGGGCGTTTGTCAGCACGTCCCGCTCGGCAGCGCTGGCCCGACCGGTGATGAGCCCGATGCGCTGCGGCAGAAACGGTGGCCGACGCTTACGCGCCCGGTCGAACAGTCCCTCGGCGGCCAGCAGCTTCTTGAGCTTCTCCAGCCGGGCGAGCAGTTCACCGAGGCCGACCTGGCGGATCTCGTCCGCGCGCAGGCTGAGCGTGCCCCGGGCGGCGTAGAACTCGGGCTTGGCGTGCAGCACCACGCGGGCACCTTCGCGCAGCTCCGGCGCACCGGAGTCGAGCACGTCACGGTTGGTGGTGACGGTGAGACTCAGGTCTGCGGACGGGTCACGCAGCGTCAGGAACACGGTGCTGGCACCGGGCCGCCGGCTGATCTGCGCCACCTGTCCGTCGACCCACACCCACCCGAGTCGGGCCACCCAGGCGCCGATCTTCTGACTGACCACCCGCACCGGCCATGGCTCATCCGAGCTGCTCTTCCCACCCGCACCAGCACCCTCACCCGCACTCACCCGACCACCCTACGGTCCTCCGCCCCGCCAGCGTTGATCATGAGGTTGTTGTTCGTGGTGCGGCGTGTCGCGGGTGACAACTTCATGATCGACGGGCGGTGGGCGTCGCCTCGGCCGCTGCCGGGTCCGGCGGCGGCACGTACGATGAGGGGGTGACTGAGGTTGAGGCGACTTCCCGGACCGGCAAGCGCGTGCTCCTGGCCAAGCCCCGCGGCTACTGCGCGGGCGTGGACCGGGCGGTGCAGACCGTCGAGGAGGCGCTCAAGCTCTACGGTGCCCCCATCTACGTCCGCAAGCAGATCGTGCACAACAAGCACGTGGTGCGGACGCTTGAGGCCCAGGGCGCGATCTTCGTGGAGGAGAACGAGGAGGTGCCCGAGGGCGCCACTGTGATCTTCTCCGCGCACGGCGTGGCACCCGAGGTCTACGAGCAGGCGAAGCAGCGGTCCCTCAAGGCGATCGACGCCACCTGCCCGCTGGTGACGAAGGTGCACCACGAGGCGAAGCGGTTCGCCGCCGAGGACTACGACATCCTGCTCATCGGCCACGAGGGGCACGAGGAGGTCATCGGCACCTCCGGCGAGGCACCGGAGCACATCCAGCTGGTGGACGGCCCGGACGACGCCGACCGGATCACCGTGCGGGACCCGAACAAGGTCGTCTGGCTGTCGCAGACCACGCTGTCGGTGGACGAGACGATGGAAACCGTGGCCCGGCTCAAGAAGCGGCTGCCGATGCTCCAGTCGCCACCCAGCGACGACATCTGCTACGCCACCAGCAACCGGCAGCACGTGATCAAGGAGATCGCGCCGGAATGCGACGTGGTGATCGTCGTCGGCTCACGCAACTCGTCCAACTCCGTACGCCTGGTCGAGGTGGCCCTGGACGGTGGTGCCCGTGGCGGTCACCTGGTCGACTTCGCTCACGAGATCGAGGACGCCTGGCTCGCCGACGCGCGGACGGTGGGCCTGACCTCGGGTGCGAGCGTGCCGGAGGAGCTGGTGCAGGAGGTGCTGGCGCACCTCGCCGAGCGCGGCTTCACCGACGTGGAGGAGGTGGTGACCGCGAACGAGCGGCTCACCTTCTCACTGCCGCAGGAACTCAAGCGCGACATGAAGGCCGCCGCCGCGGCGGCCCGCGACTGAGCACACCGGGCAGGACAGATGGAACTGTTCACCGCCCCGGCGCGTCAGAGCTTGGCATGAGGACCCTTCGGATCGCCGCCACCGCGCTGATCGTCTGCACGGCGCTCGCCGCCTGCGGCGGCCAGGATGCGGGGGACGGCACCACCACCCCGACCCCGACGGGAGCGTCACCCGTGACCGAGCTGCCGACCCCGGACCCGACCCTCTCCGCGCCCGCGCCCTCGCCCTCCGATCCGGTGGACCCGACGGCGCCGACCACCCGACCGACGGTCAGGCCGAGTGCCCCGTCGAAGCCGCCGACGACCGGCGAGATGACCCTCACCGGTCGGATCGAGTCCGGTGTCGAGCCCGGCTGCCTGCTGCTCGACGGCTACCTGCTGCTCGGCGGTCCCCGCGAGGTGCTCACCGCGGGCGCCTCGGTGACGGTGACCGGACGCCCCGACCCCACCATGATGTCCACCTGCCAACAGGGCACCCCGTTCGTCGTAACCTCCGCCAAGCGCACCTGACCCCCCGCCGAGCCCACCCCTCCCTCCCCCCTCCCTCCGGTCGTCCAACGACCCGTTGATCATGAGGTTTGGCGGCAGTGGTTGATCTTCAGAGTGCCGCCAACCTCATGATCAACCTGCTGGTGGAGCAGACAGACGGAAGCCCGTCTCCGGTTCGCCGGAGACGGGCTTCCTGGTGGTGCGGGTGGTGGTGTCAGTTCACCGCGCCGACGGAGACCGCGCCGCGGCCGACGACCGCGCCTTCGGTGGTCACCACGGCCAGCTCACCGTAGAGCGCCCGGCCCGCGGCCGGCGCGGACTGCGCCGTCACGGTGCCCGAGATGGTGCCGGTGGCACCGTGCGCCAGGGTGAGGGTGCCGCCCGACGCCGCGAGGGTGCCGAGCGCCGGGGAGGAGAACGAGTCCCGGTAGTCGTACTCGGTGCTGCCACCGGCACCGTCGACCGAGTACGCCTCGACGACGATGGTGTAGGTGCCCGCCGGCGGGTTGGCGATGGTCACAAACTCCTCGGAGTCGCCGTCCGCGTTGTAGCCGACCAGGGCGCCGCCCCGGTAGACGAACAGGTCGAGGTCGGCGCCGGCGTTCGAGGTGTTGCCGATGCGGGCGGTGAAGCTGGTGGCGCCCGCCGGCACCTCGACGGTGAACTCCTGCGTCGCGTACTCGACGATTGTCGGCCGCTCGGCGTGCGAGCTGGACAGCGCGCCACCCTGGCCGGTCACGGAGACCGGACCGAAGGTGTTCTTCAGCGTCCAGGTGACCGGGGTCGGGGTGCCGGCGGTGACCGACGGCAGCTCGACCACGGCCGGCTCGACCGTGACGCCCTGCACCCGTGCCTGGATCTGGTACGGGTTGTTCAGTGACGGCGAGGTCCGCCGGGACTCGACCTCGATCTCCCAGACACCCGGCATCGGGTTCTGGTAGTCACGCTCGAAAGCGCTGCAGGCGCTGGCGAAATTGGTGTAGCAGGTCAGGCTGGAGGTGCTCTCCACCGGAACACCCCACGGGTTGAACGCGATGAAGCGGGTCTGCGACCCGGTGGCGATGCCGGAGAGGTTCACCTGCAGCGCACCGGCACCCGGGGGAACCGTCACGAAGTACGACGTGGTGCTGTTCCGGTCCACCGAGCCCTGCGCCGAGTAGGCGAAGTTGGGCTTGCTGACGTCGTTCGAGACCACCACCACGGCGGAGAACTCGAAGTCGATCGTGTTGGTGGCGGGGTCGTCGACCGTCACGATCGTGCTGTGCGCGCCAACCGTCTTGGGCTTGGCGGTGACGGTGATGGTGACGGTCTTGTTCAGCGGCAGCGTGACGCTCTTCGGCGCCGAGAAGGTGCCGTTGTTGCCGCGCAGGCCGACGTCGTGCTTGACGTTGCCGGCCGGGCCGCTGGTCCGGGTCAGCTTGACCTGGTACGACTTCGACTGGTTGGCCTTGTGACCGCCGTCGGCGGAGCCGCAGCGGTTGTAGACGCCGGTGCCGCGGTGCGGGGTGGCCAGCATGCCGGACAGCGGCGTGCAGACCGGAGCGTCGGAGGTGTACGAGCGGGTCTGCACACCCTTCTTCAGCAGCTTCCAGGCGCCCGGCACGTCGAACATGCCGTAGCCCTGCCCGTAGGTCGGGGTGTCGGCGATCGGCTTGGCCGAGGTGTAGATCGCCCGGCGCAGCATCTCCGGCGTGATGCCCTTGTCGGTCGCCTTGGCGGCCGAGAGCAGCAGCGCGGCGGCACCGGCGGCCTGCGGAGAGGCCATCGACGTACCGTTGAACATGCCGTAGCCCGGCGGCAGCGCGTAGCCGGCCTCGGCGACGGGGCTGCCGGCCTGCCACACCGGGGTGGTGGAGATGGCCGAACCCGGTGCCGCGATGTTCGGCTTGGCGCCACCGTCCTCACGCGGGCCGCGCGAGGAGAAGTTGAACAGGGCGTTCTTCTTCTTGACCACCGAGCCGTAGTTGGCCAGCCAGGTGTCCTTGCTGACGCTGGCGGCGACACTCACCACGTTCGTCGACGCCGACGGGTCGCCGATGGTGTTCACACCCGGGCCGGAGTTGCCGGCCGAGATGAACATCTGCACCCCGTACGTGGTGATCAGGTTGTTGTAGAGGGTGGCGCGGGCGTTGTTGCCGTCGTTGAGCGCGGGCAGGCCGCCGATCGACATGTTGATGACGTCGACCCCGCGGTTGATCACCAGATCGGCCATGCCGGTGGTGAGTGCGGCGGCCGTGCAGCCACCGCCCCAGGAGCAGGCACGGGAGGAAACGATCTTGGCACCGGGGGCGGCACCGTCGAACGCGCCGTTGCCGAGCATGTCGTTGGCGGCGGTGATGCCGGCGACGTGCGTGCCGTGCGCGCTCTCGATGATGCCGATGTTCACGTAGTCGACCAGGCCGGGGCCGCCGACCGGAGTGGTGTCGACGTTCTTGCGGTACTCGACGACGAACGACATCCGCTCCTTGACGGGCGTCGCCGGGTTGTCGGTGCCGAAGTAGCCGACGTCGAACTTCTCCTTGTACGGCCGCATCACGGCCTCGTCGGTGAAGTCGCCGTCCTGGTCGGTGTCGACCCAGATGTTGTTGGTGGCCGGGTCGAACAGGATGCCGAACTGGTCGGTGTTGTCGCCGTCGCGGTTGACGTCACCGGCCGGGTCGCTGTTGTTCGTGGTGTTCTCGTTGAACAGGTTGAACCGGTAGGTGCCGGCCGGCGCGGTCCAGGTGCGGCCGGCCAGGGTGAACGTCGGCCCGGTCACCTGGTTGAGCATCGGCCGCCAGGTGGCGTCCTCGAACGGGTCCGTCGCGGTCACCCAGTCGACGATCTTGCGCTCGCCGGTGGTGGTCTTCTGCAGCGCCGGGTGCTCCAGGTCCACACCGGAGTCCATGACGCCGATGGTGACGCCGCGGCCGTCCCACGCCTTGTTCTGCTTGACGAACTTGACCGCGCCGGTCTCGTTCGTCGGCATGTACGGGTTGTCGGCAGGCGTGTTGGCGCCGGGGCCGGCAAGCGTGCTGCCCTGCTTGTCGGCCTTTTTGCCGCCCGGGGCGACCTCGGGCGTCGGGTCGGGTAGCTGGATCTTCTCGTCCAGGTCGATCGCGGCGACACCGGGCAGGGTGGCGGCCTTGACCGCCTTGCCGGTCGGCACCTTGGCGAGCACGTAACCGATGGTGTCGTAGCGCTCGGTGACGGCCGCGCCGAGGTCCTTGAGTTCGTCGGCGACGTCCTTCGCCTTGCCCTTCTCGGTGGCGACGATCATCGTGACGGTGGGGGCCTTCTTCGCCTCCGCCTCGGCGAGCAGCTTGGCGTCGTGCTGGCTCAACGCCTCGGCGGGGGTGGCCTGCGCGGCGTCGGGTCCGGCAGGAGCGGCGCTCGCGGTGGCGGCACCGCCCGCCACGGTCACGGCGCTGGCCGCCATCACCGAGGCGAAGAGCGCGGCCGAGGTTCGCCGGCTCAGGTTTCGGGGTTTACTCACGTTCTCTTTCCTCCAGAGAACAGGGCGCCCTCAGATGCAGGGCACGCGTGAGCGAAATCCTTCGTGGTGCCGACCGTCGATGTCACTACCGCCAGGTACGTTGTGACCATCTCGTGATATGCGAGACGCTCATTGTCACATCGAAGATGATAGGGCTGTTTTCAGTTAGACCGAGTTCGATCATCTGAAGTGGAATCCGGGAGCAGTTCCGGCGCTTGCGGCTGCCGTGGAGCCAGCTCCACCTGCCCCGGGGTGGGCAGTTCCTGATCCGACACACCCAGCTCGGCCAGTTTGCGGGCGCTCACCAGCACCCGTGCCTCCAACGAGCCCACCGCCCGGTTGTACGCGGTCACCGCGCCGCCGAGTGAGGCACCGAGCTTGCCGACGTGGTCACCGAGCGTCGACAACCGTCCGTACAGTTCCCGCGCCAGCGTGTGCACGGCCATCGCGTTGCGGGTGAGCTGTTCCTGCCGCCACGACCAGGCGACCGTACGCAGCAGCGCGACGAGGGTGGCCGGGGTGGCCAGCACCACGTTGCGGGCGAAGGCGTGCTCCAACAGCGTCGGATCGCGTTGCAGGGCGACGTCCAGGAACGGGTCGGCCGGCACGAAGAGCACCACGAACTCCGGAGTGGACTCGAACGCCGACCAGTACGACTTGGCGGCCAACGCGTCGACGTGTGCCCGGAGATGCTTCGCGTGCGCGTCGAGGTGGGTGTCCCGACCCCGCTCGTCGCGCGCCTCCATGGCGGTGAGGTACGCGTCGAACGGCGCCTTGGCGTCCACCACCACGCTCCGGCCGCCGTGCAGGCGGACCACCAGGTCGGGGCGTACCGTCTGCTGGTCGGTGGCGGCGGTGACCTGCTCGGTGAAGTCGCAGTGCTCCAACATGCCGGCGGCCTCGACGATGCGGCGCAGCTGGTGCTCGCCCCACCGGCCGCGTACCTGTGGCGCGCGCAACGCTGCCACCAGCTGTTTCGTCTCCGTCCGCAACTCGCCGGAGACCGCGCTCATCGAGCGGACCTGCTCGCGCAGCTCGGCGTACGCGTCGACCCGCTCCCGTTCGAGGTCGGTGACCCGCTGCTCGTAGCGGCGCAGCGTCTCGTGCAGCGGGGCCACCGCCCGGGCGACCGCCTCCTGCGACTGGGCCGTCGCCTCGTAGCTCAACGCCCGCATCGACTGCTCCAGCCGCCCTTCGCCCTCACGGGTGGCGCGCAGCGTGGCGTCCAGTCTGGCGATCTCGGTCGTCGAGCGGGACCGGGCGGCGAACCAGCCGACCGCGCCGCCGGCACCGAGACAGACCACGACAACCGCGAGGGTCGAGAGCTCCATCCTCACGAGCTTGCCAAAGGCAGGCCCTCCACGCCCGGACGGGTGCGTCCCGATTTCCGCGCCGGGCTCGTCACACCGGGGATCGTTGGCCCAGGCTGGGTACGTTGAGGTGGTGGAACCTCTGCTGCTCGTTCTTCTCGTGGTGCTGTTCGGCGGTGCCCTGCTCTGGTGGCGACGGGAACGCGCCGCCCGTGAGGCCCGCAATCTCGCCGATGTGCAGGCCGACGCGCGGCGGTGGTACGAACGCCTCGGCGGGCAGGTGATGAACCTCAGCGGCGAGGACCCGGCGGTACGCCAGGCGCTGGCCGATGCCGCCGAGCGCTACCACGCCGCCGGCTCCCAGTTGGAGCAGGCCAGGAGCATCGCCCAGTACCGGCTCGCCCGGGAGACCGCGGTGGAGGGCCTCACCTACATTCGGGCGGCCCGGCTGGCGCTCGGCATCGACCCGGGTCCGCCCCTGCCGCCGTTGGCCGCCGCCAGTGGTGCCGGGGAGCTGACCGTGCCGCGTCAGGTCGAGGTGCAGGGTCAGACGTTCAAGGCCGGCCCGCAGCCGGGCCAGGACACGCCTTACTACTACCCGGGTGGCCGGCTGCGGGGCCGGCCGGTTCCGGCCGGCTGGTACTCCACCCCCTGGTGGAAGACGGCGCTCGGTGCCGGCGTCGGAGTGCTCGGCGGCATGCTGATCGCCGACGCGCTGTTCTCGCCGTCCTTCGGCGATCCTGGCTACGACGCCGCCGCGGGCGGCTTCGACGATCCGGGCGACGCCGGTGCGGACTTCGGCGGCGGTGATTTCGGCGGTGATTTCGGCGGCGGTGATTTCGGTGGTGGCTTCGGTGGCGGGGACTTCTGACACACCCGTTCGCTACGGTCGGCGCAGGGAAACCCTACCGGTGGAGATCGATTACCGTGACCGAGCCTGCGGGGGTGACATCCGGGCAGCTCACCACGGTATGTGCGGGGTCCACCACACGTCTCGGTCCTGACGTCACCGTGTCCACTCAGGAAGGTTCCGAATGGCGCGAATTCTATTGGATGTCACCATGTCACTGGACGGCTTCATGGCCGGCCCCAACATCAGCGTCGAACACCCGATGGGCGAGGGTGGCCTTCGCCTGCACAAGTGGATTTTCCACACCTCGACCAGTGAGGTGGACGCCGAGATCGAACGGGAAATGTCGGAGACCACCGGCGCGGTGGTGCTCGGCCGCCGGACGTTCGACGTAGGTGTCAACGTCTGGAACGACACCCCCTACCCGGTGCCCTGCTTCGTCCTGACCCACGACCCGCTGGCCGAGCGGGTGGAGAAGAGCGGCACGTTCACCTTCGTCACCGACGTGCGCGAGGCCTACGACCGCGCCACCGCCGCCGCCGGCGAGCGCGATGTCCGGCTGATGGGTGCAGAGGTCGGCCAGCATTTCCTGACCGCCGGTCTGGTTGACGAGATCCGGCTCCAACTCGCACCCGTACTGCTCGGCACGGGCCGTCGGCTCTTCGAGCACCTGGGCGACGAGCACATCGAGTTGGAGCGGCTGGCCGTCGTCGAGTCACCGCACGTGACGCACCTGCGCTACCGGGTCCGCCGGGACGTCGCAGCACGGCCCTGACCCTCCCGCCGCCCAATTCGACGATCCGGGCCCAGGTCAGGCGGACCAGGGCCACTGCGAATCAGCCGGCCGCCCTGTGGTCGACGAGGGCCCCTCCTGCGCCGAGGGCGTGACGAGGGGCCCCTCCGTACACCTCAGCCGGTGTTGCGCATGCCGGCCGCGATGCCGTTCACCGTGGTGAGCAGGGCCCGCTCCAGGGCCGTGCCGTCGCTCGGTGCGCGCCGGCCACCGGGGGCGGTGGCCACCGCCCGTCCGGCCGCCCCCGATTCGCGGTACTGCCGTAGCAGCGCCACCTGGAGATGGTGCAACGGCTCCAGGTAGGTGTCGCGTACGGCGAGGGTGCGTTGCAGCACCGGGGAGTTCTCCAGCAGGTCCGGCGAGTCGGTGACCGCGAGCACCTCGCGCCGGGTCAGCTCGTACTCCTGCTCGATCTGGTCGAAGATCGGGTGCAGCTTCTTCGGGACCAGGGTCTCCACGTACCGGCGGGCGATGCCGAGGTCGGTCTTGGTCAGCATCATCTCCACGTTGGACAGGAACGTGCGGAAGAAGTGCCAGTTGCGGTGCATCTCGGCCAGCACGTCGGCCAGACCGGCCTCCCGGGCGGCGGCCAGGCCGGAACCGACCCCGAACCAACCGGGCACGATCTGCCGGGTCTGGGTCCAGCCGAACACCCACGGGATGGCCCGCAGCCCGGACAGCCCGGCACCGGTGTTCGGTCGCTTCGCCGGCCGGGAGCCTATGTTCAGCGCACCGAGCAGCTCGGTCGGGGTGGACGCCCAGAAGTACGCGGGCAGGTCCGGGTCCTCGACCAGCGAGCGGTACGACCGGAACGCCGACTCGGACACCACGTCCATCGCCGCGTCCCAGCGTTCCAGCATCTCGGCGGGTTGCCGGGGCGCGGTGTGCAGCAGCGTCGCCTGGAGCACGGCGGCCACGCTCAGCTCCAGGTTCTCCCGGGCCAGCGCCGGCAGGGTGTACTTGTCGGAGATCACCTCACCCTGCTCGGTCACCTTGATCGCGCCGTCCAGGGTGCCGTACGGCTGGGCCAGGATCGCGTCGTGCGTGGGGCCGCCGCCGCGCCCGACGGTGCCGCCCCGGCCGTGGAAGAGCCGCAGGTGCACCCCGTGCCGGGCGGCCACGTCACGCAGTGCACGCTGAGCCCGGTGGATGGACCACTGGCTGGTGGTGATGCCGGCCTCCTTGTTGGAGTCGGAGTAGCCAAGCATCACCTCCTGAACGTCGCCGCGGGCCGCCACCAGCGCCCGGTACGCCGGCAGCGACAGCAGCTCATCGAGCAGCTCGCCGCCGGAGTTCAGCTCGGCCGGCGTCTCCAGCAGCGGGACGATGCCGATCCGGGCCCGGCCGCTGTGCACGTCCACCAGCCCGGCCTCGCGGGCGAGCACCACCGCGGCGAGCACGTCGTCCACGCCGAGGGTCATCGAGATGATGTACGACTCGATCACCTCGGAGCCGAACCGGTCCTGCGCCTCACGGATGGTGGCGAACACGTCGAACGTCTTGCGCGCCGACTCGCTGAGCGGAGTGTCCGTCGTCGACAGCGGACGGCGGCTGGCCAGCTCGTCGGCGAGCAGCTTGGTGCGCTCCAACCGGCTCAGGGACGGGTAGTCGTCCACCTCGCCCACCGCCGCGTACAGCTGGCTGAGCACCTCGTGGTGCTTCTCGGCGTGCTCGCGGACGTCCATCGTCGCCAGGTGCAGGCCGAACGCGGAGACGGTACGGATGGTCGAGGCGAGCCGGCCGACGGCGGTGAGCTGACCGGAGTTGCGGGCCAGTGAGGCGCGCAGCAGGTCCAGGTCGGCGATCAGCTCGGCCGAACCCCGGTAGTCCCGACCGGGTACGTGCGGGGTGCCCTGCCGCAGCCGGGCCCGGGTGTTGGCCAGCTTGGCGCGTACACAGCGGGCCTTGAGCCGGTACGGCTCCTCGGCGTTGACC
The DNA here is from genome assembly GCF_040660295.1 of Micromonospora sp. NPDC049891. Lineage (NCBI taxonomy): Bacteria > Bacillati > Actinomycetota > Actinomycetes > Micromonosporales > Micromonosporaceae > Micromonospora > Micromonospora sp. NPDC049891. The sequence continues at coordinate 632,173 of NZ_JBFAML010000001.1, forward strand.
CGGCGGAACCGGGGTGCCACCTCGGGCAGCGCGTCGAGGTCGGCGGCGAGGCTGGCGGAGAGGTCGAGCGACACCCCGCGCAGTCGGCGGGAGACCGACACCTCGTTGATCAGCTCCTCCATGGCCGCCTCGGTGGCGGTCAGGCCGTGCTCGTGCTGGATGGCCAGCACCTCGCGGGTCACCGCCGGGGTGACGAACGGATTGCCGTCCCGGTCACCGCCGATCCAGGTGCCGAAGGTCAACGGCCGGGCCGTCGGTGAGGTCTCCACGCCGAGCGTGCGCAGCGTCTCGGCGAGGTCGTCGAGCACCTGCGGAGCCGCCTCGGCGTACAGGTCACGCAGGTAGTAGATGGCGTTACGCGCCTCGTCGGTCGGGTCCGGCCGGTCCAGCCGCAACTCGTCGGTCTGCCACATCAGGTCGAGCAACTCGGCCAGCCGCCGGTTCGCCGGAGCCTCGTCGCTGGCGCCGTACAGGATCGCGTTCGCCGTCTCGGCGTCCAGCTCGTCGGCGATCGCGCGCAGCTTCGACAGGATCGACCGGCGGGCCGCCTCGGTCGGGTGGGCGGTGAAGACCGGACGTACCGCCAACCGGCGGGCCACCGAGGCGATCTCCTCGGCCGGCACCCCACGCTCGGCGATCATCTTGGCCGCCTGGTCCAGCCAGCCGCCCTGGACGGCGCGGCGGCGGCGCAGGTCGCGGGCCCGGTGCACCTGTTCGGTGATGTTGGCCAGGTGGAAGTAGGTGGAGAAGGCGCGGGCCAGCTTGGTGCCGGTGGTCACATCGAGCCCGCCGAGCCGCCGGGCGGCGGCCGGGGCGTCGGTGCGGACCTGGGCCCGGATCTCCTCGACGAGGTCGAGCAGCGGGCGCCCCTCCTGCCGGGCCAGGGTCTGCCCGAGCAAGGTGCCCAATCTGCGGATGTCGGCGCGCAGGGCGGCGTCGGGGCCGTCGTGATCGTGCTGGTCGGTCACCATGCGCTCCTCACGTCAAGTACGAAGGACAGCGCTGTCCGACTCCCCCGATCGTATCCGCGTGAACCCGCCGGAAAGGAGGGGCCCCAGGTTGTCGCCTTCATCATGTTCGGAGGGCGTTGACGGTGGCGGCCGGATGTGAGGTCGATCATCGCGGGGTCGTACCGGTGCCGGCACCCCTCGTCGGGAGGCCCGAAAACCGCTGGTGGCCGGCGATAGCGTCGGCACATGACAGCGCTGCGCCACCCTCCGAAACCTCGCCCGGGCGACCGGGTGGCGGTCGTCTCACCCTCCGCCGGCCTGCCGGGTCTCTTCCCGCACGTGTACGAGCTGGGGCTGCGCCGACTGCGCGAGGAGTACGCCCTGGAGCCGGTCGAGTACCCGACCACCCGGATCATGGGTGCCGACCCGCGCGACCGGGCCCGGGACCTGACCGCCGCCTTCGCCGACCCGACGATCACCGCCGTGCTGGCCACCGTCGGTGGCGACGACCTGATCACCGTGACGCCGCACCTGGACGACGAGGTGCTGCGGGCCAACCCGAAGCCCTACTTCGGGTACTCCGACAACACGAACGTGCTCAACCACCTGCACCGGCTGGGCGTCGTCAGCTACCACGGCGGTTCGGTGCTCGTGCATCTCGGCCGCCCCGGCGCACTGCACCCGGTGACCGCCGACTCGCTGCGCGCGGCGCTGTTCAGTTCCGACTGGTTCGAACTCGTCCCGGCACCCGAGTGGGGCGACCAGCCGAACGACTGGAACGACAGCGGTTGCCTGGCGGACGAGCCGGTGATGTTTCCCGGCACCGGCTGGCACTGGCAGGGCCCGGCGACGGTGGTCGAGGGCCGGACCTGGGGCGGCAACCTGGAGGTGCTGCACTGGTTGCTCGCCGCCGACCGGGTGGCCCCCACCGCCACGCTCGCCGGTTCGATCTTCCTGATGGAGACGTCGGAGGAACTTCCGCCGGCCGTCGAGGTCTACCGGATGCTGCGTAATCTCGGCGAGCGCGGCCTGCTCGGTGGCTTCCCCGCCGCGCTCGTCGGTCGGGCCAAGGCGTGGGAGTTCGGCCGCCGGCTCACCCCGCAGGAGAAGACGGAGTACGCCCGGGACCAGCGCGCCGCCGTCACCCGGGCCTTCGCCGAGTACGCCCCCGACGCGGTCCTGGTCTTCGACGTCGACTTCGGGCACACCGACCCGCAACTGATCATTCCGTACGGCGGTGCGGTCCGGGTGGACGCGGTCCAGCGTCGCATCTCGGTCCGCTACTGACTGTCGGGCCAAGGCCCCGAGGCGCAACGTCCACTCGACGTGCGGGATGTTGCGGTGTCCGCCCGCAGCGGAAGCCGCGACATCCCGCATCTGGAGTCGGCCTGTCCGTCAGTCGATGACGGCGAAGGCACGGACGGGGAAGGTGCCCATGCCGGCCACCCTCGGCGGGGCGGCGGTGAACCGGAAACCGTCCGGCGGGAGGGCGGCCAGCCCGGTCAGGTGCTCCACGATCGGGATGCCGGCGGCCAGCAGAGTGCTGTGCGCGGGCCGCTCACCGCCGGCTGCCGGACCCATGTCGTCGATGTTGATCGAGTCGATGCCGACCAGGGCGGCACCCGCGTCCACAAGCGCCTGCGCCCCGTCGCCGGTCAGGTGGGGTGCCTCCGGGGCGCCGTACCCGTCGGTGCCGAAGTGCGCGTCCCAGCCGGTGTGCAGCAACACGGCCTTGCCGGTGACGTCGTACGGCGCCAGCAGCAGCCGGTCCACCGCGCGGGTGCCGGCGGGCAGCCGGACGACGAGGCCGGGCAGGTCGGCGAGACGGTCCAGCGGGAAGCCGGACAGGTCGGCACCGTCGGCGTACCGGTGGGCGGGGGTGTCCAGGTAGGTGCCGGTGTTGGCGATCATGTCGATCCGCGCCACGTGGAACTCGGTGCCCGGGGCGTAGTGCTTCCGGGAAGCCTCGCGGGTCAGCCACTCGGTGATCCGCGGCGCCGGCCAGCCGGGCAGGGTGGTCATCCCGTCGGTGACCAGGTGACTCAGCTCGATCAGCCGCCGACCGGTGGTGCCGTCTGCGGCATTCGGGACGGCGCGACCGCCCTTGTGCGGCTCCTCGATGATCGTCTTGTTGGTGATCCGTACCTCGGACACCATCAGCAGGCCGAGATGTCGGACGAACAAGGCCGCCAGGTCGGCGTCGTCGATCCGGTCGCCGGGTATGTCCAGCCGGAACCCCTCGGTGGTCAGGCCGCCGCCGTTGGCGAAGGCGACGTCGGCGTCGAACTGCGCACGAAATTCCCCGTTCATTCGGGCAGCCGACCACAGCCGGGCACGGGCGTCAATCTCGTTCGGTGCGCCGGCCGGGGGCCACCACCCGGTTTCCCCCGACACGGGGCCGGTGCCGGTGAACCGTCTGTGCGGTCAGCCCGACAGGGCACGGCAACCAGCATCCTGGCGTCGGCCGCCCGCCGTGCTCGCCTGGGCGGCGGTGGCCGTGGGCGGCGGTGATTCGTCGGTCCGGAGAGATAGTGTCAATCGGTAACGACCCCCCGTCCGGTCCGGACGCGGGGTGATCGTCGTGTCCCCATCTCGGAAGTGATCATGACTGCGCTCACCGGACTGTTCGCCGCCGCCCTGGCCGACCCGGGCCTGGCCCGCGTCCGTGACCTGGCGCGCTCCGGTGCGGCCCAGGTCGACGGGCTCGACCTGACCGCCCCGCCGGCGCTGCGCCCGTTCGCGGTCGCCGCAGTCGCGGCGGATCCCGGCAACGGCCACCCGACAACCGGCGGAGCGGGGCGGCCGGTGCTGGCGGTCACCGCCACCAGCCGCGAGGCCGAGGACCTCGTCGCCGCGCTGGGCAGCCTGCTGCCGCCCGAGCAGGTGGCGATCTTCCCGAGCTGGGAGACGCTGCCACACGAGCGGCTCTCCCCCCGCTCCGACACGGTCGGTCGGCGGCTGGCCGTGCTGCGTCGACTCGCGCATCCGGACTCGGCTGACGCGCACGGGCGCACCGGCCCGCTGCGGGTGGTGGTAGCCCCCGTCCGCTCGGTGCTGCAACCGCAGCTCAAGGGGCTCGGCGACCTTGAGCCGGTGCGACTCGCCGCCGGTGACGAGGCCGACCTGGAGCAGGTGGCCCGCCGGCTGACCGACATGGCTTACGCCCGCGTCGACCTGGTCACCAAGCGGGGCGAGTTCGCCGTGCGCGGCGGCATCCTCGACGTCTTCCCGCCCACCGACGAGCACCCGTCCCGGGTCGAGTTCTGGGGCGACGAGGTGGAGGAGATCCGCACCTTCGCCGTCGCCGACCAGCGCACCATCGAGCAGATCGCCCAGCTCTGGGCACCGCCCTGCCGGGAACTGCTGCTCACCCCCGACATCCGGGAGCGGGCCGCCACGCTCGCGCAGCAGCACCCGGAGCTGGCCGAGATCCTCGACAAGCTGGCCGGTGGCATCCCGGTGGAGGGGATGGAGTCCCTGGCACCGGCGCTGATCGGCAACGACTCGATGGAGCTGCTGCTGGACTGCATGCCGGCCGGCACCCACGTACTGCTCTGCGATCCGGAGCGGATCCGCACCCGGGCGCACGACCTGGTCCGTACCTCGGAGGAGTTTCTCCAGGCCAGCTGGGCCGCGGCCGCCGTCGGTGGCCAGGCCCCGGTCGACCTGGGCGCGGCCGCCTTCCACACCCTGGCCGACGTACGCGCGCACGCCGCGACCCTGCGCCAGCCCTGGTGGACGCTGTCTCCGTTCGGCCTCGCCGAGCCCGGCACCGCCCCGACCCGGCAGCCGTGGGAGGACGAGCCGGAGGCGGTCGACGTCACTCCCGACGACGCCATCGCGGTGGCCCTGACCGCCCAGCCCGCCCCGCTCTACCACGGCGAGACCGCCCGGGTGGTCGACGACCTGAAGCGGTGGGCCGGCGAGGGCTTCTCGATCGCGCTTGTCTTCGAGGGGCACGGTCCCGCCCAGCGGGCCGTCGAGGTGCTCCGCGACGGCGGTCTCGGTGCCCGGATGACCGAGGAGGTGCCCGCCGCGCCCGCCCCGGGTGAGCTGCTTGTCACCTGCGGCAGCCTGACCGGTGGCTTCGTCGACGAGGCGGCCCGGTTCGTGCTGCTCACCGGCAGCGACGTGACAGGTGGGCGGGGCGTGTCGACCCGCGACATGCGGAAGATGCCGAGCCGGCGGCGCAACACCATCGACCCGCTCGAGCTGCGCGCCGGTGACCATGTGGTGCACGAGCAGCACGGCATCGGCCGGTACGTCGAGCTGGTGCAGCGCACCGTCAACGGCGCCTCCCGGGAATATCTCGTCATCGAGTACGCCCCGAGCAAGCGTGGTCAGCCCGGTGACCGGCTCTTCGTCCCCACCGACCAGCTCGACCAACTCTCCCGCTACGTCGGCGGTGAGCAACCGACCCTGCACAAGATGGGCGGCTCGGACTGGCAGAAGTCCAAGGCCCGGGCCCGCAAGGCGGTCAAGGAGATCGCCGCCCAGCTGATCCAGCTCTACGCCGCCCGCAAGGCGTCGAAGGGGCACAACTTCGGGCCGGACACCCCGTGGCAGCGGGAGTTGGAGGACGCCTTCCCCTGGCAGGAGACGCCCGACCAGCTCGCCGCCATCGAAGAGGTCAAGCGGGACATGGAGCAGAGCGTCCCGATGGACCGGCTGATCTGTGGCGACGTCGGCTACGGCAAGACCGAGATCGCGGTACGCGCGGCGTTCAAGGCGGTGCAGGACGGCAAGCAGGTAGCGGTGCTGGTGCCGACCACGCTGCTGGTGCAGCAGCACTACAACACCTTCGCCGAGCGGATGAGTCAGTTCCCGGTGGCCATCCGGCAGCTGTCCCGCTTCCAGACGCCGAAGGAGGCCGAGCAGACCCTCGCCATGGTCGGTGACGGCACCGCGGACATCGTCATCGGCACCCACCGGCTGCTGGCGTCGGCCACCCGGTTCAAGTCGCTCGGGCTGGTCATCGTCGACGAGGAGCAGCGCTTCGGCGTCGAACACAAGGAGCATCTCAAGTCGATGCGGGCCGCGGTCGACGTGCTGAGCATGTCGGCCACCCCGATCCCGCGCACCCTGGAGATGGCGATCACCGGCATCCGGGAGATGTCGACGATCGCCACCCCGCCGGAGGAGCGGCACCCGGTGCTCACCGCGGTCGGGGCGCAGGACGACCGGCAGGTGGCCGCCGCGATCCACCGTGAGCTGCTCCGCGACGGCCAGGTCTTCTACCTGCACAACCGGGTCGAGTCGATCGAGCGGACCGCCCGCCGGTTGCGGGAACTGATACCCGAGGCGCGGGTGGCGGTGGCGCACGGGCAGATGGGTGAGGACGCCCTGGAGAAGGTGATGGTCGGCTTCTGGGAGAAGGAGTACGACGTCCTGGTCTGCACCACGATCGTGGAGTCCGGCATCGACATCCCGAACGCCAACACGCTTATCGTGGAGCGGGCCGACCTGCTCGGCCTGGCCCAGCTGCACCAGATCCGGGGCCGGGTCGGTCGGGGCCGGGAGCGGGCGTACGCGTACTTCCTCTATCCGGGGGACAAGCCGCTCACCGAGCACGCCCACGAACGGCTGGCCACCATCGCCCAGCACACCGAGCTTGGCGCCGGCATGTACGTCGCGATGAAGGACCTGGAGATCCGGGGCGCCGGCAACCTGCTCGGCGGTGAGCAGTCCGGGCACATCGAGGGCGTCGGGTTCGACCTGTACGTGCGGATGGTCGGCGAGGCGGTGCAGGCGTTCAAGGGCGAGCGCCCCGAGGAGGAGGCCGACATCAAGATCGATCTCCCGGTGGACGCACACCTGCCGCACGACTACGTGGCGGTGGAGCGGCTGCGTCTGGAGATGTACCGCAAGCTGGCGGAGGCGCGCGACGAGGAGCGGCTGCGCGAGGTGGCCGCCGAGATGACCGACAGGTACGGCGAGCCGCCCGCGCCGGTGCAGAACCTGATCGCGGTGGCCCGGTTCCGCCTGCTGGCCCGCCAGTACGGCCTGACCGACGTCAGCATGCAGGGCAAACACCTCCGCTTCGGGCCGCTGCCGCTGCCCGATTCCAAGCAGCTGCGGCTCAAGCGCTACCACCCCGACTCGGTCTACAAGGCGGCCCTCGACCAGGTGAGCGTGCCCCGACCGACCACCCGTCGGGTCGGTGGTGAGCCGCTGCGCGACCAGGCACTGCTGGAGTGGTGCGCGCAGTTGCTCTCCGACGTGCTCGGCGTACCCGCCGGTGTCACAGGTGGGTAGGGGGCATGAGAGAGTGACGGGCATGCGTGCTCGCCGTCTTGTCGCCGTCGCCAGCGTGGCGGTCGGCCTCATCGCCCTCGCCGGTTGCCGTTCCGAGCCTGGTGTCGCCGCCTACGTCGGTGACCACCGGATCACCGAGGACGCGGTCACCGAGGTCATCGAGGACGCTCAGGCGAAGAACCCGATCCCGACCGAGGCGGACGAGGTGCCGCCCGGGCAGGAGCCCCAGCTGCCCGGCCAGGAGCCCCAGTTGCCCGGGCGCAGCCAGGTGGTGAGCACCCTGGTGCTCAGCGAGGTCTGCGAGCGGATCTCCGCCGCCGAGGGCTACCGTTCGCAGAGTCAGGTCGACCCGGCGCAGGTGGCCCAGGGCCTCGGCCTGAGCCCGGAGACCGGGTACGTGCGGCAGGTCGCCGAGCTGTACACCTGCCTCTCCGGCATCCCGATCGGCGCTCCGGTGGCCCCCACCGAGCAGGAGCTGATCGACCTGGTCGCGGCCGGCAAGCGGGCCGGCGCGGTGCCGCCCGAGGTGACCGTCGAGCAGGCCGCCGCCCAGCTCGACGGCGAGCAGCTGCGCCAGGCCCTGGCCAACCGCGACTCGCTGCGTGAGGCCGTCGAGACGTACGACGTGACGGTCAACCCCCGGTACCGGCCGCTGGTGTTCCCGGTGCTGAGCTTCACCGGGCAGGCCATCGCGGTGGGCGTGCCGCTGGGCGAGCCGGCCTCCGACGCGGTGAACGACATCTCCACCCCGCGGCCGCGGCCCGAGCCGTCCGTACCGACCGACGGCTGAGCATGCCCCGGATCGTCCTGCTGGTGACCTCACCCCGGTTGCCGGCCGGCCTGCTGACGGCAGCCGCCTGGGATGTCGTACGCGCGGCTCCGGTGCTTGTCGCCGAGGAGAGTGAGCTGACCACGGCGCTGCGGTCGGCGGGCGCCGAGGTGCGCGTGCTCGACGGGCCGCCGGTGCCGGCGCTGCTGGACGCGGTGGCGGCGCAGGACACGGTGGTCTGGCTGGCCGGCCCGGCCGGGGACGAGTCGGTGGCCCGGGAGCTGGGGCTGCGCCTGGCCCGCGAGCCGGGGCTGGCCGAGCTGGAGCTGATGTACGGCTCGTGGGATCCACCGGGCGCGCGGTTGCTGGACGCGGTGGCGGTGCTCGACCGGCTGCTGTCGCCCGGCGGGGATCCGTGGAAGCGGGCGCAGACCCACCGGAGCCTGGCCGGGTTCCTGCTTGAGGAAAGCTACGAGGCGTACGACGCGATGAGCGCCGGGGACACCGACGCGCTGCGCGAGGAGTTGGGCGACGTGCTGCTCCAGGTGCTGCTGCACGCCCGGCTGGCCGAGGAGTTGCTCGAGGACGAACGCTGGACCATCGACGACGTGGCCGGTGGGCTGGTGGACAAGATGATCCGGCGCAACCCGCACGTATTCGCCGGTGCCGAGGCGGGCACCCTGGAGGAGATCACCGCCAACTGGGAGCGGATCAAGCGGGCGGAGAAGGCCCGTGGCTCGGTGCTCGACGGCATCGCCGTGAGCCAACCGGCGCTCGCCCTGGCGGCGAAGATCCTGGAGCGGGCCGCCCGGGCCGGCGTCACCGCGCCGCTGCCGTCACCGGAGGCGCAACCCGACCCCGAGACCGCCCTCGGCGCCCACCTGCTCGCGATCGTCGCCCAGGCCCGCACGGCTGACCTGGACCCCGAAGCCGCCCTCCGCCGCACCACCCTGGCCCACGCCCAAACCCTCCGCACCGCCGAGCCCCCCACCCCACCCCCCACCTCCCCACCCCCTACCTCGCCGCGTTGATCATGAGGTTGGCGGCGTCGAATCCGACATTTCGTGCCGCGAACCTCATGATCAACGCGGGTCGGGGGTGGGGTGAGCCGGGGCGGGGGTTTTGGGTGGGGGTGGTTAGGGTCGGGGGGTGGAGCGGTTTCAGGTGGTGGGGGAGCGGGTTGTCGAGGCGTTGCTGGGGAGTCGACCGGCACTCGCCGCCACGGCGGGGGACCATCGCGTTGACGACCGGTTGCCGGATTTCTCGGCCGACGCGGTCGCGGGGGACCGGGCGATGCTCGTCGATGCGGCGAGCGCGCTCGTCGAGATCGACCCCGACGCCCTCGACGTCGAGGAGCGCGTCGACCACGCCCTGCTCTCCGCCCTGGTCGACCGGGAACTGTTCGAGCTGACCGAGATCCGGGGGCACGAGTGGGATCCGCTCGCACACAACCCCGGTCCACTGCTGCACGCCCTGCTGTCCCGCCCGTACGCGCCGGTCGAGGAGCGGTTGACAGCCGTCGCCGGCCGGCTCACCGCCGTACCGGATGCGCTGGCCACCGCGCGCGCGACGCTGCGCGACACGCCCCGGGTCCACGCCGAGACGGCGGTCGGGCAGTTCACCGGTGTGGCGGCACTGATCCGCGACGAGGTGCCCGCGCTGCTCGCGCAGGTTCCCACCGCCGTCGACCGGATCGAGCCGGCCGCCACCGCCGCGCTGGCCGCGCTCGACGAGTTCGTCGCCTGGCTGCGCACCGGCCTGGCGGCCGACGCCGGGCCGGGCCGCGATCCCCGGCTGGGTCGGCGGCGCTGGGAGGCACGCCTGTGGCATGAGCTGGACACCGAGCTGGGTGCCGCTGAGATCCAACGCCGGGCCTGGGCGAACCTCGACCGGGTCACTGACGAGATCCGCGCGGCGGCGGTCGAGCTGGTCGGTGGTCCAGCCGACGACGAGACCGTACGCCGGGCACTGGACCTGCTCGCGGCCGAGCATCCCGACGACCACACGATCGTCGACCTGGCCTCGATCACGTTGGACGAGGCGAGCGACTTCGTCCGGGCGCACGACCTGGTGAGCGTGCCGGAGGATCCGTGCGTCATCCAGGTCATGCCGCAGTTCGCCCGGGGCGTGGCAGTGGCCTACTGCGATGCGCCCGGCGGTCTGGAGACAGCGCCGGTGCCGACGTTCTACTGCATCGCGCCGACGCCTGTGGACTGGCCGGCTGGCCGGGTGGAATCGTTCTACCGCGAGTACAACGACCACATGATCCGTAACCTCACCGTGCACGAGGCGATGCCCGGTCACTTCCTCCAGCTCGCCCACGCCCGGCGCTACGCCGGCTCCACCCGGGTACGGGCGCTGGTCCGGTCCGGCCCCTTCGTCGAGGGTTGGGCGGTGTACGCCGAGGAGTTGATGGTCGGCCGCGACTTCGGCGGTCTGCCGGTGCGGTTGCAGCAGCTCAAGATGCAGCTACGGATGACACTCAACGCGTTGCTCGATCAGCTGACGCACGCCGAGGAACTGCCCGAGGCCGAGGCGATGGCGCTGCTGACCGGACGCGGCTTCCAGGAGGAGGGCGAGGCGGCGGGCAAGTGGCGCCGCGCGCTGCTGACCTCGGCGCAGCTGTCGACGTATTTCGTCGGCTACAGCGAGATGGCCGAGATCGCCGCCGCCCGCCCGGCCGACGTACCGCTGCGCGACTGGCACGACGAGATGCTCGCCCACGGCAGCCCGCCGCCGCGCCACCTCCGCACCCTGCTGGACCTGTAGTGACGTCGGAGTGGATCAGGGGCCGGCGGTCCGCCGGTCCACCACGTCGGCCCCGGCCGGCAGGTCGAAGGCGCCGCCGTCGACCTGTCCGCGGTAGCGGCTCAGCGCCAACTCGACCGGCTGCCCGTCGAGCTGTCCGGTGAAGCTGCCCAGCGCGCCCTCCCCGGTCACGCAGGCGGTGAAGCTCTCCGCGTTCTGGCGTACGTCGACGCAGGTGGCGTGGTGGCCGACGACCGTGCTGCTGCGTTCGGTGATGACCGCGTCCGGATCCAGCGCCGCGGAGGTCAGCCGGCCCATCACCATCGGGGGCGTGACCAGCCCCTGCAGCTCGGCCTCGGCGAAGACCACGACCGAGGGCTTGCTGTTCGGGGCGGGCGGTGCCTCCACGGTGCAGACGGTCCGGTCGCCGTCGGTGTCGCACCTGGTGGTCGCCTCGTCGGTGACTGTCAGCTTGCCGCCGGGCCAGGTGTAGCTGGACCGGGCCGGGTCCTGCGACTGGACGAACGAGGCGCTCTGCCCGCCGGCCATCTGGTACTCCGCCGAATAGGTCAGCTCCAACGCCCGGTCCATCCGGGCGGCGAGGTCGTTGACGATGTCGGCTCGACCCATGGCCCGCCCGGCATCGTCCAGAGCCTGACAGCCGGTGACGGTGAGCAACGCGATGACCGACACAGCGAGCGTACGGAGAGTGGTCGAGGCGGCGGGCATGGCGACCAGCCTTGTCGATCGGGTCCCGCTCGTGCAAACCGGTTGCCGGTTGAGGTACGAGAATCCGGGAATGTCCGACCCGTCGGGAACCCCAGCGGTGCCGTTGACCCGCCCGGTCGCCGTGCCGACGGGCGGGGACCGATACGCTGCGTTCAACACCTGCCTCTGCCGCACCGTCGCGGCCGATACCGGACGAGACCACACGAACGAGGAGCAACTCAGTGGCAACCATCGAGGTAATCGAGGCTCGGGAGATCCTGGACTCGCGGGGCAACCCGACGGTCGAGGTCGAGGTCGGGCTCGACGACGGCACGATCTCCCGGGCGGCGGTGCCCTCCGGCGCCTCGACCGGCGCCTTCGAGGCGATCGAGCTGCGCGACGGTGACAAGGGCCGCTACCTGGGCAAGGGAGTGGAGAAGGCGGTCGCCAACATCGAGGACCGGATCGTCGACCAGCTCATCGGCTACGAGGCCAGCGAGCAGCGGGCGATCGACCAGAAGATGCTCGACATCGACGGCACCGACAACAAGGCCGAGCTGGGCGCCAACGCGATCCTCGGGGTCTCCCTGGCGGTGGCCAAGGCCGCGGCCGGCAGCGCCGACCTGAGCCTCTTCCGCTACCTGGGCGGGCCGAACGCCCACCTGCTGCCGGTGCCGATGATGAACATCCTCAACGGTGGGGCGCACGCCGACAGCAACGTCGACATCCAGGAGTTCATGATCGCGCCGATCGGGGCGCCCAGCTTCCGCGAGGCGCTGCGCTCCGGTGCCGAGGTCTACCACGCGCTCAAGTCGGTACTGAAGAAGAAGGACCTGTCCACCGGGCTCGGCGACGAGGGTGGCTTCGCGCCGAACCTGCCGACGAACGCCGCCGCGCTGGACCTGATCGCGGAGGCGGTGGAGAAGGCCGGCTACCGGCTCGGCACCGACATCGTCTTCGCCCTGGACGTGGCCGCCACCGAGTTCTTCGCCGACGGCAGCTACACCTTCGAGGGCGCGGCCAAGAGCGCCGCGGAGATGAGCGAGTACTACACCAAGCTGGCCGACGCGTACCCGATCGTCTCGATCGAGGACCCGCTGGCCGAGGACGACTGGACCGGCTGGCAGACGCTCACCGCAGCGATCGGCGACCGGGTCCAGATCGTCGGTGACGACCTGTTCGTCACCAACCCGCAGCGCATCGCCCGGGGCATCGCCGAGAAGGCGGCAAACGCGGTGCTGGTCAAGGTCAACCAGATCGGCTCGCTCACCGAGACGCTGGACGCGGTGGACCTGGCCCACCGGGCCGGCTTCAAGTGCATGATGAGCCACCGTTCCGGCGAGACCGAGGACACCACCATCGCCGACCTGGCGGTGGCCACCGGTTGCGGGCAGATCAAGACCGGTGCTCCGGCCCGGTCGGACCGGGTCGCGAAGTACAACCAGCTCCTGCGCATCGAGGAGGAGCTGGCCGACGCGGCGCGGTACGCCGGGGCGGGCGCCTTCCCGCGCTACCGTTCCGCCTGACGGATGCCGGACCTCGGGGGAGGGGTGTGATGCAGCAGCGCCGCACGCCGGGTGGTCAGCGTCCGGTCCGCCGGCCCGCGCGCGCCGGCCGGCCCGGCACGGCCCGTGACGGCGGTGTCCGCGCCGAGTCGCGGTCCGCCGCCGGCCGGGCGCCGTCGGCCAACCGCGGCGCCGAGGGCGTACGCTCCGCCAAGCGCCCCGCCGCCGCCCGGCGCACGGCGGCCGGCGGCGCGGTGACGCGGCTGTCCGCACCCCGTTCCCGAGGTCTCACCGGCCGGGCCACAGTGCTGTTCGCGGTGTTGATCGCGCTCGCCCTCGCCTACACCTATCCGGTCCGGGTCTACCTCGACCAGCAGGCGGACATCGAGCGGATGGAAGCCTCGCAGGCCGCCCAGCGGAAGCTGATCGCCGAGCTGACCACCGAGGCGGAGAAGTGGCAGGATGACGCGTACATCGAGGCCAAGGCGCGGGAGCGGTTCTTCATGAAGCGGCCGGGCGAGAAGATGGTGATCCTGCTCGACGATCCCGCCGGTGCCGCCCGGGAAACCGGCGGGGGTGGCGACCCGGCGGATCCGACCGCGCCGGATCCCTGGTACGACACCCTGTGGTCGAGCGTGCGGGCGGCCGACGCTCACCAGACCGACGAGTAAGCACCGACGAGAGATGGCATCGTGACTGTCGTACCACCGCAGGAGCCGGCGGCGGCTTCCGTACCGCCGCCGAAGCGGGAGCCGGCCACGGAGGCCGACCTTGCCGCGGTGGCCGCGCAGCTCGGACGCCCGCCCCGGGGGACCCGGGCGGTGGCCCACCGCTGCCCGTGTGGCCTGCCGGACGTGGTGGAGACGACCCCCCGGCTGGCCGACGGCACGCCCTTCCCGACGCTGTTCTACCTGACCTGTCCCCGGGCGACAGCGGTGTGCAGCCGGCTGGAGTCGGCAGGTCTGATGAAGGAGATGGCGGAGCGGCTGGCCGCCGACCCGGAGCTGGCCGCCCGGTACCGCGCGGCGCACGAGGACTACCTGACCCGCCGGGACGCCATCGCCGAGGTGCCCGAGATCGCCGGCATCTCGGCCGGCGGAATGCCGGGCCGGGTGAAGTGCCTGCACGTCCATCTCGGCCATGCGCTCGCGGCCGGGCCGGGGGTGAACCCGTTCGGCGACGAGACGCTCGACCTGGTCGAGCCCTGGTGGGTGGCCGGACGTTGTGTCGACGTGCCGGAGGCCGGGTGAGCGACGGCGGCGTCGTGGTCCGGCGGGCCCGGACCGCCGATGTGCGGGCGATCCGACGACTGGTCGACACCTACACCGATGATCGCCGACTGCTCAGCAAGGCCACGGTGACGCTGTACGAGGATGTGCAGGAGTTCCGGGTCGCCAGCCGGGTCTCCGACGGTGCGGTGGTGGGCTGCGGCGCGCTGCACGTGATGTGGGAGGACCTGGCCGAGATCCGCACGGTGGCGGTCGATCCCAGTTGCCGGGGCCAGCAGATCGGGCACCGGATCGTCGCGGAGCTGATCGACGCGGCGCGGGACCTGGGAGTGGCCCGCATCTTCGTGCTCACCTTCGAGACCCGGTTCTTCGGTTCGTTCGGCTTCACCGAGATCGACGGCGCCCCGGTGCCGCACCCGGTCTACGAGCAGCTGCTGCGCTCGTACGACGAGGGTGTCGCCGAGTTCCTTGACCTGGAGCGGGTCAAGCCGAACACCCTGGGCAACACCCGCATGCTGCTGCGCCTCTGACCGCGCCGTACCCGCCCACGCTCACCCGCTCAGGCCTCACCCGCCCACGCCCTGCCCACTGACGCCCTCACTCGCTGTGGTCGCCCCCCGCCGGGTCCACTCTCCACCCCGCCGCCTTTGCTCTGCTTACCTATACGCACAAGCTTACTCTCGGTGATTGCTGGATCGGAGCGGACTGATCGGAAGCGCGGACAACCCCTGCTCATTGCGGTTGTGCGTATAGGTAAGCAGAGCAAAGGATGGAAGGGGCAAGGTGGGTGGCTCGACTGCTCGACTTCGGAGAGTTACCCGGGGCTTGGCTACCGTCCGTGAGTGTGGTGGCCGGATGGGTGGGGCGAGGGTGGCGGTAGGGTTTCCGTCGTGACGACGCGCGTGGCGGCCATCGACTGTGGCACCAACTCGATCCGGTTGCTGGTGGCCGACCTGCCGGACCCGTCGGCCGGGCCGGACGCACCACTTGTGGACCGGAGCCGGCGGATGGAGATCGTCCGGCTCGGCCAGGGGGTGGACGCCACCGGTCGGCTCGCTCCGGAGGCGATCGAGCGGACCCGGGTCGCCCTAGCCGGCTACGCCGAAGAGATCGGGAAGCTGGGTGCCGAGCGGGTGCGGATGTGCGCCACGTCGGCCAGTCGGGACGCGGAGAACGCGGCCGAGTTCCGCGCCATGGTGGAGCGGACGCTCGGCGTCGCGCCCGAGGTGGTCAGCGGTGACGAGGAGGCGCGGCTGTCGTTCACCGGGGCGGTGCGCGGCCTGCCCGCCGACGCGCCGTCGCCGTACCTGGTGCTGGACATCGGTGGCGGCTCGACCGAGTTCGTCGTGGGCACCCGGGACGGTGGTGTCGACGCCGCGATCTCCATGGACATCGGCTGCGTGCGGATGACCGAGCGGCACCTGCACGGAGACCCGCCCGGCCTGGACGAGATCGCCGCCGCCCAGGCCGACATCGCGGTCGCGGTGGACCGCGCGCTGACGGCCGTGCCGGGGCGGCAGGCGGCCACGCTTGTCGGGCTCGCCGGTTCGGTCACCACAGTGGTCGCGATCGCTCAGGGCCTCACCGGGTACGACCCGGACCGCATCCACCACGCCCGGGTGTCGTACGACCGGGTGGCGGAGGTGACCGCCGACCTGCTGACCATGACGCGTGAGCAGCGGTTGGCGATCCCCGTGATGCATCCCGGTCGCGCGGACGTGATCGGTGCCGGCGCGTTGGTGCTCCGCGTGGCCATGGAACGGGCGGGCATGACCGACGTGATCGCCTCCGAGCACGACATCCTCGACGGCATCGCCTGGAGCCTGGCAAACGCGAACGGGAGGTGAATGCCACTGTTCCGGCATCTTCCCGGCGGTGGTCACCGCGTGGCAGGCTACCGGCACGTAGGACCACTGGGCGACCAGCCAACGATGACTGACCGCTAGGAGGACGGGCCGATGGGCGAGATGGTGACCTACCGTGGCGATGGCGGTACGGGTGAGGGATATCTCGCGATACCCGCCACCGGCGCGGCAAGCCCGGCAGTGATCGTGATTCAGGACTGGTGGGGCCTCGTGCCGCACATCAGGTCGGTGGTGGACCGCTTCGCTGAGGCGGGTTTCGTCGCCCTCGCTCCGGACTTCCGGCACGGCGAGCCGGCCGGGAAGCCGAGCGAGCCCCGGCGGCTGCTCAACGGGCCGCAGATGGACGAGACGGCGCGGGAGATCGCCGCCGCCGCCGATTATCTCGCCGGCCGCACCGAGGTCACCGGCAAGGTGGGCTGCGCCGGCTTCTGCGCCGGGGCCAGTCTGGCGCTGTGGGCGGCGAACTTCTCCGAGCGGATCGTCGCCACCGCCGCCTTCTACCCCCGGTTGCCCTGGGAGGGCATGCGTACCGAGTGGGGCGACTACGCCGGCAAGGACGCGCTTGTGCACTGCTCGGAGGCGGACGGCACCTCCGCGGACCCGGGTGTGCAGGCGGTACGTCGGGCCATCGAGAACTCCGGTGGCAGCTGCCAGCTGCACGACTATCCGGGCACCGCGCACGCCTTCTTCAACGAGGACCGGCCGGAGAAGTTCGACCAGCGGGCGGCCACCAGCGCCTGGGCGCGCACCCTGGAACTCTTCCGGGCCAAGCTTGGCTGAGTCGCGTACCCCCGCCGAGGTCGTCGCCCGCGCCGCGCGGGCGGCGGATCTGGCCGATCTGGACGCGGGCGTCGCCGACTGCTTCGCCTGCCCCCGGCTTGTCGAGTGGCGGGAGGAGGTCGCCCGTACCAAGCGGGCGGCCTTCCGCGATCAGGAGTACTGGGGACGGCCGGTGCCCGGTTACGGCGATCCGGCGGCCCGGATCGGCATCCTCGGTCTGGCCCCCGCCGCGCACGGCGGCAACCGGACCGGTCGGATCTTCACCGGCGACCGGTCCGGTGACGTGCTCTTCGCCGCCCTGCACCGGGCCGGCCTGGCCAATCAGCCGACAAGCGTGTCCGCCGCCGACGGCCTGACGCTGCGCGACACGAGAATTTTCGCCGCCGTACGCTGCGCCCCACCGGACAACAAGCCCACCCCGGGCGAGCGGGACACCTGTGCGCCCTGGCTGCGCCGGGAGATCGAGCTGATCCGGCCGACGCTGCGGGTGGTGGTGGCGCTGGGGGCCTTCGCCTGGGCCGCGTGGTGGCCGGCGTTGCGCGCCGGGTACGGCGTCCGTCCGCCCAGCCCGCGACCGTCGTTCGGGCATGGGGCACACTGGTCCGGCACGGCCGTACCGGAACTGCTCGGTTGCTACCACGTCAGCCAGCAGAACACCTTCACCGGTCGGCTGACACCAGAGATGCTTGACGATGTGTTCGCCCGGGCGAAACTGCTGGCCGGGGTGGACTGAGGTGACCGATGGATGTGCTTCGCAGGTGGTGGCCGGTGACGGCGATCGTTGCCCTGCTCGCCGCCGTCACCCTGGCCACCGCGCATTCGTCGATCGGTGCGAGCCGGATACCGCCCGCCGTCAAGGACGCGCCCTTCGTGCTGGAGTACCCGAGCGGGGAGCCGCGTCCGTCGATCCCGGCCGAGCCCCGCGAGGCCGCCGAGGAGACCCGTACCCGGATTCCGTCCTGGCTCGGCACGGTGGCGGTGGCGGTGCTCGGGCTGGCGCTGCTGGCCGCCCTCAGTTATCTGATCTGGACCGTGGCGCGGGGGGTGGCGCGTCGGGTCACCCGGGCGCTGCCCGCCCGGCCGACCCGACGCAGCGCCGAGGGCACCGCCGCCGAGGTGGTGGCGGCCGTCGACGCGGGCCTGGTCGACCTGGACGACCGGGCCACCGACCCACGAACCGCGGTGATCGCCTGCTGGGTACGCCTCGAAGAGGCCGCGGCCGCCGCCGGGGTGCCCCGACTGACCGGCGACACCCCCACCGACCTGGTCACCCGGCTGCTCCGCGGTGACCCGTCCACAGGCGTGCCGGCGATCGTGAGCGCCGACGTGCTGGCCGAGTTCGCGGACGTCTACCGCGAGGCCCGGTACGCCACCCGACCGGTGGGCGAACGGACCCGGGACCAGGCCCGGGCGGCGCTGCGCCGGCTGCGTGGCGAACTCACCGCAGTGGTCGAGCCGGAGACGCCGTGAGCAGCACAAGCATCGACGACCTGCTCAGCTTCTCCGAGGAGCGGACGGTCCAGTCCGAGCCGCGTCGGGGTGGGCGGCTGCGTACCGTCGCCGGCGTGCTCGGTGTCACCGCAGCCGTGACAGTCGTCGCCGTCGCCGGGCTGCGCGCGGTCGGGCTGCGGGTCTCGCTGCTGGTGCTCGTCGCCGCCGTGGTCGCGCTGCTTGTGGTACGCCGGATCGTCGCCGCGCTCGCCCCACCACCGAAGTCCAGCCAGGGCGGATCGTCGTCGCGGGGCGGCGAGGAACCGGGCACCTACAACTGGGACGCCCGGGACGCGTTGCGTGTCGCGATCAACGGCTGGGCGGTCCCGTTGGAGTGGTCCAAGACGCGTCCGGAACGGTTCACCACAGTGATCCTGCCCCGGCTGGCCGAGCTGGCGGACGAACGGCTGCGCCTGAGACACGGCGTCACCCGGGAGTCGGATCCGGCCCGTGCCCGGGCCCTGCTGGGCGACCACCTGTCGACGTTCCTGGAAACGCCACCCCGCCGCACCCCCTCGCCGCGCGACCTCGCGGCGATCGTCGCCGAACTGGAGAAGATCTGATGAACGACGTCGGCCGCACGATGCCCCCCACCGAGGTAGGTCGCCTCGCGCGGGCGGTGCTGGACGCGGTGGGCCAGGTCGTGGTCGGCAAGCGGGACGCCCTGGAACTGGTTCTCGCCGGCATCCTCGCCGGTGGGCACGTGCTGTTGGAGGACCTGCCGGGGTTGGGCAAGACGCTCACCGCGCGGTCCTTCGCCCAGGCGCTGGGGCTGGACTTCCGGCGTCTCCAGTTCACCCCCGACCTGCTGCCCGCCGACGTCACCGGTTCCTTTCTCTACGACCAGCGCAGCGGCGACTTCACCTTCCGGGCCGGGCCGGTCTTCACCAACCTGCTGCTCGCCGACGAGATCAACCGGACCCCGCCGAAGACCCAGTCGGCCCTGCTGGAGGCGATGCAGGAGAAGCAGGTCTCGGTGGAGGGTGTGACGTACCGGCTGGATGAGCCGTTCCACGTGCTCGCCACCGCCAACCCGATCGAGTACGAGGGCACCTATCCGTTGCCGGAGGCGCAGCTGGACCGGTTCCTGCTGCGGGTGTCGTTCGGCTACCCGACGCAGGACGAGGAGTGGGAGGTGCTGCGTCGGCGGATGGCGCGCCGCCGGGAGGAGGCCGACATCAAGCCGGTGGTCGACGCCGGCACGCTGCGCGCCATGCAGGCGGCGTTGGAGGACGTCGTGGTGGAGGACTCAGTGGGCCGGTACATCGTGGCGCTGACCGCGGCCACCCGGGAGCACCCGTCGGTGCTGGTCGGCGCCTCGCCCCGCGGTTCGCTGGCGCTGCTGCTGCTGTCCCGGGTGCGGGCGGTGCTCTCCGGGCGGGACTACGTGATTCCCGAGGATGTCAAGGACGTCGCGGCCCCGGCGCTGGCGCACCGGATCACGCTACGGCCGGAGATGTGGCTGCGTCGGGTCGATCCGTCCTTCGTGGTCGGTGAGGTCCTCGACGGTACCCCCGCGCCGGCCAGTGGCGCGCTGCCGAGCTACGCAGCCGGCCGGCAGGGGGACTGACCCGGCGTGAGCGAGCGGGGCGAGCGAACGGCACCTCCCAACTGGACGCCCACCTGGGCGTTCGGCCGGGCGGTGCTGCTCACCGGCCTGCTCCTGGTCGCCGCGGTGCTGCTGGGGCGGGTGGACCTGATCGTGCTGGCCGTCCCGTTCGCGCTCGGAACCGCGTACGCGTTGCGACGCCGGCCCGTCGAGCTGCCCCAGGTGTGGATCAGCGCCGCCGAGGATCACCTGGTGGAAGGCGGTGAGCTGGCCGGGACGGTCACCGTCGGCAACCCGGGTGCGGTGCCCTACGACGTGGCGGTGCTGCGTACCCGGGTTTCGCCGTGGCTGCGGGTCGAACGCGCGGGACTCGCCGGCAGCGCCGTCGTCGGGTCCGGTCGCTCCACCGGTGCCGGTCAACCGACGGTGGCGGACCGGCCGTTCGTCACGTCGGTCGCCCCGGACACCGCCGTCGACCTGGAGCTGGCCGGCACCGCGCTGCGTTGGGGCCGGCATCCGCTGGGCCCGGCGGGCGCCCGGGTCGCCGCCGCGCAGGGTCTGCTGGTCTCGCGCGCGGTGATCGTCGAACCGGTCCGATCCAAGGTGTACCCGAAGACCGAGCCGTTCGAGGCGGTCGAGGTGATGCCCCGGGCCGCCGGCCTGGTCGGGGCGCACCACTCGCGTCGCCCCGGTGAGGGCGGCGAACTGGCCGGGGTGCGGGTCTTCGCCCCCGGTGACCGGTTGCGCCGGATCGACTGGCGGGTGTCGCTACGGGCCCGGCAACTGCACGTGGCGGCCACCCTCTCGGACCGGGACGCCGAGGTGGTCGTGCTGCTCGACGTGCTGGCCGAGGCGGGTCGCTCCGGTGGGGTCACCGGTACGGCGTCGGTGTTGGACACCACGGTCCGGGCGGCGGCCGCCATCGCCGAGCACTACCTGCACCGGGGTGACCGGGTGGCGCTGCTGGAGTACGGCCCGAGTGCCCGGCGGCTGCGCCCGGCGACCGGACGTCGGCAGTACCTGACCGTGCTGGAGTGGCTGCTGGACGTCAAGGCACAGGCCTCCCCGCACGAGCCGTACGACCAGGTGTTCGGGCCTCACCTGCTCTCCGCGGACGCGCTTGTGGTGGTGCTCACCCCGCTGCTTGAGGAGCGGTCGGCGCAGATGCTGGCCCGGTTGGCCCGTTCGGGACGCTTCGTGGTGGCCGTCGACACGCTTCCGGCGGATCTGTCACCACCGAAGGATCGGGGCTGGGTCGAGGTGGCGTACCGGCTGTGGCGGCTGGATCGGGACACGATGATCGCGCAGTTGCGCGAGCACGGGGTGCCGGTGGTGCCGTGGGCCGGTGCCGGCAGCCTCGACCAGGTGCTGCGCGACGTGGCGAGGCTGGCCACCGCCCCCCGGGTGGGTGGCCGGTGAGCGTGATGATGGGGTCGGTCGTCGGGCGGGTCCGGGCGTTGCGAATGGTCGCGGCGCGGATCTCCCTGGCTCCGGTACTGGTCCGGGTGGGGATCTTCCTCAGCGCCCTGGTGGGGCTGCTGCTGGCGTACCCCGCCGAGGTCGTGGTCGGGGAGGCACTGGGCCCGCTGGTGGTGGTCGCGGTGTTGCCGGCCCTGATGCCGCGCCGGCTCTGGCCGACCTTCGCCGCCCTGGTCACGGTCGGCGGGTGGTTGCTCGCCACCGACGGGTACGGCCGACCGATCGCGTTGTGGCGGCTGATGGCGGTGGCGGTGGCGCTGTACCTGACCCACACGCTCTGCGCGCTCGTGGCGGTGTTGCCGTACGACGCCGTGGTGGACCCGGACGTGATAGTGCGTTGGCTCACCCGTGCCGCCGGGGTGTTGCTCGCCACGTCGGTGCTCGGCGTGCTGCTGCTCGAACTGTCGGGTGCCCGGGCCGGTGGCGGCGGCTGGCAGGCGGTCACGCTGGCCGGTCTGCTGCTCGCCGTCGGGGTCACCGCGTTGCTGGCCGGGCTGCTGCGACGCAGGTGACGCAGGGGCGGTGGGGGCTCCTGGGAGGCTTGGTACCGCCGGGTAGAAGGTGCTTGCCGGGGCCGGCGTTACCGGCGTCACAGCGGGCTTGTGCTCGGTCACAGAAGGGGGCCGCGCGCGGGATTACCGCTGTCGGTGGGGGAAAGATGGTGGCGTGAATCCGAAGCGGATCCTTGTGGTGGGCGCCGGGCACGTCGGTCTCTACGCGGCGCTGCGCCTGTCGAAGAAGCTGAGTTCCCGTGAGGCTGAGGTCATCGTCGTCGACCCCCAGCCGCACATGACGTACCAGCCGTTCCTGCCCGAGGCTTCGGCGGGAAACATCTCGCCACGGCACTCCGTGGTACCGCTGCGCCGGGAGTTGCGTCGGTGCACGGTGGTGGCCGGTGCGGTCACCCGGATCGACCACGCGAGCCGGACCGCCACGGTGCAGCCGATCATCGGCCCGCCCCGCGAGATCACCTACGACCACGTGGTGGTCGCCCCCGGCTCGGTCTCCCGGACCCTGCCGATCCCCGGCCTGCACGAGCACGGCATCGGCTTCAAGACCATCGGTGAGGCCATCTATCTGCGTAACCACGTGCTCGAACAGCTCGACGTGGCCGCTGCCACCACCGATCCGGAGGTGCGCCGTCGGGCGCTGACCTTCGTCTTCGTCGGCGGCGGGTACGCCGGCATCGAGGCGCTGGCCGAGATGGAGGACATGGCCCGCCACGCGCTGAAGTACTACCCGGAGCTGAACACGTCGGACATGCGGTGGGTGCTTGTCGAGGCCACCCAGCGGGTGCTGCCGGAGGTCGACCGGGACATGGGCGCCTACACGGTGCAGCAGTTGCTGAAGCGGGACATGGACATCCGCCTCGACACCCGGCTGGAGTCCTGCGTCGACGGGGTGGTCAAGCTCTCCGACGGGGACAGCTTCAGCGCGGACACCATCGTCTGGACCGCCGGGGTGAAGCCGTCACCGATGCTGGACGCGACCGACTTCCCCCGCGAGGAGCGGCGCCGGGTCACCTGCCTGCCGACGTTGCAGGTGGTCGACGGCGACCGCGTGGTCGAGGGCGCCTGGAGCGCCGGCGACTGTGCCGCCGTACCGGACCTGACCAAGCCGCCGGGCAACTACTGCTCGCCGAGCGCCCAGCACGCGGTTCGCCAGGCCCAGCGGATGGCGGACAACATCGTCGCCGTGATCCGGGGCCGGGCGCCGGTCCCCTACAAGCACAAGCACGCCGGCAGCGTGGCCAGCCTCGGCCTGCACAAGGGTGTGGCCCAGGTCTACGGCATCAAGATGACCGGCTGGCCGGCGTGGTTCATGCACCGGACGTACCACATGAGCCGGATCCCGTCGCTTAACCGGAAGGTCCGGGTGGTGGTCGACTGGACGCTGGCGTTCGTTCTCAAGCGTGAGGTGGTCGCCCTCGGCCAGCTGCACGACCCGCGCGAGGAGTTCGCCGAGGCGTCCCAACCGCCGTCGAAGGTGTGAGTGAACGGGAGCCCCCTTCTCCGGCAGAGGGCTCCCGCGTCCTCAGACCCGCCAGTACCAGGCGTCGCTGATCCGGGTCGACGACCCGTAGAGCGCCTCCAACGTCAGGCGCAGACTGTCGGCGTGCGGGGTGCCGGTCGCCAGCACCACGCACGAGGCACCCCAGTGCTCGACGTCCGCAGCCGCCCGGCGACGCTGTTCGTCCCCGACGACCGGCCGGAGGCCGCTGCGGGCCACGTCGGCCAGGAGCGCGGAGGTGGGTCGCGGGGCCACCCCCATCGCCGCGCTGCCGCCCCGGCCGTGCGGGCCGATGAAGAAGCCCTCCGGCATGCTGAACTCGGCGTCGGCGGCGGTCGCCCACCGCATCGGCCAGGGCTCCTTGGGCGTGGCCAGTGGCACCGGCACCAGGACGCCGCCCGGCTCGACACAGGTCCGCCAGTGGCCGGCGGTGACGAACTCCGGAACCGGCGGTCGTTGCGCGGTGGGCAGTGGCGCCGGGACCAGCGGCACCATCGCCACGGCGACCGCGGCCAGGGTCAGCCGGCGGGTGCGGCCCCTGGCGCGTAGCGCCCGGTCGACCGCCAGCACCAGGAGCGTCGCCACCAGCGGCGGTACGGCCAGGGCGAACCGCATCGGCAGTGCGCCGTCGACCACCGGCAGGCCGCCGAGCAGTGCGTACGGCCCGGGCAGGCCGGTGCTGTCGCCGTCGAAAACCACCTCGGGGCCGAGCGAGAGTGCACCCATCACCAGGATGCCGGCGGTGCAGGCCAGCACCAGCGGACGGCGTCCCAGCCAGCTGGCGCAGCCGACGGTCACCACCAGCAGCGGCCAGCCCAGGAAGGTGTTGTACTCGGCCGCGCCGGTGCTCAGTCGGGCGGACCTGTCGTCTCCGACCAGGGAGAGCGGTGAGATCGCCCACCAGCTGCGCAGGTCGGCCGAGAAGTAGTGGGGACTGAACATGCCGTCGGCGACGCCGAGGGGCCCGGCGAACTGGAACCACAGCGGGCGGGCTAGCACCAGCAGGGCCGTCCCGGTGGCGAGGGCCATCGCGCCGACGAAGGCGGGCAGCGCGCGGCGGGCCAGATCGCGGTCCACGACGACCATCGTCATCGCCATCACCAGCAGGGTGAGCGCGGCGAGGAACAGCACCTCCTCCCCGATGAACACCTGGGCGGAGACGGCGGCGGCGAGCCCGATCGCGGAGGTGATCAGCCGACGCCGGTCCGGAGCGCCGCTCGGCACGCCGGCAGCCGGCCCGGACCGGGTGGCGGGATCGGCGGCCCGCAGCAGGCGTACCACCAGCCAGACGATTACCGGTAGCAGCCACTGGGCCGTCATGTGCAGGTGGCTGTTGCTCTGGGACACCATCCCGGGGGCGAAGCCGCACAGCGCGCCACCCAGCGTCGCGGCGGCCCGGTGGGCCCGCAGCGTACGGCTGAAGAGGAGGTACCAGGCGATCGCCGTGCCGGCGAGGTTCACCGTCATCAGCAGGGCGAAGGTCACCGGAGCACCGAACAGCAGGGTGACCGGGGCGAACAGCACACCGAGGGCGATGACCGACGTGTTGGCCATCAGGTTGACCCCGTCGGGAGCGTTGAGCAGGTCGGTGGACAGGCCGAAGTCGCCAAGCAGCGCCCGTGCGTCGACGGCCAGAAACCACTCGTAGAGCACCTGGTCCTCGGGGTTGAGCGCGAGTACCAGCCCGCCGGGGTCGGCCCAGAGCCGGTGGGTGAGCGTGCCGGCGAACGCCGCGAGGAAGAGCCCGGCCAGCAGGTCGCTCCGGTGCCGGGCGGCGGCCCGGGCCAACCGGCTGAGCCACTGTCGGCCCACCCGGGCGATGGAGTGATCCGCCTGCGTTGCCACGTCGTCGATGGCGGCGATGGGTGCGCGGCTGCTCACGGCCTCGACCCTAGTGGCGGTGCTCGCCGGGGGACGCCGCAGTGGCGACGAACCCGCTACCGTGGCACTGCACCGTGCGTGCCGGCACGTCGGTGTCACCCGCCCGGGTGGTGGAACGGCAGACACGGCCGCCTTAAAAGCGGCTGCCGCAAGGCGTGCGGGTTCGACCCCCGCCCCGGGCACCTCGAAGCCTCCCCGCCAAGGTCATCGGCGGCCACGCCGCCGCACCTTCCCGGGCCGTGCCGGACCGTCGCTCCTTCCCAGCCGTGCCGGACCGCCGACTCTCTCCAGGCCGTGCCGGGCGGCTTTGCCGGTTCGTGCCGGGTCGTCGACCTTCCCGTGCCGGGCAGCCGACCTTTCCGGGCCGCGCCGGGCCACCTCCTGAGCTCAGCTCGCCCGGGCGAGCCCGACGAGACGCGGCCTGAGCCCGTGGTCCCTCGTTCCTGGCCCCCCTGTCGCAGCTAAATGAAAATGAGTATCATTACTGGCCGGTGGTCCAATGGGGACCGCCGGGAAGGAGTCCGTTTCATGCTGACCGCAATCCGCGGGCGAGCCACGGGCGCGCTGGTGACCGGAGCCGCGATGATCGCGGCCCTCGTCGGCTCGGCGGCGCCGGCTCAGGCCCACGGCGTCCCGGCGCCGCCGGTCGTCCTATCGGCCGGCCACGTCGATGTGATCGAGGTGGAGTACGAGGACGGCGAGCTGGAGCTGGGTGTGCACGACGACACCGTCGAGCCCGGTGTGCACCGCCATCACTCCGAGGTCGTCTTCGTGGTCAAGTCGCAGGCAAAGACCACGGTGCCGAGCGGATCCGCCTTCGGCTTCCTCGGCGCCGCCGGGTCGCCGGTCTGGATCCTGCCCCAGGTCGAGAACGAGGACCTGCTCTTCGCCGGGATCGCCACCGAGGAACTTGAGGAGGGCGTCTTCGACGGCGACTCGGTCGACCTGACCGTGCAGCAGTTGGTCAGCGCCCCCGGTGGCGCCCACGTGGCGATCTACACCGAGGACCTCTTCGGCCAGCCGACCGTCCTGGCGAACAGCCGAAACGGGCTCCCGGACGTCGTCGACCTGCCGGTCGGCGATCACCTGCACGCCAACTGGGCATTCAGCAAGCCGGGCGTCTACCTGCTGAAGGTGAAGGCCGGCGGCACCCTGGCCGGCACCTCGACGGTCGTCGAGTCCGAGTCGGTCCAGCTTCGATTCGTCGTCCTGCCCTGACGTGGCGCGGGAAGGGGAGAACGGGATGAACAGGGCCTCTGCCCACCGTTGGCTGGCCGGCGCCGCCTCCATGCTGCTGGCCGGAGCGCTGGCGCTCGTGGTGGCCGACCCGGCGCGGGCCGCCGTGGTCGAGCTGACCAGCGGCCATGTCGATGTCATCGACGTCAATCACGTGGCCGGCGGGCCGATCGTGGTCAGTGTCCGTGACGACACCGGCTCGACCCCGGTCGAGCGGGATCCGTCGACAGTGGTCTTCAAGGTGCCGTCCGCCGCGCACACGGCGGTGCCGTCCGGGTCGGCCTGGTCGTTCCTCGGCAGCGGCGGTTACGCGTACGTCCTGCCGCAGACCAACACCTCCGGTCTGCTCTGGGCCGGCTGGAACACCACCGACGTCGCCAGCGGTGCCCTGCAACTCAACCGGGTGACGTTCGCGCTGACCGGGGTGCAGGGCCCTGGCGGGTTCAGTGTCTTCACCGCCTCGGGTGGCACTCCCACTGTGCTGTTCGACAGCGGTAACGGGCTGCCGGACAGTCTCAACGTGAACCGCAACGTGCATGCCCATCTCAACTGGGGCTTCGACGTCGCCGGCACGTACGTGGCGACGTTCACGGTCAGCGGCGTGCGGGCGTCAAACGGGCAGTCGGTGAGCACCACCAAGCAGTTCACCTTCCAGGTCGGCTGATTGTGCGTGCCGCCCCCCGCCTCCGGGATCACCGAGGCGGGGTGCGGCACGCCGGAGGACGATGGCCGCCGTCTGTCCGAATGTGATAACCGTTCCCATTTTCATGATAGGTTGCTGCCGGTTGGCCGGTGGAGGGTGGTGAGCAGTGCGGGGTGTGCGTTGGCTGGTGCTGCCGGTCCTGTTGGTCGTCGGGCTCAGTGGCTGCGTCGACGCCGAGGTGCTGAGCGACCGCGACGAGCGTCTCCAGGTCGTCACGACCACCGGGATCCTGCGCGACCTGGTGCGTAACGTCGGCGGCGACCGGGTGGCGGTCGGCTCCCTGGTGCCCGACGGCGCCGACCCGCACGCGTACGAGCCGTCGCTGCGCGACGTGCGCAACGTCGTCTACGCCGACGTGGCCTTCAGCAACTATCTGCTCCTTGAGGAGCAGGCCGTCATCAAGGCGCTCGACGCCAACCTGCGGACCGGGGTACCGAACGTCTCGCTCGCCGAGGGCGCCGTCAAGTACGCCGCGGAGATCATTCCGCTGGTCGAGGACATGGCTCTGGACACCATCTGGCTCGGCATGCGGGTCCGTGGCAGCGGAGCGTCCCACGGTGCCAACCGCGCCTCCGACGTGCTGCTGCGCGCCACGAACGTCACCGGGCCCGGGGTGCTGGCGGCCTATCTCACCGGGTCGTTCGGAAACCCGACCGTCTATCTGAACTCCGCCGACGGTTTCGACCCGGCTACCGGTTACCGCGACGACACCGCCACCCTGCCACCCGACGCACACACCCACATGAGCTGGGCGTTCACCGAGCCTGGCGTCTACCGGTTGACCCTGTCGGCGCAACTCGCCGTCACCCCCGAGGCGCGACCCGTCCCGCTCGGCGAGCAGACCTTCACCTTCGCGGTGGGCGTCGATCCGCACGGCGTGCCGGGCATGGCCGACGCGGCCGTACTGCGCGGCGGGCACGCCGACGTCACAGTCGACCTGGACGCCGTCGCACGCGGCAAGCCCGCCCTCTACCTGCTCGCCGACCCGCACGGCGGCGGCGACGCGCACCAGCGGGTCCACGACCCGATCCACACGGTCGTCGAGGTGCCGAACAAGGCGCTCGCCGAGGTTCCGGCCGACCGGGACTTCCGCTTCCTCGGCCGGCCCGGCACCCGGATCCACCAGTTGCCCCAGGCGGTGCTCGGGAAGCACGTGCACGGCGAGATCGACCCGCACCTGTGGCAGAACGTCCGCAACGCCATCTCCTACGTGGAGCTGATCCGGGACACCCTGACCGCGGCCGACCCGACCGGGGCGGTGGAATACCGACGTAACGCGACGGCCTACATCGCCGAGCTGGAGGCGCTCGATCGCGAGGTGCGGGACACGATCGCCCAGATTTCGCCGGCCCGCCGACACCTGATCACCACCCACGATGCCTTCGGCTACCTCGGTGCGGCCTACGACGTGCAGATCTCGGGCTTCGTGACGCCGCACCCGGCCGCCGAGCCGAGCCTGGCCGACCGGCGCCGGCTGACCGAGACGATTCGCAACCTGCGGGTGCCGGCGGTGTTCCTGGAGCCCGGCCTGCGGTCGCGTTCGTCGACGTTGACCGAGGTGGCCGACGCGCTCGACGTGCGGGTCTGCGACATCTACGGGGACGCCTTCGACGACCGGGTGACCAACTACGTCCAGATGATGCGGTTCAACGCCCGGTCGCTGCGGGACTGCCTGGCGAGATGAGGAGAACAGCGTGAAGATGACCCGCCTGACGGCGGTCGTCCGGGCCGTCGTACCGGTGGTCCTGCTGACGGTGCTGGCCCCCGGCGGCGCGGCGCTCGCCGCGCAGCCCGCGTCGCCCGACCCGGCGCTGGAACAGTCCATCGGCGCCGACCAGCCGGTCGCCGGTGAACCGGCAGTGCTGAACGCCGGCCACGTCGACCTCGGGCCTCGGTACGTCGACGACGAGTGGACGCTGCTGATCCACGACGACGCCGCCGAACCGGTGTGGCGCGATCCGGACCGTACCGTGCTCCAGGTCAGCGACGCGGCCGTGCAGACCGTGCCGGACGACCCGGCGTACGGGTTCCTCGGGGTGCCGGCCGGCACCTCGGTGCACGTGGTGCCGCAGATCCAGGATCCGCAGGTGGTGTGGCTCGGCTGGAACACCCAGGACCCACAGGTCATGCGGACGATCGATCGCGGCGTGACCCTCGAACTCGCGGGCGTCGACGGGCCGGGCGAGGTCACCATGTACGTGCAGTCCGGCACCTTCGGCGAGCCGCAGGTGCTGTGGCGCTCGACCGAGCCGCCCGGCCAACCGATGTGGGTGGAGGTCAACACCCACACCCACGCCAACTGGGTCTTCACCGCGCCCGGCGTCTACCTGGTGGCGGTGCGGGTGAGCGCCGACCTGATCAGTGGTGAGCGGGCCTCGGTGACCCGGCACCTCCGGTTCGCCGTCGGGGACGCCACAAGCACCGACGAGGCCCTCGCCGCGCGGCCGGGCGCGGTAGCGGAGCCGCAGCCGGCGGCCGAGCCCGACGAGGCGTCCGGGGCCGGTGGCGGTGGGCCCCGGCTGGTCGTCGGTCTGGTCGCGGTGGCGGCTGCGTTGGCGGTGGCACTGCTCGTGGTGGTGCTGCGTGGCCGGTCGGTACGCCGCCGGGTCGAGCGGGAACGCGCAGCGGGGTCTGTCTCATGACCACGTCAGGTCTCGTACCGGCGCACACGGGGAAGCAGACCGCCACCGGCAGCGCCCTCACCGTGGAGGACCTGGACGTCGACCTCGGCGGCCGGCCCGTGCTGCGCGGGGTGCGCCTACACGTCGAGCCGGGGGAGCTGGTCGGGCTGATCGGGCCCAACGGGGCCGGCAAGACCACCCTGCTGCGGTCGGTGCTGGCCCTGCTGCGGCCACGGGCCGGTCGGGTGCTGGTCGGTGGGGTGCCGAGCCGGCCGGGACGATCGGTGATCGGCTACGTACCACAGCGGCACGAGTTCGCCTGGGAGTTCCCGATCTCGGTGGAACAGGCGGTACTCAGTGGCCGTACCGGCCGGATCGGGCTGTTGCGTCGCCCGGGTGCGGCGGACTGGCGGGCGGCGGCCGAGGCCATCGACCGGGTACGCCTGGGCGAGCTGCGCCGTCGCCCCGTCGGTGAACTCTCCGGCGGGCAGCGGCAGCGGGTGCTGGTGGCCCGCGCGCTCGCGTTGCAGCCGACGCTGCTGCTGCTCGACGAGCCGTTCACCGGGCTGGATCTACCTACCCAGGAACTGCTCGACGAGCTGTTCGCCGGGTTGGCCGCGGAGGGGAAAGCGCTGCTGATGACGACCCATGACCTGGTGGGCGCAATGGAGTCCTGCGCACGACTGGTGCTGCTGAACCAGCGGGTGATCGCCGACGGCCGGCCCGACGAGCTGCGCGACCCGCAGGTGTGGATGCGGACGTTCGGCGTGAGCGAGCGCTCGCCGCTGCTGCGGATCGTCCGGGCCGGCTGATGTCGATCATCGACTTTCTCCACGACCTGACCAACCCGGATCTGGCTTTTCTGCCCAAGGCCCTGGCCATCGCGGTGATGTCCAGTGTGGTCTGCGGCGTGGTCGGCTGCTACGTGGTGCTGCGCGGGATGGCGTTCATCGGCGACGCGGTCGCCCACGCGGTCTTCCCGGGCCTGGCGGTCGCCTTCGTGCTTCAGGGCAGCCTGGTGCTGGGGGGTGCGGTGGCCGGCATCCTGACCGCGCTGCTGATCGCGGTGTTCGCGCAGCACCGACGGGTCAAGGAGGACTCGCTGATCGGGGTCTTCTTCGTGGCCGCCTTCGCCCTCGGCATCGTGATCATTTCCCGGGCCCCCGGGTACGCGGGTTCGCTGCAACAGTTCCTGTTCGGTTCGATCACCGGCATTCCCGACCGGGACCTCTACACCGTGGGCTTCACCGGGCTGGCCATCCTCATGGTGCTCCTCCTGCTGCACAAGGAACTGGTCGCGGTGAGTCTGGACCGGGAGATGGCACGTTCGGTCGGGTTGCCGGTGTTCTGGCTGGACATCGTGCTCTACGTGCTGGTCACCCTGGCCGTGGTCATCTCCCTGCAGACGATCGGCAACATCCTGGTCCTCGCGCTGCTGATCACCCCGCCGGCCACCGCCCGGCTGCTCACCGACCGGCTTCCGGTGATGATGCTGCTCGCGCCACTGATCGGCGGCGGGTCGGCGCTGGTGGGGCTCTATCTGTCGTGGAGCTACGACCTGCCGGTCGGTGGCACGGTCGTGCTGGTGGCCACCGCCATGTTCCTGTCGGCCTGGCTGTTGGCACCCCGGCACGGGCTGCTCGCCCGGCGCTGGCGAGGGGCCGGAAGGCGTCATGCGGAACGTGGGCGGACCACCGGTCCCGGCGGAGCCAGGGAAGCAACCGTCTGAGATGCCCGAACAGCCCACTAGCTAATGAAAACCATTTCCGTTAGCTTGTGGGCGGGGCGGTTGCCCCGATCGCGACCACGTCCCGCTGCTGACCCGGCGCGGGCGAGGAGAGGAACAGAGATGAGAACACCAGGTGTCCGCGTACTCGCGGCCCTGATCGGCGGGGCGGTGATCGCCGCCGGGACAGTGCTCGCGGCGCCCGCCGCCAGCGCCGCCGAGAAGGTGGTGCTGTCCAAGGGGCACACCGATGCGATTGATGTCCACTACGACGGCGGCGCCCTGTCGCTGAAGGTGCACGACGACACCGTCAGCCCGGCGGTGACCCGGAACCCGGCCGACGTGATCTTCCAGGTGCTGCCCGAAGCGGCCATGCCGGTGCCGGACGATCCGCGATTCGCCTTCCTCGGCGCGGCCGGATCGCAGATCTGGCTGCTCCCGATGACCCAGAACCAGAACCTGCTCTGGCCGGGCTGGAACACCACCACCCTGGGGGCCGGCACCTTCGCCGGTGACAAGGTGCGGCTGAGCCTCGTCGACGTCGACGGGCCCGGTGCGGTGTCGGCGTTCACCCAGGACACCTTCGGCGGCCCGCTGGTCAAGTTCCGCAGCGACGACGGCCTGCCGGACGCCATCGACGTGCCGGTCCGTACCCACGCCCACGCCAACTGGGCGTTCAGCGCCGAGGGTGCCTACACCCTGACCTTCCAGGCCGACGCGACGCTGACAAACGGGACCACGGTCAGCACCGGACCGGTCGACTACTCCTTCGTCGTCGGCGAACTCGACGGCACCGGACCGGGAACGGTGCTGACCATCGGCGGGATGGCCGAGGAGTACCAGCCCGGTGACACCGTGACCCTGCGGGCGGTGCAGACCCCGCAGACCGAGCTGGACCACTACCACTGGTTCAGCCGCTGCCCCGGTACCGAAACCTTCGCCGTCATCCCTGGCGAGGCCGGCCCGACCTACAGCTTCACCGCCACCCGGGAACTCAACGCCTGCGAGTACCAGGTGAAGCTCTACGACGACGACCACAGCGTCGTCGCCACCAGCGAGGAGGTGTGGCTCTGGGTGGCCTTCCCGCCGGCCGACCCGGGCACCTCGCAGACCATCACCGCCTCGATCGACCCGACCCAGGGTGCCCTGGTGATCAGCGTCGACCCGGACGACCGCAGCGTCGTCCTGCCGCCGGCGCAGCTCTCCAGCGCGGGTGACCGCTGGGAGAGCGACGGATCCCTGCGCCCGGTGACGGTCACCGACACCCGCGCCGGCACCCCCGGCTGGAGCGCCTCCGGTCAGCTGCCACGGGACTTCGCCAGCGCTGACGGCACCACCTTCAGCGCCAGCCACCTCGGCTGGATGCCGAAGATCGTCAACCAGTCCGCAGGGCAGGGCGTCGTCACCGGCCCGGCTGTCCAACCGTCCGTCGACGGCGGGCTCAGCAGCAGCGCGGTGCTCGGCTCGGCACCCTCGGGCGTCGGACGCGGGACCGCCACCCTCTCCGCCGACCTGCGGCTGCGGCTGCCGACGGAGACCGCACCCGGCACCTACACCGCGACGCTCACCCTGACCGCGATCTGAGGCGGTCGCCTTGACGGCGGGCCGGGCGGTCGATGGTGGCCGCCCGGCCCGTACCACCCCGACCCGAACGGACCCACCCGTCATGCGTACGCCCGCTGCCCTGGCCGCAGCCGCCCTCCTGGCCAGCCTCGCCCTCCCCGCAGCGACTCCGGTCAACCCGGCGTCCGCCCTGCCCGCGAACGTCGCCGCCGCCACCGAATCGCTCACCTGGGGGGTGGCTCCGTCCAGCCCGGACGGCCCGAACGGGCGGGCGGCCTTCGAGTACAAGCTGGCCCCCGGCGCCAAGCTCACCGACTACGT
This sequence comes from Micromonospora sp. NPDC049891, assembly GCF_040660295.1. Classification (NCBI taxonomy): domain Bacteria; kingdom Bacillati; phylum Actinomycetota; class Actinomycetes; order Micromonosporales; family Micromonosporaceae; genus Micromonospora; species Micromonospora sp. NPDC049891. The sequence goes on from NZ_JBFAML010000001.1 coordinate 665,562, forward strand.
GGCCGTCACCAACCATTCGGACCGGCCGATCACCCTCGACGTGTACGCCAGTGACGCGTACACCACCCAGCGGGGCGGGTTCGACCTGCTGCCCGCGGACGAGAAGCCGACGGACGTCGGCGCCTGGGTGACCTTCCAGACCCGCACCCTCACCGTGCCGGCGACGTCCCGGCTGGACGTACCGTTCACCCTCGCCGTACCCGGCAACGCCACGCCCGGTGACCACCCCGGCGGCATCGTCGCCTCCCTCGCCGCCACCGACACCGACGCGCAGGGCAATCAGGTCTCCGTGGACCACCGGGTCGGTGCCCGCCTGCATCTCCGGGTCACCGGCGAACTGCGGCCGGCGCTCGACGTCGAGGACCTGACGGTGACCCACGACGGCACCTGGAATCCGCTGCGCGGCGGCACCGTCACCGCCACCTTCACCGTCCGCAACAGCGGCAACGTACGGCTCACCGGGCAGCCGGAACTCGCCGTCGCCGGACCGTTCGGGATCGCCCGGCGCGCCACCGACGGCGACGTGCTGCCGGAGATCCTGCCCGGCGACAGCTACCGGACCAGTGTGCGTGTCACCGGCGTGCCCCCGCTGCTGCGGCTCGGGAGCACGCTCACCGTCACGCCGGCCGCCGTCACCGACGAGGTGCTCGACCCGGCTCCGGCGACCGTCACCCGCGAGGTCGGGCTCTGGGCGGTGCCCTGGTCGCAACTCGTGATCCTGCTGCTCGCTGCGGCCATCGCCGCGCTGGCCATCGGCCGGCGACGCCGTCGGCGGCGCCGGGGTGCGCAGGAGCTCGCCCGCGCGGTCGCCGAGGCCCGCGAGCAGGGCCGCGCCGAGGCGGCCGGCACCGGAAGCGCCCCCACCACGCCTGCCGCACAGCCGGCCGGCACCGGTGCCGCAGGGGCGGACGGGTCGGGTCCGGCCACCCGCTCCATCGACTGATCCACGGAGGAGAACCACATGATCGCCGTACGCCGGGCAGCCACTGCTCGCGCCGCAACAGCCCGACGTCGGATCGCCGCGATCGCCGCGGTGTCGGCACTCGCCGTCGCCGCGACACCGACGCCCGTCCAGGCAACCGAACCGGCCGACCCGCCGGAGGCCGGGCACGCGACCCCGCACAGCGCGGCCGGCGCCGACCTGATCTCCGTCGTGCTGCGGAACAACCTGCTCGACCTGGAGGTACGCGAGCTGCCCGCCGATGGCCGGACCGCACCGGCGGCGGGCGGGACGGACCCGTCCACTGTCGTCTTCGGGCCGGCCGACGGAAGCTCGGTGCGGGTGCCGGAACTGGCCGCGTTCCGCTTCCTCGGCCAGCCGGGACGCCCGATGTGGGCACTCACCGCCGGCGACACCGAGTTCGCCGCACTGGACACCACCAGGGTGAGTAGCGGGCGGGTCCGGGACGACAGGATCGAACTGTCGCTCGACTCGGTGGACGGGCCAGGCGGCTTCGCCGCGTACACGATAGGTGGTCTGGGCCGGCCGACCCCGCTGTTCGGCAGTCTGGAAGGCATGCCGCGCGCCAGCGACGTGCCGGTCGCGACCCGTACCGGCGGCCTGGTCTGGCTCTTCGACGCGGCGGGGGAGTACCGGCTGACGGTGACCGCCGCGACCACCCTCACCAGCGGCGGACGGGTGAGCGCCGACGCCACCTACCGGGTGCTGGTGCCGGAGATCGACACCCCGGGACAGATCCCGGTCCCGGCGCCGGCACCGCCGGCCGCACCTGAGGCGGCGGTCGACGGCGCCGTGCCGAAGGCGGCTCCGGCGGCTCCGCCCGGCGCGAGCGGGCGCACCACGGCCGCCCGCAGCCCGGCGCCACCCGCCGCTGCGCCACTCGCCGCAGCGGCCGAACAGAAGGCCCCGGCGCGTACCGGACAGCAGGTGGTGGTCGACGACGGGCACATCGACATGGGACCGCAGCTGAACGGCAACGACTGGACGATCCGGATCAAGGACGACACGGTCACCCCCGCGGTGTGGCGCGACCTCGCCGACGTGGTGCTGCACGTCAAGGACAACGCCAGGACCAGCGTGCCGCAGGGCGCGGACTTCCTGGGCCGGCCGGGCGACCAGGTGTGGCTGCTGCCCCAGGCGCAGCGGTCCGGGATCGTCTGGCCGGGATGGAACACCCAGCACCCGACCGTCGTCTCCGGCATCCGTGGCCCGGTGACGTGGCGGTTCAAGGGAGCCAGCGGGCCGGGCCGGTTCACCCTCTTCCTCACCGGGTCCTTCGGCGCGGCCGAGGTGCTCTTCGACTCAGGCAAGAGCCTGCCGCAACAGCTCGACATCCCGGCCAACACCCACGCGCACGGTAACTGGGCGTTCAGCCGACCGGGCCTCTACCGGCTCGCGTTCGAGATGACCGGCACCACCACCTCCGGTACCCGGGTGACGGACACGAAGACCCTGACGCTCGCGGTCGGCGACGCGACCGATCCGAACGCCGGTTTCGGTCCGGGCGCGGGCGGCGGGTCCGGCAACGGTGGTGACGGCAACGGGGGCGGCAACTCCGGTGGCGGTGGCAAGCTGCCGCGTACCGGGATGTCCTGGCAGCTTCCCGCCACCGGCGTGCTGCTGGTCGTCGCCGGAGCGTTCGTGCTGGTTTCGCTCCGTGGCCGCCGACCACGTCACTGAGCTGCCCGGTACCCCCCTCCCGCGAGGGAAGCGTTTCATCGCGCTGCCCAGCACCGACCCCGGACGGATGCCTGGCCCGGGTCCCGCCGGGCTCGCCGGGCCGCCCGGGTGCGGCCCGGCGAGAAAGACGGAAGCGGCGCGCACCGGCTCGGTCGGTGCGCGCCGCTCTGCTGTTCCGGGTCAGCGTGGCCGCTGAGATCCGCGGCGGGCGTACTTGTTGCGGAACTTCTCCACCCGGCCCTCGGTGTCGAGCAGCCGCTGCCTGCCGGTCCAGAAGGGATGGCTGGCGGAGGAGATCTGGACATCGATGACCGGGTAGGTGTTGCCGTCGGTCCATTCGACGGTCTGGTCGCTGGTGGCGGTGGACCGGGTGAGGAAGGCGAAGTCGGCGTCCCGGTCGCGGTAGACGACCGGACGGTAGGCAGGGTGGATGCCGGGTTTCATGTGGGTTCTCCCTGGGTCGGACGGGCGGTCAGCTCGGTGAGCGGAAAGCAACCGGCGAACGGGTCGGGGTAGCCGCGCCACGCCTGCTCGCCGTCCGCGAGTTCGGCATCGGTGAGCAGGCAGCCGGTGAGGGTGCGGTGCAGGTCGGCCGGGTCGAGGTCCAGACCGATGAAGACGAGATGCTGGTGGCGGTCGCCGTAGTACGGATCCCAGTCGAGGGCGGCGGCGAGCCGGCGATGGTCGGACGCCTCCGCCCACCGGGCGTCGGGGAGAAAGGCCAGCCAGCGGCCCAGCGAACCGAGGCTGAGGCCACCGCCGGCGAAGTCCCAGGCGATGACCGTCTCGGGTTGGCTGGCCAGCCACAGGTGCCCGCGTGAGCGGATGACCTCAGCATTTACGGCTTCGAGGACATCGTGCAGCCGCTGGGGATGGAACGGGCGGCGGGCGCGGAAGTCCACCGAGACCACCCCGCAGTCCGGGTGCGGTTCGTGCACCCCGAGGACGTGTCCCTCCAGGCCGCGTACCAGCACCCCGGGGGTCTCGGGGCGGTGCCGGTGGGTGCGACGTAGCTGGCGGGTCAGCGCCTGCGCGTCGACGACGTCGTCGCCGACGTGGACCTGCGTCGCCCAGGGCGTCATCCGTTCGAGCAGCACCGCCAACCGACCGGTGTCGTAGTCGCCGTCGCGGGACCGCCCCCACAGCACCAGGGTGTCGGCGTACTCGATCTGGCGGACGATGACGTCGGCGAGGGACCTGTCGTCGTCCTCGGCGGCGTGGATGTCGCGGGCCCTGAGGTCGTCGGTGCTGGCGAGCCCGTCCAGCAGGTGCTCGGCGTCGACCACCGTGACGTACGAGTCGACGTGCAGCAGGTCGGTGACCGGCGCGCCGTCGACGAGACAGTGCGTGCAGGCGGCGGCGACCGCCTCGGGCTCCACCACCTCGGGCAGCATCAGGATCAGGTCCCGGTCGGGGTGCGCGCGGGCGAGCCGGGCGAGCGTGGGCAGCACATCCTCGCGCAGTGTGCAGGAGACGCAGCCGTGGGCCAGTGAGATTCGCTCGTCCTCAAGCACACCGGAACTGTCGCGGACCACCCGGTGCACGCCGCCGACGCGTACGTCGGCCAGGTCGTGCCGGACCAGCAGCAACGCCGGATCGGCGGCGAGCAGAGCCCGGGCAACGGCGTACGTCGCCCCGGGCCAGAAGCCACTGAGCACGGTCAACGACGGGCGGACGCGGGCCGCCGCGGTGCCGCTGCCGGCCGGTGCGAGTGGTGACGTCGACATCAGAACCCCCTCGACGATAGTTGAAAACGGTTGTCATTATAGGCAGGTGACTACTGAGGCGTGGCGAGCGAGGTCCACCCGGACGGCCCCATCGGTCTTTCCGGACGACGGCGGCGTGGTGGTCACGGTCCGGGTGCCCCTGCTCGCGGGCCCGGTCGACGCCGAGGTGGCTCGGTTCCTGCGACTGGTCGGGCGGCTCGCGGCGCGGCAGGGGCGTCGGAGCGTCCGTGGGGTGCCCCCGCCCCGGCAGGACAGCCCGAGCGCCCGCGGGGTGCCTTCGGCGTCAGGCGGGGAGGTGCTGCGGATCCTGCCGACCGCTCGGACGGTCTACCTGGGTGATCGCGAGGTGGTGCTCACCCGTCGGGAGTTCGACCTGCTGTGGCACCTTGCCGAGCACCCCCGCCAGGTGTTCACCAGGACGCAACTGCTCGACGGCGTCTGGGGTCACCTCCACACCGGCGTGCGCAGCGTCGACGTCCATGTGCGGCGGGTGCGCGCCAAGTTCGGCGATGACCTGCCGGTGATCTGCACCGTGCGGGGCGTCGGCTACCGGCTCGGGTCGACGGTACCGGTGGAGATCGTCCGGGACCCGGTCGAAGAGCCGACCGTGCGGGCTATGTAAGAATGAAAACCGTTACCGACAACTCCTGGTGCTGATCCCTGAGGAGGAACCGTGTCCCGACGCTGTGACGTCACCGGCGCGAAGCCGAGCTTCGGCAACGCCGTGTCCCATTCCCATCGGCGTACCCGCCGTCGGTGGAACCCGAATCTGCAGAGCCACCGCTACTGGCTGGCCTCGGAGCGCCGATGGGTCCGGCTGAACCTGACGGCCAAGGCGTTGAAGACGGTGGACCGTAAGGGCATCGAGAAGGTCGTGGCCGAGTTGCGTGCCCGGGGAGTGTCGGTCTGATGGCCCGGCAGACCGACGTACGCCCGATCGTGCGGCTACGCAGCACCGCCGGCACCGGCTACACGTACGTGACCCGGAAGAACCGTCGTAACGACCCGGATCGGCTGACGTTGCGCAAGTACGACCCGATCGTGCGCCGGCACGTCGAGTTCCGCGAGGCGCGCTGACATGGCACGCAGGAGTCTGAGCAACCGGCAGGCCCGCCGGGCCGAACTCGTCGCTCGGCATGCCGAGCGGCGTGCCGAGCTGAAGCGGATGATCGCCCACCCGGAGACCGACCCGGCAGCGCGCGCGGAGGCGGTGCGCCGCCTGGCCGGGCTGCCCCGCGACTCCAGCCCGGTACGGCTGCGTAACCGGGACATGGTCGACGGACGACCCCGGGGCGTGCTGTCCCGGTTCGGTCTGTCCCGGGTCCGCTTCCGGGCCATGGCGCTCCGCGGCGAACTACCCGGCGTCCGCAAAGCCTCGTGGTGACGTCACCCACGCCCCCCAACCGGCACTCTCAGGGTTCGCTCAGCCTTCCGATCACCACCGGGCTGTGCCGGGCGTTTACTCTTGTAGCGCGCGTTGACGTGCCACGACCCCCTTAGGGAGGCCAGACAGTGAAGACTTCGAACCCGGTGCTCGCCCGGCTCGGTCAGGCGGCCGAGCGGGAGCGGGCCGCCGGGTACGCCCCGTCCGGGCCGTACGGACAGCCCGGCTACCCCCAGCAGGTCCCGCCGCAGGCCGGTTACCCCGGCGCGCCGGGCTTCCCGTCGGCCCCGCCGGCGGTCACCCCCATGTCGATCGACGACGTGGTGGTCAAGACGGTCACCCTCCTGGCCATCCTCGGCGTCGCCGCCGCGGCGGCCTGGGCGCTGGTGCCCGACGCGCTGCTCGGCGTCGCCTGGATCGGTGCCGCCGTCGTCGGCCTGGTGCTCGGCCTGATCATCTCGTTCTCCCGGATGGCGAATCCGGCGCTCGTCGTCGCGTACGCCGTCGTCGAGGGTGTGCTCGTCGGAGCGCTTAGCAAGTTCTTCGAATCGCTGTACGACGGCATCGTGCTCCAGGCGGTGACCGCCACCTTCGGTGTCTTCTTCGTGATGGCCATGCTCTACAAGGCGCGGGTCATCCGGGCGACGCCGAAGTTCGTCAAGGGCATGATCGCGGTGATGGCGGGCCTGTTCGCCGTCATGCTGATCAACCTGGTGCTGGCGCTCTTCGGCGTCAACACCGGCCTGCGTGACGGCAGCCCGCTGGCCATCGGATTCAGCATCGTCTGCATCGTGGTGGCCTCGCTGAGCTTCGTGCTCAGCTTCAAGGAGGTCGAGGACGGCGTCCGGATGGGCCTGCCGCAGCGCTACTCCTGGGTGGCCGCGTTCGGCATCCTGGTCAGCCTGATCTGGCTCTACATCGAGATGCTGCGCCTGCTGAGCTACTTCCAGGGCGACGACTGACCTCGCCGCCCCACGACCGACCGGCGCCCGCCCCACCCCGGGGCGGGCGCCGTCGTCTCACCCCCACCCCCACCCCCACCCCCACCGTGCCGCTCCCCTCCGGCACCCTCCCTCTGCGCCGATCATGCAGTTGTGGCACCGCACAGGTCGGGCGTAAGCGGAGAAATCGACGACCACAACTGCATGATCGACGGTCGGTTGGGAGTGGGTGCGTAGAGTGCGGGGGGTGGCGGGTGGAGGTGGGAGCGAGCGGGGGGTGGAGGTCGCGCGGGGGGTGGAGCTGTTGGTACGGCAGGTCAGCCACTGGCAGCAGCCACGATGGTCGGCCGCCGCGTCGGTCGGCAACGTGTCCCGGGCGGATCTGGTGCACCGGCTGGTGCAGGAGGTCGCCAACCTCGCCGCGGACGCGGAAGGGCAGCCACGACGAGCCGTACCCCGGCTCGACAACGACCTGGCCCTGCCCGACCAGCTCCGGGTGGTCACCGCCGACCTGCTCGCCGCGGACCCGAGCGAGGAGGCCCTGGCCCGGGCCGCCACCGAGGTGGCCGCGACCCGGACCGCGCTCTAGGCCTCGACGACGGCTCGACCGGGCGACTGCCCAGCGGATGCCGGTCGTGGCGTCGGGCCAGGGCAGCGCGAGGATCGTCGCAAGTTCCTGACCCGACACACCCGTCGGTCGCGGTGTCAGCTCAGGCGCTCGATGACCATCGCCATGCCCTGTCCGCCGCCGACGCACATGGTCTCCAGGCCGATTGTCGCGTCATGCCACTGCAGGGCGTTGAGCAGCGTGCCGGTGATCCGGGCGCCGGTCATCCCGAAGGGGTGACCGACGGCGATCGCGCCGCCCATCACGTTCAGCTTCTCCTCCGGGATGCCGAGCTGGCGGTACGAGGGGATCACCTGAGCGGCGAACGCCTCGTTGATCTCGACCAGGTCGACGTCGTCGATGGTCATGCCGGCGCGTTCGAGTGCCTGCCGGCTCGCCTCCACCGGACCGAGGCCCATGATCTCCGGCGACAACGCGGTGACGCCCGTGGAAACGATCCGCGCCAGCGGGGTGACGCCCAGTTCCTCGGCCCGCTGCGCGCTCATCACGACCACCGCGGCGGCCCCGTCGTTGAGCGGGCAGCAGTTGCCGGCGGTGATCCGGCCGTCGGGGCGGAAGACCGGCTTGAGCGCGGAGACCGCCTCCAGGGTGACCCCGGCCCGGGGGCCGTCGTCGGTGCTGACCACCGTGCCGTCCGGCGTGGTGACCGGGGTGATCTCACGGGCCCAGAAGCCGTCGGCGATCGCCTTCTCGGCCAGGTTCTGGCTGCGTACGCCGAAGGCGTCCATGTCCGCGCGGCTCACGTCGTACACCTGCGCGAGATTCTCGGCGGTCTGTCCCATGGCCAGGTAGACGTCGGGCAGGGCGTCCTTCTCGCGCGGGTCGGTCCAGACCGGCGCGCCGGCCTCGGTGCGGTTCTGGGACCGCTCGCGTGCCTGCGCGAAGCGGGGGTTCTCCCAGCCGCCGAGCAGGGCCTGAGCCTCGGGCGGCAGGCCGTCGGAGCTGCCACGCGCGTACCGGGAGACCATCTCGACGCCGGCCGAGACGAAGACGTCGCCCTCGCCGGCCCGGATCGCGTGCATGGCCATCCGCGTGGTCTGCAACGAGGAGGCGCAGTAGCGGGTGAGGGTGGCGCCGGGCAGGCCGTCGAGGCCCATCAGTACGGCGACCACGCGAGCCATGTTGAAGCCCTGTTCGCCGCCGGGCAGGCCGCACCCGAGATAGAGATCATCGATCTGTCGCGGGTCGAGCTGCGGCACCTTGTCCAGGGCCGCCTGCACGATGGTGGCGGCCAGATCGTCCGGGCGGAGATCGCGTAGGGACCCCTTGTGGGCTCGGCCGATGGGGGAGCGGGCGGTGGCGACGATGACGGCGTCGCGGGACGACTCAATCGGCATACGGTCACGTTAACTCGCCGGTAACTTGCGGCGGAAGTTTTCTGCCGGCCGGGAAATGTCACCCTGCGCACCCGGACGACAGGTGAGCAGCGACGACAGGTGAGCCGACCGGTCAGCGGCGCGGGGTGACGGCTGCCGCGGCGATCACCGAGGGCAGCAGGGCGTGCGCCCAGACCCGGTAACCGTCGGCGGAGGGGTGGTAGCCGTCGTGACAGAAGGTGCCGGCGTCGGCGCGGAACACCGGGCCCGTCTCGGTGGCCAGGTCGACCACCGTGCCACCGGCGTCGAGCACCGCACCGGTCTGCGCCCGGGCGACACGGCGCCCCATCCATCCGACGACCTGCCGCAGCGGTGCCGCGATCGCGCGTACGGCGCCGAGATCCGGGCAGGTGCCGACCACCACCTCGACACCGGCCTGACGCAGCCGATGCACGGCCGCACCGAGGTAGGCGGCGGCCTCGGTCGGGCGGCGCATGCTCGTGACGTCGTTGGCGCCGACCAGGATGACCGCCACGTCCGGCCGCTCGCCGAGCAACGCCCGGGCCACCTGGGTGGCCAGGTCGGTGGAGCGCGATCCGGAGACACCGACGCTGGACAGGTGGACCTGACGCCCGCTGGGTCCCTCGGCGAGCAGCTCCGCCAGTTGTCCGCCGATGGTGTCGCCGAGACGGTCCACACCGACGCCGAGGGCGGAGGAGTCGCCGAGCAGCACCAGGCGCAGCGACGGGGCACCGGCCCGACCGACGGTCGCCCGCAGGGCCAGGCCGAGTTCCGGCTGGGCGTAGCGGCGGTTGCGAGCCACCACGGCCTCTCCGGCGAGCACCGCGGCCCCGCCGAGCGCGCCAGCGAGCAGGGAGAACGCGGCGGTGCGGGCGACCCGCGCGGCGACCCGGGTGCCGGGAGGGAGGCCGGTCATGGCGCCACCCTCGGGCCGGCGTCGGAGCCGTACCGGCCCCTGATCCGCTCGGTCATGAGAATCCTTCCACTGCGGGTGAGTCGACGGTGGGCGCTGGCTGCGGCGTCGGACCGACACCGAAGAGCCCTCGCCGGCGCAGCTGCGCCCAACGGCCGGCCGGACCGTTCTCGCTGCCCCGGACCTGCGTACCGCTGACCTCCGTCCCCGGGTGCCGAGCCGCCTCCTGCGCGGCCTTCGGCAAAGACCGTACGCCTTCCAGGCGCGTTGGCGAAGGCCTGCGTTCGGCACCGTGCCCGAGGGCGGAGAGCACCGTCGGCAACAGCGCGGCGGCTGCCGCCGCGTATCCGTCGGCGGAGGGATGGAAGCGGTCCCAGGCGAACATCCGTCCCGGTTCGGCGTTGAACCGGGGACCGAGCAGGTCACCGAGGGAGACGGTCCAGCCGCCGGCGGACACCACCGCGACCGTCTGCGCCGCGGCGAGTTGCCGGCTCCAGCGGCGGGCCAACCATCGCAGCGGCGGTTGGATGGGTCGGATCGCACCCAGGTCCGGGCAGGTCCCGACGACCACCTCGGCACCGACCGAGCGAAGCGCCCGGACCCCCTCGACGAGGTAGCGCACGGCCAGGGTCGGCGGCGTACGGTTGGTGACGTCGTTGCCGCCGATGAGGATGACCGCGACGTCGGGGTTGCACTCCAGGGCCGCCTCGACCTGGAATTTCAGGCCGGCCGAGATGGCACCCACCACCGCGAAGCGGTGCAGCCGGACGGGACGCTGGAGGCGCCGGGACAGGCCGGTGGCCAGCAACGCGCCGGGCGTCTCACGGCGGCGGTGCACTCCGTAACCGGCGGCCGACGAGTCGCCGAGAATGACCATGGTGATCGCGGGTCCGGGGAACTTCGCGCCGTAGGTGCCGTCGCAGCGTGGTGGCGGCGCCTCGGCCATCGGAATGGTGCGCCGGGCCTGCCGGGCCTGACCGAAGAGCACACCGGTCGTCGCCGCTGCGGCCGCCACCGTGGCGCCCGTGCCGATGGCCGCCACACGGGCCACCCGCAGGGCACGCTGCCAGCGCGGACGATCCGGTACGACAGAACCAGCGACCCCCATACCGTGACACTAGCGCGCCTGTCTGACGCCCCGCTGTCGTCGTCGCGGCGCTCCGGTGCCTGGAAAACGACCGTGCTGGGTACTTGGATGGACGGTGTTGCGGCGGGGCGTCACGCTGCACGTGGAAAGGAGCACGACGATGGCTAAGACGTTGAAGCGAGGTGCCGCGTTCGTGGCCCTGGCACGGGCGATGACCGCCGGTGCCCGGGGCGGGCCGTCGCTCGGCGCCCGGATCGGGGCGCTACCCAGGATGATCTCGGCCACCGCCCGTGGCCAGTACGACGGCGGGCTGCGGCTGGCCATGATGACCGCGGCCACGGCGTACATCGTCTCGCCGATCGACGCGGTTCCGGAAATGTTCCTCACGGTGTTCGGGCTGATCGACGACGCGGTGATGGTCACCTGGCTGGCCGGTGCGGTGCTCGCCGAGACCGAGCGCTTCCTGGAGTGGGAGGCACGTCGCAGCACCGTGGTCCCCGGCCACGTGGTGCCCTGACCGACGTACCCTGGGCGGGAATTCCACCTGACTCACCCGCCCGGCCTGGCGTGCCGGCGCCGCAGCAGAAGGGCACAACGAGGTGCAGTACTACGACAACGTCGTCGAAATGATCGGCAACACGCCGCTGGTACGGCTACGCAACGTAGCCGAGGGCATCCAGGCGACGGTGCTGGCGAAGGTGGAGTACCTCAACCCTGGCGGGTCGGTGAAGGACCGGATCGCGCTGCGCATGGTGGAGGACGCCGAGGCGGCGGGAATTCTCCGCCCGGGTGGCACCATCGTCGAGCCGACCAGCGGCAACACCGGCGTCGGCCTGGCTCTGGTGGCCCAGCTCAAGGGCTACCGCTGCGTGTTCGTCTGCCCGGACAAGGTCAGCCAGGACAAGCAGGACGTGCTGCGGGCGTACGGTGCCGAGGTGGTGGTCTGCCCGACCGCCGTGGCACCGGAGGACCCCCGCTCGTACTACAACGTCTCCGACCGGCTGGCCCGGGAGATCCCCGGCGCGTGGAAGCCCAACCAGTACGCCAACCCGGCCAACCCGCGTTCGCACTACGAGACGACCGGCCCGGAGCTGTGGAAGCAGACCGAGGGACGGATCACCCACTTCGTGGCCGGGGTGGGTACCGGCGGCACGATCTCCGGCATCGGGCGCTACCTGAAGGAGGCGTCCGGCGGGACCGTCAAGGTCATCGGCGCCGACCCGGAGGGCTCGGTCTACTCCGGCGGAACCGGCCGGCCGTACCTGGTCGAGGGGGTCGGCGAGGACTTCTGGCCGGAGACGTACGACCGGGACGTGGCCGACGAGATCATCGAGGTCTCCGACAAGCAGTCGTTCGAGATGACCCGGCGGTTGGCTCGCGAGGAAGGGCTGCTGGTCGGTGGCTCCTGCGGAATGGCGGCCGTCGCGGCGTTGGAGGTGGCGCGCGCCGCCGGCCCGGACGACGTGATCGTGGTGCTGCTGCCGGACGGTGGTCGGGGCTACCTCTCCAAGATCTTCAACGACGACTGGATGGCCCGCTACGGCTTCCTCGACGCCTCCGGTTCGGAGCCCACCGTCTCCGAGGCCCTGGCCGGCAAGCCGGGCGGCCTGCCCGAGCTGGTCCACGTGCACCCGACCGAGACGGTCCGCGACGCCGTCGACTACATGCGCGAGTACGGCGTCTCGCAGCTGCCGGTGCTGAAGGCCGAGCCGCCGGTGGTGACCGGTGAGGTGGCCGGCTCGATCGCCGAGAAGGATCTGCTCGACGCGCTATTCACCGGCCAGGCGCAGCTGCACGACACGATCGAGCGGCACATGGCACCCCCGCTGCCGATGATCGGCGGCGGCCAGCCGGTCAGCGAGGCGGTGAATCTGCTGGAGAAGTCCGACGCCGCGCTGGTCCTGATCGACGGCAAGCCCAAGGGCGTCCTCACCCGCCAGGACCTGCTGGCCCACCTGGGCGCCCGCTAACCCCCAACCCACCCCCACCCACCCGCGTTGATCATGAGGTAGGCGGCATCGTGGAGATCGAACACTGCCGCCAACCTCATGATCAACACAGTTAAAGGGGTTGGAGGGGGCGGGCGTAGCGTAGTTGGGGGGTGAGGGTGGTGCCGATCGTGTCGTCGCGCTTCTGGCCGGTGGGGTGCCAGCCGCCGCGCTCGTAGAAGCGGCGGGCGTGGGTGTTGTCGCGCAGCACCCAGAGGACCGCGCGGCGCCAGCCGCGGGCCCGCATGCCGGCCAGGGCGTCGACCATCAGCGCCCGGCCGACGCCGCGACCCCGCTCGGTCGGCTCCAGGTGGATGGCGTTGAGCAGGCCGGTCGCCGGGTCACCCTCGTCGTCGGGGCCCAGGTAGCTGAAGCCGGCGAGCGTGCCGTCCCGCTCGGCCACAGTGAGCAGGTGGTCGGCCCGCTCCCAGGTCCACCGCTGCACCCAGTACTCGCCCATCGCCTCCGGTGTCGGGTGGGCCAGCGCCTCCGGCGGCAGGAACGAGGAGTACGCGGCGACCCGGGAACGTTGGTGCAGGGCGCCCACCGGCATGAGATCGGCCGACTCTGCCGGACGCAGCGTGACGGTCACTCAGCCGAGGGTACCCGTCGGGGCGGCACCTGAACCGTGGCCAGATCCTCGGCGATCACCAGATCCCCGTCGAAGTGCCGGCGGGCCTCGTCGGCGAAGCGGACCGAGTCGGCGTACCGCTGGGAGAAGTGGGTGAGGACGAGTCGGCGTACCCCCGACTCGGCCGCCACCCGCGCGGCCTGGCCGGCGGTGAGGTGCCCGACCTCGGCGGCGAGCGCGGCCTCCGACTCCAGGAACGTCGACTCGATGACCAGCAGGTCGGCGTGCTCGGCGAGGGCGTACACACCGTCGCAGAGCCCGGTGTCCATCACGAAGGCGAACCGCTGCCCCGGTCGGCGCACGCTCACCTCGTCCCGGGTGACGCGGCGCCCGTCGAGGTCGAGGTGGCCGGTGCGGTGCAGCTCACCGACCGCCGGCCCGGCGATGCCGTACGCGGCCAGCCGCTCCGGCAGCATCCGGCACCCGTCCGGCTCCAGCAGCCGATAGCCGTACGTCTCGACGGGGTGCCGCAGCCGGCGCGCCTCCAACGTCCCGTGGCGCAACTCGATCCGCTGTCCGTCCGCCTCGATCGGCTCCACGGCCAGCTCGGCGGTCTCATGGAAGGAACTGGCGTGCCGCAGCCGGGCGAAGTAGTCGGCACCCCCGGCCGGGAAGTGCACCGCCACCGGATGGGGCACCCGGTCCAGGGACAGGCGCTGGATGGTGCCGGGCAGGCCGAGGCAGTGGTCGCCGTGGAAGTGGGTGACGCAGATCCGGGTCAGGTCGGTGGCGGTGACGCCGGTGTGCAGCAGTTGCCGCTGGCTACCCTCGCCGGGGTCGAAGAGGATCACCTCGTCGTCCCAGCGCAGCACGTACCCGTTGTGGTTGCGGGCCCGGGTGGGTGCCTGGCTCGCCGTGCCGAGCACCACCAGCTCGCGCATGGACACGGCCGCCTCCGGTGCGAATGAAGCGACCCCCGGGGCTTCCGCGCTCACGCGCGGGCCGGCTGGACTGGGCCGGCACCCCGGGGGTCGGGTGGCTGTCGTGGTTTCGCCGCACCGCTGCCACACGGTCTCGACGATTCTTACCGTGCCCGTCCCGAGGGACGAGCTGTCACTGTCGAGGACAGCGGCTAGCGGACAGCCACCTCACGAGTCCGATTGCTATACAAGTCTGGACCACCTCCTTTCCCGTGTACCGCCACGCTATCCAGCCGCCGGCCCACCGGCAACGGATTTCGATCACACCGCCGGCCGCCCCCGCTGTCAGGCGCTCTGGGCGATGCCGATCGGGCCCTCGCGGGGGCCGTCCGCGTTGGCCGGCTGCACCGCCAGCGACGGGAAGTCGGCCAGGTCGCCCTCCGGCTCGGCGTCCCATTCGGGGAACACCAGATCGCTCTGGAGGTAGAGGCAGATCAACTGGGCCAGGTGGCGCAGCCCCTCCAGGTGGGTGCGCTCGTGACCGTGGGTGGCGTCGACGCCGAACCCGAGCAGCGCCACCCGGGCGTGTGCGCCCGCCTCCACCGCCGCCGCCACGTCCGAACGGTAGTAGTCGAAGACGTCCCGGACGAGATCCACGTCGTGCTCCCGGGCGATCGCTGCCAGGTTGCGGGTGAGGTGGTAGTCGAACGGTCCCACACCGTCGCCCATCGCCAGGGTGGCGGAGTGTTCCCGGGACTGCTGCCCGGGGGCGACCACCGCCGCGTCCACCGAAACGATCTCGGCCACGTCCGGGTCGAGGCCGTGGGACGCGCCGTGGCCGATCTCCTCGGTCACGGTGACCAGCAGGTGCGCGGTCACGGCGGGCTTCACCCCGGCGTCGACCATCGCCTTCATGGCGGAGAGCACCGCGGCCACGCCGGCCTTGTCGTCCAGGTGGCGGGACTTGACGTACCCGCTGGGGGTGACCGTCGGGTTGGGCAGGAACGCCACGAAGTCGCCCGCGTCGATGCCGAGCGCCCGCAGGCCGGCGATGTCCTCCACCGGCTCGTCGACGCGTACCTCCACCTGCTCCCAGCCGAAGCCCTGCAGATCGACGCCCTCGTTGTAGCGGTGGCCGCTGGCCTTGAGCGGCAGCACCTGACCGGTGACCACCCGATCCAGGTCGTCGGTGAAGATCCGTACGTGGGCGCCCTCGGCGAACCGGGCGCTGTGCGTACCGATCGGCTTCAGCTCCAGCCGGCCGTTCTCCTTCAACCGCTTGACCATCCCGCCGATGGTGTCGGTGTGTACCACGATGGCCCGGTCCGCGCCGGTCTCGCGGGGTCCGGGCAGGCAGGCGCTCAGCGCGCCCCGGCGGGTGAGCGTCGACGGGATACCGAGCGCCGACAGGCGCTCGCCCACGTACTGCTGCACATGATCGGTGCGCCCCGACGGGCTCGGAATGTCGAGCAGCTCGACCAGGACCTGGCGTAGATAGTCCAGGTCAATGGGGAGCGGAGTGGTCTTGCGTACGGTCATGCCCCAGATGGTGCCGCACCCGCCGGGGTCCACAGCCGCTGCGGTGCCCGAGTCCCGGGAAAGAGCAGATCCACGAAGCGTTCGGCGGTGGGCTGCGGCTCGTGGTTGGCCAGCCCGGGCCGCTCGTTGGCCTCGATGAAGACGTGCTCTGGTTGGTCCGGCGCTGGTACCAGCAGGTCGAGCCCGGTGACCGGGATGTCGATGGCGCGGCTGGCGGCGACGCACGCCTCGGCGATGGAGGGGTGCAGCTCCCCGGTCACGTCGTGGATGGTGCCGCCGGTGTGCAGGTTCGCGGTGCGCCGCACGGCCAACAGCTGGCCCTCGGGCAGTACGTCGTGCAGTTGGTAACCGGCCTCGGTGACGACGTCCCGGGTCATGTCGTCGAGCGGGATGCGGGACTCGCCACCGGTGGCGGCGGCCCGGCGGCGACTCTGCCGCTCGATCAGCTCGGCGATGTCGTGCACGCCGTCGCCGGTGATCGAGGCGGGCCGGCGTACGGCGGCGGCCACCACCTCGTGATCGATCATGACGACCCGCAGGTCCTCACCGGTGCACAGCTCCTCCAGCAACACCTCGGGGCAGAACCGGGCAGCCAGCTCGACGGCGGCGGCGAGTGCCTCCGGGGTGCGTACGCCGACGGTGATGCCGTTGCCCTGCTCGCCCCGGGCCGGCTTGACCACCAGCTGGCCCACCTCGGCCAGGAACTCCGCGTCGGCGGTGTCTCCGGTGGCGGTGCGCCCGCGCGGTACCGACAGGCCGGCCTCGGTCAGGATCCGGCGGGTGACCCGCTTGTCGTCGCAGCGGCTCATCGCCACCGCCGAGGTCAGCTCGGACAGCGACTCCCGGGTGAGGATGGTCCGGCCGCCGCTGGTCAGCCGCAGCTCGCCCCACTCCGGGTCGGTCACCTCCACCCGGATGCCCCGCCGCATCGCCTCGTCGGCGACGATCCGCGCGTACGGGTTGAGCCCGTCGTAGCCCACCGGCATGGCCGGCAGGAACAACCGCTCGTTGATCGGGTTCTTCCGCTTCACGCAGAGCGTGGCGGTGCGGTAGAAGCCGAGCCGCTCGTAGAGCCGGATCGCCCCGGCGTTCTCGGCGAGCACGGACAGGTCGACGTACGCGCGGCCCCGGGCGACCAGGCGACCGGCCAGCTCGGTGATCAGTGCCTGCCCGGTGCCGGGCGGGGCCTGGTTGAAGTCGACGGTCAGGCACCACAGGCTGGCGCCGTTGTCCGGGTCGTCGAAGACCGCCACATGGTCGATGCCGGTGATGGTGCCGACGATCTCGCCGGTGACCGCCTCGGCCACCAGGTGCAGGAAACGGTCGGTCGCGGCGTTGTCGACGAGCACGTCGACCGGGGCGGTGACCATGCCGTTGGCCGCGTAGATCCGATTGACCGCGTCGGCGTCGGCGGCGTCACGCAACCGGCGGATGCGTACCCCGGGCAGCTCGTTGCGGCCGTCGAGCGGTGCCGGCGTCTCGGCGGTGCCGGCCTCCTCGGTGGTACCGGCGCCGGGGCGGGGCCCGCGACGGTCCCCGCCGAGCGGCAACCGGAAGGTCAGCGACGGGTCGATGAACAACTCGTCCGGGAGCCGGGAGACCAGCACGTGCGGATCCCGCAGGTAGATGCAGATGTCCCGGGCGCCGGCCGCCTCGGAGCGCAGTACGTCGGCCACCGCGGACTGGTCGGCGAAGGTCTGGCCGAAGACCAGCCGCCCCCAGCCGCAGTCGACTATGACATCCGCACCGGTGCTCGGGCGCTCGTCGGCGGTCGGGTCGGCGTTGCCGCCGGTGGCGATCGGATCACCGCCCGGCCCGACCCGCTCGTACCGTCTGCCGGCGCCGCGGCCCCGGTCTGTCCGGGCGACGCCGGTGGCCAGGGTGTCGGTCACGGTCAGTCGATTCCGTGGCTCTGGAGCCACATTTCCAGGAGTCCGAGTTGCCACAGCTTGTTTCCGTTCAACGGGGTCAGTTCGGCGTTGGGAGCGTCGAGCAGGGCGTTGACGTACTCGGTGCGGAACAGGTCACGGCGGCGGGCCTCGGGGGCGTACAGCGCGTCGCGTACCCGGTCGAGGAGCTTGCCCTCCAGGTGCGTCAGGCCCGGCACCGGGAAGTACCCCTTGGGCCGGTCGATCACCTCGTGCGGCAGCACGCGGCGGCCGATCTCCTTCAGCACACCCTTGCCGCCCTGCGCCAGCTTCAGCTCCGGCGGGCAGGCGGCGGCCAGTTCCACGAACTCGTGATCCAGGAACGGCACCCGGGCCTCCAGCCCGTGCGCCATGGTCATGTTGTCGACCCGCTTCACCGGGTCGTCGGTGAGCATGATCTGCGTGTCGATGCGCAGACCGGCGTCGACGGCGGTCTGCGCGCCCGGCCGCGCCAGGTGCGCGGCGACGAACTCCCGGGCCGGATCGCCGTCGGTGAGCCAGTCGGGGTTGAGCACCCGGGCCAGGCCGGCGCCGTCGCGGTCGAAGAAGGCCCGGGCGTACGTGTCGAGGGCCTGCTCCCGGCCGACCTGCGCCAGCGGCGGGTACCAGTGGTAGCCGCCCAGGATCTCGTCGGCGCCCTGGCCGGACTGCACCACCTTGACGTGCCGCGACACCTCCTGGCTCAGCAGGTAGAAGGCGACGCAGTCGTGGCTGACCATGGGTTCGCTCATGGCCGCGACGGCCGCCTCCAGCGGCGGGACCAGGTCCTGTGCGGCGACCCGGATCTGGTGGTGGTCCGTGTCGAAGGTCTTGGCGACCACGTCGGAGTAGCGGAACTCGTCACCCTCCCGGCCGCCGACGGCGTCGAAGCCGATGGAGAACGTGGAGAGCCCGCGCTGCCCCTCCCCGGCCAGCAGGGCGACCACCAGGCTGGAGTCCAGGCCGCCGGAGAGCAGCACGCCGACCGGCACGTCGGCGACCATCCGCCGGCGTACGGCCGTGGTGAGCGACTCGTGCAACGCGTCCTGCCACTGCCGTTCGGACCATCCGGCGTGCTCGTCGCGGCGGAGGAACGGAGGGTCCCAGTAGACCCGCTCGTGACTGCGGCCGTCGGCCTCGTAGACCCGGACGGTGGCCGGTGGCAGCTTGGCGACCCCGCGCAGGATGGTGCGCGGCGGCGGCACGATGCTGTGGAAGCTGAGGTAGTGACCCAGCGCGACCGGGTCGATCGTGGTGTCCACCCCGCCGCCGGCCAGCAGCGCCGGCAGGGTGCTGGCGAAGCGCACCACGCCTGCGGACTCGGCGAGGTAGAGCGGCTTGATGCCGAGCCGGTCCCGGGCCAGCACCAGGCGACCGGTGTCCCGTTCGCTGATCGCCACGGCGAACATGCCGACCAGGTGGTCGACGAAGTCCAGCCCCCACTCGGCGTACGCCTTGACGACGACCTCGCTGTCGCCGGTGGAGAAGAAGTGGTGGCCCTTGGCCTGAAGCTCGGCGCGCAGCTCTCGGTAGTTGTAGATGCAGCCGTTGAAGACGCCGGTCAGCCCGGCGGCGGAGTCGACGATCGGCTGGCCGCTGGCCGCCGACAGGTCGATGATTTTCAGTCGCCGGTGGCCGAGGGCGACAGCCCCCTGTGACCACACTCCGCTGCCGTCAGGCCCCCGATCGCACATGGTGGCGGCCATCCGTTCCACCGCTGCGACGTCGGCACGCGTCGCGTCCCGTCGGAACTCCCCAGCCAGTCCGCACATGTGAGCCCATGCTGCCAGAGGATGTTGCGATTAGCCTGTTGAGACCATGACGGTCGTGTAACAGCATTGCTAGAATCCGCGCCCCGCGATCAAGCGGGTGTCATGCCGGCCGAGCGCTTGGCTGTTTCATGCCCACCTGGCGTCTCTTGCGGCGTTTGTGGAGCAGTTCCGGGTGTGACGAATGCCGCAATACGTGCAGCGTCGATGTGATCACGGACCGGTGGCCTGGCGCACACACGGCGACCGGCCCGCCGAATCGGCGGGCCGGTCGTCAGGACGCGCATACCGTGCGTGGCTGCTCAGCCTGCGGTACGTGCCACCCCGACCGGGCAGCTCAGCCCGTTCGGGCCGTGGTTGCAGTACCCGTTCGGGTTCTTGGTCGGGGCGAGGTACTGCTGGTGGTAGTCCTCGGCCAGGTAGTAGTCGCCGAGCCGGGCGATCTCCGTGGTGATCTCGCCCTTGCCGGCGCGGGCCACGATCGGCGCGAACGCCTCCCGCGACGCCTCGGCGATAGCGAGCTGCTCGTCCGTGCTGGCGTAGATCGCGGACCGGTACTGGGTGCCCACGTCGTTGCCCTGGCGCATGCCCTGGGTCGGGTCGTGGTTCTCCCAGAAGACCTTCAGCAGGTCCTCATAGCTGATCTTCGTGGGGTCGTACACCACCTCGACCGCCTCGGTGTGCCCGGTCATCCCGGAGCAGACCTCCTCGTACGTCGGGTTCGGGGTGTAACCACCCGCGTAACCCGCGGACGTGGTGAAAACGCCGGGCAGGGTCCAGAACAGGCGCTCGGCCCCCCAGAAACACCCCATACCGAACACGGCGACCTGGTAACCCTCGGGGAACGGGCCCTTCAACGGGGTCCCGAGCACCTCGTGCCGGTCGGCCACCGGCATCGCGATGGGACGGCCCGACAGGGCCTGGTCGGGTGAGATCATCTCGGCCTTCAAGCGGCGGAGGAACACGGTGGGACTCCTTTCGTACCCTTCCCCGCGTGCAACACCGGCGGACCCCGCTTCCTTACCCGCCCCACCGCCGCTCAGGCCGGCTCACCCCGCCAGGGCCGTGTGGATCCGGTCGGCGTAGGACGCGGCCTCGGCGTCGTCCGCATAGCGGGTACGAGGCCAGAAGAAGCCACGTAGCCCGTCGCCCTTCGTCCTGGGCACCACATGGGTGTGCAGGTGCGGCACCGACTGGGACACCCTGTTGTTCATCGCCACGAACGTGCCGCCCGCCCCTAGACCGGATTCGACAGCCACGGCGATCCGCCGCACCAACCCGAAGTAGCCGGCGAGGGACCCCGGCGGCAGGTCGGCGAGGGTGACCAGATGGGTGCGTGGCACCACCAGCACATGGCCCTTGAACACCGGCCGGGTGTCCAGGAACGCCACCCCGTCCGGCTCGTCGGTCACCCGGAACGCCGGCACCTCACCGGCCACGATCCCGCAGAACACACACTTATCCACGGTCAGGAAACGAACTCGGGGAGCCGACGTTCCCAGATGGCGACCAGACGCCTTGAGGTGAGCCGCCTGAGCCGGCCAATCATGATCAGACGGGATGGAAGGCTCTTGGTCGGGGTCACCCGGGCAGTATCACTCAACGGTCCGACAGGGCTCCGGAGGCGAGCCGGGTTGGGTTCCAGGCGATCCGGCAAGCAGGGCGACTAACGTCTGCGGAATGACCCACGGCTTCGAGACGCTCGCCATCCATGCCGGCCAGGACCCCGAGGCCCGCACCGGCGCGGTGATTCCACCGATCTACCAGACCAGCACGTACGCCCAGGACGCCGTCGGCGCGCCGCGGCTCGGCTACGAGTACAGCCGCTCGGGCAACCCCACCCGCGACGCGCTCCAGGAGTGCCTGGCCGCGTTGGAAGCCGGCCAGGTCGGCCTCGCCTTCGCCAGCGGCCTCGCCGCCGAGGACACCCTGCTGCGTACCGTGTGCGCACCGGGTGACCACGTGGTGATTCCCGACGACGCGTACGGC